>DASPST010000008.1:0-136270 GCA_035623795.1 Terriglobales bacterium
CTCGTCCCATCACTTCCACTCGCTCCAGCTCACGAGTGCTCATAGCCGTCCTCTTCAACAAGACCTCCCTGGCTGGAGGTCTCAGTTTAAGGGGACATTTCTATTGAGTTTTCGAGGGGACATTATCAAAGAGTTTCAACAGTTGTTCGGGCGGCGCGCGGGCGGATTTCCTCAGGCCGCGAGCAAAGCTACCCCACAAGCGACGAGCGCCACGGCCGTCCAGCGCCGGCGGTCCACATGTTCATGGAGGAACAGCTTGGCCGCGAAGGCGTTGCCCACGAAAGTCAGCGAGGCGCAGGCGGGAGCGACCAGGCTGACGTCGCCCCAGGAGAGCGCGAACAACAGCCCGAAAAACGCGACTGCCATGGCAGTCAGACCCAGCAGAAAGAACGGGTTGGTCAAGATGCGCGCAACCACCGTCCACAACCCGGTGCGGCGATATAACATCCCGACATCGCCCACAGTTTTCATGGCCCGCGCCAGCAGAACATCGCCCGCCGTCGACACCAGGACGATGATGACGATTGCGCCCCAAGTGTAGGCATGCCTCACGATTTTTCTCCGGCGGAGACCGCCTCCGCTTCCGACTGCTCGAATTTTTCGTGGAAGGGAGCCGGGGTGAGCACCGGGCCGCCGGCGACAAAGCCCACTCCCGCAGTAATGAGAAGGATCCCCAGCCAGCGCCCCGGGGTTACATGTTCATGCAGCGCGAACTTCGCGATCAGGGCCAGTAAGACGTATCCAATGGAGGTGGCAGGCAGGACATAGGTCAGATCCGCCCAGGAAAGAGCCGTCATGTAAGCCGCGAAGAACGCCAGCAGCAGTACGATGCCTCCGACTACCCAGGGATTGCCGATTGCCCGGATCAGTTCGGCGAGGTGGCGGAGAGGGATGTGTGCCACCTGCTGCATTCCGCGCGCAAGCATCGAGTCGCCCACGGATGCAAACACGACAACGCCAGCCAGCACCAGGTATTTGCGAAAGCTCACTGTACTTCTAGGCCTTGGCCGGCTGTATGGCGGCCGAAGACTGCTCCGACTGTTTCTGCCGCACCCACTTATGGCGCATGGCACGGGTTTTGAGGAAGGACCTGGCCTCCTTGTAGAGGCGGCTGCGATCCCGGCTGTCGAAGGCCGCTTTCTTCAGGATACGGAAGACCGCTTTCGGGCGGAAGTAGTATTCGTCGTAGAAACGGTGCACCTGCTCGAGGATCTCGGCGGAAGGAAGGCCGGGATACTCGATGTGCGCAAGTTGATGGCCGCCCTCATCCACCATCTTGTTTCCCGCCACCATGAAGCCGTTTTTCACCGCGTACTCATAGAGTTCGGTCCCCGGATAGGCGTGAGCTACGGAAACCTGAATGGTCTCCACATCCAGTTCTTTTGCGAAGTTGATGGTATGGCGGATGGTGTCGCGGGTTTCTCCCGGCAGACCGAGGATGAAGTCACCATGGACGACCAGGCCCAGCTTGTGGCAATCCCGGGTGAACTGGCGGGCACGCTCCACCGTGGCTCCCTTCTTGATGTTCTTGAGGATCTGGGCGTCCCCGGATTCGTAGCCCACGATCAGGAGCCGGCAACCAGCCTCCTTCATGGCCTTGAGCGTTTCGTAGTCCGTGGTCACCCGCGAGGTGCACGACCAGGTCAGGCCGAGAGGCTTCAGCTTGCCGCACAATTCAATGGTTCGCGCCTTCTGGATGTTGAAGGTGTCGTCGTCGAAGAAAAACTCACGCACGTTCGGCCAGTACTGCCGGGCATTGGCCATCTCGCGAGTCACGTCCTCGGCGGAGCGTTTGCGCCAGGGATGCCCGCTCAAGGTCTGCGGCCACAAGCAGAAAGTGCACTGCGCCGGGCAGCCGCGGGTAGTGTAGAGCGAGACATAAGGGTTCAACAGAAAAGGCACATTGTAGCGAGTGACGTCCAGGTCGCGCTTATACACGTCGGTGACGTGGGGGAGTGCATCCAGGTCCTGGATCTGAGCCCGGTCGGGATTGTGAACCACCTGCCCGTCCTTGAGGTAGGAAACGCCCGCGATGTCCTCCAGCGGCTTGCCGTTGGCATAATCCACCACGGTGTAATCGAACTCCTTGCGGGCCACGAAGTCGATGGCAGAGCATTCGCGCAGAGACTTCTCGGGCAGTACGCTCACATGGGGACCAACGAAGCAGATCTTGATTTTGGGATGGGCGCTCTTGATCGCCTGGGCCAGCCCGGCGTCACCGGGGAAACCCGGCGTGCTGGTGAACAGCACCAGGAACTCGTAATCCTTGGCGATCTGCATGGTTTGCTCGGCCGAAATGTAATGGGGGGGAGCATCAAGAAGCCTGGCTCCCTCCAGCATCCCGGCCGGGTACGCCAGCCAAACCGGGTACCAGTAAGATTCGATTTCTCGCGTGGCGGGCCAGCGGGATCCGGCTCCTCCGTCAAAGTTTTCGAAGGAGGGTGGATTGAGGAACAAGGTCTTCAAGGGCATATAAGTGAATGAGTTATACTAACATCCTCTCAGAAAGTTTAGGCAGTGCTCCCCAGGGTACGCTGGCCACCACAGCGGTGCTGACCGGGGCTGATGCCGCTGAAGAAACCGACCCTGCCGTAAGTCTAACCATACCAGTCACCTGGCAAACCGGGAACGCTTTTCCCTCCAATTGTTAGTTGGATGCGCCGAAAGGTGAAAAAGAACCTTCGGCGGTGCCACCGACCGCAAGGCTGCCACCCGATTCGGACTCCTCCAGGGCCCATTTTTCCAGCTCACCCGTAGAGCGCAGCAGATCGACACGGGCCCGCTGGAGCTCAAACTCAGCATCCTCGAGAGCAATGTAGTGGTCGGTCGCCTGCATCCGGGCGGCATCGAGGTCGTGGAGGTTGGCCGTGCCGGCATCCATGCGAGTACGCACCGATTCCAGATTTGCGTTGGCCACCTCGGATTCAAGTTGGGCGACAGCCGCAGCGGCCTCGACCTGCTGCACCAAGCGCTGCTGCCTGAGGGTCTGCTCGGAGATCTGGTTTTTCACGCTCTCCGCCTGCTTCTGCACTTTGAGCGCCTCCGCATCAGCGGCCTGAGCGCGTGCATGCTGCGAGAAGTTCAGGAAGGGAAAACGAATGACCACACCCAGGGAAGCGTTGTTAGGCTGAAAGGTTTTGAAGAAGACATCGTAGTTGTTGTACTTGGTTAAACGGGCGTACTGGGTAGCGAAGTCGAACGTCGGCCAGAAGCTGCGGTGTTCTCCCTTGGCACGCAAGTACTGGGCCCGAGCGCGCTGGGTGGCGGCCTCCACCGCCGGATTGCCCTTCTCGGCACGGGCGCTGAGATCGTCTTCTCGTTTGACCTGGGGAAAGACGGGAACCGAGTCAGCCGTGGTGGTGATCTCGGCGGCGGGAAGACCCGTCAGCCGAGCCAGGTGTTCCCGCAGCACGTCGGCGGAGCCCTCAGCCTCCGCGATTCTGAGCCGCACGCGCGCGACCGAGAGCTGCGCCTTGCTGCGCTCGAGGGCGCTGTCTACGCCTTCTTTGACCCGTTCGGCGACGGCCTCTTCCATCCCGGTTTCGGCTTCTTCGTCTTTACGAAGACGGGTCAGGCGCTGCTCCCATTTTGCGAGCTCCAGATAGCTCAGGACCGTGTCCTGAACGACCTGGCTGCGCTGATCTTTGCTCTGGACCGTCGAGGCTTCCCAGTCGGTTTTGGCGGCGCGCGTGAACTCGCGCAGGGCGGGATTGAACAGCACGGAACTGGCGTTGAGGTTCACCAGCGAAGGCGCTGCCCCCTCCAGGCTAAGGGGGAAGCCCCAGGACGCGCCCAGCCCCGAACCAACCGTCACCTGCGGGAGGTAGTTGGCGCGCAGTTCGTGATAGGAGGCGAGGGAGCGTTGCACGTCCGCTGCGGCCTCGCGGCTGGTTGCGCTGTTGGCCAGCGCCAAGTGCACGGCCCGCTTCAGAGGCAGCGGTTCGGCGGTGAGATAGATCGGGGCCAGACTGGCGACCAGCAACCAGGGAATTCCCGCGCGTAAACTGCCCCACGTTAGACTTTTCATGGCAACCCCTTTGCACAGCAGGAACGTCAGAAACTCGGTGCAAGACTCGGATCTCTCGTCTTGGCATCCAACCCGAACTTGATCGGCTTCAGAGAACGAAAGGGCTATTTCGCTCGGCCAGCCCGGGGACACCACGAAGAACCCAGAGAAAATGCCGGGGTTCTACCCGCCGACGCGATTCAGGGCCGCCCGCGCTCCTGCGAAATCTCGGGCCAGGGTCAGCGACGCGCGATACTCACGCGCGGCGCCTTGCCTGTCCCCTTGCTTCTCCAGGATGTTCCCCAGGAGATAGTGGGCTTTAAAGGCGGACAGCTGTTCTTGTGTTCTCGGTGACAGGTAGCGCTCGAGCAGAGCGGCGGCAAATAGCAGGGCGCGATTGGTGCGCAGCAGGGTCGAGGCCGCGTCCACCAAGATCTCCGGCTGATCGGGTTGCGCTGCCGAGGCGCGGTGCAGAGCCTCCTCCATCTCGTCCAGGCGGCCGGTCTTGCGGTAGAAGGACGCGAGATCGAACCAGGCCGTGGGGGAACCTTGACTGGCGTCGATACTTGCCCGGTATTCCCTCTCCGCCGTGACATTGTCTCTGGCTTTTTCCGCCAGCCTGCCGTAGACCCAATGAGCACGGCCGGGGTCCAGCTTCATGAGTTCGGCGGCCTGCGCTCGGGCCTTGTCCTGGCTGCCCCCGATGATTCCGGGAGCTTCCAGATAGAACTCGGCGAGATCAGTGCGGGCGGCGGCATTCTGGGGGCGCAGTACCACGGCTTGCTCGAACTCAGTCCGGACTTTGCCGGCCAAGCCAGCCGCTACCAAGAAACTGGAAGCATCCGCTTTTTCGCCGTAGGCACGTCCCAGCCACAGGTGATATTCGCTAATCTCCGGAGCGAGGGATACAGCCCGCTCGCAGGCCGGAATGGCATGATCCCAGTTGCCCACCGCGAAATAAGCCCGGCAGAGCAAGTGGTGTAGGGTGGCATCCTGCGGTGCCCGGCTGATGCTGCCGCTCAGCGTCGTAATGGCGTCATCGACCCTCCCGGCTGCCAACAGATCGGAGGGAGAACCAGTGCCGGCTGCGAGGGCGGGCAGGGTCCCCAGGAGAAGGGCGAAAATCGCACGCTTGACGCCCATGGTCTAGGGCACCACCTTCACCGGGATTCCGTTGCGCAGGGGCTTGGTATTGAAGGAATTCAGAGCGACAACCGCGTCTTCCGGGATATTCGTAATCTCCACCCGCGTCAGGTTAGAAGCGGCCACGTTCACATCGCGCCGCTGCAAGACGTTGCCCACGATCTGGTAGACATACGGCTTGCTCTCGTCCTGGCGCAAGGCTTCGCGCGGAATGGTAAGCACGTTGTCATGTTGTGCGGTGATGACGGTGACGCTGACGTTGGTGTTGGGCAGCAGTTTGAAGTCGTGATTGTCGACCAGGCAGGTGGTTTCGCCTACGTTGCGCGCACCGTGCAACTTCACGGTCGAGGGAATAGTGCTCACCATGCCCTGCCACACCCGGCTGGGCAGCGCGTCCCAAGTGATTTCCGTCTTCTGTCCCTCTGCGAGCCGCCCGATGTCGGGTTCATCCACGTAAGCACGAACGACGATCTGGGAGAGATTCGCTTCCTGGAGCAGAAGGTCCCCGGCCTGAACATAGGCGCCTTCCTTGACGGGTAAGGAATAAACCACGCCATCCAAAGGGGCGACGAGGCTCGATTTGCGCAGGATCTCTTCGGCGGCGGCATAGCCGGCCTGGGCTTCGGCCTGCTGGGCTTCGACGCGCTCGACCTCCGGCTTGGAATACCGCTGCTTCTGCTTCTGCTCGAGGAGGTTCAGATCGGCCTGCGCCCGCTGCAGCGTGTTCTCGGCTTCTTTCAGCTCGCCGGTCGAAGCTGCGCCCTTCTGTTGCAGGCGGCGGAAGGCGTCCAGACTCCTCTGCGCGGAGTCGCGATCAGCGCGTGCCTTCACCAGTTGCGCCTGCAGCGTCAGCAATTCCTCCTGCGACCCTCCGCGCTCGACGGCATCGACGCTAGCCTGAGCGGCCTTCAACTGTGCCTGCGCACGGGCCGCCTGGCTCCGGGCGTCGGCGTTATCCAGTTGGAGCAGGGATTGGCCCTTCTTGACATGATCACCCTCCTTCACGAACACGCGCCGCACGGTGGTGTTAATGGGAGCGTGGGCTTCGAAATTCTGCACCGGTTCCACCTTCCCGTTGGTGGAAATCACGCTGCGGATGGAACTGCGCTCAACCCTGGCCGCTCGCACCGGCACCACGTCCTCCCGCATAGATGCAAGGGAGGCAAGCAGGACCGCCAACATTGCGCCCGAGGTAAGGACCAGCCAGCCATGGCGGCCCACAAAGCCGGACCTGTTTTCACTCAATGCCATACAAAGGATTGTGCAACCAACAATTTACCACCCGGAGAGGCCACAGGACGCGCAATGTGAAAGGCCATCGCTATTCATTGGATGCGGCCACTCACCCGGACGCCGCCAGGCGTTGGTTTTGCCGGGTCGCAGGCGGCCGCTACAATGAATGCATGCGCAAGCCCCGTTACACGGCCGAACACGCCGCCGCCGGGCTCAAGGCCCAATTTCCTGAAATCGAAACCTGGTCCAACCAGTTTCCCGGCTATGAGGTCGTGATCGAGGATCCCGAGTTTACCTCGATGTGTCCCAAAACGGGGCTGCCCGACTTTGGCGTGATCACCATTCGTTACATGCCCCGTAAATTGTGCCTCGAACTTAAGTCTCTGAAGGAGTACCTGCACAGTTACCGCAATCTGGGCATCTTCCAGGAGAATATCGTCAACCGCGTGCTGGAGGACATCGTGCGCGGCGCCCGGCCGCTGTGGGCGGAGGTGAGAGGAGAGTTTCGGCCACGGGGCGGGATCTCGACGGTGATCGTTGCGCGATGGCCGCGCGGGAGAACGCGGAGGGCGCGGTCTAGGAACGATCGGGGAGCATGACGGTTCAGAGTGTCCTCCAAGTGAACCCACCCGACCTCCCTCGGAAAACTCAGGCATACGTAAGGCTAGCGGAGAAGTTGGTAAGCCATCGCAATGAAAGCAGTCGCTTTGCTCCAACCGGCGTGGCCTGGCCCCCGGCTAGCCCGGTAGCCCGCCCTCAGCGCGCCGTGGTAGATTCGCTGGACCCGTGACCAGTCCGAAATTCTATCCGAAGACCGCGTTGGCGATCCTCACCGCGCTGAACCTGCTCAACTACATCGACCGCTCGGTGCTGTACGCGGTGCAGGATCTGGTCAAGGCGGAGTTTCACCGCAGCGACGCCGCTTTCGGACTGCTGACCAGTATTTTTTTCGTGTTCTACATGTGCGCTGCTCCATTCATGGGGCCGCTATCGCTGCGGTTCACCAGGAAATGGGTGATCCTCGCCGGCGCCCTGCTCTGGAGCGCAGCGACCCTGCTGACCGCCTTCACCCGGAACTTTGACGAACTCCTGCTGCGGCACACGCTGGTGGGGATCGGGGAGGCCAGCTTTGTCATCCTTTCGCCCACCTTTGTCGCGGACATGTTCCCCGAACAGATGCGCGGGCGAGTCATGGGCGTGTTCTACCTGGCCATCCCCGTTGGCACTGCGCTTGGCTACGTACTCGGCGGTATCACGGGCCCGGTCTACGGCTGGCGTGCGCCTTTTTACGTGGGAGCGGCGCCGGGGGTCCTGCTAGCCCTTCTGCTGGCGTTCATCCCCGAACCGCCGTTGGGGCAGTTCGATTCAGCCGAGAGCAGGGCGCCGGACCGGGACACGCTGAGGAGCTTGTTTCGCAACCCTGCCTTCCTCACGGCGACCTTCGGCATGGCGATGATGACGTTTGCTCTGGGCGGGCTGCAAGTATGGATGCCGACCTTCCTGCACCGCGCACACAACTACAGCCTGCTGAACGCTAACCTGCTGTTCGGCATGAGCACAATTTTCAATGGCATCGTGGCCTCCCTGGCGGGAGGCTGGATCTCCGACCGGCTGTTGCGGCGAACCGCGGCGGCGCACTACCTGGTCTCCGCCGTCAGCCTGGGAGTTGGCATCCCGGCGATGGGCGTTGCACTTTTTGCCAGCGGCAGGATCATGGTGGCGGGGATCTTCGTGGCGGAATTCTTGCTCCTTCTTAATACCGGGCCACTGAACGCAGCTGTCATCAATTCCGTTGGTCCACATGTACGCGCCACCGCACTGGCGGTGAATATCTTCATCTTCCATCTGCTGGGCGACGTACCTTCGGCAGCGTTGATCGGCTACGTATCCGATAAATATTCGCTGCAGTTGGCCTTTGTGGGACCGGTCGTCGCCATCGCCCTCTCTTCTGCGATACTGTTCTATGGCATGAGATTCGCCCCACCGGTTCACCCGAAGAGTCCTGTGGACGTCGTCGGAGTCCTGGAAGCATGAGTTACCTGTTGTGGATCGCCGGCGTTATCCTCGGCCTGGCATGGTTGTCTCGCATTGCCGAAGCCGCCCTGGGCATGCCCAAGGTGGCCGACATCTCCCGAGCCGAGTGGGACCGCAGGCCGGGCAGTCGCCCGCGCCTGAGCATCATCGTTCCCGCCCGCAACGAAGCCGGGACCATCGAACAAAGCCTGGGCATGCTGCTGGCGCTCGACTACGACAACTACGAAGTGATCGTGGTGGATGACCGCTCCACCGACGGCACGGGGGAAATGATCGACCGCATCGCCGCCACCCCCCCAGCGCACTCGCGGCTCAGAGCGATTCACGTCGGCGAACTGCCTTCGGGATGGCTGGGCAAGACACACGCCATGTGGTTGGCGGGGGAGCAGGCCACCGGGGATTGGCTTCTTTTCACCGATGCGGACGTCTTGTTCAAGCCTGCCGTTCTGCGGCGGGCGCTGGCCTATGCGGAAGCGGAGAAGGCCGACCACGTGGTGGTTTTCCCGCGCATGATCATGGAGCGTCCGGGCGAGCGGATGATGATCGCGTTCTTCCAGACGCTGTTCACCTTCGGTCATCGTCCCTGGAGAGTTGCCGATCCTGACACCAATGATCACATGGGCGTGGGTGCTTTCAATCTGGTCCGCCGCGCGGCCTATCAGGCGGTGGGGACTTACCGCGCTCTTCGCATGGAAGTGCTCGATGACATGAAATTGGGCAAAGTGATCAAGCAGGCCCACTTCACGCAGCGCAACGTGTTCGGCGAAGACCTGATCTCCATTCGCTGGGCCAGGGGTTCGCTGGGAGTCATCGATAACCTGACCAAGAATTCCTTTGCCATTCTGTCCTTCCAGTGGTGGCGAGCCGTAGCCTCCGCCTTTGTGCTGCTGTTCCTGAACCTCGGTCCGTTCCTCGGGATCTGGGCGGCTCATGGCTGGGAGCGATTACCCTACAGCGTCGCTCTGGTCTCGCTGTTTCTGATCTACGTGGGCATGGGGTTGCTTTCTCCCATCCCGCCTTATTACTTCTTCCTGCACCCCATCAGCACGGTTTTGTTCGGTTACATCGTGCTTCGCTCGATGTTTCTGGCACTCCGTAACGACGGGGTCACCTGGAGAGGGACCAAGTATGGGCTGGAGGAGTTGCGCCGAGGGCAAGTCTAGTCCGGTGGCGAAGAGAGATGCGCCGGCTCCTTTGCTCGGCTTTCGGCCGGATTCGTGTGCTTCACGGCTGTATTCTCCTCTCGCTCTGTCTCGAATTCCTCGCCTAGAGGGCGAATCCTGGCGGGGTCGCCGCAAAACGGCCAGGCGCGCGGCAACCTTGTCGTATTGCTCGATCTCGCCTTGACGCTCGATCTGCCTCCCTTGCAATTGGCGAAACGTCTGCTTCAGATCGCCGGACAACACCACCGCCAACGCGGCAGGCCCGCAACCAAGAGAACCAAACCACACCGGGCAGAGTGCCCAGCGTTTACTTTCGACATGCGATGGGGCAGGACACAGGTTGTGAGTCGACCGCGGCTACACCATTCCCACGACGGGAATCACGTGGCAGAGCTGAGCCGGCAGGGCGCCGGGCTCACTCGCCGGTTACTTGGCGAAGGACTTAACGGCGGCTGCTTCGTCGTCCTTCACATCAAACACGGTGTACAGTTTGGTGATCTGCAGCAGATCGTGGACCTTCTTGGTCAGATTCAGGAGCTTCAATTCTCCTCCCTGGTTCTTTACGGTGGTAAAAGCACTAACCAATTCGCCGATGCCCGAGCTATCGATGTAGTTCACATCGCCGAGGTTCAGCACGATCTTCTTGTTGCCCTTGGAGAGCAGGTCCTTCACGGTATCCCGTAGGATTACGCTGCCTTCGCCCAGGGTGATGCGTCCGCTGCAGTCTACGATCGTGACCCCGTCCACTTGACGGTTACTGGTCTTCATGCTCACTGGGAAGCCTCCTTGCCGCCCGCGGCTGATCCGCGGACGTGCTTGATCAATTTGATTTCAGTGCCCGCCTGGGAAGGGTGGATCTCCACCTGGTCCATAAACGAGCGGATGAGAAAAATGCCGCGTCCTGAGGTCTTCAATAGATTCTCCGGCGCCAGAGGATCAGGAATCTTGTTCAGATCCAGCCCCTTCCCCTGGTCGCGGATGGTGATCACCAACTCCCGAGCCGTGCGTTCAAAATCGACGGTTACTTTCTTGGCGGGATCGTAGGCGTTGCCGTGCAGAACAGCGTTAACCGCTGCCTCCCGGACAGCCATGGCAATCTTCATGACCTCTTCGTCATCAAAGCCGGCCTCGGTCGCGATCTGGCTCGCGGCCTCTTCGGCGCTGTTTACGGTTTCGAGCGTCGAATCCAGCGTATAGGAGACCCGGTGTGCGGTCATGATTCAGAGTTCGCCAGTCATCGAAGCCCCTTCCGACGGCCCCTGCGCGGCCGACCCTGCGCCAGAAGGGCAGCGCCTGGTCCGGTGAATCCGGTAGTTTGCCTTTCCGCCGAGCAATTGTCAACGCAGGCAAAAGCTTGCAGGCAAAAGCTTGCGATTCGGGGTTCGAGGGGGAGCCCTGGCTGGCCGGGGCGGCAACAAAGACAAGAAAATCGCCAAAGCCATCTGGATTCCGGGCTCCCACTTGGTTATTCTCGCTGCGAATGACTGCACTGGCCCTAACCGAGCTGCTGGGGGCGCCGGTATTCGATTCCGGCGGGCGCAACTGCGGACGAGTGCGCGAGGTCGCGTTGGCTCCCCAGGAGGACCGGGTTCGGGTCGCTGCGCTGATCGTTAAAACCAGCGCCGGCGATCGCCTTCTGCCGCTCCAGGCTGTGACTTCGATCAATGGAGGCGTGCGCGCCAGCAGCGGATGCTCCGAGTGGGCCTCTCCGAACGGCGCCGAGGGCATGTTTCTGTTGGAGCGCGACCTGCTCGACCAGCAGGTGATCGACGTCCACGGACGTAAAGTGGTGCGTGTGAACGACGTGGACCTGCAGCGGGAGTCGGTCGGTGCCCGCCAGGTCCTCAAAGTCGGTTCTGTGGACGTGGGAGCGCGCGGAGCGATCCGACGCCTGCTCAAAGGCGTGGTTCCCTTACCCGCGCTTCGCGCCCTGCTGACCAAGATTCCGCCGCGTTCTATTCCTTGGGACTTTGTGGATTTGATCGAGACGGACCCCGCTCGCCGGGTCAAGCTCAAGATTTCCCACGAGCGCCTGGCCCGCCTGCACCCGGCGGACATCGCCGACATTGTCGAAGAACTGGCGCCGGATGAGCGGGAAGCCGTCTTTGAGACGCTCGACGAAGGGGTCGCGGCCGAGGCGCTCGAGGAAGTCCAGCCCAAAGTGCAGAAGGCCATTGTGGAATCGCTCGACTCCGACCGCGTGGCCGAAATCGTCGAAGAAATGAAGCCGGATGCGGCCGCGGACCTGCTGGCCGACCTGCCTGAGGAGCGAACCGAGAAAATTCTGGAGGAGATGGCCCCCGAGGAACGGGAAGAGGTTTCCGGGCTCCTGGAGTTCAAGGAAGACACCGCAGCTGGGCGCATGACCACCCAATACATCGCCCTGGGAGTGAGGGCCACCGTGCCGGATGCGATCGAAGCCTTGCGCCACTTTGAAGGCGGCATCGAGACGGTCAGCAGCATTTTCCTGGTCGATTCTCACGATACGCTGGCGGGGACTGTCCCCCTGGCCAAGCTGGTGCTGGCCCCGCCCACCACGCCCTTGCTGGCCCTGACCTTGGAGCCGCTGATTTCCTGCCTGACCAGCGCCTCCGATAAGGAAGTGGCCGAGTTGTTCGATAAGTACAACCTTCTCACCCTCCCCGTCGTGGATGCCACCAATCGGCTGAGCGGCGTCATCACCTCCGATGACGTGATCAGCTTCCTCCGCCAAAAACTCTAGCTCTGTAATCAACGCTTAACCCCGGGTTGGTAGTCTCGCCCTGGGCTCCAGGGCAGGGTTCGGGCGGGCGCGCGGAGAGAGTTCTGATGGCGCGGAGAAGCGCGACTCCGACCAGGACCATGTGGTGGCGGCATTTGGGCCCTTTTCTGGCCGGAACGTTGGCCGAAGGCCTGAAGGAGCACGAATCCCGGGGGGGGCGCATGCCGTCCACATCGGTCCCGACGGCCTTCCCCGCTGGGGGGCAGACTTGGGGGGGGGAGCACGGTGCCGCGGCTCGTCTGCAAGGTTGAGACCGCAGATTCGCTGAAGGGGAGGAGTTGAAGGAATGGGATGCGTACGGGCCCTGCCAACTCCTTCCTACCTGATGGTGCCCGCCGGTCAGGAAGACGAAACCAGCCGGCTCCTAAAAAAGAATCGAGTCCGCGTCTCCCCACTTTGGTCTTCCCATAGCCAGGGTGGGGAAATTCTATTCCTTCACCGCATGTCCTGCCCGGGATTTGAACGAACTCCGAAACGTGCTCCCGCCCCGGGGGCAACCAAGATTTCACTTATCCAGATTGCTGGCTGCGTTTATTCTGTTCGTTCTGTTTGCTCCTCCAATTATGCCCGTGACCTGTGCCCATGAGGTTCCTGAGACGCTGGAAGACCCGGATCCTGCTGTTTCTTGCAGTCGTCGGACCGGGGTTTATCACCGCGAACGTCGATAACGATGCCGGCGGCATCTGGACCTACTCCTTCGCCGGAGCACAGTTCGGCCACCTCCTGCTGTGGACGATGATTCCCATCACCCTGGCCCTGATCGTAGTCCAGGAGATGACTGCCCGCATGGGCGCGGTCACCGGCAAGGGGCTCAGCGATCTGATCCGGGAGGAGTTCGGGCTCCGCATCACGTTCTTCATGATGATCGGGATTCTGATCACCAATTTCGGCAATATCGTTGCCGAATTTGCGGGAATCGCCGGCAGCCTGGAACTGTTCGGACTCTCCAAGTACAAAACTGTACCGATCTGCGCCGTGATCGTATGGCTCATCGTGGTGAAGGGCCAATACAAGAGTGTAGAGAAGGTTTTCCTCGCCGCCTCGTTCTTTTACATCACCTACATCGTGGCCGGCGTGCTGGCGAAACCGGCCTGGGGAGAGGCGCTGATCGCGACCATCAAGCCACCCTCGCGATCCGACTGGTTGCAGCCGGGCTATGTGTACATGGTGATCGGGGTGGTAGGAACTACCATTGCGCCCTGGATGCAGTTCTATTTGCAGTCCTCCATTGTGGAGAAGGGAGTGACCCGGCGTCACTACAAGGCGTCGCAGATAGACGTGGTCACCGGCTGTATCTTCACCGATGTAGTGGCGTGGTTCATTATCGTGGCCTGCGCAGCCACTCTTTACGCTCACGGCTACCGCAACGTGGCCGATGCCAAGGACGCAGCTCAGGCGCTACGTCCCCTGGCTGGTGATTACGCCTATATTTTGTTCTCCATGGGTCTGTTCAACGCGTCTTTGTTTGCGGCATCGATTCTTCCGCTTTCTACTGCGTACACGGTTTGCGAAGGATTAGGCTTCGAATCCGGCGTAGGCCAGAAATTCGGGGATGCGCCTGTCTTTTACTGGCTCTATACCGTCCTCATTGCGGTGGGCGCCGGAGTGATCCTCACCCCCAATCTTCCGCTGGTCAAGATCTCCGTGTTATCTCAGGTGGTTAATGGCATCGTGCTCCCTTTCGTGCTGATCTTCATGTTGTTGCTCATCAACAACAAGGAACTGATGGGAGACTACGTGAACTCACGCTTTTTCAATGTGGTGGCCTGGGCAACGACGGTCCTGATGATTGCCCTGACCTTGGTCTGGTTCTGGATGCTTCACCGGGGCGGAGGGTGAGTATTTTCGACGCCGAACCCCGGCGGCATGTTAACAACCTGGTAAATCCAGCGGGTTGTTTAGTCTGGCAAAGCTTTCCGGACCGGGAAACTTCCGGCACGATTCCTGCGTCCAAGCTAGCAGGGCGTATTGTATCCTTTAGGCAAGGATGGCCCCATGAAACCCCATTTCACCCTCAGGCTCGTGATGGTCGGAGCTCTGGCATGCAGCCCTCTGGCGTTCGCTGCGCCGGGCGACAAGGAACCTTCGGATCAGCCGGTTAAACTCCAGCACAACGGTGGCATTAACGACCTCGATGCCATTGGCAACCGCAACGTGGGTTGCGGCCGCGGTGTCGGCAACTGGTACAGCATCGAGGGCCAAGTGAACATGGGCCACCAGTATGCCCAGCAGATCGATTCCAGTTCCAAGCTCATCAAGGATCCGGTCATCACCGAGTACGTCAACCGCCTGGGCCAGAATCTGGTGCGGAACTCCGATGCCAAGGTACCCTTCACGATCAAGGTGATCGACTCCGATGAGGTGAATGCCTTCGCCCTGCCGGGAGGATTCTTCTACGTGAACACCGGCCTGATAATGGCCGCGGACAACGAAGCCGAACTGGCGGGGGTCATGTCTCATGAAATTGCCCATGTGGCAGCATGCCACGTGGCGCGGGAGAATACCCGCGCCCAGCTCGCCAATCTGGCGTCGATTCCGTTGATCATGGTGGGAGGCGGCATTGGACTTGCGGCGTCGGAGGCCGCGGGCTTAGCGATACCCATGGCATTCCTCAAATTCTCCCGCGGCTTCGAAGCGGAAGCGGACTACCTCGGCCTGGAGTACCTGTACAAGTCCGGTTATGATCCGCAGGCGTTTACCGCCTTCTTTGAAAAGATTGAGGCCTTGGAAAAGAGGAAACCGGGCACACTTTCCAAGGCATTCGAGACCCATCCTCCGACACCCGATCGCATCCAGAAATCGCAGGAGGAGATCCAACAATTGCTTCCTCCCCAACCCACCTACAAAGTCGACACTTCCGAGTTCCAGGACGTGAAGACGCGGCTGGCTCGTCTGGAGAACCGGCGCCGGCTGCAGGATTCCAAGGAAGATCATCCCGAGTTGCGGCGGGCTTCGACGGGCAATGACAACGGAACCGGCAGCGACGACGATCACCCGGTTTTGAAGCGCGACGACAACACCAACAAACAGTAGACGACGGACGGCACCTTCAGGTCTAGCCCGCCCTAAAGGCTGATTTTTCCTTGCGCCAGGTCTGAAACCAGCTTTAGGTCCGCCTCCAGGAAGTCAAACCGAGGTAGTTCGGAGGGCTCGGCCCACTGCACCTCGCGAAAAATCCGGTTCTGCAGTTCACCGCGAAACTGGCGCACCAGGTAGAAGCGCAGTTCCACAGCTCCTCCCCCGGAGTACTGGTGGCGAATGCAGGTTACTTCCTGCCCGATTACCGCGTCGATTCCCAGTTCCTCCTCGAGTTCGCGGCGCAACGCGTCGTGCGGCTGTTCCCCCGCCTCGACCTTGCCTCCGGGGAACTCCCACTTCATCGGCATGGTTTGGTGCCGGGTGCGCTGGCAGACCAGGATCCGGCCGTCCTTGACGATCAGGGCCGCCACCACGCGCTTCATCATGGGGAGGGTGAGGGCACCCCGGAGACGAGCGGGGCCGGGGAAGGATCAACGCAACTGGTGAAGGTGAAGGCAAACGCCGCAACCCCGGCCGGGCAATTCAGTTCCAGCACATGGGTGCCGAAGTCACGATTGTCTGCCAGAGCGTACATTCGCGGGTGCTTCACCAGTACGGAGCTGTGCTGCTGTCCATTCACCGCACGGAAGCACGTATCGGACGTACGTTCTTGCGGGGCAAGCGGCCGTCCGTCCAGATGCACCGTGACTTCGCACGGGGCGCCGCGCGGCGCCGCCATGACCAGGTTTACAGAAGCTGCCCGATATTTGAGAACCAGGATGTGCTCGCCTTCTTCGACCGATTCCAGGTATTCGAGCGTCGAGGCCCAGCGCCCGCTGGCATAAAAGCGGTTTTCCTGCGGCTCGCCGGAGAAGGAATACTCGAAGACCGTGTCCACCCGGAATCCGCCCTCGTTGCCGATGCGGCCCCGTCCATGGCCCAGGTAAAGTTCCTCACTGGTGCGATAGCAAGTGGCTCCGAGCCGGTCCTCGCTGCGCACCGGCTCTATCATCGGCGGAAACGACAGGACCGGATTGATCTCGCGCAGCAACTCGCGGATCGTCTCCTCGGTTTCGGCATAGGCGCCTTCGCCGAAGTGGGCGTAGCGCAGGTAGCCTTCCTTATCGAGCAGATACTTGGAGGGCCAGTACCGATTGGCGAAGGCTTTCCAGATTTGGCGATCGCTGTCGAGGACGATGGGGTAGGTCAGGCCGAACTCCCGCACTCCGCGCTCGACGTTCGATTCGTGCTGCGCGAAGCTGAACTCAGGCGTATGCACTCCGATCACCGTCAGGCCCTTCGACCAGTAACGCTCGTGCCAGGCTTGCAGATAAGGCAGCGTGCGGATGCAATTTACGCAGGTGTAATCCCAGAAGTCCATCAGCAGGGCCCGGCCGCGCAATTGGCGAATGCTGAGCGGCGACGAGTTCAGCCACACGCGCCCGAGTTCGGGAGGGCGGACTTTGCCTTTTTCGACTCTCATGGGGGAGAGGTTTCCAGCTTCTTGCCAACCAGGCCGGCGCAATATTCGACGAAGTCGCAATCCTCGAGCGCAAACGCTGCCGGAAAGTGGCTGTCGATATCCAGTTCTCCGGCAACTTTGCCGTGCACAAAGATGGGAGCCACAATTTCCGACCGTGTTTCCAGGGAACAGGCCAGGTAGCGGGGGTCTTTCGCAACATCGTCCACCACCACGGTTTTCCCGCTGGAGGCCGCCGCGCCGCAGATGCCCTGGTTCAGCGGGATGCGAGTGTGTGGGGTCATGGCGCCCTGGAAGGGCCCCAGCACCAGAATCGGAGGCCGGGCATCCTTCTCCAGCATGTAAAAGCCAACCCAGTTGTACTTCAGCATGCGCTCATGCAGCCGTTTTACCATCTTCGTCATCAGTTCGTGTGCTGAAGCTGAGGAGTTGGCCATCTGGCCGACTTCGCTGCGCAACTCCTCAATCCTGGACGGCGCCAGCATGAGCGCCATCTTAAACCAGCGCCGGGTTTCCGGTCGGTGACAGGCTGGGTACATCCGAAATACACCTTAGCCCCTCAGTGCAGGAGAAACATTCGGGATGAATGGCGGCTGCCAGGGCGTGGAGCCCGGCGAGAAGTGTCGGCGCGGGAGTATTCAGGAATTCGTCGCGAATGCAGTACACCCGTCCTGTGCGGACCGCTCGCAACCATCCCCATTTGCGCAAGGCAACGATTGTCCCGAGCGGAACCCGTTCCCCGGCACCGCACCAGGCGGCGATAAGGATATCCGGATCTTCGCGCACGATGTCCTCGGGGCTCAATCGCCGGCCTGGGGTGCTCACGAACTGGCCGCCGGCAGCCACCACTAGTTCCTCGACCCATTCCTGCGACGCGATCAACGGTTTACCCCATTCCTCGCAAAACACGCGGGGGCGCGATAGGCCTGAGGTTTGTCGACGCACGTTCTCGATCTCCCGTTGCATCGCCGCGATGACTTGCTGGCCACGCTCCCCCACGCCCAGCATCCCGGCAATGGTCGCGATGTCGGTGTAGATGTCCGCCACCGTTCTTGGGGCCAGGCCCAGGAAACGGGCACCCGACCGGAGAATCTCGCTGACAGATTTTTCCTGGTAGGGGACGGCGGCAATCACCAGATCGGGGTGGACGGCCACAATCTCGTCTCTTTTGGCGGTCCAGGAATCGTCCACCATCGTACGCCCCGCGGCCTGCGGGCACACTTCCACGCAGTACTTGGTGCACGCGACCAGCCGATCCAGTTTCCCGATTGCCTGGAGAATGACGGTGGCGCTGGGTTGCAGAGCTACAACTCGCTGGACGCCGTGAAGCGCAAACATGGATAAAGCCATCTTACAGGACATTCGCGACTCGCGAAGGGGTCTAGAATGCACCAGGTATGTACTCGCGCCAGCTTCTCGATTATTTTGAGCACCCCCGGAATGCGGGGGAGGTGCCGGATCCCGATGCGTCCGTTCAGCTCGAAAACCCCGCTTGCGGCGACGTCCTGAAACTTACGCTGAAGGTGGCAGAGGGCCGGATTGTTGACATTCGTTTCCTCGCCAAAGGATGCGTGGCAGCCATGGCTTGCGCCTCGCTGCTGACTGAAGTAGTTCAAGGCCGGACGGTCGAGGAAGCCCGGCAGCTACGCCGGGAAGACCTGGTTGCGCGGATTGGTGGTTTGCCCACGGCTTCGTCCCACGCAAGCCATCTTGCGCTGGAAGCCCTGGCTGCGGTGCTCGAGGGCCTCCCCTAGTCTGAGCCTAGGGTGTGGCCTTCGTGAGCAGGCAGGACGGCATCTCTCTCTGACCGACGGGAGGCACCAAGAGTTGGCTTGCGACTTCCGCATGCGTGAGCTTGGTGGCGCTACGGGGCCGTCCCATCAGGAAAGTAGATCTTCCATCCCCGCTCCCGGGCGGTCTTCTCCAAATCGGGATTCGGATTTACCGCTATCGCGTGCCGGGAAATCTCCAGCATCTCCCGATCCCAGCGCGAGTTCCCAAAAGCCGCGTCGGGATCCTTGCCGATGACCTCCCGGATCGCCCGCACCTTGCCGTCGCCACTGGGCACCCGCACGAGTCGGTCGGTTACCCGGCCCTGTTTAATTTCGACCTCCGCGGCCAGAATACGGCCGCTGGAGATCCCGAAGTGCCGCATGGCGGCGCGGATAACCCACACGTTGGTCGACGAAACCGCCCACACATCGCAGCCCTCGCGTTGCAGCCGCGCCACCAACCGCTGCATCTCGGGGAAGATGAGTTCGTAGAAACAAATGTCAAAGAACTTGGTCGCGGCCCGTTGCACCTCGGCCTCGATCATCCCACGGTGCATGGTAACCATTTCGCCGCACATGACCTCTTCTGGAACCTCGCCCGCTCGATAATCTGCGTAACGCGGCCGAGCCCAACCTTCAACCGGCTCTGACATCAGGCCCTCTCGCAACTCCCAGTCAAAAAAGCGTTCTCCAGCGTCGCCGGACCACAGCGTGCCGTCGCAGTCGAAAACCGCCAGCCGCGGCTCGAGGCGAAGAATCGAATCGATGAAAACGCGGTCACGGTCTTTTGTGGTCGAAGAGATCACCAGGGGTACCTTGTCCTTCCATGCGGGCCAAGCTGACTGGCATTCGAGTAGCCGCTACAAACCTGCTGCGGCCCAGCACACCAAGATATTGCATGGCAGAACTGCATTGTAAATGCCCTGGACTCTACAAGGTGAGACCGATACTTGCAGGCAGAGCCGCGTACTCTTCCGGCGTGTTCACATTGACGGTGACCAGTGGGTCATCCAGGGGCAGGTACTCGATGTGTTCCTGATTCTCGTGCTCGATGTCGCGGGCCGTAGCCATCGCAGGCGCTTTCAAGAAGGCCTCGATCATCTCCCGGGCGAGGACGATGGGATGGCCATGTCGGCCGCCGTACTCCGGCACCACCGACCACTTCCAGCGGGTGATGGCGCCTTCAAAAGCATCCCGGAGCCGATTGATGGTCGCCCCCCTGACCGGGGGCCGGTCCACCAGCGTGACCATAGCCGCATCGCGCCCGCGGTTGAGGACTTCCTGCAGTCCCACTTGCAGGGAACTGAACTGTCCCCGATCCGGATCGGGGTTCCTGACCAGGAAGGCGCCGTTCGCATAAACGATGGGCGTGAGAATGGCCTCGTTTCTTCCCGCCACCACCAGGACGAAGTCCGTGGACGGGGTCAGGGAGCGAATCGCCTCCGACAGGAAGGTTCCTGCGGAAGCCTCGCCGGGGGGCACCGGCGGCCAGGGCAGCAGCGCCTTGTCAGTGCCCATCCGGATCGACTGGCCGGCGGCCAGGATTACCCCGCACAAGCTTAACGCCCGCACCATCAGGCGAAGATAGCAGAAACCGCGAGGAAATCCAGTGACGGCACGGTCTGCGGCCGCAGAACGATGGGGCCACGGTTACCGGGTTGGCTTTCAGTAGGGTGAGCATTTCCGGGCTCAGCGCGAAAGCCTAGCCGCCGCGGTTGGCAGCGTCACCAACACTGGAGTGTCAGGGAGAGCAGATTGGCAGGCATGCGCATTGCGATGCGCCTGTTCCATCGGAACGGTGCGATGAAAGCGCGGATGCCGACCGGGTGGCCGAAGTGGGGCTTCGCCGGCGCTAGCAAATGTCCGCCTGGCAATTGGCACGGACCATCGGCAATCGAAACTTATCCCGACCTGGGCTCCGGTTCCTGGGATAGGGCCGTGCCGGTCTCAGAAGCTGCGGCATCGGTCAGGTGACGGGGAAACCAGCTCATATGGGGAAGGTCGCGTTCCACCCCGCGGCGGTGGGCAATCAGTTCGGCAGTAATGGATACGGCAATCTCTTCTGGAGTCACCGCTCCAATATCGAGCCCTACCGGTGCGTGTACTCGGTCGAACAGGTTGGCGGGCAGGCCTTCGCTCCGCAGTTCGCGAAAGATTGCAATGGTTTTGCGCTTGGAACCGATCATGCCCACATAGCGCGCTGGGGTCTGCACCGCCCAGCGCAGCACCGCCATATCGTCCCGGTGCCCACGGGTGACGATGACGACGTAAGAGGATTCGGTCGGGGCCAGCCGCGCCGTGGCCTTGGCGAAGTCTTCGGCAATGACCTCCCGCGCCGCCGGAAACCGCTCCCGGTTGGCGTACGTCTCCCGGTCGTCGACCACAATGACTTCAAACCCGGCGTCGTTGGCCACCTTGTACAGGCTTGTCGCCACGTGGCCGGCTCCGAAGATATAAAGCAATGCCGCCGGCAGTACAGGTTCGATGAAAATGTCCAGCGTCCCGCCGCAGATCAGGCCGGTGTCATACTTCGGATTCTGGTTCAGATTGAAGGACAGAGTCCGCGGCCTTTGTTTCTCCATCACTTCTCGTGCCGCTTGCCATACTTCGGCCTCGACGCAGCCTCCGCCGATCGTGCCCACGATCGTGCCGTCGTCGCGGACCAGCATCTTGGCGGTCTGGAAGGACGGAATCGAGCCTTGCGAGCTGACGATGGTGGCAACCGCCCCCCTTCGCCCGTCCCGGCGCAATTTCACGATCTCTTCGTAAATGTCCATGCTCATCCCGATTATTCGGCTGAAGCAGAGACAAGTCAAACCTGGGCTGGCCCCTGCTGCCTGTATTCGCCCTGTCCACTGCCCCTGTGCTAGCTTGACTGCGTACCGACCGCGAAAGCTGCAATTCCCGGGGGGGGAGTCATTCTCATGAAGGCTGCCATCCTGTACGAATTCGGGGGGCCGGAGGTTCTCCACTACGAAGACGTCCCCGATCCCCAGCCTCGCAAAGACCAGGTACTGGTCCGCGTGAAGGCATGTGCTATGAACCACCTGGACCTGTGGGTTCGCAAGGGCTTGCCGGGGGTGAAGCTGCCGCACATCCTGGGCAGCGACATCGCAGGGGAAATCGTCGAAGTCGGGGAATACGTCACCGATCTGCGGCCCGGCCAGAGGGTGCTGTTGGCGCCCATGCACTTCTGCAACCGCTGTGCACCATGCCTTCTCGGACGCCAGAACGCGTGCCCGCAGTTTACCGTCCTGGGCAATGCGGTGGACGGTGGGAACTGCGAACTGATGGCCATTGCCCAGGTAAACGTGATTCCAATCCCGGACAACCTGGGTTTCAACGAGGCAGCCAGCGTCCCCCTGGTCTTCCTCACTGCCTTCCACATGTTGACGGGAAGGGCATCGATTCGCCCCGGACAGACGGTGCTGGTGCTCGGGGCCAATTCCGGTGTGGGGATCGCTGCTATTCAAATCGCCAAGCTCTTCCAGGCGACGGTTATCGCGACCGCCGGCGACCAGCACAAGATGGAGAAAGCCCGCGAACTCGGCGCTGACTACTCGATCAACCACTACCAGCAGAAAATCGGCGACGAAGTTCGCAGGATTACCAGCAAGGCGGGGGTTGACATCGTGATTGAGCACGTGGGAGCAGCCACCTGGAACGAGAGCATGAAATCGCTGAAGCCAGGAGGTACGCTGGTCACCTGCGGCGCCACCACCGGGTCGCAGATCAGCATGGACCTGCGCTTCCTCTTCTCCCGCCAGTTGTCCGTTCTGGGCTCTTACATGGGGACGATGGGCGAGTTACATGAGGTGCTCAAGCACGTTTTCAGCGGCCGGCTAAAGCCCGTCGTAGACCGGACATTCCCACTCAAGGACGTGTCTGCCGCGCACCAGTACCTGGAGAGCAGCCGGATGTTCGGCAAGGTGGTGTTGAATCCGTAGCCGCTGAGGGAAGATGTGGCTCGAGGAGAGTGGTTTAAAATAGAGCTATGGGTCAGGAACTGAGCTTCGGCAACTACGTCATCACAGAAAATGGCAAGCGCGTGGTCAAGGAATTGACCTACGGGAATCCCACGCCCGAAGGCGTCGTGCTAACCACGCTCGACTCTGCCATCAACTGGATGCGCAAGAACTCCATCTGGCCCATGACCTTCGGGTTGGCGTGCTGCGCCATCGAAATGATGTCCATGGGCGCGTCCCGCTTCGATATCGCCCGTTTCGGCGCGGAAGTGTTCCGTCCGTCGCCGCGACAATCTGATCTGATCATTATCGCCGGGCGCGTAGCGAACAAGATGGCGCCCGTGATTCGCCAGCTCTGGGAGCAGATGCCTGAACCGAAGTGGGTGATTTCCATGGGGGCTTGCGCCACTTCTGGCGGAGTCTTCAACAACTACGCGTTGGTGCAGAGCGTGAACCAGGTGATCCCCGTCGACGTGTATGTTCCGGGCTGTCCGCCGCGTCCGGAACAGCTGATTTACGCCATCACGCTGTTACAGGAAAAGATCCAGAAGGAACGCGGAACCGTCAAACAGGTGTTGAACCTGGCCTGATCGCTATTCACGCTGGTTAAAAACGACGTTCACCCTCACAGGCATAGCTACGGGCTGGCCATTGAGCAGGTAGGGACTATAGTGCCATTGCCGAACTGCGGTCCGTGCGGCTTCGGTAAACGGTGGAGCCCCGCTGCGCACCTTCAAATCCCTGACCTGTCCGTCTTCGCCAACCACGAAATCCAACACCACGGTCTCCTTCTCGTGCCGGCGCGCAGCTGGGAGGGGATAGATGGGCATGACTTGTCGTAACAGCACGCCCGGCGTTACGCCCTGAGACACGGGAACCCCGTTCGTCGGCAAGTCCAGCGGGGTGGCTACAATGCCGCCCAGCGACTCGGCGGCGTGCGCGTTATTGCCGGACAAAACCTCGCTGGCCGGAGGAGGCGCAACGTCCTCATTGCGGGTCTGCGGGGCCCGACGAGGCAGGGGTTCGAACTGGGCGGCGCGATGCACCACATCTCCTGCGCTAGTCTCCTCGGTCGGCGCCGTCTGTCGAGGGTCGGGTTTGATGGCGGGCGCGGGGGCAGAGAGCTCAATTTCGGTACTGGTGCCGTCCGGCGTCGCCCCAGGGCTTGGCAGGCCGGCGACCACAACCGGGTGACCCGCTTTCTGGCTTCCCGCCGAGCCGTCTTGGCGGGACAAGATCCAGCCCAGCCATGTCAGAATGGCAGCCACCAGGAGGCCAAGCACGGCCAGTCGCGCCTTCTGTCCTTCCTCGCGAAGCACCCACGCCACCAGCCGCCTCCCGGCGTGCACCAGCTTTCGGGCTACCCCCGTGGGCCCAGACTCGCCGGAAAACTCGCCTCTCTCCTCTGGCGGCAGCGGCGCGACCGTCAGGCTCTCCGCTGACCCTTCCCGCCCGAGGACGGCGATCTCGCCGAGCTGCTGCAGGAGGTCAATCTCCGTGGTGGCGAACGCGTATGGCAGCGCCGAGAACACCTCCAGGAGTCCAATCACGCCATGCTTTCCCAGCAGAGGAACAGCCAGCAGTGACCTGAGACCGAGCTCTGCGCACACCCCGGCGTCCACCCGGGGATCGCCGTAGGTGTCGTCGCAACGAACTGGCTCGGCCCGGAGCAGGCACTCCCCTGACAAACCGGTCTCGGGGTCCAACTTAGCGCCCAACTCTGGTGCCAGCTCGCCCGAGCGTGCTCGGCAGATGAACACACCTTGGCTCCATAAAGCCAGGGCGGCCCCGGAAGCACCGGTCAGGCTACGCGCTGACTCGGTGACCATAGCCAGCAGGGGATCCAGGTCTACGCGACCTTCAGCCGCGTCCCGCCTCAGGATTTCCAGTGGGACCCGATCGCTAAACCAGGTGCTCTCCTCGGCGGCGCCTCGCCGGTCCTGGCCGGGCCACGGATTTGCGCCATCGGAGGGAGGAATAGCCGAAGACATGGGGATGGGGGAGCGTTGCATGCCGGGGCCTCACACATGGGCAGAATTGATCGAAATGGCAGGCTGGTTTGGCGAAGTTGCGCTTGTTACTGAGTCTGCTCCAGATCGCCTTTGCTTGTCAACGAAACTCCGCAGCCAGAGCGGGCTCCGGAAGGCATTGCCGGGTCCCCGGGGCCGAGGGAAATGCCCCTGGTCGAGCGGACGTCTCGGTGCATGCCCCATGCTCCGTGATACAAACGCACCATGCAAAAGTTTGGCTTTGAGCGGTCTGGCTCAATTGAAGCGCAGGCCCCGTGTCGTGCGGACCTGGCTGGCGGCACCATGGACTTGTGGCCCCTCTATCTGTTTCATCCCGGGGCGCTAACCCTCAATTTCGCGGTGAACATCCTGACTACCTGCCGGATCACCCCTCTGAAGGGGAAGCGGATCCGGTTGCGCTCCCTCGATACCCGCAGCGAAGAGGAGTTTGCCGGTTTCGAGGAGATGCGCCATGCCCGGAGTTTTCGCTTGCCGCTGGCGGCTCGCCTGCTGCAGTTTTTCGCCCCCAAGGAAGGCCTCCTGATGGAGACCGACTCGGAGTCGCCTGCCGGGGCAGGCATCTCGGGTTCGTCTGCGTTGATGATTGCCAGCACCGCCGCGTTGGCCCGCTTCACGGATCGCAACCTGACGTTCGAGCAGATGCGAATGATCGCCCAGAACATCGAAGCCCAGATCATTCAGGTACCCACCGGATGCCAGGATTACTACCCCGCACTTTACGGAGGGGTGAGCGCCATTCACCTGAATGCCGACGGCATCCATCGCGAACTGATCCCCGTAGCCGCCGAAGAAGTCGAGTCTCGTTTTGTGCTCGCTTACACCGGAGCACCGCGCCAGTCCGGGATCAACAACTGGGAGGTATTCAAGGCGCACATTGAGGGCGACAAGCGTGTGTTCCGGAATTTCGAGCGCATCGCCGAGATCGCGCGCCTCATGTATCAGGCGCTACTGCACTCGTCCTGGGACGAAGTGGCGCGTCTCTTACGCGAAGAGTGGAAACTGCGCCGTTCCAACGCGCCAGGCATCACTACGCCCCTCATTGACAAGTTGATCGCAGTGGCGGCCCGGCACGGCGGACGCGCCGGGAAAGTGTGCGGAGCGGGGGGCGGGGGCTGCGTCATCTTCCTGGTCGAAAAGGGAACAGCCAGCCGGGTGGCCACGGCCATCGGAGAACATGGCGGCCGGGTCCTGCCTCTGCAAGTGGCGCGCGATGGGGTACGTTTCGTGTCCTAGCCCACGCTCACGCTGCCAGACCTCTCTTCGGAGGCACAATCGGTCTATAATTGCTCTGAGTCGTTGCAGGGTGCCCCATGCGGTCTGGTCGCATCGTGATCTCGCTTCTTTGGATGGCTTTGCTTGCGACCCTTCCCGCAACCGGTCAAAGCGAACCAGCCACTTCACCCCCTCCTCACCTGTCCAGGCAGACGCGCATGCAACTCATCAATCTCCTCAGCGCCGAACTGGTCTATGCCCGTACGCCTTTTCCCATGGGACAGACGGGGTTGAAGCTCAAGGACGGTGTGGTTACACCCAATGGCGAGGAGTTGCGACAATTGCTGGCCATGTGGGGCCCGGCGGTCAAAACCGGAGACGCGGCGCGGATCACCGATCTCATCTTCAAGCCAAACTACGTCCGCCTGGAAATTAATGGCGGGCCGATTCACAAACAAAAGTGGTACCAACACATCACCATTGAAGGGGCAAGCGGTCCCGCAGCCACTCCTTCCGATCCGAACGTGAACGCCCGTGGGTCCTTTGTGGATGTTTACTTCGATCCTTACGTTCCGGAAATGACCGGGCGCCAGTTCAAGGAAATCCTGCGCCCGGTTCTTGATTTCGAGGCCAAGTCGCCGCTCGAGGCCTTTCTCGACAGCGTTCCTCCCAAGGTCAAAGAGGCGATCCAGAACCATCAGGTGCTGGTGGGGATGAATCGCGACATGGTGACGTATTCCAAGGGGCGCCCGCCGAAGAAAATCCGGGAACGGGAGGGCGAGGTCGAATACGAGGAGTGGATCTACGGTGAGCCTCCCCAGGATGTGGATTTCGTGCGCTTTGTCGGAGATGAAGTCGTGCGTCTGGAGATCATGAAGGTTGACGGAGAGAAGATCGTCAAGAGCGAGAAGGAAGTAAACCTCGAACCCGCGCCCAGTGTGGCCAGGGAAACCAAGCCCCGCCCCGCGAATGCCCCTACCCTGCGCCGGCCGGGCGAACAGCCCGACCCCGCTTCCCGGCCGTCCACGGGTTCCTCCGCGCCGGTGCCCGCGCCTGCTCCCAGCCCCGATCCCGGTTCGGCTCCGCCCAATTGGAGTCCTCCGGCCTGAACTTAGGGTTTCCGGGGTAGACCCAACTTGGCTTCCCGCCAGCAGGGCTTTAGACTGAAACGGTGAAGATTGCTCTCGGCCAGATCAATCCCACCGTCGGAGACTTCTCCGGCAATGCTGCCAGGATCATCGATTTTGCCCAGCGCGCGCGCCGGGTGGGAGCGGGCCTGATTCTGTTCCCCGAACTCTCGGTTTGCGGCTATCCGCCCCGCGATCTGGTGGAGCGCCCGTGGTTCGTCGCACGCAACCGGGAAACCCTCGATCACGTCGCCGCCGAGACGCGGGGCATCGCGGTCGTCTGCGGGTTGGTCACGCCCGCCCAGGCCGAGACCGGCAAGTCGGTGATGAATTCCGCCGCCCTACTCGCGGACGGGAAACTGGCCTTCCTGCAGTCGAAGATGCTGCTGCCGACCTATGACGTTTTCGACGAAATGCGCAATTTCGCGCCGGCGCGTGCTCAGGAACTCTTCGATTTTTGTGGCAACCGCATGGCGCTCACCATCTGCGAGGATGCTTGGAACGACAAGGATTTCTGGAACCAGCGCATGTACGGCTTTGATCCCGTGGAGGCGCTCGTCCGGGCGGGAGGAAACTTTGTCCTCAACATTTCCGCTTCGCCCTTCTGGCTGGGCAAGCGGGAACTGCGCCGGAACATGCTGGCCACCATCGCCCGCAACGACCACGTTCCGGTGGTGATGGTGAACCAGGTGGGCGGCAACGACAGTCTTCTGTTCGACGGCTCCAGCATCGTGCTGAATCGCGAAGGCGAAATCATCGCCCAGGGCAACTCGTTTGAAGAAGATCTTGTCTGCTTTGACTCGGCCACACTCACCGGGGAGATGCACCCGCAAATCGAGGGCCAGGAGGCCAGTGCTTTTGCGGCACTCGTCCTCGGCACGCGTGATTATGTCCGCAAGTGCGGATTTCGGCAGGTCATCGTGGGGCTGAGCGGGGGCATCGACTCCGCCCTCACGGCCGTCATCGCCGCGGATGCGGTCGGTCCCGACAACGTCATCGGAGTGGGAATGCCAGGGCCGTACTCGTCCCCGGGCTCGATCGACGATGCCCGCACCCTGGCCCGGAATCTGGGTATCCGCTTCGAACTGCTACCCATCGGCGCGATTGTCGAGAGTTATCGGAAGACGCTCCAGGATGTCTTTTCCGGACTGAAGGAAGATGTCACAGAGGAAAACCTGCAGTCGCGCGCCCGTGGTTCCCTGCTGATGGCGCTCTCCAACAAGTTCAATGCGATCGTGCTTTCCACCGGCAACAAGAGCGAGTTGGCGGTCGGTTACTGCACGCTGTACGGCGACATGGTGGGTGGCCTCGCCGTCATCTCCGACGTGCCCAAGACTCTCGTCTACAGCATCAGCCGCTATATCAATTCCCGACGCCCGGTGATTCCTCAGGCCAGCCTGGAGAAACCTCCCTCTGCTGAACTCCGTCCTGACCAGAAGGACAGCGACACGCTCCCCCCGTACGATGTGCTGGACGCGATCCTCGAAGATTATGTCGAAGAATCGCATTCCCCTGCCCGAATTGCGGAAGAGCGCGGCTTCGACTTGCAGCTGGTCCGGAGCGTCATCCGGATGATCGATCGGGCGGAATACAAGCGACAGCAAGCGGCGCCCGGGATCAAGATCACCGCCAAGGCTTTCGGATACGGCCGCCGCTTTCCCATTGCCGCCAAGCAGGAGGGTTGACCCACCCCCGGGATATCAGCGTTCGGTATCGCGCTTATCTTCATCCGCCGGTTGGCCGGCCAGGGACTGGGAAGGCGTAGTTCATTGATTTTTTCTGTAACCCGGAAAGGAACGCATGCCTCGTCAACTCACCCAGCTGCTGATCGGACTCCTGCTCGGCACTTGCGTCGCGGCGCAGGAAAAACCAGCTCCCACTATGCCAACGGAAGAGACCGTGAACTCCTTCCTGCATCAGACCTTTGGCTTTGACTCGAGCATCACGTGGAAAGTCGTATCCATCAAGCCTTCTGAGGCCGAAGGTTTGATCGAGGTTGTGGTTGTACTGAGCAATCCCCAGGGCCAGCAGCTTACGACGCTGTTTGTGACTCGGGACGGCAAGCACGCCTTGACCGGAGAGCTGATGCCCTTCGGGGCCAGGCCGTTCGAGCCGGCCAACCAGGCTCTGAAGAAGGGGGTCAACGGCATTGCTCGCGGGCCCGCAGATTCACCGGTGCTGATCGTGGAATTCAGCGACCTGCAGTGTCCGCATTGCAAGGAAGCAGAGCCCATCATCGAGAAGTTGCTGGGCGATGAACCCGGGGCGCGCTTCGTCTACCAGCAATATCCTCTGCCTTCGCACAATTGGGCCGCGAAAGCGGCGGCCTATGCCGATTGCGTTGGCCGGACCTCGCCGGACGCCTTCTGGAAATTCGTCCAGGGTACCTTTGCCGACCAGTCCAACATCACCGAGTCGAATGCGGGCGAAAGGCTGAGTGCCCTTGCCGACCAGGCCGGTATCAAGGGGAGTGACATGGCTGTCTGTGCAGCCAAGCCAGAAACCAAAACACGGGTGGACAAGTCAGTCGCGCTCGGCCAGGAAGTGGGGGTAAGCGCCACCCCCACCCTGTTCGTCAACGGTCGCAGGATTGGCAATGTTGTCGGAGTCAAATACGACACGCTCAAGGGTCTGGTCGAGTTCGCCGCCAAGCAGTAGGGAAGCGTTGTACCAGAGGCCAGCGGACGGCGCAGCCGATTGCTGGGGGCCGCTATTGATTGGACGTCAGCCAGATTTCGTTGTGGGGATTCGCCAGCGGTTCGCTGATGATGTGCGGCGTGATAACGATCAGAAGCTCATCTTCATCGTTTTCCATCGAGTTGGAGGTCATCACGTGGCTCAAGCCCGGGACGTTGCCAAAGCCGGGGATGCCACTCAGGCTTCTCGTGTCGGTGTGGGAGATTTCGCTCGCCACCGCCGCCGGTTGACCATTCTTCAAGTTGATGCCCCCGGTGTAGGAACGGTTGGAAATCACCGGTATCCCATTGTTGCTCACCCCGGTCAGCGAGGTCAGCTGTATGTCAAGATTAAGGCTCACGTCGGAAGAACCGTGTACGCTCGGCTTCACCTTCACCTTAATACCCAGATCTTCGTAGCTCACTGAAGGAAGAGGAGCGATATAGCCGCCTCCCTGGATGGTTTGCGAGATCGCCGCGGAATTGTAGATGGGGGCGAAGCTGGCGTTAACGATGGGGTAGCGTTCTCCCAGGTTGAAGGTCGCGTCCTTTCCTTGGGAAGCATGGATGGTGACCTTTTGCAGCGTGCGCACGTTGGACTCGTTGAGCTGCAGCGTCGCAGTCAGGGGAGTGTTGTAAGCCACGCCGAACAACGTGTTCCCGTTGCCAAAGGTCGCCAGCGGCGTACTGAAGATTGAATTCTGCTGTCCTTGCAATTGGGCGATCAGCGCGGAAATCGCCTGACTGTTAGCCTGATTGATTCCTCCGCCTGCGATCAGTTGGTTGATCAGGTCCTGGATGTTTTGCCCGCCCAGGGCGGCCAGTCCGGCCAGGGCCGAGGCTGGGATGTTATAGAGTGTCAGCTGGGTCGGGATCTGCAAGCCGAAGTTGCGGGTCAACTGGTTGCTGATTTGGTAGACCTGCATGTCTAGCAGGATCTCGGGAGAGGGCGCGTCCAGGCCCTCGAGGAAGCGGGTGACCATATCCAGGATTGTTTGCGGCGCCCGGACCGTGATCGTGCCAGCTTGCGGCTGGGATTGGATGAACCGAATCTCGAACATCGTCCGCAGAAGGTTCACCATGTCGGTCAACTGTTGCTGCGTGGAAGCTCCGGGAATGTAGAACGTGCGCAACCCAAAGCGGTCGAAGAGCCGATGGTTCTCGGCGGATTCGGCAGCGACCAGCACCTGCTTCGCGGCCAGCGGGCTGTAGAAGGTCTTGGTCACGCGCCCGGCCAGCAGCATGGCCGTGAAGAAATCGATGTTCTCGACGTCGAATCGCAGCCGGCGCGACACCACGCTGTCGTCGAAAATGGCGTCCATTCCGTAGGTGGACGCCACCTGGCTCAACAAGCCCCGCGAATCTCCGCGGTAGTGAAACGAACGGCTCACCTCGAGAGGAGCCAGGCGGATTTCGCCGCTCGTCTCGACCACCTGGGGCTTGGCTGCGAGGGGGGGAGCCTTTTCCGCCAAAACATCCTGCATACGCTGCTGGGCGAAGCTGTTCTCCGGATCCAGGCGAAGCGCGGTTCGAAACTCCACCGCGGCTACCGCCTCATTGCCCGCAGCCATCGCCTGGTTTCCCCGCTGCATGGCCTTGAACACGAGTTGCTGCCGGACCATTTCGCGGGTTCTGAGGTATTGCACATCCCGCGGCACCAATTGGGCGGCTTTTTCAAACTCGACGAGTGCTTCATCCAGCAGGTTTTGCCTTTGCAGTTTCAAGCCGTTTTCATAAGCCGACTTTGCCTCCCGGCGAACCTTGGGCGGCACGGGGCAGACCGTGACAGTGTCATCGCACTTCTGGGGAGGCTTACTGGGCAGGTCGGCCGCCGGGGTGGACGAAACCAGAATCCCGACCACCAGCATGGCCCAAAGAGCGCGCATCGCCCTACGATTGTATCCGGGATTCAGACTCGGTCCAGTAGCTTTCTCCCGGACTAGCACCTTCGGTCCGGTGCGGTGTGTGCTGCATCCTGCACCAGCAGATCGTCACAGCTGGCCACGCATAGGTCCGGCTCGTGGGCGGCCAGTTCCGACACCAGGTAAGTGCCTGTGCCGACGGCGATTATGCGCCCTCCCACCTTCTGCGCTGCCTTCACGTCGTCGGGGGTATCACCGATAAAGCACACGCTTGCGGCGGGGCCCAGTCGTCGTCGGGACTCGATAACGCCCTGTCGGAAAACGCACGCCCTCAACTCGCAGGGGTCCGCGAAGCAGCCAAACTGGAAGAACTCATCAAGCCTGGCCGCTCGAACCTTCAGCCACCCGACCGTTTCGAGATTTCCCGAACAGATTGCCAGCAGCTTGCCTAGGCTTCGGAGCAACTCCAGAATCTGCGGGATTCCCGGCATCAGCGTCGGGGTAAGAAGTCTGCGATTGTCGGCCACGTAGCGACGAGTGACTGCCAGCGCATCTGCCATTCCGCTGTCGATCGCGCTGCCCGCGACTCCGGCGCGCTCCAGGGCCGCCCGCAGGATTCCCAGGTCGGTCTTGCCATGGTAGGCGATTCCATCGATGGTGGTCTCGACGCCGAACACTTGCCCCATTGCCCAGTGCAGAGCCGAACGGTGCGTCCGGTCGTAGCAGCGCAGCAGAGTGCCATCAATGTCGAAGAGGTAGGCATCGGCCGAATACCAGCACCAGCCGTCCCGGTTCGCGCCCGTTAATCCCGATCGGCGACGCATCCTTAGATCTTTGAAGCCCGGAGTGCTCAGCTGACCATTAACCTTTCGACGCTCCGCGCGTGCCCGGTCTCCTCATCGCAATCGATCACGACTGCGCACAGCCGCACGTCGCCGGTCGCCGCCTCGAAGCGTACCGGCATGTTGTTGAGGAACTTTCCCACCACCAGCTCCTTCTTGACTCCAATCACACCGTCGTACGGACCGGTCATGCCAACGTCAGTGATGTAAGCGGTTCCGTGGGGCAGAACCCGCTCGTCGGCAGTGGGAACATGGGTGTGAGTCCCGAGGACCGCTGTGACCCGTCCATCCAGGTACCAACCCATGGAAATCTTTTCGGAGGTGGCCTCGGCATGCATGTCGACCAGGACCACCTTGGCTTGGATCTCCTTCAGGAGCTGATCCGCGGTGCGAAACGGATCGTCGTTCGACGTCATGAAGACGCGGCCTTGCAGGTTCAGCACGGCATAGGGCACGCTGCCCTTCACCCCCTCGTAAATACCCCAGCCCGGCATGTCGGGAGGATAGTTCGCAGGGCGCAGCAGTCGGCGGGAAGGGCTGTGCGGGTTCCCGTCCGCCATCTGGAAGAAGTCCACGATCTCGCGTTTGTCCCAGATGTGGTTGCCTGAGGTTACAACGTCGATGCCGCATTCGAACAGTTCCTCTGCCAGGGGTGGCGTAATCCCGAACCCCGCAGCCGCATTCTCCCCATTGGCGATGACCAGATCGGCGGCATGTTGTCTCACAAGGGAAGGCAAACGGTCCTTCACGATAGTGCGGCCCGGCCGCCCGAAAATGTCGCCGATGAACAGGATGCGCACGAGAACCCCAACAACAACTCTTGAGGATATCACGCGCTCCCGCGACCTCTGCGGCCCATCCGTGCTTACTTCTGTCCTAATTCCGCGGTCTTCAGAAAGTCGTAATTCCCCGATGGATTCAGCGCAAGCTTGCGCACTCGCCTGGTATGCACCAGCACGTTGTCCAGGTACCAGAGGTCGATGTAAGGAACATCTTCGGCCAGGATGCGCTGGATTTCGGCATACAGTTCCTTGCGCGTGTCCTGGTCGAGTTCAGAGCGGGCCTGGTCGATGAGCGCATCGACCCGTGGGTTGACGTACGAGCCGCGATTGGCGCCGTGGGGCGGAAGCTTGGCGGAGTGGAAGGCGTACTCGAAGATGTCCGGATCCTCGTTGCCGCCAATCCAGCGCAGGGAACAGAGCGAGAAGGCTCCCTTGGTCACGTCCGAGAAGAACGTGGCAAATTCGAATGTCCGGATATCCAGCTGAATCTGCACCTCGCGCAACTGTTGCTGCAGCACCGCCACCATCAGCCGCGTGCTCTCTTCGGGGGAGGTTTTCATGGTGAGGTGGAAGCGCACGCCGTTTACGGCACGATATCCTGCCGTGTCCAGGATCTCGCGCGCCCGTTGCGGATTATGCTCGTAGCGGGGAACTTCTGCCTCGTAGGCCCAGCTCTGCAGTGGCAACACGCTGTACGCCGGCTGCGCGAAACCTCGCCACAGATACTGGATCATGGGCTCACGATCGATGGCGTAGGCCAGCGCATGCCGCACCCGTACATCCCCAAGGATCGGATCGCGCAGGTTGAAAGCCAGATAGCTGAGAATCGTTCCCTGCCCGTGCAGCACGGCGAGGTTCGGATCGCGTTCGAGGGTGAGCACCATGTCCGGAGTAAGTGCGTTGATGGCAATGTCCGCGCTCCCTTTACGCAATTCCAAGGCGCGCGTGGTCATGTCGGGGACCACCAGGAAACGGACCCGCGCCAGGCGGGCCTTTGGACCCCAGAACTCCTCGTTTCGTTCGATGACCAGCTCTTTGTCCTGTTCGGCACGGACAAAACGGAACGGCCCCGAACCGACCGGGTGCTGGCTCATTTCCCCCAGGCTGCCGTAGGGCACGATGCCCATGGCCCCGTCCGATAGGTTCCACAGCAGGGTGGCAAACGGTTCCTTGAGGTGAAAGATGACCGTGGTGTCATCCGTGGCCTCAAGGTGATCGACAAAGCGATAAGCCGCCGCCTTCGTACTCCGGATCTTTCCCTCGAGCAAAGAGTCGAAGGTCCACTTCACATCGCGAGAAGTGAGCGGCCGGCCGTCTTGAAATTTCACTCCGGAACGCAGATGAAAGACGTAGGTCCGCGGGTCCGGAATCTCCCAGCGCTCGGCCAGGGCGGGCTTCACGTTCAGGTGTTCATCGCGGTTCAAGAGATCGTCGAACATCAGACTGTCGATACGTTCCGAATATGCGTCGATGCCCACCCGCGGATCGAGGTTCGTCGGACTGTTCTCTAGGATCATCACCAAGGTGTTCGCATCGGGCTCGGGGGAGCAGGCGAGCAGGGCAATGAGCGAGAGGAGAAGCGTCGCGAGGAGAGCAGCACAGCGAGGATTCATCCCAATTGCGCCTCAGGAGGCTTGTGCGCACAGATTCGGCACGCCCGCTTGTCACGCATAGGAGAGTTTGCCCAGGATGGCCGGCCGTTTCGCTCCCGTCGCCGAGGGCAGGTTCGAAGGCCGGCATTCCCATGTCTGATAGGCCAGCAGCGCGAAGGCGATGGCCTCCTTGGCATCGGAGGGAAGGCCGAACTCATCCGACCTGCGGATCGCCAGATCCAGCGGTCGCACCGCTTCTGCCAGCATCCCCATCAACGCGGGATTCTTGGCCCCGCCGCCTGAAACCACCAGCTCCGCGTAAGACTTGGGGGTCGTCAACACGAATCGCCGGATTCCCTCCGCAATGGATCGCGCCGTGAGTGCGGTGGCGGTGGCCACGACGTCGGCTTTCTTTGCCCCGCCACAGCGCCGCAGAAAGTTCGCCACAAACTCCCGTCCGAACTCCTCCCGCCCCGCAGTCTTTGGCGGAGGCTGCTGGAAGAAGCGGCCGCGCAGGATCGCCATCACGACCCGGTCCAGAACCACGCCGGATGATGCCATGTGTCCGTCGCGATCGTACGGTTTTCCACAGAGCTGTCCGCTGACAGCATCGATCACCATGTTACCCGGGCCGGTATCGAAGGCGATGACGCGCGCGGGCGAAGCGCCTACTGGAATTGCGGTCAGGTTGGCAATGCCGCCGATGTTTTGAATGATTCGCCCCACGCGCGTGTCGCGGTACTGCAGATAGTCGAGGAAGGGAACCAGCGGTGCGCCCCGGCCTCCGTGCGCCATGTCCGCGGGACGGAAATCCGACACCACCGGCGCTCCCACCCGCGCCGCGATCACCGCGCCCTCCCCCGTCTGCCAGGTCACCGCCAGCCTTCGTCCCGCAAAAGGCCGCGCCTCTCCCTGGTGGTAGAGAGTCTGCCCGTGACACCCGACGAGCTCGACGGTGATGCGAAACCTGCGCTGGGCCGCCAGAATGGCTTCCGCATAGAGTTCGGCAAGGAGAAAGTTCAGCCGGGCCAGGTCGGCCACCCGCGCCTGGGAAGCATTCATGGTCTTGAGGATGGTCTGCCGGACCCGGCTGGGATAAGGATATTCCGCATGCGCGATACACTTGAAAGTTGGCCAGCCACCGCGACCGGCGGTCACGCGCACCAAGGCGACATTGATCCCGTCCGCGGACGTCCCACTCATGACGCCTGCGACGATCACTCCGTCTCCTGCTGGCGGATCGTCTCTAAACGCACCTGTTCGCCAAATTCCCAGAGTTGCCGGCGTAAGCGCTCGATCCGCGACCACCGGGGCGCCGCGGGGTTCTTCCACCGGATGGCGGCGAGCAGCCTGCGCTTGCCTTTCTCCACCTTCCCGGCCACCTCTGCCACCCGGATGCCAAAACGCGAATCCCGCTCCGCCTCGCCGATCAACGCCTGATAGGCCCGCATGACGAATTGTTCCTGGTGGCAGACCAAACACAGATCGGCGCCGGCGCGCACTGATTCCACCGCCGCCTGCTCAATCGGACCCGCCGCCAGCACTCCTCCCATGGTGAGGTCATCGGACACGATCAGCCCGGAGTAACCGATCCTTCTGCGGAGAATTTCCGTCATCCACTTCTTGGCGAGCGATGCCGGAACCCGATCGCCGGTCACCTCCGGATAGGCGGCGTGCGCGACCATCACGAAGGGAATCTGCCGCCGCAGATCACGGTAGGGCACCAGGTCCTGCTGCCAGAGCGTCTTGAACGGTTTCTCAATCACCGGCAGTTGGTGGTGGCTATCCAGCTTGCCTTCCCCCAGACCCGGAAAATGCTTGCCGCAACCGAGCATCTGCGCCTGACGCAATCCGGCCAAGAACTCACGGGCATACGAGACCGTTTTCCGCGGATCGGCGGAGACCAGCCGCGAAGTCATCACCGGGCGGGAGGCGTCAAATGCCAGATCCACCGCCGGAGCGAAGTCCACATTGAATCCTAGTGCCCGGCAATTTTCACCAATCACACGCCCATGCTTGCGGAACAGTTTCCGGTCTGCGCTGGCAAAAACTTCGGCGGGAGCAGGCGTAGGACCGATCACGTTGCGCAGCCGGTCCACGGTCCCGCCCTCCAGATCAACGCAGCGGAACAGCGGCGACTCGACTTGCTTTTCGCAGTCCTTAAGCAACCTCCAGGTTTGTTCCGCGCCGGTGATGTTGCGCGCGAACAGGATGACGCCGGCCGGCCGGATGCGCTTCAGCAGGGAAGCGAGGCCGGATGACATCTCGGTTCCCTCGAAGCCGATGATGAGAAGCTGACCAATTGCCCGGTGAGTGTCGCGCACCTTCGTATGCGTGTCCTCTGCCCTAAGAATTAGGGAACTTGAGATAAGGGCATTAACCACAAAGCGGACTACGATACACCAACGGCGTAGAGTAGCCCGTCCTCACCTTTTCCTTCGCGTCGCTCACTGTGCTTCGTGGTCGACGGTTCTCGGTTCTCATGGTTGCCTGCAGCTACGCGCGTGCCCGACGGTGATTAGATCTCCTTGCGCAATTCCGCCAGCAGATTTAGCGCCTCGAGCGGCGTCAGCCGGTCCAGGTCCACTGCGCGCAGCTTCTCCAGAACCGGCTGCGCGATAGGGGTAAAGATGGTGAGCTGCGGCGGACGCGGCGGACCGGCTTCATCGTGCACCAGCTGGCCGGTGAGCCCCCGCTCGGCGTGCTCATGCTCGGCGAGCACTTCCCGCGCCCGCTCGATCACTTCGGCGGGCAGCCCGGCCAGCTTGGCAACTTCGATCCCATAACTGCGGTCGGCTGCGCCGGGCTCCACTTTTCGCAGGAAAACAATCCCGCCCCCGGTTTCCTTGACTGAAACGTGATAGTTCTTTACCCCCGAGAGCTGCTCGGCCAGTTCCGTCAATTCGAAATAATGAGTCGCAAATAGCGTCTTCGCGCGCGTACGGGCATGAATGTACTCCACGGCGGCCCAGGCAATGGCCAGCCCATCGTAGGTCGAGGTTCCCCGGCCCACTTCATCGAGCAGGATCAGCGATCGGGGCGTCGCCGTGTGCAGGATGGCGGCTGTCTCCGTCATCTCCACCATGAACGTGGAACGCCCGCGGGCAAGGTTGTCGCTGGCCCCGATGCGTGTGAAGACCCGGTCCACCAGCCCGATCCGCGCCGAGCGCGCCGGCACGAACGATCCCATCTGTGCCAGGATCACGATGAGCGCCGTCTGCCGCAGGTAGGTCGACTTGCCGCCCATGTTCGGCCCGGTCAGCACCAGGACGGTGTGGGAGCTGGCGTTGAGATAGAGATCGTTGGGCACAAAGCGCTCGCCCGCGCTTAGCCCCTGTTGCTCAATCACCGGATGCCGGCCCTCGATGATCTCGAGATCTCCGGAATCGTCCACGGCTGGACGGCAGTAGTTGCCCACGGCCGCCAGGTGTGCCAGCCCGGCCAGCACGTCGGCCTGGGCGAGCGCCAGAGCCGTCTGCCGTATCCGTTTCGCTTCCCCCCCGATGGCTGCGCGCAACTCCGCAAACAGCCGCCGTTCGATTTCGACGATCTTCTCCTGGGCATCCAGGATCTTCGCCTCGTACTCTTTGAGTTCCGGGGTGGTGAAGCGCTCCGCGTTCACCAGCGTCTGTTTGCGCTCGTAGTCGGCAGGCACCAGATGCAGATTCGGCTTCGAGATCTCGAGGTAGTAACCGAAGATGGAATTGAACTTCACCTTCAAGGATGTGATGCCCGTGCGCTGCCGTTCCCGCTGTTCGATCTGCGCCAGGTACCGCTTGCTGTTGCGGCTCAAGTCCCGCAGTTCGTCGAGCTCCCGACTTACACCCTCGCGGATCACACCTCCGTCGCTGAGGGAAAGCGGCGGCTCCTCCACGATGGTCAGGTCGATCCGGGCGCGCAGGTCACCCAGTTCATCGATCGCTTCCCGCAAAGTCGAGAGCCGGGGCCCCGTCATCCTCGACAGCTCGCGGCGAACCGATGGGATCTTAGCCAACGAAGCCGCCATGGCCAGCAGGTCGCGAGGGTTCGCCGTCTCCAGGGTCACCCGGCTCAGCAGTCGCTCCAGGTCGAGGATGCCCTCGAGAGCTCGCCGCAGCTCTTCGCGCCCAACCGTCTCCCGGACTTGGCTTCCCACTGCCTCCAGGCGGGCCTCGATCTCCGTGCGGTCGATCGAGGGACGTAGCATCCAGGCCCGCAATAGGCGCTTGCCCATGGGAGTGCGGGTCGCGTCCAGGGCGTGAAACAGGGTGACGCCGGCGTCGGTTCCGGCAAATAACGGCTCGATCAGTTCCAGGTTCCGCGCCGTGACCGCGTCCAGAACCAGGCAGTTTTGCCGTTCGTAGAAGCCAATCCGGTCTACGTGCTCCAGCGTCCCCGGCTGCGTAGAGCGCACGTAATGCAGAATCGCCCCCGCCGCGGAGGCGGCCGCGGGCTTGCCGGCCAGGCCAAATCCCTCCAGCGACAGCACGCCAAGATGATTTTCCAGTAGGGGAATGGCGTGATCGGGAGCGAACACCCAGTCCTCGAGCGGGGTTTCCACGTAATCACCACCCAAGGCCATGGTTCCCTCGCGGTGCACCGATTCAAACAAGGGCGCGGACGAGGCGTACAGCATTTCCTTGGGCCGGAGTTGTGACAACTCCTCCTCAATCCGTCGTCCCGCGTCAGCGCCCTGAAACTCGGTGGCCCGGAACTCCCCGGTGGAGAGGTCGAGGGCGGCGAAACCGACGCGGTCGCCCACTCGGGCCAGGGCTCCGAGAAAGTTGTTTTCCTCCGAACCGAGCGAGGAGTCGACCGCGGTTCCCGGGGTGATCACCCGAGTGACTTCCCTCCGCACCAGCCTCTTCGCCAGCCGTGGGTCCTCCATTTGGTCGCAGACGGCGACCTTGAAGCCTCTGCGGATAAGCTTGGCGATGTAACCCTCGGCCGCATGATAGGGAACTCCGCACATCGGTACCGCGATGCCTTTTTCCTTGTTGCGCGAGGTCAGCGTGATCTGCAATTCGCGCGCGGCGACGATCGCGTCGTCGAAAAAAAGCTCGTAGAAGTCTCCCAGCCGGAAAAACAGCAGAGCGTTGGGATGCTCCTTCTTGATGGTGGAGTACTGCCGCATCAGCGGGGTGGACGTCTCGGTCATTTGCGGCGGCTTCGTGGGCGGATTATAACAAAGGCGAGGACCCTCGTTCCCCGTTGGAAAACACAGTTGACGTGTCCTCCACCGCAGTGTTTTCCTACGAAAATGGAGTTGCGCAAGGATCCCATTACGCGTTCCTGGGTCATCACCGGGGACGATGTTCCCGACGTTTCCCCGCGTCCTGAAGCACCCTGCCGTTTTTGTGCCGATTCAGGCTCGCCGCTGCAGGTCATCGCGACCCGCACCGAAATTGAGGGCGTGCCCTGGTCGGCCCGGGCGGTGGTGCATCCCTCGCCCCTTTACCGCATCGAGGGAGAGCCGTCGCGTCGCGGCGATGGGCTCTACGACCGAATGCGCTCCATCGGCGCGCACGAGGTCCTGGTGGAGAACTCGCGGCACGATCGCCACTTGTGGAACGCCACCGACCCGGAAATTGAGCAGTTCCTGCGCCTGGCCGCCGCCCGCATCCAGGACCTCAAGAAGGACGGGCGTATCAAGTACATCAGCATCTTCAAGAACCATGGGGTCAATGCCGGCCAGGAGTTCGAGCATCCCAACTCCCAGCTCACCGCAACCACGTTCGTCCCGCGCCGTGTGCTCTATGAACTGCGTGCTGGCCGGGATTACTTTGGGAAGAAGGAGCGTTGCGTCTTCTGCGACATAATGGCGCAGGAGGAACGCCAGGGTCTCCGCATGGTGGAGATCCGCGGAGACTACATGGCGAGCTGTCCCTATGCCCCGCGCGTTCCCTACGAAACCTGGATTCTTCCCCGTACCCACGAAGCGGCCTTCGAGCGGTCGGCTTCCGCCCGGGGCAGCGGGTTCCGGGAGTTGGCGGCTATTCTGCGGCGCACCCTGCAGCGCATTCGCACCGTGACCGAAGAGTTTCACCTGGTTCTGCACACTTCGCCCAACAGCCTGCATGCTTCCGAGAGCCTGGGCTATTGGAAGACTCTCGACGACGACTACCACTGGCACATCGAAATCCTGCCCATCCTGGGTGCCAAGGCGAAGTCCTATACCTTCAAAGAGATCTACTACTCCCCGGTTACTTCGGAAACGGCAGTTAAACGCCTGCGTGACGCCAGGATCGAGCCTTAGCCTGCCGTGCTTCCACTGGTTCTATGACTCCCGCTGCTTGCAACCCTCACACGCCACTGCGGCGCGAGAGGACGCCGCCAGCGTGGGCAGGAAGCGTTTCTCCACCGCGCGAGCGGATGACCCTGCTGAAGGAGAGCCGGAACCCCTGCGGCCTCGCGAGGAGGGAAGACCGCGAACAAGCACCCTAGAGGACGGGCACCAGGATTCCAGCATCGTGGTCCCGGGCAACGCCCCGACGCGATCCGCGTCACGATTTAGCAGCGATGACCAGGCGAGCGTGGTATCCCCGGGAAAACAGCGGCAAGAATGGAGCCATGGTAGTATAAAATCGATTTTCTAGAGAACTCCATTCCAAGGCCGCCTATGCTTTACCGTTGGTTCCTCTTGCCCACTGCGGTTTTTGTGTGCGTCCTCTTCTTTGCCACCGTCATTCCATCCCCTGGCGCCCAGTCAGCCAGCGACAATTCGCCCCGACCCTGGATGCGCACCAGCCTCCCCCCCGACGAGCGGGCGGCGCTAGTCATGAAGGAAATGACGCTGGAAGAGAAGATCTCCTTGCTGCACGGTACGGGCATGAAGGACCTCGGCCCCCTGAGCCCATTGCACGCCGACTCGAACGGTGGCGCAGGCTACGTGGTGGGGGTTCCCCGCCTCAGTATCCCGGATATTCAGATGTCGGACGCCGCCTACGGCGTTCGTATGAGTGGCGAGAACGGGCGCTATTCGACGGCGCTGCCCAGCAACCTGGGAGCCGCCGCCAGTTGGGACTTGAAAGCGGCGCGCGAATACGGAGCGCTGATCGGACGCGAGCTGCGGGCGCAGGGCTACAACATGTCGCTGGGCGGAGGCGTCAATCTGACGCGCGATCCGCGCAACGGCAGGACCTTTGAATACATGGGCGAAGATCCCATCCTGGCCGGAAACATGGTTGCACAGCTGATCCTGGGTACGCAGGGCGAGCACGTGATTGGCGATCTCAAACACTATGTCCTCAACGACCAGGAGAGCGGGCGCAATGCCGTCAACGTGAACATCGACAAGCGCTCGATGCGCGAGACCGACCTCCTGGCCTTTGAAATTGCCGTCCGCGAGGCGAATCCGGCCGCGGTCATGTGTTCCTACAACCGGGTCAACGGCGATTACGCCTGCGAGAACAGCTATCTCCTCACTGAGGTATTGAAGAAAGACTGGAACTACCGGGGCTTCGTCCTGTCCGACTGGGGCGGGACGCATAGCACGGCCAAGGCCTCGGCTGCCGGACTGGATCACGAAGAGCCTGCGGAGATTTTCTACGGCGATGCGCTGCGGTCGGCGGTGGAGTCCGGCCAAGTCCCCCTGGCGCAGGTGGAGGACCACGTCCGGCGTATTCTGCGGTCCATGTTCGCCAGCGGCGTCGTCGACGACCCGCCGGAGAAGAGCGTGGTCGATGTTGTAGGTGGCTTCGAGGTGGCACAGTCTATTGCCGAGCAGAGTATCGTGCTGTTGCAGAACGAAAACCATGTGTTGCCCCTGGACGCCAGCAGGGTGAAAAGCATTGCGGTCCTCGGTGCTCATTCCGACGTGGGCATGATTTCGGGCGGCGGCTCCGCCCAAGTCGACCCGCCCGGGGGGAACGCCATCATGCCGCCGGGAAAAGGCCGAACTACCTGGCAGGCACAGATCTGGTTTCCCACGTCGCCCCTGAGATCCATCAAGGCCAAGGTTCCACGCGCGAAGGTGCACTATGATCCGGGCACCGACCCTGCCTCAGCCGCTGCGCTCGCCCGCAAGTCCGACGTTGCCATCGTCTTCGCCTACCAGTGGGAGAGCGAAGGGATGGATCTGCCCAGCCTGTCCCTGCCGGAGCACCAGGACGACCTGATCACCGCCGTGGCTGCGGCCAATCCCCGGACCGTCGTCGTGCTCGAATCGGGCGGCCCGGTCACGACTCCCTGGGCCAACCGGGTGAGCAGCATCGTCGAAGCCTGGTATCCCGGGAGCCGGGGCGCCGAGGCGCTGGCCAACATTCTGTTCGGAGACGTGAGCCCCAGCGCCAAACTGCCGGTGACGTTTCCTAGAAGCGACGGGGATCTGCCGCACCCCACGATCACCCAACCTCCCGTGGAATCAACCACGCCGGCTGATGACCCGGATGCCTGGAAGCGGATCGCCGCCGGTCTGCCGCCGTTTCAGATCAGTTATGAGGAAGGCCTGAAAGTCGGTTACAGGTGGTATGACGCCGAGCACAAGCCGGTGCAGTTCCCGTTTGGCTATGGTCTCTCCTACACCACCTACGCATACTCCAGTCTGAAGGTGGCGCCGGGACACAAACTTCGCATCGCATTCACGGTGAAGAACACCGGGAATCGCCAGGGCGCCGAAGTCGCCCAGGTCTACGTGGCTTTGCCTGCCGGAGCGAAGGAACCGCCCAAGCGCCTCGTGGGCTGGAGTAAGGTGAAACTGAACGCCGGCGAGAGCAAAGAGTTGTGGGTGGAGGTCGATCCGCTCTACCTTTCCATTTTCAATGCCGAGGAGAACCGCTGGCAGTTGGTCCCGGGGGAGTACACCTTTCTGGTAGGCGGCTCCTCGCACGAGCTTCCCTTGAAAGCAGCGGTTAGTCTGAAATAACCGCGCTCCCTCGACCGGCTACCGCAGCATGCGATAGCCTGGGGGAGAGACGACCGCTGGGATCGACGCCTCCAGGGAAGGTTCCGCATGACCGTCCGTCGCATGAAGACCTATACCGGTGGCCAGGGCTACGTGTACCAATACTACTTTGTGGGCAAGCGCCCAGCGCCCGAGGGGAGCAGTACCGCCCCGGCCGTTGAATATGTATTTGATGTTACCGCTGATCGGAAAACAACCTATGCCGTCAGCGTGCTGGTCTTGAGCGACGCCCTACGATCTTGGGCCCGGTTGCACGGACGCCTGCTGAATGAGGCAGAGGAATACGCCGCCGCAAAGATGCGCTTGTTCCAGGCCTTCGACGAGGTGGAAGACATGGTGGGACAAGGCCGTCGACTGGTGGTGGATAGTTCCGCGCTGGAAGCCGCCCTTTCCACCCTCGGAGTGGACTAGCAAGCCCCGGCGGCCCGGAACGCGAATTCGGAAGTCTGCATCCCTTGTGACCTGGATCACAAGCAACTGTGATGTGCTCGACTGCCTTCTGTCCCCCTAACCGGCAGACTATAATCTCTGGACGGACGTAGATTCTGCAGCCGGCGCGGAGGGTGGCAAGGTACCTTATGGCTTTGCTTTGGCTTCGAGTTGCGTTGTGCCTTTACGGGGTTGGGCTGCTGTATGCCTTGGTCGCCCTCACCCGTACCAGCGATCTTCTCAGCCGCATCGCACTCCACGCCGCGTACCTGGGCATGGTGTTTCATTTGGTCTCCCTGACCGAAGGCGTCCTGCTAGCGGATCACATTTCACAGGCGATGGCCCATAACTCGGAGTCGCTGCTGGCTTTCTTCGTTATGGCCGTCTTCATGATCACCTACCTGGTCTACAAGACCACTTCGCCGGGAATCATCGTTTTTCCCTTCGTTTTCCTGCTCACCTTCCTGGCCGCGACCCGGCAGCAGCCATTCGTCCTGATGTCCCCGGGCATGCGCACCAGTTGGCTGGTGGTGCATATTGCCTTGATCTTTACCGGCTACGCCGCGCTGATCCTCAGCTTCTGCGCCAGCCTGCTCTATCTGATCCAGCAGCATTCCCTGAAGAGCAAACGGGCCAACGGAATCCTGGGCCGCTTGCCAGCCCTGGAAGAGATTGACCAGATCGGCTACCGCTCGCTGCTTCTGGGATTCCCCTTCATGACACTGGGTTTGGTTGCCGGTTCGGTAGTGGCGGAAAACGTATACGGACGCGTGGACTTTCAGGATCCTAAGATTTTGCTCTCACTGCTGATGTGGGCGGTTTACCTGCTGATGGTGTACACCCGCTGGATCGCCGGGTGGCGTGGCCGCAGGGCGGCCGTGCTGGCAAGCGTGGCTTTCGCTGCGGCTGTCGTGGCGTGGGCGGCGAACTATTTCAGCTCGATTCACAGGTTCGTGGCCTCATGAAATTCCAGCTTATCGGCGTGAATCACAAGACGGCCCCGGTGGAGGTGCGGGAGCGCCTCGCCATCCCGGAGTCGCGCCTGGCGGAAGCCTGCCGCAGGCTGGTTGCGCATCCCGGAATCGCCGAGGGCATGATCCTGTCCACCTGCAACCGGGTCGAGCTGCTGTGCAATACGCGCAACGGCGTGGCAGCCGATCTGCGCGGCTTCCTGCGGAGTTACTTCCGGCTCGATTGCGACGAACTCGAGGGCCACCTCTACGAATACCGGGAACAAGAGGCTGTGCGCCACCTCTTCCGGGTCGCCGCCAGCCTTGACTCGATGGTGGTGGGCGAGCCCCAGATTCTCGGCCAAGTGAAGGAAGCCTACGCCACGGCGCGCGCGGTGGGAGCCGTGCAGGCTCAACTCGACCAGTTGGTGACGCGGGCCTTCGCCGTAGCCAAGCGGGTGCGAAGCGAAACGGCCGTCGGTTCGTCCTCGGTATCGGTGGCCTCGGTAGCGGTGGAACTGGCCAAGAAAATCTTCGGCAATTTGCACGGTAAGCACGTCTTCCTGGTGGGTGCCGGCAAGATGAGCGAATTGGCGGCCCGCCATCTGCTGGCCCATGGCTGCGAGTCCATCTTTGTCGCCAACCGCACCTACGAGCGGGCCGTGAGCCTGGCGTACAAGTTCAAGGGGCAGGCCATCCACTTCGAGGACTTGCACAATACCTGCGACCGCGCCGACATTGTGATCACGTCCACCGGGGCCCCCCACGCCATTTTCCGCAAGGAACACGGCGAACTGTTCCTTGCCCGCCGCAGGAACCGGCCCATGTTCTTCATCGACATCGCCGTGCCGCGCGACGTCGATCCGGCGATGAACAAGTTGGACGGGATCTTTGTCTATGACATCGACGACCTGCAGCAGGCCGTCGCCAGCCACGCGGCCGACCGCAAGAAGGAAGCCGAACGCGCCGAGGCCATCGTTACCGCTGAGGTCGAGCGCTTCCAGGCGCGATTGCAGACGCTCGACGTCGTGCCCACCATCGTCTCGTTGCAGGACCACCTCGAAACCATCCGCCAAGCCGAGATCGATCGCGTCCGAGGCCGTCTGGGCCAGCTCACCCCTGACCAGGAAATGGCGGTCGAATCCCTCACCCGGGGCATCGTCAACAAAATCATGCACACGCCGATCAGCACGCTCAAATCCGCAGCCCGCGACCCCGAATCCACCACGGTGATCGACCTGGTGCGGCGCCTTTTCAATCTCCAGGAAAAACGCGCAAAATCAGGCAGCTCCGGGGACGGCAAGTGATGGCCCGGCTGCGCATCGGCTCCCGCGGTTCGCAATTGGCGCTCTGGCAGGCTAACCACATATCCGCGCTGCTGCGCGAGCAAGGTCACCAGGTTGCAGTGGAGGTGATCAAGACTACCGGCGACAAGATCCTCGACGTGGCGCTCTCCCAAGTCGGGACCAAAGGCATGTTCACCAAGGAAATCGAAGAGGCCCTGGCCGAAGGTCGCATCGATCTCGCAGTGCATAGCCTGAAAGACCTGCCCACTGGGCTTTCTGCTCGCTTTGAAATCGCCGCGATCACCGCGCGCGAGAATCCCCGGGACGTCTTCTGTTCCCGCTTCTACGCCCATATTGCCGACCTGCCGCAGCGGGCCCGGATCGGGACCAGCAGTCTGCGGCGCCAGGCCCAACTGAAGGCGCTTCGTCCTGATCTCGAAATTCATCCTTTACGCGGCAACGTCGACACGCGCCTGCGTAAGCTAGCCGAAGGCGAGTACGACGCCATCATCCTCGCTGCCGCTGGATTGCATCGCCTGGGGAAGACAGAACTGGTCAGAGAGGTGATTGCGGCAGAGATCATATGCCCCGCCGCCGGGCAGGGCGCGCTGGGCATCGAAATCCGTGCAGGCGATACGGCGACGCGACAGCACTTGGCGTTTCTCGACAACGCCGATGCGCGCGCCGCCACCACTTGCGAGCGCGCCCTCCTGAGCAAGCTCGGAGGTGGCTGCCAGGTGCCGATCGGGGCCGCTGCAGAAATCCGCCAAGGATGCCTCCACCTCGATGCCGTCCTGGCCCATCCCGATGGCTGCAAACTGCTGCGCGAGTCGCGCGATGGCGACGATCCCGTCCGGCTAGGCAGCGAAGTGGGCGAATCCCTCCTGCGCCGGGGCGGCGATGTCATCCTCGACGAGGTCTACGGGCGCGGCGTTGCCCTTCCCCAGCAGCCGTGAGCATGCGTCGTAAGCCCCTCGCCGGTCTCCGTGTGCTGGTCGGGCGGGCCCGCCACCAGGCCGGGACACTTGCGGCAGAGCTGGAACAACTCGGCGCGGATGTGCTCGAGATTCCCTTCATCGAAATCCGTCGTCCAAGTTCCTTTCGCCCACTCGACACCGCGCTCAAGAATCTCTCCACCTACGACTGGCTCATCCTGACCAGTGTCAACGCGGTCGAAGCGATGTGGGATAGGCTCGGACACCTTCGCCTAGGCAAGCGCAGCTTCGAGCATCTGAGAACCGCCGCGATCGGTCCGGCGACCAAGAAGGCCATCAAGCAGCGGGGCGTCCGAGTGAACGTCGTTCCGGACGAATACGTCGCGGAGTCGGTCGTCCGCAGCCTGCGAAAGCAGGTGGGCGGCAAGCGCGTGCTGCTGGTGCGCGCCAAAGTCGCTCGCGATGTCATTCCCCGAGAATTACGCAAAGCCGGGGCACAAGTTGAGGTCGTGGAAGCGTATCAGACGGTTGTGCCCAGGTCTTCGCGCGCTCAAGTGCAGTCCGTGCTCAACAACCCCCGGCGCCGCCCTGACTTCATCACCTTCACCAGTTCTTCGACCGCCCGTAACTTCGTCGCACTGGCCGGGCCCGTGTGGGGCGGACATTCGGGCCCGGGCAAGGCGCTAGCCTCTGCCCTGCATGGGATCCGGCTGGCCTCCATCGGCCCAGTCACCTCAGCCACATTAAGGGAGCTGAATCTGCCCGTCCACATCGAGGCCAAGCAATACACCATTCCTGGCCTAGTGCAGGCCATCGTCGAGAACTCCCGCGCGCGCTAACTCGAGCCATCTACCTGGCGCAAGAATAGTTCTGGAGTTTCAGCCGCGCTTCTCAGGGCCGGCCGGGCTTTCGCCCCTGGGGAAAGCGGCGAGTGACCAACGTCCTGGCCGTCGTCAGCCGGCCCTGCTGAAAACCGCCGTCACACCCAGACCTACTGCGGCGTCAGCTCGCAACTGCAATCCGCCGGCGGCACCCGCGCCTTGAGGAAATCAGCCACCCGCTTGTAGGCATCGATCTGGTTCTCCATGCGCGCGAACCCATGTCCCTCATTCCCGTAGACCTTCAGCTCGGCGACCCCGCCGTTCTTCTTGACCGCGTCCACAACCTGCTGCGCCTCTTCCTCCGGACAGCGTGGGTCGTTCCCGCCCGCCAGCAGCAGCAACGGTGCCCTAATCTTGTCCGCGAAGAAAATCGGGGAACGGTCTTCGAACAGCGCCTTGTTTTTCACCGGGTCGCCCATGGTGGCCAAGTCCATTTCGCGCAAGACCGGATCTTCATTCTCGATCTCGGTAAAGTAATTCACGAAGGGCACGATGGGCACGCCTGCCGCCCACAGTTCCGGCGCCTTCGTGACGGCCATCATGCTCAGATAGCCCCCGTAGCTGCCCCCCATCACGATCAGCTTCTTGGGATCAACGTACCCGGTCTGCTTGATCCAGTCCGCCGCTGCCAGCACGTCCGCCAGGTCCCCGCCCCCCATGTCAAACAGGTTCGCCTGCTGGAATTCCTTGCCGTATCCGGTTGATCCCCGGTAGTTGGGTGCAATCACGATGTATCCCTGATTGGCGGCAAACTGGATAAAGCGATTGAAGGAGTTGACCGTCTGCGCCGCCGGTCCTCCGTGTACGTAGACGATGGCCGGATGTTGTCCGTTCCGCGGCAGGTTAGCGGGCAGGTAAACGAAAGCGGAAATGGTCCACTTGCCGTCCTTGCTGGGAAAGTGCACCAGCGTCGGCTCCACCATATCTTCCGAGCGGATACCCGCCACCAGGGAGTGCGTCACCTGGTGGGATTTCCCGCCGGCCAGGTTGTGCACCCATACGTCTCCGGGCGCATTCGGACCACTGTGATAATAGAGCAGGCGTCCGCCATCCTTCGTGAAGCTGGACCGCGCCCCTGCCAGAGTGTTTACCCCTGGGGGCAGGGGGAGGGGCGTGGTCTTGCCGGTCGCCAAGGCATGCAGGTAAATGTCGGTGTGGCCGTCGACATTGGCGATCCACGTCACACGCTGGCCGTCGGGTGAGAAGTTTCCTCCGCTGATCTCCCACTTGTCGTTCGTGAGCCACGCTATCTTCTTACTTGCGATATCGAGCAGCCCCACGTTCTCGTATCCGTTGCCCGCGTTCGACGTAATCAGCAACTTCTTTCCATCGGGCGAGAAGTCATTCACCGCGTAAAGCTGCTCACCCTCGTGTGGAGTGACCAGCGTGCTCCTGCCTGAGGCAAGCTCGGCGATCAATACGTTCGAATCCGTTCCCTTGGCCTGCGATTGGGTGTAAGCGATCCACTTGCCATCCTGCGACCACACCGGCCCGGTATTCATCTTGTCCTTGGGCGTGTCCGAGGTGAGGTGCTTCACCTTGCGCATCAGCATGTCGAAGACGTCGATCTCGTACACGGACGAGGTTTTCGGCTTTACCTCGTAGGCCAGGTACCGGCTGTCGGGTGACCATTCCGGCCCGGTCTCCGCGATCTCGCGCGTGTTGGTGAGATTGACCGTTTGCCCGGTCTTGGGCGAGACGATGTAGATGTCCCACTGCTCGTCGCCGTCATAATCGGACTGGAAGGCGATCCACTTCCCGTCCGGGGACCATGCCGGCGCGGCCTGTCGCTGGTCGCTGATGGTTAGCTGCACCGGCCATCCGCCCTCGGCCGGCACCAGCCAGAGATTGTTCCGTCCACTGATGTTGCACACGAAGGCAACGGTCTTGCCGTCGGGCGACCAGCTCGTGCTCCCCACGCTCCGCGTCATGTAGAGCTTTTCGATCGTCAGACTCTTCTCCACCTGCGCGTTCGGTTTGCTCGATATCTGCCGGGGATCGGTGATAGCTGGCGGAACAGGGAGCCTCTGGGGCAAGGTAGGAATGCTCATGAAAATCACGATAACAAAGGAAGCGATCAGCCGCATGATTAGCCTTCACGGAAAAGCGGACTAGAAGAGTGTAGCAAGGGAAGAATGTCCAATGTTTGGGCCTGCCGGACAACTTGCCGCGACTTGCCGCCGACGAACCACCGCCAACGACTGAATTCACCCCTTCGCCCCCTTGTGCACGGCCACCGTCGTCCACGTCTTGTCCTCGGCGTGACACAAGGGCTCGATCGGGCAATCCACGCACCGCGGCTTGCGCGCTACACACAGATTCCTTCCGTGATGGATCACCTGGTGCGAGAACAGGATCCACCGCTCGCGCGGGATGATCTCCATCAGGTCTTGCTCGATCTTCCTGGGGTCTTCCGCCCGGGTCAGTTCCCAGCGCCGCGCGATGCGCTGCACGTGCGTATCCACGACCACGCCCTCAGCCTTGCCGAACCACGTCCCCAGCACCACGTTCGCGGTCTTGCGCGCGACGCCCGGCAGCGTCAGGATCTTGTCCATTTCGGCAGGCACCTGGCCACCGAAATCGCTGACGATCTTCTTCGCCGCCCCTACCACTGCCTTCGACTTATTGCGGAAAAAGCCGGTCGAGCGCACGTCCGGCTCCAACTGCTGGGGAGTCAGAGCGGCGAAATCCTGGACCGTCGGATACTTTTCAAACAGTCCGGGCGTCACCCGATTCACGTTTACATCCGTCGACTGCGCTGACAGGATTGTCGCCACCAGCAACTCCCATGCGGTGCGATGATGCAACGCACACGTGGCCGCCGGATAAAGCTGGTCCAGGTGTCGCAGAATTCCCTTGATCCTTTCCGGCGCCAGCGGGTCGTAACCCTTGACCTTGGTCGGCTTCGCGGATACCGTCTTGCCCGCTTGGGGTTTGGCTTTTCCCTTGCCCGGAAGGCGAGCACCGTCCTTCCTGGGCGGCGCCGAGGCCGCTCCGCTCCGTCCCCGCACCCGATCCTGCCGCCCGCTCTTCGCCGGAAGCCGTGGACTCACCCCCCGTGCCATGAACACCCCTCGGTCGGACCGTAAATGGTAACAAAGAGCGGCCGCGGGTGTTTAGCCAAGAACAAGTTTTCGGTCTTTGGGTCGCCGTCGGCAAAGGAACCGGCAAGTCCCGCTCAGCTCGACGATGAGATCTGCTCTTGGCTCACGGGTTTGTCGTCATGACCATCGACTGCGCCATTGACGCCGCTCCCGCTGCTCATTACTCTGGATGAGAAAGGCTCAGGACAAAACCCAGTGGCCGTGAAATCCATTCAGCTCGGACAGGTCTGGCGGCAGGACGCCAGTGGCCAGGACTTCCTGGTGACCAAGGTGTACAACGAAGTGTTCACCCAGTATGCGATCCTGCGCCCGGCCGAAGTGACCGCTCCCGATGCCCCCACCGTCAAGGTGAAGGTGGTCAAATCGGCCGACGGTTCCAGCCTGCGTGGCTATACCTTCACTCAGGAAGGCTCGTTTTAGTCTCGTGACTGGCATCGCCGCGTCGAGAACTCTCAGGCTTTGGCCATGGCACGCATGCCTGCCGAGGTATGACCGACTGTAGCGTCGGCGTTGCGCTGGCTGTCCAGCCGGGGGTCTCGCCCGCTCCGGACGCCGGCCAGATCTTCATGCTCCGGCTGAGGACAACAACGCCCGACGAGGCGCCTCAGATCTTCCCTGAATCCATGGAAGGGCCTCGGGCGGGGGCAGAAAATGCGGCTTGCAGGACCTCGAAAGTTAGTCTCTTTAAATGACGGAAAAAATCCTCGCCATCCTATTCCTGATCATCAAGTCCGTCATTGGCGTGACCGGCTACGCCGGAATCGCGCTGCTGATGGCGATCGAGTCTGCCTGCATCCCCTTGCCCTCCGAGCTGATCATGCCCTTCGCCGGATACCTCGTCTACGAGGGCACACTCAAGCTGCTGGGGGTCGCGACCGCAGGCGCTGTCGGCTGCAATCTGGGCTCGCTGGTGGCGTATGAGATCGGCTGCTACGGTGGTCGCCCGCTGGTCGAGAAGTACGGCCACTGGATCCTGATGGGACGCCGAGAACTGGACTGGGCTGACCGCTTCTTCGCCCGCTGGGGCCATGCCGCCGTTTTCCTCGGCCGCCTCCTGCCGGTGATCCGGACTTTCATTGCCCTGCCGGCCGGCATCGCCCGCATGCCGCGCGGCAAGTTTCACCTCTACACCTTCCTTGGCTCCTGGCCCTGGTGCTTCGTCCTGGCCTACCTGGGCATGAAATTGGGTGAGAACTGGAGAAGCCTGGGCAAATACTTCCACCCGTTCGATGCAGTGATCGGCGTGGTGCTGGTAGTTGGAGTTGTCTGGTTCTTCTGGTCGCACTGGCAGAACCGCATCCGGGCGGCGGAGTAAAGTTGTGCCCGAGCAGCAAAGACAGCAGGTCTATTCTGCCGGACCTGGCACGACTCAAGTCGGCCCCACCCGCGCGGAACGATCCACGGTAGAGGTCACGGACCGCGACGTATGTCCGTTCGGCAGATTCTGCTGTCCAAGATCGAGCCCGCAGCCACGCCGTTATTCGTCCCCTCGGGCGGGCAGGGCGAACTTGTAAGAGGACACGCCGCTTTGACCTCTGCCCCTGACACAGTGTACAAGCAGTCCATCCACAAGGAGGACCCGTGATCCGTCTGCTGCTCCTGGCTGTCGCCCTTCTCGTTCTCGCTCCCATCGCAGCCGTTCCCCAAACCTCTGCCCCGGCAACCGACAGACCTTTCGTCGTCGAGTACTACTACAAAACTCACTGGGGACACGCGGACGAATTTCTCACCCTGTTTAAGAAGAACCATTACCCCCTGCTCAAGAAAGAAGTCGAGATGGGCCGCATGCTGAAGGTCTGGATGGACCAGCCCCGGTATCACACGACCGAAGACGGCCGCTGGGACTTTCGTGTCACCATCGTCTTCAAAAACGCCAACGTGGCCAACGAACCCTTCGACGAGGACGCCCTCAAGAGACAGCTCTTCCCTGACCAGCAGGCATATGCCCGTGAGGAGCAGCGCCGCTTCGAGATCCTCGAAGCCCATTGGGACCTGCCCATCAAGCCAGTTGACCTCGACAAATGAGGTCTGCCGACCAGAACAGAACCGCATCCCGCCGCGGCCGCCCTGAGCCTCAAAGCGCGAAGCCCGGAGCCTGCCCCCTTGCGTCTTGACACCTCCCCTGCTCAACCCGTACAATTAGCACTCGTCTGGCAGGAGTGCTAGCAGCTCCCCCAGACCGCAACCTCGTTGCTATATAACCCACTAAAAACATTACAAGTTAACGAAAGGAGTCAGCACGCTTATGGCTACCAAGTTCACTCCCCTGCACGACCGGATCCTGGTCCGTCGGGTTGAGGAATCGGAGACGACTCGCGGCGGCATCATCATCCCGGATACCGCCAAGGACAAGCCCCAGGAGGGCGAAGTCATGTCCACCGGCAAGGGAAAAGTCAATGAAGATGGCAAGGTGTTCCCTCTGGCCGTAAAGGAAGGCGATCGCATCCTGTTCGGCAAGTATGCCGGCACCGAGATCAAGATCGATGGCGAAGAGTTCGTCATCATGCGCGAAGAGGAAGTCCTGGGCATCCTGACCGGCGCCGCCAAGAAGGAAGCCGTTGGTGCCAAGCGCTAACCGGACACTGCGGTAGCTAGTAGCCAATCGCTACTGGCTGGCCTGGAACAACGGGCATACACGAATTCGCGCCCGTAACTGGACATTTCAACCGATTAGGAGATAAGCAATGGCAAAGCAGATTGTTCATGGCGAGGAATCGCGGCAAGCGATTCTGCGCGGCGTCAACCTCCTGGCGGACGCCGTGAAAGTCACCCTCGGCCCCAAGGGCCGCAATGTAGTCATCGAAAAGAAGTTCGGTTCGCCCACCATCACCAAAGACGGCGTCACCGTAGCCAAGGAAATCGAACTCAAGGACTCGCTGGAGAATATGGGCGCGCAGATGGTGCGCGAGGTGGCGTCCAAAACCTCCGACGTGGCCGGCGACGGCACCACCACCGCCACCGTTCTGGCCCAGGCCATCTACCGCGAAGGGGTCAAGACCGTGGCAGCTGGGGCCAATCCCATGGCGCTCAAGCGCGGGGTCGAACAAGCTGTCGTGGCCGTGTGCGGCAAGCTCGACAAGGAAGGCAACCGCGAGAAAGGCGAACTCGACAAGTTCTCCAAGCCGGTATCCGGGGACATGATCGCCCAGGTCGGTACGGTTTCCGCGAATAACGACGAAACCATCGGCCGCATCATCGCCGAAGCTATGAAGAAGGTGGGCAAGGATGGAGTGATCACCGTCGAAGAATCCAAGACCATGGAGACCCAGCTGGAAGTGGTCGAGGGCATGCAGTTCGACCGGGGTTACCTGTCTCCCTACTTCGTCACCGATCCCGAGCGCATGGAAGCCGTGCTCGAGAACGCTTACATCCTGATCCACGAAAAAAAGATCAGCTCGATGAAGGACTTGCTCCCCCTACTCGAGCAGATCGCCAAGGGCGGCAAACCCCTCATCATCATCGCGGAAGACGTGGAAGGCGAAGCTCTGGCCACCCTCGTGGTCAACAAGCTACGCGGCACGTTGCAGGTGTGCGCCGTCAAGGCTCCCGGCTTCGGCGACCGCCGCAAGGCCATGTTGCAAGACATCGCCATCCTCACCGGGGGCAAGGCCATCACCGAAGACCTGGGCATCAAGCTGGAGAACGTGCAGGTCGGCGATCTTGGCCAGGCCAAGAAGGTCACCGTCGACAAGGACAACACGACCATCGTCGAAGGCAAGGGCAAGCACGCCGAGATCGAAGGCCGGGTGAAGGAGATTCGCGGCCAGATCGACAAGACCACCAGCGACTACGACCGCGAAAAACTGCAGGAGCGGCTGGCGAAGTTGGTAGGCGGCGTGGCCGTGATCAAGGTCGGGGCCGCAACCGAGACCGAAATGAAAGAGAAGAAAGCGCGGGTAGAAGATGCCATGCATGCTACCCGGGCTGCGGTGGAGGAAGGCATAGTGCCCGGCGGCGGCGTGGCCTTGGCCCGTTGCGTGACCGCGCTCGACAAGCTGAAGCTGGAAGGTGACGAGCAGATCGGCGTCAATATCGTGAAGCGGGCCGTCACCGAGCCGCTGCGCCAGATCGCCGAGAATGCCGGCGAAGAAGGCGCGGTGGTGCTGGGCAAGGTGCAGGAGTCCAAGGAAGCCAACTTCGGCTTCAATGCCCAGACCAGCGACTACGAGGACCTGGTCAAGGCGGGCGTGCTCGACCCCACCAAGGTCGTACGCACCGCCCTGCAGAACGCGGGTTCCATCGCATCCCTGATGCTCACCACCGAAGCCCTGGTGTCGGAGATTCCCGAAGAGAAGAAAGCTCCGGCAGCGCCGGGTCACGGCGGCATGGGCGACATGTACTGAGAAGCGGCTAATAGCACCCAGCTCTTAGCTGTTCGATCCACCCTTCCCGTCCAAGCTCTGCTTGGGCGGGTTTTTTATTTCATCTTGACGGTCGAGCGCATACCCTCGCCCGCGCTGTGCACGGAGAATCCGCCCTTCGGACCGAGATGGCAGACCGGGGGTCGCAGACCGCACCGCATTGTCTGGTCTCAAGAGGGCACAATTGCCCCTGAGAACTCCGATGGCACAGGTGGCGCACAACTCCCAGATCCGGTGCCGTGGCTTGTGAAACCAGGATTTGGTTTCGGGGCGGATGCCAGGGGAAGTGGAGGTTTAGAATGATGGGCGAGCGGGCTTGAAGGCGCACCGGGGGAAGGGTTAAGGCCATGAAAAAATGTCCACTACAGGTAGCAGTCACCGGCGTGTTGCTGGCGCTGGCAGCTTGGGGTCAAGAGCCGACCGCCTCTTTGAGCTTTCTGGTCATCCGCGATTACAACGGCAAACCGATACGCAACGCCAGCGTGGTTCTGCACCCGGTGAACGATAAGGGTAAGCAGTCCCGTGGCGGATTTGAACTGAAGACCGACGACGACGGCAAGACTTCATTCGATGGCGTCCCTTACGGCAAGCTGCGAGTGCAGGTGCTGGCCAATGGTTTCCAGACATTCGGGGACGACTACGACATCCAGAAGTCGGCCGTCGAGATCACGATTAAGATGAGGCGCCCACAAGCCCAATATTCGATCTACCCGGATTCTAACCACACTCCGAGCAAAGACGCGCCGGCGCAGAAGGACGACAAGCCCAGCGGGGGCCAGAAGCCGCAGTAGGCTGCTGGCATCTGGGTCGCGGTTCTGAGCTTCCTGGCTCGCTGCAGCCGGCCATTCATGAGGACAGCGATGGACTATCTACTCAAGACCGAGCCATCAGAATACTCGTTTGCCGACCTGCAGCGTGACCAAAGCACCCTTTGGGACGGAGTAAGCAATCCTGTGGCCCTGAAGCATCTGCGCGAGATGAAGCCGGGGGAGAAGCTGGTGATCTATCACACCGGCGATGCGAAGAGCGCGGTGGGAACCGCGACTGTTGAGTCGGTGGACGCGACCGATCCCAAGCATCCGCTGGTGCGGATCAGGGTGGGGAGCGCCGTCTCGAGGCCCAAGAGGCTGGCGGAGATCAAGACAAGCCCGTTGTTCGCGGAGTCCCCGCTGGTGCGGCAGGGGCGGTTAAGCGTGGTGCCATTGACCGCGGCCCAGTGGAGATTTCTGGTGGGGTGAGCTCCTCGTGTGATCGCATCAAGCGTCATGGGTTTATGACGGTATCATCGCCGTCCAGGGGCTCTCCGGCGGTCTCCGCCGCGGCGAGGGAAGAGCGCGGACAGCTGGCAAGATGCAGACCACGACGGCGCTAACGTCGGCTGGCCTCGTGCTCAACCTTCGCTGCCGTGCGCCTACTTCAGGTGGGTCCCGAACAGGTAGAGGGCGCTGCCCAGGCAGACGGCGGTGAGGGTGAGGGCGAGCAGAAGCCGCGGCAGCCGGCGCTTGCGCTTGGGCGTCTTGTAACTGAGCCGGGCGCGATATTTGTCCATCCAGTCCTCGTCGAGGTTGTTCTGCTGCAGGCAGGAATGAACCGTGGCGCGTAAACGGCGCTGGTCGCTTTCTTCGAGGGAGACGAAGCGGAATGGCTGCATTCCCCAGTTAACCGGGGACAACATTTCCACGGTGCCGAGCACCGCTCCCTTCTGTGACAGAAACATCAGCTTGACGCGTAACCCCTGGTCCAGCGGCTTGGGCAGGAACAGCAGACCACCGGTCAGGGAAACCACCTGCAATTCGCCCTGACTGCGGCTACCGTCGGGGGAACGCAAAACAACAGGAGTCGTGGTGGCCAGCCGGGCGCGAGGACTACGGTACGTAAGCGACTGGGGGAGGGTAGTCATGTGCCTACGCAAGTATGGGACAAAGGGGCGGCAAGTGGGAGATTACCGAAGGGTCTGCGGGGTACAGTTACGCAGGCTGTGATCCCCTGGGTCCGGGCCTCAGACCTGCGCTCCGTCCGGCCTTTGGCGGCGGGACGGACGGAGCGGGAAGACCATCCGGACATCGGAAGTCTGCGGGCCCCTACTTCGGCTGTCCGACTACCCGCAAATAGGGCTTCACCGTCTTCCACCCACCCGGATATTTCTGCTTGGCTTCCTCATCGGACACCGAGGTCAGGATGATCACGTCATCGCCCTGCTTCCAGTTTACCGGCGTGGCCACTTTGTGCTTCGCCGTCAACTGGATGGAATCGAGTACCCGAAGGACTTCGTCAAAGTTGCGTCCGGTGCTCATCGGATAACTCAGCGTGAGCTTGATCTTCTTGTCGGGGCCAATGACAAAAACCGTGCGCACGGTGGCGTTGTCGGCAGCCGTACGGCCTTCGGACGTGGTCCCGCTCAAAGCCGGCAGCATGTCGTACAGCTTGGCTACCTTCAGTTCTGGGTCGCCGATTATGGGATAGGTCACCCTGTGACCCTGGGTCTCTTCAATATCGCCTGCCCATTTGCCGTGATTGGCCACCGGATCGACACTCAGGCCGATGATCTTACAGTGGCGCTTGCGAAATTCCGGTTCCAGGCCTGCCATGTAGCCAAGTTCGGTGGTGCACACCGGCGTGAAGTCCTTCGGATGAGAAAACAGGATTGCCCAGCCATCGCCAATCCACTCGTGAAAGTGGATGGTGCCTTGGGTGGTTTCGGCGCTGAAATCGGGAGCACTGTCGTTGATGCGTAATGACACGTTCTTGTCCTCACTCTCTCTAGATGATCACAGGAGCATGCCCCTAGCAGAAATTGTACGCCGGGAGTCGATCGGGCTGTCAAACCGAGGCGAGGGCGACAGACCTCACTCGTACCGCAAGCATACAATGGGATCCAGGTTCGCTGCCAGGTTGGCCGGGTAATAGCCGAAGAACAAACCGACGGCGACGGACATCGTGAACCCGATCACCACCCACAGGTACGATAGCGTTGCCGGGATCGAGGGCACGAACGTCCGGACGATGGTCGAAACCGCGGCGCCGATCAGAATGCCGATGGTCCCGCCCACCAGCGTCAACAGCACCGCCTCGAGCAGGAATTGCAGGCGGATGTCCGCGCGCCGCGCCCCAATCGCCTTACGCATCCCGATCTCATGGGTGCGTTCGGTGACCGAGATCAGCATGATGTTCATGACCCCGATTCCACCCACCAGCAGACCGATCGAACTGATCACGCTGGTGAGGATGACCAGGGCCCCGGTTAGCTGATCCCAAAGATTGCTGAGGAAATCGGGGGAGCTGATCTCGAAGTCGTTGTCCTTGTTCGCGGGAACGCGCCGCAGACGTCGCATGGCCTGAATCACCTCGCCCTGCGCCGTATCCACGTTCACACCCTCGGGCACGGTGAAGGCCATGATGAGCTCCTTGTTTTCCGGGTAGTCCTTGTGGAAGGTGCTCAGGGGGATGACGGCAAACGCGTCTACCCCCGGCCCGATGAACAGGCCCGTGTCGTGCTCGAATACGCCGATGACGTCGAACAGTTGCCCGTTCACGCGCACGGTCTTGCCGACCGCGTCGGCGTTGGGAAACAGCGATTCGCTGATGGCGGCTCCCAGCACGATCACCGACCGAGCATGCTGTTCATCGAAGCTGCTGAGGAAGCGTCCGCGCTCTACGGAGAACAAGGGGATCGCATCCGTGTACTGAGGCTCGGCCCCGCGCAGGATAACCTTCTCCACGCTCCGGCCCTCGGAGATGATCTGGTTGGTGTCACCAAGAAAGAAACCGCGCGTACCGAACGTGGTCACGATCTGGACGTGGGGGGCTGCTTCCCGGATGAAGTCGGCGTAGGTGTAGCCGAAGTACTTGCGGGTCCGGATGCTCTCCGGCCAGCGGGCAGGATCGACCCCAACCGGAAATCGAGACAGGAAATAAGTCCGCGAGCCGAGCGATTCCACCCGCTGCTGCACGAAGCGGTTCAGCCCCTGGATGATGGCGGCCATCGAGATCACCGAGGACACGCCGATGATGATACCGATCACCGTGAGCGCCGTGCGGACTTTGGCGGCGCGCAGCGTGGCCAGGGCTGCCAGGAGATTCTCGCGAGCCTGGGATGTGGTCATGATCGTCATCAGTCCGACCTCAAGGACACAATGGGATCCAGTCGCGAGGCCCGCAGCGCCGGATAGATCCCGAAAAACAGTCCTACTGCCGAACTGAGGAACACGCCCAGAACCGCGACCCGGGTCTGTACCGATGCCGGGAAGGGGGTGAAGGTGCGGAGCAACAGGGCGACCAGGAACCCCAGGGCAATGCCGATCACGCCCCCGGTGATGCACTGGATCACGCTCTCTGCGATGAACTGGCGGAGGATGTCCAACTGCGTCGCGCCCACTGCCCGGCGTACCCCGATCTCCCTCCGGCGCGCGGTTACGCTTACCAGCATGACGTTCATGATGACGATACCGCCCACGATTACCGAGATCGCGCTGACCAGGACGAATACGGCAAAGAATGCCGCGCTGATGCTGCGCCACAGAGCCATGTAGCTTTCCTTGGTGCCGATAAAGAAGTCGCTCTCCGCCCCGGCGGCAAGGTGCCGGCGGGCCCGCAGGATGAGTTGGGCCTGGTCTTGCGCCGGCTCGAATCGTCCGCCGGGTGCCTTCACGTTGATGGTGAGGCTGGTGTGAGCCCCCTGCATGAGTAGGAAGACGGAGAGCGGAATCATGACGAAGTCATCCTGGTCCTGCCCCAGCACGCTGCCCACCTTCGCCAGTGTTCCGATGACGCTGAATTCCTGGTTGCCGATACGCAGCGTCTTGCCGACCGGATCGACTCCGAGGAACAGTTGTTGCACCAGCGTATCCCCGATCAGGCACACGCTGACGCGATGCTCGGATTCGGTCGGCGTGATGTAGCGCCCGCGATCCACGGTGCGCGTGTCAATGTCGACCATGCTGGGGGTTACGCCGATGAGGTTGACGTCGGTTACTTCCTTGTCGCCGTAGCGAGCCCGGGTGGTGGTTGCGGTCGCGGTGGCGCCCACCTCCTGACACGCTGGGCAGCGCTCAGTGACCGCCTGCATGTCGTCCAGCTCGAGCTTCCGGTATCTCAACGCCTTGATGACGATGTTGAAATCGGTGACAGCGAACGGGGTACGAGCAATTTGGAAAACATCGGTTCCCAGGTTCGCAATCTTCTTCTCGACGTAGGTGTTGGCGCCCTGGATGAGGGTCATGACCGTAATGAGCGTCGCCACGCCCATGGTAAGCCCGAGCATGGTGAGCGCCGCCCGCAGTTTGTGCGCCCGTAACGCGCTCCAGGTCTCAGCCAGGTTGTCCCCTGTGGCCAACATGCTCAGATCATCCTACCCCTGGATATCGTTGGCGAGCGCCTCTCTTTACTTGGGTGCGCGATACAGGACCTTGCCGCCGACCATGGTCCACAGAACCTTTGCTTCCCGCAGTTCGTCCACGGGAATGGTGAGGACATCGCGGTCCACGAGCAACAGGTCGGCCTGTTTGCCGGGCGCGATCGACCCGATCTGGTCGAGCAGGTTCAAGGCTCGTGCCGCATTCCGTGTGTAGGCATACAGCATCGCCTCCCGCGGCATGCGCTGGCTGGCGTCCAGCACACCTTCGTCGCCGTTGCGGGTTTCCGCGTAATACATCGCCTCGAACACGTTCGCGCTCGATACCGCCCAGTCGCTGGCCCCAGCGATCGTGGCCCCGGCGTCGAGCAGGGACCGCGCCGGATACTGCCAGCGGTATATTTCCGGATCGATGTACGGCTTGACCAGTTCGATCGAGTCCACCTCGCCCCGCGCCCACAAGAGCTGCAGGGAGGCGATCACTCCCAGTTGGCCGAACCGGGGAAAGTCCTCGGGGTCGGCAAACTGGATATGTGTAATGGTGTGCGGCAGACCGCTGTTACCGTTCGCCCTGCGCGCGGCGGCAATGGCGTCCAGAGCAGTCTTCACAGCCAGGTCGCCAATCGCATGCACGTGCACGATCAGGCCTTGTTGGTCGGCTTCCGTGGCCAGCGCCGCAAGCCGCAACGGATCGAACAGGAGAACGCCATTGCTCCCGTCCCGGTAAGGCTTCGTCAGGGCGGCGGTGTGCGAGGGATACTCCACCACTCCATCTTCGAAGACCTTGATCCCCGGGATGCTCAGGTTGGGGACATCTTGGAACTCGCGGCGCAGGGCCTGCACTTCGGGGAGGGGGTCGCCCTTGATTCTGGGGTCAATCCGGGGAAATGCCGCGACGTGCGCGCCCAGCTCTCCGCGGTCAGCCAGGGCTTTGTAGACCGACAAGACATCCCGGCGAAAGGCTGCGATGCTGACATAGGTGTCGCCGGGTTCCAGCCACGCGGTGATGCCCAGGGAATGGTAATACGTCACCGCGGCCCGCCCCGCCTCGAGAAGCTGTTCCTCGGAGAGATCGGGCACTGGCGCACTCACTTTTTCCAGGCCTTCATCCACCACAAACCCGTTCGGCTCCAGATCCGGCCCAAAGCCGTAATATCGCCGTGCGCTTTCGGGCAGTTGCTGCAGAAAGTCTTTGGTCACCCCCGCGCGCCGGAGCAGCGCACGGTTGGCCCATCCGCCATGAAGGTCGGCTCCTACCAGCAGGACCGGCACATCGGTGTATGCTCCGGTGCTGAAGCGCGCGTTCAACCGCTCCGGTTCCGACCAGAACTCGGTGTCCAGCCCGGTGATCTCGAGGAACCCCCCGCGCATCCCGCGCCCGCTGCGCTTGGCTTCCGCGGTGAAGGCCACCAGTTCGTCCAGGGTGTGAACCTTGTCCCCGACATCGGCGCCCGTCAGGATGGGCGCGCTGTCGATGACGTGGGTGTGGCTGTCAATCAGTCCCGGCAGCAGCGTCATTCCGCGGAGATCGATGTTTTCCGCATTCGGCCCCACAGCCTTTGCCACCTTCAGGCGTGCACCCGCGGCCACTATCTTGCCGCCCCGGATGGCTACCGCCTCAGCATAGGGATGCTCCGGTTCGCCGGTGAACACCTTGCCGTTGTAGAGCAGGCGCTCGGACGTACTGTCAGACTGTGCCCCCAGAATCATTCTCGAACCCAGCACGACCACAACCAACAGAACTAGGAATTCCCGGCGTTCCATCCCTGTCTCCGACTGTCGTCCAGTGTCGCGTATGGCAAGTACATTCGTCCATCGCAAAGCACCGATGGGTCTTGCCGCCCGTTCCGGCGGCAGAGTCTTGCGGGCAAACAGGCCACGCCGCGAGGATTCAGCTGCGAACCACGCGCTGACAGCAGTCAGACTCGGGGCAGGCGTAGTGAACGTGGTTGCGCTGGCGATCGAGACTGATGATGAACATGGGCCGGCCGTGGATTTCGCAGCGCGGCTGTCCCGGGGTCAGAATGGGAGACTCGCCGCGACGGGGCGTAACGTAGCCGACCCGTTCGCCAAAGCAGCGGTGACAGAATTTATCGGTGCAGCGGAAGAATTCAATGGAGTAGTCGGCGCTGAACGGGGCGATGCAGGCTTCCATGGTGCGGTAATGCTGATCGCAAAGCGGGAGCAGATCGGTCCGCATCGGGAGTGAGTGTAGCACCCGGGATGCCAAACACGCGGTGGCGATCGGGGCTCAACCGATGTAGCGGAGGCCATCCACGATGTTCATCTGAGAGGCACGGTAGGAAGGCAGGAGCGCGCTGGCCACACCCAGCAGCGCCGCAACCAGCAATACGACCAGCATGGTGGGGAACGTGATATGCATGTTTCCGGGCAAACCGACCCCCGGCCGAATGAGAACGCGCAGGAGCCAGGACGCGACCAGAACCCCGCACACCCCGCCCAACAGCGACTGCGTCACGGATTCTCCCAGCAACAAGGAAAAGATCCGGCGTTTCGTGAAGCCCAGGGTGCGCATCACTGCCACTTCGCGCGTGCGTTCGCGCATCGACATCGCCATGGTATTGGCCGAGACCAGGAGAATGGCGAACACTACCGCTCCGCAAATGCTGAGGATGAAGGCTTTGACGTTGCCCAGGGTGGCGATAAAGTCGAGTTGAAACGCTTTCTCACTCTCGCTCTTGGTAGGCTCGGGTGAATTCCGGAACATCAGGTCGATCTCATGTGCGACGGTGGGAACGTCAGCCGCCGAGTCGACCCGGGTGAAGTAGAAACCGGCGGTATCCTTGAACCAGGAGACCGATTCCTCCAGATACTTGGAGTTGAAATAGAGCGAGTTGTTGGCGGGATCGATGTGGTAGATGGCTCGGATGGTCAGTTCGAGGTTGGCGGGGAAAATGTTGCCTTCCAGGAAAATGTGGTCACCCAGCTTCCAGCCGTGTTTCGCGGCTAGCGCGGCATCGACCATGCAGCCAGTGCGGTCCTGCTGCCAGGCTTGGAGCTGGTCGGGAGGAACCTGCTTGTCGGCGGCAACCATTTCGTATTCGTCCGGATCGGTCGCAAATTGGGCGAAGAAGTTTTCCGGTTTGTCGTCCTTGTATTTCCCCCCGAACCAGGTCATGGGAACCACGTGAACGACGCCGGGGATGGCGCGGATTTTCTCGCGGTAAAAACCCGGCAGGAAGTTGGCCAGGGAGACTTTGTGGCGCGTCATGAGGCGGAGAGCGGAGTCGGGTGCGCCTTGGTCGATGTAGAAGCTGCGCCAGATCGTCATCATAATGCTGAGCAGGAGCAGGGAAAACGTGATGCTGACGACGGTGAGGATGCTGCGCCGCTTGTTGCGGAACGTACTCTTGGTGACGAAGCGGGCCAGGGTCATCGCGACTTCCTGCCGAACATTGTACGCGAAGGGGCTGGACACCGGGCGATCGGGCGGGGTGTGCCCTTCAGGCCAGCGCCTTACGCAGCTCCCGCCGCAAGACTTTTCCGGAGGGTGTGCGGGGCACGGCGTCAACGAAGTGGATTTCTCGCGGCTGCTTGTAACTAGTGAGACGCTCGGCGACGAAGCCGCAGAGGCTTTGTTTCATGGCATCATCCGCGCACTGGCCTTCGCGTAGGACCACGAACGCGCAGGGGATCTCGCCCGCCTCGGCATCGCGGCGCGCGACCACGCCGCAGTCGCGGACGGCGGGATGCTCCAGCAGGACCGCCTCGACTTCTGCAGGAGCCACCGAGAAGCCCTTGTACTTGATCATCTCCTTGCGGCGGTCGAGGACGTAATAGAAGTCGCCCGCGTCGCGCCTAACAATATCTCCGGACCAGTACCAGCCGTCGCGGAGAACAGCAGCGCTGGCCTTGGCATCCTTCCAGTAGCCGAGCATGAATTGCGGACCGCGCATCACGAGTTCGCCGGGTTCACCGCACACCACTTCGGTGTCATCGACGTCGAGCACGCGGCACTCGGTCTGGACCAGGGGTTGGCCTATGGATTCCGGTTTGTAGAGTTCCGGGGGCTCAAGGTAGCCGATGTGCGTTACTGGCGAGGCTTCGGTCATGCCGTATCCCTGGCAGACGAGGATGCCGGTAAGAGAGGTGAAGCGGCGCGCCAGTTCGGCAGCAAGCGGAGCGGCGCCGGACTTTACCCAGCGAACGCGGTGGTGCTCGGGAAATTGCCCAGCTTCGGCCGCCTGAGCCAGGGCGTTGAGAGCCGGCGGTACGGTTGGCATAGTGGTGACGTTCTCGGAGACCAGAAGCCCGAGCAACTGCGGCACATGGAAGCGCGGCAACAGAACGATGGTCGCCCCCAGGATCAGGCCGGGATTGAGCACGACGTTCAGGCCGTAGATGTGATAGAGCGGCAGAAAACAGAGAATCACGTCATCCCCCCCCAACTTGGTGCCGTGGGGGCCGAGGAGCTGGAAGATGTTGGCGACCAGGTTGAAGTGGGAGAGCATGACGCCCTTGGGAAACCCGGTGGTGCCGCTCGAATACGGCAAAGCCGCGAGGGTCCGGCCCGAGGGCACGGCCGGAGTGGATAACGCGACGGTGACGGGCCGAAGCAGATCGAGGAAGTTGGCGGATCCAGCGGCGGAGTGGCGCGTGGTGTAAACCCGGCGCAGAGCCGGGAGCCCGGAGAGGCTCACGTTTTCGAGCTGCGGGCCGTCGCTGATCAAGACAGCGGCGCCAGAATTTTCGAGCTGGTAACGCACCTCGCGTTCACGATAATTGGGGTTGAGAAGGGTCGGAATTCCTCCCGCCAGGGTAGCGGCGTGGTACGCCACACAGAACTCCCAGGAGTTGGGGAGAAAGATGGCGACGACCTCCCCCGGCCGAAGTCCGGCAGCGTTGAATCCCCGCGCGAGGCTGCAGACGATCTCGCCGTATTCGGAATAAGAAATTCGCCGGTTCGCGGAGGGGTCAACAATCGCCGTCTTCCGCGGAAATTGGCGGCAAGACGCGAGGATGACGTCGTGCAGGAACAGGCCAGCTGGATTGGCGTAGGGTTCGGTCCGCAGCATGGGGAGCAAGTTTATAACGGATGCCAACGTCACAGTCTGCACTGGCGCAGCTGAACCACTTGGATTTTCTCATGCCATTGTGACGAAAACGAACTAAGGAAACGATCGAGAGAGATCGGGCTGGCGCGCGGGAGCGTAAGCTTCCATGATTTGCAGCCACAGCAGGGGCTGGGAGAGGTGTTCGGCGTCACAAGAACTGGCGGTCTAAGTATCACCCGGACAGGGTTATGCACAACCAACTTCATCCTCGATCAGAGCAGGCAGCAGAGCCTTGTACAAGGATGCGAGTTGGCACCACGACTTCGTCGGCGTACGCCTACATCCGTTTCAGGAGAGAACTAGCCAACTTGCGGAGGAAATCCTGCTCGTTCATCCGGTACTTGAAGGCCTTGTGGCCATCGATAAAAACCACTGGCACTTCGTCGGTGAACTGGCGGCGCAGATGTTCGTCGGAGTCGACGTCGATCTCCCGCCAGGTAAACCCGCCGCGGCGCTCCAGTTTGTGCAAGCTCTCCTTCACGATCTCGCACAGGTGGCAGCCTTTGCGGGAGTAGAGCAGGACGTCGTGGGAGACTTGCATGCCGCGAGTTTAGCAGTTCTCGGTATTTGTAGGAAGGAATCGGCGAACAAGACGGCCGATATATCCAAAGGATAATGACCCAAGAGGGGTGTCGGCGTGGCGTGTGACGGTGATCGGAAGTGGACCCAAATTGGACGCCTAGGTGTGGGATGGGCACCGCTCTGACCGCGCCAGAAATCATGCCGATTCTCCCATGACCGCGAAGCCAGTCTGGTGGCCGTTCTAGCACCTGCGGCACCCAGAGTCATCCCTCTGCCACAGTTCGTCAACCAACTGCAATGCAGGGTCACCCGCAAGGCGACACGAAACCCAGCCCGGTCCTGGCGATACAATCCCAAACATGACAAAGAGCGTAGCGAAGCCTCTGGCAGGCAAGGCGGTTCTCATTACCGGTGGGGCCAAGCGCCTGGGGCGGGCCTCGGCGCTCGCGCTGGCAGGGGCGGGGGCCGACGTGGCCATCACCTTTCAGCATTCGGCACGCCAAGCGCAACACACGGTGATCGATTTGACTGCGCTGGGCGCGAGGGCCTTTGCTCTCGAATGCGATGTGACCAATGAAGCCAGCGTGAAGGCGATGATCCGGGAGGCAACTCGCGAATTGGGTGGAATCGACGTGCTGGTAAACAACGCCGCGAACTATGAAACGTTGGATTTCGATACGATCACCGTGAAGCAATGGGACGCCATCTTCGCCTCGAACACACGCGGCCCTTACCTGGTCACGCGGGCTGCCTTGAAGTGGCTGCGGCGGCGCAAGGGCCGGGTCATCAACATGGGATCGCTGGGCGGGTTGGTACCGTGGCCGACACACGCGCACTACTGCTCGTCGAAGGCAGCGCTGCATATGCTGACCAAAGTCATGGCCAAAGCGCTGGCGCCGGAGATCGCGGTGAATGCAGTGGCGCCCGGCATGATTGACCTGGGAGAGGCGGCGGCGAAGCCGTTCATGCGCCGCATGGCGAAGCTGACCCCGATGAAGCGGAACGGAACAGGCGAAGAGATTGCAAAGACCGTGCTGTTCTTCGCCAGCGCGCCGAAGTTTATTACTGGGCAGATCGTCGCCGTGGATGGGGGTCTGGGACTGGGATGAGCATGGGTGGGAGCCTACCGTCGCGTCCTAACCCGCAAGCGCGTCTACCTTGCGGTCAACCAATGCCAGTCAGTGGTGTTGGCCCTGCTAAGCGGCGTCTCGCTGTTCGGTGCCATGGTGAGGGTGCGAAACTCAAATCCGCTGACCCGATGATCCCGGCCAACTTGATTGCCTTCCTTGAGACCTTCCTCCTGAGTCGGGGCTCTTTCCGGCCGGCGACCGCGATTGCCGCACGGACCCTTGACACTAACTACCGACCTTCCTAATGGAGGTAGGCTTCCGTTTGTCAGGGGCTCCGTGCATCCTGTATGGTGGCGATTCGGAATTTTCCCCCATGAGTGTCACCGGAATACGCCCTTGTGTGCCATCTCTTCTGCAGAAGGGGCTCTTGTTCGTTGCCGCCTTGTCGTCGTCCGTGATGTGCTCTGCGCAGCAGGGACCGGAAGGAGGCGGACACGAGGTCCGGGCGTGGACCGGAGGCGGCTACACCGTGCCGGGAGGAACCAAAGACACGGGCGTCTGGAACCTGGGGCTGCGCTACGGATGGATCCTGACTGGACCGCACGGCCCAGGATTTCTCAAGGGACGGTTCGAATACGCGGTAGACGCGGTTCCCGCTTTCCTGGTCTTTCAGCCGGCGAATACGGCGTACGGAGCGGGAATCGATCCGGTGGGGTTAAAGTGGAATTTTGCCGGGCGAGGAAGGTGGTCCCCCTATCTCGAACTGGCCGGTGGCGTGCTGTTTACCAGCCATGATGTGCCCCCGGGGACAAGCCCGGTGAACTTTTTAAGCAGCCTTGCGCTGGGGACGCACCTGCTGGGCCCCGGTTACGACTGGAGCCTGGAAGCGCGCTACATGCATATCTCCAATGCCGGGCTGGCCACGCCCAACCCCGGAATCAACACGGTGCAGATCAGGATCGGGATTGGCAGGTTCTTCCCGGGAAAAGAACATGCCAAGAAATGACACGACTTCTCCCCCGAGGCCTTGATGGCAGATGCTGCGAGGGGCAAAGATCAGGGTATCCCCTGCAACCCGGGCTAGCCTTCCCTGTGCTCGCGGATCAGATCCTCGATGGCGCGGGGCAGGCGTAGTGAATCCCAACTGCTGGATATCCGGCCTGGGCAAACCCGGGAGGTTGGCGAAAGAGGTTCGGCGTAAGCCCTTCGCCTTCCACCCATAGGCGAGCATCTCAAGCGGTTGGCACGGAGCTCCGCACGAATCGGCAGGGGAGCGGACCAACGGCAAGGATCAAGGTCATGGATTTATGCTTCCTGCCCAGCTCGCCGTATTAGGCTTCCAACTTGAACTACCGCGAGGCGGTGGCTTCTGCCGTGCCCTCTACATCCTTAAACGAGAAGTCGATGGTCACGTTGGAATGTTCTTTTCCGCCAGTTTCGACGTAGGGATAGATAAAGTAGTTGAGCGGCGGTCCGGCTTGAGCAGGATTGAGTCTAAGATCGCGACCGACGGTGAACTGTACGCGATTCGGATCGTGGGCACCAAAGTAGTAGTCGCGAAGTTCCGGGTGCTTCCAGGCTTCTGAGATGTCGACGGGGATCCAACCGATGGAGTCGATGTAGAACTCGCTCCAGCAGTGGTAGCCCGGGACTTCGGCGGAGTGCTGGTTGGCGGGGAGGGGGAAGCCGATCTCAAAGCGCGCGGGGATTCCCTGGGAGCGCGCCATGGAGATGAAGACGGAGTGGAAATCGGTGCAGTTGCCGCGCTTGGAGTCGCAGGCCCAGAGTGTGTCGCCGTGTCCCCAGCCAGCCCCCGACTTGTCGTACTTCATGGTGCGGAAGACGTAGTCGTAAAGGTCGCGGGCTTTCTCCAAGGCCGTCGTAGCGCCTTTGGTTTGTTCAGCGGCGAGTTGAGCTGGCAGCCCTGTGGTGGGGACCAGGCTGTCCGGCTGCAGGAAGCGGGCGAGTTGCACGGGTTCGGAATTACGGGCGGGTGGGATGGGCCGTCCGTCCACCAACACGACGTGTTCCCGGCGCACAACATCGTAGTCGATCGAGAAGCTGTACTCGGTTTTGGTTGCGGGCGTTTGTTCCGCGTGGAACATCCAGTTGCCATATTCCAGGTCCCGGGTGCGAGTAAGCGGCAGGTCGCCTTTCTGCGAGAGGACGCGGACCTGCTGATAGGGATCGTCGTGGGCGAGCGGAATCCAAATGTGTATCGCCTGGTCAGGCGGGACGCCCTTCACAACGATAGCGTAGTGGAACGTGAAATGCCGCTCCTTGGGAGCGGCCGGGGTCTGTGCCAGAACAAGACCAGCCATGAGCACCACGAGGAAGGCCCCGGCAATGCGACGCATGCAGCATCCTTTCCGGTGAGGGGGGTTTCGATCGAGGAGACGACCAACAGCCGTCTAGGAGTCAGATTCAGGTGAAGCCGCGGCCGGGGGGGCAAGGCGCTGGCATGGCGATCACTCTGCGCCGAAACCGGAGGCGTTGTCAAGCCCACAGGGTGGCGCGCCGGTCACGACGTAGGCTTGGGGAGGAGGTTCCATCGATGCCGCATAAGCAGATTTCTCGCAGCGTACAGAAGGAATTAAAGCGGGCCCGGGTCGCGCGCTTGGCAACGGTGGACGGCGTCGGGCATCCTCATGTTGTGCCGATATGCTTTGTGTATGACGGACTGGTTTTCTACACCGCAGTGGACCACAAACCAAAGCAGGTGAAAGCGGAACGGCTGACGCGAGTGCGAAACATAACGGCAACAGGCCGAGTGGCGCTGCTGGTTGACCAGTACTTTGAGGCTTGGGACCGGTTGTGGTACGTGCTGGTACGTGGACGGGCACAGCGAGTGGAAGGCACGGCTGAGCAGCAACGCGCGATCCGAATGTTGCAAAAGAAATATTGGCAGTACGCCCAGGGGATGCTGGGGAAGGACGCACTGGTGATCCGAATCGTGCCCGAAAGGGTCATGTCGTGGGGGAGAGTCTAAAGCCAGACCGAACTCGGCTCCGGGATAGACGCGACGGGCTTTGTCAGCTTTCTAAACCAGCTTGAGCAACTTCTCCATCAGCCCGAGCCAGCCCTCGATGGACTGGGCCTGTTTTTCGAACGTGACGTCGTAGATGAGTTCATGAGCGCCGATTCTGGCGCAGCCCAGGGCATCTTCCCGGATCTGCTCGAGCGTTCCAGCAAACAAGGCGCGCTCCGCTCCCAGCGGTTGGGCGGTAAGGCACACGTTGGCGCGTACCACCAGCACCAGCGAGGATGGATCGCGTCCTGCTTCCTTGGCCATCTGCTTCACCGCGCTGAACATGTTCGCCATGCCTTCGATCGGGATGGCTACCGGATTCCAGCCGTCAGCCATGGCGGCCAGACGCTTGAGCGCGGCCGGGGCAAAAGCAGCCATATAGATCGGTGGATGAGGTTTCTGCACGGGCTTGAAATTGATGTAGGACTCGGGAACATGGAAGAACTTGCCTTCGAACTTGACCGGGTTGGTCGTCCAGATGGCTTTGAGAACCTGGAGAAATTCGTCGGCCATGGCGCCGCGCTGTTTCATGTTGGCGCCGACGGCATCCATTTCGTCTTTGGACCATCCGAGGCCGAGCCCGAGGCGGAGGCGTCCGTTAGACAGGATGTCGATGCTGGTCAGGCGCCGCGCCAGCATGACCGGGTTGTAGTAGGGGATGTCGAGCACGCTCGGTCCCAGGGCGATCCGCTTGGTGCGAGCGGCGACGAAGGTCAGGGTGTCGAGTGGATCGAGACTGTACTTGTAGCCCTCCGGGAGCAAGCCGTCAGGCGTGACCGGATACGGGGTCTGCGGTCTCACCGGCCACAGCAGGCGTTCGATGGTCCATAGGCTGTCGTAGCCCAGCGCTTCGGCGCGTTCGGCGACGTTGGCTACGTTTACCGGAGAACCCAGCGGACCGATGTTAGGGAGGCCGAAACCCATCTTCATGGAGGAATCCTTTCTATCGCGGTCATTCGCCAGCACCGAGCCAGAGTATTTTCGCACGTTGTGCGCGGAAACTGGATTGGGTGGAACGAAACGTCAAGTTGCCAGCCCCAGTTGGCTCTGGGGCGCGGACATCGGGTCTACGGTTGCAGGTTCACAGGCCGCCTTATATTCTTCCCCGTTATGTCTACGCTGGTGGAATGTGTGCCGAATTTTTCCGAGGGGCGCGACAAAGCCAAGGTTGACGCCATCGTCGAGGCCATGAAGATCAACGGCGTCTACCTGCTGGACCGGGAGATGGACGCCGACCACAACCGCTGCGTGATCACGCTGGTCGGGGAGCGGGAACCGATGCAGGAGGCGGCCATCCGGGGAGTGGGGAAGGCAGCGGAATTGATCGACCTCACCAAGCACCAGGGCGCGCACCCCCGCATGGGAGCGGCGGACGTGGTGCCGTTTATCCCGATCGAGGGAGTGACTATCGAAGACTGCGTGGCGATGGCGAAACATGTGGGGGCGGAAATCTGGAAGCGGTTTCAAATCCCCGTGTATCTCTATGAGGCGGCGGCGACCACGCCCGAGCGCACCAACCTCGAAAACATCCGGCGGGGAGAGTTCGAGGGTCTACGCCGCGAGATCGCCACCAACCCGGTGCGGCGACCGGACTTTGGCGAGCCGCGCGTGCATGCCACCGCGGGGGCGACGGTGGTGGGGGCGAGGAAATTCCTTATCGCCTACAACGTGTTCCTGAGCACGCCCGACGTGGAGATCGCGAAGAAAGTAGCCAAGGCGGTGCGTTTCTCCAGCGGGGGGCTGCGCTTCGTGAAGGGTGCGGGATTCCTGGTCCGGGGCATGGCGCAGGTCTCGATGAACCTGACGGATTTTGAGCAGACGCCCGTGCACCGTGTGTTCGAACTGGTGAAGCGGGAGGCGGCGCGCCACGGGGTGATGCCGGTGGCCAGCGAGATCGTGGGCTTGATTCCCAAGAAGGCGCTGGAGCAGGCGGCGGAGTGGTTCCTGCAGGTGGAGAATTTCGATTCCTCGCTCATCCTGGAGAACCGGCTGACCGCGGTCATGAGTGGCAAGATGGCGGTGGGCGGGCTGCGCGCCGGCGTGGAGCCCTTCGTGGAAGAGCTGGCGGCACCGACGGCCATCCCGGGCGGTGGCAGCGCCGCCGCCGCCGCCGGGGCCATGGCGGCGGGTTTGGCGACCATGGTGGCAGCGCTGTCGCGCGGGAAGAAGGCCTTCGTGCCATACGAGAGCCGGCTGAGCCAGGCCATGGCCCGGCTGGGGCAGCTGCGCGAGGAATTAAAGGCGGCGATCGACGCTGATGCCGCGTCGTACAACGCCGTGATGAAGGCTTACAAGCAGGCCAAGGCGACAGTGGACGGAGAGACAATGATCGACGCGGCCCTTAAGCAGGCCACGAGTGTCCCATTAAGCGTGGCGGAGCGCGCGCGCGAGGTGCTCGATCTGGCCGAGAGCCTGGGGCCGATCACCAATCCCAACATGAAGTCCGATTTGACAACCGCGGAGGCCCTGGCTCGGGCAGCGATGGCGGGAGCACTCGCCAATGTCGAGATCAACCTAGCAGCGATGAAGGACGCTGCCTTCGCGGCGGAGGTGAGGAGCCGAGCCGACGCGCTTCGATGATTAGATCCGCGAGTGATTCTGGACGAATTGGTTTGGAAATCCTCGCCCTCCAGATCCAGGAACCAGGGGAACCCCCGTCTCTCCTCGGTCACGGCGCAAGCTGGACTTTCGTGCGCGCCGGGCCGCAACGAATGGAATAGAATCGGGTTGATACAGATGACCCCAACGCTGTGGTTTAGCATCCAAAGGTGTATGCCCAGAGGTCCCCATGAAAATAGTCAAAAATCTGATTTCCCCGTTGCTGCTCGGTGCGGCGGCGATTGCCATGCCGCTGGGTACCTCGGCACATAGCGTGATTCCGGCCGACATCCAGCAGATCATTTCGGTGGACTACCGAGCGCTGCAGAACTCGCCGACCGCGCAAGCCCTGAAGCAGCAGGTGTTGCCCCAGAGCTTGAAGGAATTTGAGCAGGTCCTGAGTGGGGTTGGCATCGACTCCGAAAAAGACGTGGATCTGCTGACCTTCGCCTCCTATCGCGCCAGCAACAGCGGCGTAAAAGTGGTCGGACTGGCGCAGGGAATATTCTCGGCCAAGGCGGTCATCAAGAAACTGGCATTGAAGAAAATCGTGCCCGTCAGATACCGCGATACCCGCATCTATCCCATGGGCGGCAACGGCATGATGATGACCTTCCTGGACGAGAACACGTTGCTGTTCGGGGATCAAAAAGCGGTGCAGGGCGCCCTCGATGTCCGCGACGGGTACGCCCAGAACCTGGACTCGAACCCGCAGATGGCCGACATGATGGCCGCAGTGGACGGCTCGGCGGTATGGAGCATTTTGGACCAGCAGGGAACCCAGAACATGATGCGCTCGGCCCTCGGCGATGCCTCCAAGATTGCCGACTATGACACGGTGAAGAAGCGTCTGCTGGGATCCTGCTACACCATGGATTTCTCCAACGGCGTCAACTTCGACCTGGACGTGATCACGTCGGATTCCATGACGGCGGCCACCATGTCATCACTGGTGAAGGCGGGAATGCTCTATAAGAAGATGAATGCAACGCCCGTGGAGAAGACCGCGATTGACTCGATGACCGTGGATTCCGACAGTTCGAAAGTGGAGATGAAATTCAAGAGCGACGACCGGAACTTCCAGGCGCTGATGCATTCGGAACTGTTTGCGGCGGTTTCCAAGTAGAGTCCCCCCACCACCCCCGACGCCGAAAAACCGGTGTACTTGCCGCGCGAACCGCCAGAGAAGATGCCTGTTCGGAGTCGGGAAGTCCACGTTCTTGCTCTTCCGCGCGTCGATTGGGTAGTAAGAACCGCCGGGTGAGGGGGCTACTTCTTGCCGGCCAGAGGGGTGCGGCGGGCCTTGGCCCAGCCTTCCTTGGTGGTTTGGCGGGCGCGGCCCAGAGCCAGCGCATCTTCGGGCACGTCTTCCGTGATGCAGGAAGCTGCGGCGATATAAGCCCTGTTGCCGATCTTGAGCGGAGCGACCAGAGTCGCGTCACTGCCCACAAACACTCCGTCTTCAATGACCGTCTTGTGTTTCTGCACGCCGTCGTAGTTGCAAGTGATGGTGCCGGCTCCCACGTTTACGCTCTCGCCGATTTCCGCATCCCCCAAGTAGCTCAGGTGGTTCGCCTTGGAGCCCTTGCCCAGCTTCATTTTCTTGGTCTCGACGAAGTTGCCGAGATGTGCCCCCTCCCCAATTTCGCTGCCGGGGCGCAGGCGCGAGTAAGGACCGACAATCGCCGAATTCGCGACCCGGGAGTCGTCCATCACGGTGCCGGGGTTGATCAGAACACCGTCACCGATGTCCGAGTTGGTAATCACGCTGTACGAGCGGATGCGGCAATCCGCGCCGATGCGGCTTGTGCCGCGAATCTGAACGAACGGCTCGAGGATGGTGTCTGGACCAATGACCACGTCGGCGTCGATGACGCAGGTTTGAGGAAAGAATATGCTGACACCCTCGGCCATCAGCTGCTGGCACTTGGCCATGCGGAGCTGTGCGTCAATGTCCATCATTTCGGCGCGGGTATTGCTGCCCAGGATTTCGGAGGGATATGGGGTCTTCCAAGCAACCACCTGGGCTCCGGCCTTGCCGAGCACGGCAGCCATATCCGTAAGGTAGAACTCGCCATGCGGGTTGTCGGTGCCGAGCCCATGGATGTGCTGAAAAAGCGCCTCCACGGCGAAGACATAGAAGCCCGAGTTGATCTCGCGGATCTTTTTCTGGGCTGCGGTCGCGGACTTTTCTTCGATGATGGCTTTCACTTCGTCGCCGCCCGCCTTGCGTATGACGCGGCCGTAACCTGTCGGGTTTTCGAGATCGGCGGAGAGCAGGGTCATAGCCGCGTTCTTCTGGATATGGAAATCCCGCAGGGCGCGAATTGTCGCTGCGGTGATAAGGGGGGCGTCGCCGGAGAGGACGATCACGTGGTCGTAAGCAGCCAGAGCCTCGGCAGCGACCATGAGTGCATGCCCTGTGCCTCGCTGCTCCGCCTGCAGGATGAAGTTCACGCCCGTGTGCCCCACTGCCTGGCGGACGAGATCGGCTTCGTGGCCAATGATGGCATACACATCCCGGGCGAGTACCAGTTGCGTAGCCGTGGCGATAACGTGCGCCAGCAGCGGCTTGCCGCCAACCTCGTGCAGAACCTTCGGGCGCTTGGATTTGAGGCGAGTACCTTTGCCGGCAGCCATGATGGCAACCGCGACACGAGGGGCCTGACCAGAAACAGCAGTCTTGGGCGTGGGCATCGGGTTCACTATACCGCGAGGGTGGCGAAAATCGCACACCACTAAACCGGTCGGGCCACAGAAGTGCACGTCCAGCCGGACTCTCATCAGTGGTGGCGCCGTCGCCGGCGAAAAACTCGCGCCTCTACGGTGTCGTCCACTACGAAGAGACCTGCGTCCATGTTGTTGCTGACGAGGACCTTGGCTACCAGGCCACTCTGCCGGACGGGTACTCCATCGGGAGGGCCGATCGTAGCGCGTTCACAGGCCAAGGCTTCGATTTGCACGACGACCTTCGGGGGGCGAAAGTCCGGGGGAAGCCGGGGCGAGCATGCCCTTCTGAAACTGGTGCGTAGCCAGAGCCTGTGCTCAGGGCGCGGTCTCCAGGGAGGACCGCGCAGCGCTGCCGGAGGCCTGCACGACAAGGTCGAGCAGATCTGCGGCCACGCGATCGGTACGATGGCGAGCGACCACGGCTTCTTCCAGGTAATCCCCCAGCACCGGGCAGACACCCAACTTTTCGATCTCTTCGAGATCGTTGACGATCTGGTTGGCGCCTTCCAAGGCGTACTTGGCCGCCAGTTCAGGGGATACGGGGGTGCGATTGATGAGCGCGTAGTCAAACAGTTGGGCCTGTGCATGCCGGTTCAGAGCCTTGATGTGTTCCGCGGCGGTTAGACCAAGACTTTCATTAGCTTGTGTCATCAGATTGCAAACAAAGACTTTGATGGCCGGGGAGTTAATAATGGCCCGGGACAGGCCGCGCACCAGCAGATTGGGAATCAGGCTGGTGAAAAGCGATCCCGGGCCGATGGTGATCAGGTCGGCACGGGCAATGGCTTCGAGAGTGGGCGGCAGAGGCTCTACGTCTGTGGGCAGCAGGAACAGTTCGCGGATACGTCCCTTGCTGGCGGTAATGCGGGTTTCACCGCGCACGCGGGAGCCGTCTTCCATCAGGGCCTCCAGTTCGACGTTGGACGCCGTGGCGGGATAGATGTGGCCGCGGGTGAGTAGGATCTCGGCGGAAAGCCGCACCGCTTCGGCGAAGTCGCCGGTTATGGAAGTCAACGCCGCCAGAAAAAGGTTGCCGAAGCTGTGACCCTCCAGGCCGGAGCCCTTGTCAAAGCGGTGGCGAAAGAGGCGGGACAGCAACGCTTCGTCTTCGGACAAGGCAACGATACAGTTGCGGATGTCGCCCGGAGGAAGCATGTTGAGTTCCTTGCGCAGGCGGCCGCTGGAGCCGCCATCATCGCTGACGGTGACAACGGCGCTCAGTTCGCCAATCGCGGGACGTGCGGGTAAAGCGCCTTTGGGTTCTGACGGAACCGGCACGAAGGCTTTCAGGCCCTTCAGAATGGTGGAAAGTCCGGTACCGCCGCCGATAGCCACGACCCGCAGTTGACAGGACGCCGTGAGCTGCTCCTGCGGAAGAAGGGCCGGGCGCTCGAAAGGAGGCATGGGCAACTCCTAGCGACCCTCGTCGAGTTCGCCCGTCTCGGCTAGGGCTTCCATTCCGGGATCGGGGTACAGGAGTTCGGTGAAACGAGGGTCCTCGGCCAGGTTCTGGAAATCGGAGTCGTTGCGGGCCTGGAAGCGCAGCGTGGCATTCATACGGATGGCCTCGTCGAGGTTTCGCAGCGAATCTTCGACATGGCCAGTCAGGCAATCGAGCGCTGCCAGCCCGTAAAGGACGTAGTCGATCTTGGGGGACTGTTTCTGCAATTTCTCCAGGTGTTCGCGGGCCTGTACGTAGTCGCCGACGTTCATCAGGGACACGGCGTAGTCGAAGTGCTCTTCCACGGTCTTGAATTGAACATTGACCTGCTCCAGGTGCTGGTTACAGGTGGCCAAGTGGACCGCGGCGCGATCGGCCAACTCCTTGCTGGGCCCCCCCACGACTTTCTGGAGGTGAGTCTTGGCCTTGTCAAACTTATGTTCCTGCATGGCGCGGAGGCCGGCTTCATAGTTCTGGACGGCCTGCGCGATCTTGGGATCGTCGGCCAGGGACTTCTTTGCGGTGGGTTTCTGTGCCATGTGTAGGACTCTTCCTGTGCTTTTCGTAACAGCTCCTTCGGAGCGCAATCTATGAGAGATAACTGGCGACTCCGATTATAAGGGATGCGGGATTGGCCTCTCGCCTCGGTTGCAGGCACGATGGACATGTGACGCGAAACGACAACTGTACAGCGAGGCTTTCCTGCCCAGCTGGACCACCAGCGTTCAACGAGCCGCTGTCAGTCAGTGGCGGCCTCGTCCAGGTTCACCTGCTTCCACTCGCCCTTGATGATCCCCTGGCGGATCTGCACCGCCGTCTTGCCCTTCTTGTTCTGCGCGTAGGCGTAGAAGAGTTCCTTCATGCAAGTGTCACACTGGGCGCCATGCGTGCCTTCGAAGCAACTATGCAGACTGTTGTGCCCCATGCGGTCGCAATAGCAGTAGCACGGCTGCTGGTGCAGGACGACTGGGATCTTCGCAGCCACGTCGTAAGCCTTGGTCTGGTAGGGATACTGGGCGTTCTCCCCCCATAGGTTCTCTTTGGGCAGGATCGGAGGCAGCTTGGTTCCCTTGCGCGGCGGACCGGCGTTGTAGGCCGGGACGGCACCTTCCACCTGGGGCGTTGCCCACTGCGCCGTCATCGTCAACGTCACGAGAAATAGAGATACGAGGACTAGGCCACGTTTCATCGGAAAGCCCCCAACCCAGCGTATTGTACCCTGAGGCGGTGAGAAGGCGCATCTGGCGGGCAACCCGGGAGTTCACCTCCCATCGGAAAAGGCCCCTGACAAAGGAGCACCACAAGACCCAGCCAGACCCAATCGGGAAAACGAGGTTCAACCCCTGAGGGCTCGCCCGAGCAACACGCTCTTCAACTTGGTGGCCTATTCCGGATAGAATTGATCCAACATGTACTCCCCTGGGGGTCCCACAACCCAACTGGAAACTCCGAAGCTCAGCGCCACACGCCGGCTGCCCGTGCTGGGCGTGTGGGTGCGGGATTTGGTCATCTCGCTGGCCATCTCGGCCTTCATCATTATCTTCCTGTACCAACCGGTGAAGGTCGAAGGGACCAGCATGATGCCTTCTCTCGACGACCAGGAACGGATCTTCGTTAACAAGTTCGTGTACCGGTGGGAGCCGATCGAGCGCGGCGACATCGTCGTCTTCCGCTACCCTCGAGATCCCTCCAAGAGCTACATCAAACGCGTCATCGGCCTGGCCGGGGACCACATCCGCATCGACGCCGGCCAGGTCTATGTGAATGGACGGCCATTGGAAGAAAACTACGTTCCCCCCGAATACGCCGACGAGCGCTCTTACCTGGAGATCGAGGTGCCGCCCCACTGCTATTTCATGCTGGGCGACCACCGCAGCATGTCCAACGACAGCCGGGACTTCGGCCCAGTCAAAGAAGTCTACATCTACGGCAAAGCCGTCTTCGGATACTGGCCAGTGGATAAAGTGGGACGCCTGCGTTAGCCGGACTGGGGGAAAGCCTATTCAACTTCAGACCGCTGCCATCCGGCGGCCCGCGAGGGCATCGTCCCCACCCTCCAGTTCTCGCCCGTGAACCTTCCTGGTCCATCCTTCCCCCTCACCCGCCTGCCACTCAGTCGCGACGCGATGTCCACCCAGACCACTTCCGTCTGCGCTTGAAATTTTCGAACATCAAGATTCAGGATTCGTTTTTCTGTGGCGTGGCCTCTTCCGCGCCGTTGCTCTCCCTGTTAAAATCTGTAAAATCGAATCCCGGGAGCACGAATGCAGGCTATCCTTGCGCTGGAAGATGGGCGCATCTTTCAAGGCAAAGGTTATGGCGCCAAGGGCGAATGCTACGGGGAAGTAGTTTTTAATACTTCCATCACCGGTTATCAGGAAATTTTCACCGATCCCTCCTACGCGGGTCAGATTGTCGTTCTCACCAACCCCGAGGTGGGAAATTACGGGACCACTCCCGAAGACAACGAAGCCACCCACCCTTACATCGAAGGCCTGATCGTGCGCGAGTTCTCCAAGGTCAGCTCCAACTGGCGCTCGCAGCAGGTGGCTGAGGAGTACCTGGAGCAGTTCAAAATCCCGGTGCTGGCCGAAATCGACACCCGGGCCCTAGTGCGCCACCTCCGCGACCAGGGCGTCATGCGCGGCGTGGTCTCGACCATCGAGACCGACACAGAGAAGCTGGTGGCCAAGGCGCAATCGATTCCCAAGATGGACGGTGCCGATCTAGCCAAGGTTGTCAGCACCAAGCGCTCCTACGTGTGGGAACTCGGCGAACGCTCGCACGAACCCGTGGCGGTGGTGGGCGTAAAAGACGAGCCCGCGCGCTTTCACGTCGTGGCCTATGACTACGGCATCAAGCAGAACATCCTCCGCAAGCTGCGCGGCGAAGGTTGCAAAGTAACCGTGGTTCCCGCGGAAACCCCGGCCGAAGACGCGCTGGCCCTGAAGCCGGACGGAATCTTCCTGTCGAACGGCCCTGGGGATCCCCAGCCCTGCCGGTACGCGATAGAGAACATTCGCCGGCTGATGGGACGGCAACCCATATTCGGAATTTGCCTGGGGCATCAGCTGACCGGCCTGGCGTTGGGGGGCAAGACCTATAAGCTGAAATTCGGCCACCACGGCGGCAATCATCCCGTGAAGCAGGTGAAGACGGGGAAGATTGAGATCACGGCGCACAATCATAACTTCGCCGTAGATCCCGATTCGCTGCCCCAGGGTGAAGTGGAGCTGACGCACATCAATCTGAACGACAACACGCTGGAGGGATTGCGCCACCGCAACCTGCCCCTGTTTAGCGTGCAGTACCACCCGGAAGCGGCGCCAGGCCCCCACGATTCGCATTACTTGTTCAAGGACTTCGTAAAGATGATGGAGGAGTGGAAAGGCAGTAGTCGCTAGTCCGGGAGCTGTGTTTTGAAGGCGCCGGGGCGCGCCCTGCCCAGGCAAATAATCGGGGTTCTAGCTCCAGAGGTTCGCGGTTGCGAGCAGCCAGGGAACACGCCACGAACCCCCCCTGGATGGTCACGACGAGCACCCGGGAGCGGCGAGCTTCCTTTTGGCAACCCGGGCTCGACGGACCTGCTAGTCGAGAGGCTCTGCCACAACCGGGGTTCGGCGGACTGGGTGCACGCGTTCGTGATTACGCCGGACGACCGACAGCTCTTTCGCACGCAGTTGGCCAGCCTGGAGAAAGGCCTCCAGTTCATTAAGGTGGAGTTTCCCAGGGGGCAAACAAGGAGCTGGGCCGGAACATGGAGGTCTGTGAGAAGGGGCTCTCTGATCATCGCATTCACGACACGAGCGATGATTACCTCTCCGTGACCCAGGTCCCGGCAGAAACCCTTTCCAAACACCCTTACCTCAGGCAAGATGGGAACCGCCCCACAACCGGAAGCGCCGCCGAGGCTACGAAAGGCAGCTAGAAACAATCTGATTCTCCATGCCACGACGCACTGACATCTCGAAAATCCTGATCCTCGGCTCCGGCCCCATCATCATCGGACAGTCGGCAGAATTCGACTACTCCGGCACCCAGGCCTGCAAGGCGCTCAAGTCCGAAGGCTTTGAGGTCGTGCTCGCCAACTCCAACCCGGCCACCATCATGACCGATCCGGAGTCGGCCGACCGCACCTACATCGAGCCGCTTACCCGCGAGTACCTGGAAGAGATCATCCGCCTCGAGCGCGAAATGGCGCCGGGCGCGGGTTTCGCCATCCTGCCCACGGTCGGCGGGCAGACGGCGCTGAACCTGGCCGTCGAGTTGTCCGACGGAGGTGTGCTCGACAAGTACAACGCGCAGCTCATCGGTGCCAACATCGCGGCTATCAAAAAGGCCGAGGACCGGCTGTTCTTTAAGGACGCGATGCAGAAGATCGGCCTCGACGTCCCCAAGTCAGCGCTGGTGAACAACCTCAAAGATGGCCTCGAATTCGCCGGCAAAATCGGCTTCCCGGTCATCATCCGTCCCTCATTCACCCTGGGCGGCACCGGCGGCGGCATCGCCTTCAATCGCGAAGAACTGATGGAGGTGCTGGCTCGCGGTCTTGACCTCTCCCCGGTGCACGAGGCGCTGATCGAGGAATCGGTGCTCGGCTGGAAAGAATTCGAGCTGGAAGTGATGCGCGACCTCAAGGACAACGTCATCATCATTTGCTCGATCGAGAACTTCGATCCCATGGGCGTGCACACCGGCGACTCGATCACCGTCGCCCCGGCACAGACGCTCACCGACCGCGAATACCAAGCGATGCGTGATGCCGCCATCGCCGTCATCCGCGAGATCGGGGTGGAGACCGGGGGGTCGAACATCCAGTTCGCCGTGAACCCGGAGACCGGGCGGATGGTGGTCATCGAGATGAACCCGCGCGTGTCGCGCTCCTCCGCGCTGGCCTCAAAAGCCACCGGATTCCCCATCGCGAAAATCGCAGCCAAGCTGGCGGTCGGCTACACCCTCGACGAGATTCCCAATGACATCACGCGCAAGACACCGGCTTCGTTCGAGCCCACCCTCGACTACGTGGTCGTGAAGATTCCGAAGTGGCAGTTCGAGAAGTTCCCGGGCGTGGATGAGAGCCTGGGCCCGCAGATGAAGTCGGTGGGCGAGGTCATGGCCATCGGCCGCACCTTTAAGGAAGCGCTGCTCAAGGCCGTGCGCGCGCTCGATACCGGGCGCAAGGTCGGCTCGGAAAAGATCGAGCCCAAGATTCTGACGCAACGCTTGGTAACGCCGCACCCGGAGCGCCTGGCCTATGTCCGTTACGCGGTTCGCCAGGGATATACCGTCAAGCAGGTCGCGAAGATGACGTCGATCGATCCCTGGTTCCTCTACCAGCTGAAAGAGATCAACGACATGCAGTTGGAGCTGGAGAAGCACCCCATGGAGTCCGTTCCCTCCCACGTCGTGCGCGAGGCCAAGCGCATGGGATTCTCCGACGGCCGGCTGGCCTCGGTTTGGCGTCTGGAGGGCAAAGGCGGGCAAGAGAAAGTCCGCCACTTTCGCCGCAAACACGGCCTGCGTCCGGTTTACAAGCGGGTGGACACTTGCTCCGCGGAATTCGAAAGCTACACGCCTTACCTGTACTCGACCTACGAGGAAGAAGACGAGGCGGCGCCGACCAAAAACAACAAGGTCTTGATCCTGGGCAGCGGGCCCAATCGCATCGGGCAGGGTATCGAGTTCGACTACTGCTGCTGCCACGCTGCGTTCGCGCTGCGCGAAGACGGCTACGAAACGGTGATGATCAACTGCAACCCGGAGACCGTCTCCACCGACTACGACACCAGCGACCGACTCTACTTCGAGCCCCTGACTTTGGAAGACGTCTTCGCCGTCTACGAGCACGAGACCTCGGGCGGCGCGTCGGTCGGTGTGATCGTGCAGTTTGGCGGACAAACTCCGCTGAACCTTGCGCTTCCGCTCAAGGCTGCGGGGGTTCCGATCATTGGAACTTCGCCGGAGTCGATCGATCTCGCCGAGGACCGCAAGCGCTTCGGCAAACTTCTCGATGAACTGGGGATTCCCCAGGCTCCCGGCGCTATGGCCACCTCGCTGGAAGAAGCCGTGGAAGGTGCCAAGCGCGTCGGGTATCCGGTGCTGGTGCGGCCTTCCTACGTGTTGGGCGGACGCGCCATGGTCATCGCTTACGACGAGGACACCGTCGTCCGCTACATGAAAGAAGCCGTCGAGTATTCCCAGGACCGGCCGGTGCTGATCGACCACTTCCTTGAAGACGCCATCGAAGTCGACGTGGACGCGCTGGCCGACGGCGAAGACGTGGTCATCGGCGGCATCATGCAACATATCGAAGAGGCTGGCATCCACTCCGGGGATTCCTCCTGCGTGCTGCCGAGCGTAGACATTCCGGCGGTGCTGCTCGACCGCATGCGCCAGTACACCTTCAATCTGGCGCGGACGCTGAAGGTGATCGGATTGATGAACATCCAGTTCGCGATCCCGCGGACGCCCAATGTCACCGCGAAAGGGAACGGCTCGGAAAGTGGGAGGGTGTACGTGCTGGAAGTCAACCCGCGGGCGTCGCGCACCGTGCCCTATGTCTCAAAAGCTACGGGCGTGCCCCTGGCCAAGATCGCCTCGCGGTTGATGACCGGCCGCAAGCTGCGCGAATTCCTGCCCGAATTCATCGAGCGCAAGGCCGACCTCGACACCGGGCGTTGCTTCTACGTAAAGTCGCCCGTCTTTCCCTGGACCAAATTTCCCGGCGTCGACACCGTCCTGGGGCCGGAAATGAAGTCTACCGGAGAAGTCATGGGAGTGGCCGACAACTTCGGTGAGGCCTTCGCCAAAGCCCAACTCTCGGCCGGACAGAAACTGCCGACCCGGGGCGCGGTCTTTATCAGTGTCACCGACCAGGACAAGTCCCACGTCGCCGAAGTCGCCCGTCGCTTCGTCGACATGGGCTTCAACTTGGTGGCGACTGCCGGCACGGCAGACGTGCTGGAAAACGCCGGCCTGACCGTCGAGCGGGTCTACAAGGTGAAAGAAGGTCGGCCCAACGCCGTGGACCTGATCAAGGGCGAACGCATCCAGCTGATCATCAACACCCCCCGCGGCGTGGACCCATTCTTCGACGAAAAGGCGATCCGCCGCGCCTCGGTGACCGCGAGGATCCCCACCATCACCACGCTCTCCGCCGCCCGGGCCGCCGCTGAAGGCATCGCCGCCCTGCAGCGCGGGGAGGTGCGCGTCCAGGCTCTGCAGCAGCTGCATGCGGAGCGCTTGGCGGGTAAGGGCTAGCCGTGGATGTAGCGCGGGCGCCCGGGCCCGCGAACTCAAGCATGGCTCCGCCGTCTGCCGAAAAACGACCCTCGCACCAGCCTCGGTCGATCAGTCCACGTCGGTCGCCGACACGCCCATGCCTGTTGGCACCGGTTGAAGAATGCGCTTCGGGAGCGGCCTTGCTGCTAAGCTAAGAGCTGACTGCTGACGGCCAACACAGCCAGCAGCCAGGAGCTGCCCTATGCTTCTCTCCGGCATTTTTCCTCCCTTAACCACGCCCTTCTATCCCGACGGCAAGGTCTACCACAAGAAGCTCGAAGCCAACGTCGAGCACTATTCGCGCACTCCCGTCGCGGGCATCGTGGTGCTGGGCTCAACCGGCGAAGCGATCCTCCTTTCTGACCAAGAGCGGCGCGAGGTGCTCAAGACGGCGCGCCATGCGGCCGCCAACCACAAAGTGCTGATCGCAGGAACCGGCATTGAGTCCGCGCTCGAGACCCTGCGGCTGACCGAATACGCGGCCGAGATCGGCTATGACGTAGCCATGGTGCGCACGCCACATTACTACCGGGGCCAGATGAAGCCGCCAAACATGCTGGCCTTCTATCGCACCCTCGCCGATCGCTCTCCCCTGCCCGTCATCATCTACAACTTTCCCCAGGCCACCGGGTACGACCTGCCCGCCGAGATCGTGATCGAACTGGCTGGTCATCCCAACATCATCGGAATCAAGGAATCGAGCGGCGACGTCGAGAAGGTGCGGAAGATGGCTCAAGGCACCCGCCAGGTAAAGCGCAACGTCACCGTGACCGAGACATTCGAGGCGGTTACGCCGCGCATGCTGAACACTGCCGGCGACGGCAACGGCGGGGAACTGGTGCCACTGGCAGCGCTCGGAGGCTTCTCGCAAGAGAGGGTGGAGGGACAAGCGTCTCGCCCACCCAGCGCGGCGTCATCCTCCGCCATCCGCGTAGTAGCCGGAATCAAGACACGAACGAAGGAAGTCGGGTTCCAGGTGCTGGTGGGCGCGGCCCACAAGCTGAAGCCGTCGCTTCAAGCCGGAGCAGTAGGGGCAATCCTCGCGTTCGCCGATCCCGCTCCCACGGCCTGCTACGAAGTCTATGCCGCCTGGAAAGAGGGCGACGATACCCTGGCACAACTGGCGCAGGACAGGATCGCGCAGGCTGGCGAGCGCGTTGTGGGCACCCTGGGCATCCCGGGCGTGAAGTACGCCATGGACCTGAACGGCTATTTCGGCGGCACCGTGCGCCTGCCTCTGCTACCCCTCACCGCCGACCTCAAGGCCGAGGTCGAGCGCCTGATGGCGGATATCCGGCACTGAAGAGCGGTCCCGCGAGCTTGTGACCAAGGTGACAACCGGGCTATAATCGATTCGAACGAACGTTCGATAAGCCATGTCTGTTTCTGCCTCATCCCCGGCTGCCCGGCGGCCGCGGCGTCGGCCGGCGGTTCCACGGGAGAATCGGTTCGACCGCCGGCTGGCGGAGATCCTCGCCCACGCCATCGAAGTCTTTGACGAGCGCGGCTACCAGGGCGCCTCCATGCGCGACCTCTCTCGTGCCGCCGGCATGTCGCTGGCCGGACTCTACTACTACTTCGAGTCCAAGGAAAAACTGCTTTACCTCATCCAGCGGCACACCTTCGCCACCATCCTCGAGCGCCTGCGCCGGCGCCTCGCGGGCGTGGTCGACCCGGAGGCGAAGATCCGGCTTTTCATCCGGAACCACCTCGAATACTTCCTGGCCGACCAGAAAGCCATGAAAGTGCTCTCCCATGAGGACGAGGTGCTGAAGAACACGTACGGTGCGGAGATCGCCGGCATGAAGCGCGAGTACGTGCGCGCCTGCGTGGACCTGCTGGAACAGCTGAAGCGCGCCAGGGGACTGGAATTCTCCAGCCGGACCGCGGCTTTGAGCCTGTTCGGAATGATGAACTGGATCTATACCTGGTACAACCCGCGCAAGGATGGCGGGGCCGAGGAACTGGCGCGCTCGATGGCGGAGATCTTCCTGTACGGGATCAGCGCCAGCCCGGGCAAACGCAAAGGACAGGGTTGAGGCTGCAAGGAAGAGCTTAGGGAATGCGAGATCGAAAGGAGACTGAGATGGCTACGACAACGCAGGCGGCAGCCGGGGAAAGCGCGAAGCCACTGATCCACTACCGGAGAGAGGGCGGCGTGGCTGTGATCGAGATGTGCGATCCGCCGGCCAACACCTACACCTACGAGATGAACCGGCAGCTGGACGAAGCGATCCTCGCCGCGCGCATGGACAACGAGGTGCACGTGATCGTGCTCACCGGCGCCGGCGACAAGTTCTTCTCCGCCGGCGCCAACATCAAGATGCTGGCCAGCGTCGATCCCACCTTCAAGTACTACTTCTGCCTGCACGCCAATGAGACCCTGCTGCGCCTGGAACACACGCCCAAGCTTGTGATCGCGGCCCTGAACGGGCACTGCGTCGGAGGCGGGTTGGAGATCGCGATGGCAGCCGACATCCGCATCGCCCGCAAGGACGCGGGCAAAATCGGGTTGCCCGAGGTAAACCTCGGCGTGCTGCCGGGCACAGGCGGGACGCAGCGGCTCTCCAGGCTGGTGGGGAAGAGCCGGGCCATCGAGCTGATCGTCACCGGCAACACCTTCTCCTTTGAAGAGGCCAAAGAGATGGGAATTGTAAATGACATCTACGCGCGTGACGGCTTCATGGAGAACGTGATGGAGTACGCCCGCCAGTTCTGCCCGCCGAACAAGGCATCGAAGGCGGTGGGCCGCATCAAACGGGCCGTGCAGACCGGCTGGGAGGTTCCGCTCGAAGCGGCGCTGGCGCTGGAACGCGAGAACCAGCAACTGCTCTTCCAGAGCGAAGACGCCAAAGAAGGGCTGAACGCCTACGTGGAGAAGCGCCCTGCCGAATTCAAGGCGAAGTGAAGACAATATGATAACGGCGACCAAGGCAAAAATTGAACCCGGCCGCCTCCTGATCGACGGGCAATGGGTCGAGGGCGGCAAGACATTGGACAGCATTAACCCCGCAACTGGCGAGGTACTTACGTCCGCGGTGGAGGCTTCCGCCCAGGAGGTGGATCGAGCAGTCCAGGCCGCTCGCCGCGCGTTTGAAGGCGGCCGGTGGCGCACGATGCCGGCCAGTGAACGCGGGCGGATGATTTGGCGGCTGGCCGATTTGGTCGAGAAGAACATCGACGAACTGGCCGAACTGGAGACCCTCGACAACGGCAAGCCGATCTTCGAGTCGCGCCAGGTCGACATGCCGATGGTGGTCGACGTCCTGCGCTACTACGCCGGCTGGGCCACCAAGATCCACGGCGAAACGATCAATGCCTCCGACACGGCTTTCACCTACACGCTGCGCGAGCCGGTGGGCGTGGTCGGGCTGATCATCCCTTGGAATTTCCCCTTGCTGCTGGCCTCCTGGAAATTGGGTCCGGCGCTCGCCTGCGGCAACACCATGATTCTGAAGCCGGCGGAGCAGACGCCACTGACCACGCTGCGTTTCGGCGAGCTCGCCGTGGAAGCGGGCGTTCCCCCCGGGGTGCTGAACATCGTCACCGGCGGGCCGGAGACCGGGAAAGCGATCGTGCGCCATCCTGGAATCGACAAGATTGCGTTCACCGGGTCGACCGCCGTGGGCAAGGAAATCATGCGCAGCGGGGCGGAGACGCTCAAGCGCGTAACCCTGGAGCTGGGGGGGAAGTCTCCCAACATCGTCTTTGCCGACTCCGACCTCGACAGCGCCGTGCGGGGCGCGATCAACGGGATCTTCTACGGCAAGGGTGAGGTGTGCAACGCCGGGTCGCGGCTGTTCGTCGAGAGCAGGCTGCGAGACGAGTTCATGGACAAGCTGGTCGCGCGCACGAAAAAGATGCAGCCGGGTGATCCGCTGGACCCCAAAACGCGTATGGGTGCGATTGTCAGCCGGGAGCAGATGAACACCGTCCTCGACTACATCGAGGCCGGGAAAAAAGAAGGCGCCCAGCTGATCGCTGGCGGAAAGCGCGTGTCGGTCGATGGTGGGAAAGGATTCTTCATCGAGCCGACCATCTTCGATGGGGTCCGCAACGACATGAAGATCGCGCAGGAAGAGATCTTCGGGCCGGTGCTGGCAGCCCTCAGCTTTGACGATGTCGACCAGGTCGTCGAGCTGGCCAACCGCAGTTCCTATGGCCTGGCGGCAGCCGTGTGGACCAAAGACCTCAAGAAAGCACATCAGGTCTCGCGGCGACTGCGCGCCGGCACGGTGTGGATCAACACCTACGGGCTGATGGATGCGTCCTTGCCCTTCGGCGGATACAAGAGCTCAGGCTTTGGCCGCGAGCTGGGGCAGGCGGCGTTGGAGTACTACACGGAGATCAAGACGGTGTGGCTGAACATGGGATGAACACAGGCTTAGTGATTCAAGGGCTAACCCCTAAAAGCTAACAAGGAAGTGAACCATGCCGGGGAAAGTGGCAAAAATCGGAACCTTCAGCGAGTGGGTCGGTCTGTTCGACGAGTGGCGCAAGGAGGTCGGCGTCGACCGCGACGAGATCACCAGCTTCCATTTCGATACGCTCTACGGCGCAATCGAGACCGAAGAGATCCAGTTCGGCCACTACAAGGGGCGGCGCAAGTGGGAGAACCTGCGCCAGATCCCCACGCAGCAGATGCGTGACGCGCTGCTGAACATGATCGTCTACCAGGGTGATACGGAGTTTGCCTCGGTCGAACAGCAGCGCAATCTGTTTGAGACGGCGCCCACCGATTGGGACCGTCGCGCTCTGACCCGGGTAATGATCGAGGAGATGCGGCACGGATGGCAGATGTGTGCGCTGCTGCTCGATCACTTCGGCTATTCGGGCAAGGTCGAGGCGCAAAAGATGTTGGAGCGGCGCGCATTTGAGAACCGCCGCTTGCTCGGCGCCTTCAACGTGGACGTCGACAACTGGATGGACTTCTTCACTTACACCGACTTCGTGGACCGCGACGGCAAGTTCCAACTGCAGATGCTGAAGTACTCGGCATTTGCACCGCTGGGGAGGTCCATGTCGTACATGCTGCGCGAGGAAGCGTTCCACATGGGGACCGGAAACGACGGTCTGCGCCGGATCGTTGAGGCAGACGTGATTCCGGGCTGGCTGATCCAGAAATACCTGAACAAGTGGATTTCCTGCTCGTACGATCTGTTTGGGACAGATCATTCTTCGTCGGCGCACTGGGCGTACGTGTGGGGCATCAAGGGGCGCTATAACGAGCCGCAGAACCAGCAGGAGGCGCAACTCGACGACCTCAACGACTACAACCGCCACCTATATCGCGACGAGGTGGCGGGGCTGATCGGACGGCTGAACGGGTTCCTGAAGCCCGGGACGAAGAAGCTCTATGCGCCGGATATCCGGTTCAACCGCGGCATCGGGCGGTTCGCAGGACAGAAGTTCCACGCCGAGACCGGCGAGCCGCTAAGCGACGAGGCGTACCGGCGGCATCTGAACGAGGCCATGCCGACCCCGGAGGACAAGAAGCACCTGCTGGAGCTGATCACCAACGAGAAGCGCTGGATCACAGGGAAGCAAGGGGCACGCGATCCGTTCGCAACCATTGCCGAGCCCCGCAAGTCAGCCATCAATTTGTAGCTTGAGTCGTCGACCACAGGGCTCGACGATTCCAGGGCCTTTGATTTTCCCGTAGCTTGCTTCCATGACATGTCAGAGAGCGTAGCCCTCGTTATCAGGATGTTGATTCAAAATAATTTGGCACCCACCTGCGGGCAACTGCTCGCTGTCGGTGTGCCACCCCGCGGGGAAGACTGCCCCAAGGGTTTGACAGCAGGGCTGTAGAAACGCATACCCGTTGCCCCCAGGTTGGGAGGCCGCGGTAGCGGCTCTATCTTGGAGGCGCACAACAATGCCGGCCCACTGAGCGACCGGAGTGTCCCTTCCACACACGTTGCTGTATCCTTGCTCGCGTGACTTCCCCAGATGCTCCGCGAATCGCGTTGGCGATCGAACCCCCGGTCGCGCGTATTACGCTGCAGCACCCCCCGCTGAACGTCATTGATATCCCGATGATGGAAGAGATGGCTATGGCGGTGGCGGAGGTAGAACAGATGCCAGCGGTGTCCATGACCGTATTTGCGGGGTCTGGCAGCGGGTTCTCTGCCGGCGTCGATGTGGCCGCGCATAAGCCAGAGAGAGTCCAGGAGATGCTCACCAAGTTCCACGCCATCTTGAGAGCGCTGGTGACCTCGCGCAAGGTGACGTTGGCTGCGGTGCGGGGGAATTGTCTCGGCGGTGGCGCCGAGCTGGCGATACTGTGCGATCTCGTGGTCACGGCGGAGACCGCCACCTGGGGGTTTCCCGAGATCTCCCTGGGTTGCTTCCCGCCTGTCGCCGCGACCGCACTGGCAGCGCTGGTGGGACAAAAGCGCGCGGCGGAGCTTATCCTGACCGGCCGGACGTTTGACGGCGCAGAGGCGCAGAGGTTGGGACTGGCGAATTACAGCACGCGCGACGCGCAGCTGGAGACCAGGACGGAAGTGGTCTTGGAGCATCTGGCAAAGCTCAGCCCGGCAGCGCTGGCCGTCACCAAGAAGGCGATGTATGCATGGGACTCCATGCACTTTGACAAAGGCCTGTCCCGAGCGGAGAAAGTCTATTTCGAGGAGCTGATGTGGACCCAGGATGCGCGCGAAGGGGTTGCTGCGTTTCTTGAGAAGCGCGCTCCCAAATGGACGGGGAAGTAGGCCTCCGGGGGCGGGAAGGACGCCCGCTGCTTAACCGACGATTGACGGCCAACGACTGACAACGACCGACTGACGAGCCACGACTGCCTTGATCACGGACTGTCACATTCATATTTCTCCCGTTGAGATGTTCAAGGCGGAGGCGCTCGAGCTGATGAGGGCCAAGCGGGCAAACTTCGCGCAGATCGAGGAATTGTGCCGCTCGCCCGAGGCATTTCTCCTGTTCATGGACGCCGCGGGAATCGACCGGGCTGTGCTGATCAACTACGTAGCGCCTGAAGTCATCGGGTTTACCGCGGGGGTGAACCAGTTCGTGGCGGAGTATGTGAAGCAGGACCCGCGGCGCCTGATCCCCTGTGGGAGTCTGCACCCGCGACACACCGCGAACATCCTGGCCGATGTGGAGCAGTTGCTACGCCTCGGGATACGGATGATCAAGATTCACCCGCCGCACCAGTTGCTGTATCCCAACGACTACCTCGCCGGGGTGAAGGAGTTGGAAATCATCTACCGTGCCGCGGAGGCGAACGGGATTCCGGTCATGTTTCACACCGGGACATCGGTTTTTCCCGGAGCCCGCAACAAGTACGGTGATCCCATCTACGTAGACGATGTAGCGGTGGATTTTCCCAAACTGAAGATTCTTCTTGCGCATGGCGGGCGGCCGCTGTGGATGGATACGGCATTTTTCCTGGTACGGAGGCACGCGAATGTGTACCTCGATATCAGCGGGATTCCGCCGAAGACGCTACTCCAGTATTTTCCCCGGCTGGAGGAGATCGCGCACAAAACGCTGTTCGGCACGGACTGGCCAGGTCCGGGCGTGCCGGATGTGAAGCAGAACCTAGAGGATTTCCGAAATCTGCGACTCAAGCGGGAAACAACGGAGCGAATCCTGAGCGGGACTGCATTGGAAGTCTGGCCCGCTTGAACCGGGACCGAGGACTTGTGAGGAGTTGGTGCGGACGGCCGGGCAGCCCACGACAAGTCAGGTTCACCGCTCGCCAGGGTTGAGGATGAGCCCGGCGTCGGCCGACCCTTCCCGAACTTTATTTGGTGCGCTCGGGCGCGGCTTTCGTTCCCATCAGTTCGTCGGCCAGCGGGCGAGCATTGTAGATCGTGCGCAGGGCGTCCTGGATGCCCCTGGAATCGACGTGTATGGCCCGGCCCACCCTGTCGTCGAAGGCGAAATTCCAGACCAGAGACTGGATGTTGCCGTCGAAAATGATGCCGACGACTTCCCCCTCACGGTTAACCGTCGGGCTTCCGGAATTGCCCCCGATGATATCAGCGGTGGAAACAAAGTTCAGGGGGACGGAAAGTTCGAGCTTTGCCTTGGCCTTGTTCCAGCTTTCGGGCAGCTGGTAGGGGGGCTTGCCGTTGTGTTTGGCCGCGTGCGCGAAAGCCCCGCCCATGGTGGTGAAGTATGGAATCTTCTGGCCGCCTTCAGCGTAGCCCTTGACCGCGCCGTAGCTCAGGCGGAGTGTGAAGGTTGCGTCCGGAGGCTGGTTGAAGCCGGTCTTGACGAACCGGATCCTGGCAATCTGCCCTCCATCGCGACGCTCCACGGCGTCGACCCGGTCGTCATACTCTTTGCGCGCGGCACGCGCATCGGGATCGATGTTCCGCATGAGGACGATGAGAGGATCGGGGGAGGCATCCACGGCTGCTGCTCCGCCCGCGTAGAGTTGCCTGCGCACGGCGGGATCCTCGAGCTGGGTATTGGCGATCAGGTCTTTGGCCACTTCCTCGGGCGACTTTCCGCTGAGCGCCTTCTGCACGGCCGGACTGTCGGCGCCAAGAGCATCGCGCATCTGGGCCAGGGAGTCGGCAAGAGTCACGGTGTCCAGCGACTTGTAGACGGGGGCAGTGGAGAACAGCTGCTGCTCAAGGGAGGGCAACGCCGAGTCGCGGTATTCCCGCAGCCGCTGGTCGTTGGGCTTGGGTTTCTCGACAGCCGATCGGACCAGAATCCGGGCATATTGGGCGAGGTCGGCGTTGAATCCGCGCAAGCGCTCTAGGTAGGTGAGCGGCAGGTAGATTTTGCGCTGGGTGTCCATGGCAGCGGAGATTGCCGTCCAGGGGTCCTCAGCCCCGGCATCGGGATTGGCCTTGAAGGCAGCATGCAGCCGGTCTTCCTCGCCCTGCTTGGTTTCCATGATCCTTCTGTCCTCGAGCCCCTCGAGGTAACCGGTGATCGCCTTAAACGAGTTCTGGTTGCCGAAGATCTCTTCCTTGGCGATGCGGCCATTCTCCTCGGATTGCCCGCTGAATTTCTCGAGCATCGCGATGCGCCGCTTGTACGTCTCCAGACGCGAGGGGTAGTCCACGTCACGCAGGTAGTCGAGCTGAGCCACGGTGCGTAATCGGCCGGTTGAGCCGGGGTTGCCTGAGACGAAGATCAACTCGTCATCCTTGACCCCTTGAGGCGACCAGTGCAAGTAGTTCTCGATATGAGCGGGTTTGTCGTTCTCGTAGACGCGGAAGAACGAGATGTCGAGGTCGTATCGGGGGTAGGTAAAGTTGTCGGGATCACCTCCGAAAAAGGCGGCGTCGAACTCGGGAGCGAAGACCAGGCGGACATCGGTGTACTTCTTGTAGCGATAGAGGTTGTAGACTGCGCCGGAGTACAGAGTGATGACATCGCAGCGCAGGCCAGTGGACGCGGCGCAATCCTTTTCGATCTGCGCCGTGGCCGAGCGCTGAGCCTGGCCGGCTTCGGCCACGGACATGCCGGGCTTCAGTGCGGCATCGACCGCCGAGGTGACGTCCTCAATGCTCAGCAGGACGTTGAGTTCAAGGTCCGGACATTTAGCTTCCTCAGCCTGGGTGCGGGCGTAGTAACCCTCTTTCATGTAGTCGTGACCCTGGGTGGAAAGCTGCTGGATACAGACGGCGCCCACATGGTGGTTGGTAAAGGTCAAGCCCTGCGGAGAGACGAACGAGCCTGACCCGCCGTTGTTGAAGCGGACAGAGGACAGGCGTACCTGGTCAAGCCACTGCTGCGTAGGCTCGAAACCATACCTGGCCTTCACCCCGTCTTTGGGGAAGGCATTGTACAGCCACATGCCTTCGTCGGCCAGGCAAAGGAGACTGAACCAAACCGATGCAGCCAGGAAGAACCGAAGCAGAGCGCGTTTCATGATCACTCCAGATGGTACAGTTTCCCACAGCAGGGTGCCGGCGGGGAGCTGCCGTGCCCACCGTGAGCGGTGACGGGAAGCAAACCCTTACTATACGCCGCAGGTCAGAGCCGTGAGCCCGGTTTGGAACGACGGTGACTTTTGGCGTATAACAATGGGTTGCGCCCCGTGGCAGTATTCTCCGTCCGAAAGCTACGGAACTGATCCACGAACCGGCGAGGAAAGTATGTCGAGCATAACCACGCATGCCCCCAAGGGATTGGAAGGAGTGGTGGCAACCACTTCCAGCATTTGTTACATCGATGGCGACCGGGGCGTTCTGGCGTATCGCGGGATTGATATTCACGACCTGGCAGACCATTCCACCTTCGAGGAAACCTGCCACCTGCTGTGGTTCGGGCGCTTGCCCAAGCAAAACGAATTGCGCGACCTCCGCGAGCGAATGGGGGAAGAGCGCAAATTGGACGCCTCGATCCTCAATTTCTTGCGGGGGATGCCGAAGCACGCGCTACCCATGGATGTGCTGCGGACAGCGGTGTCGACGCTCTCGTTCTACGATCCTGAATTTCAAAGCAACGACCACGAAGCGAATGTTCATAAGGCCATCCGCCTGACATCGCAGATTGCGATGATCGTGGCGGCCTATGACCGGATCCGTAAAGGCAAAAGCCTAGTGGACCCGGACCGTTCGTTGTCTCATGCCGCGAATTTCCTATTGATGCTGAACGGTACGGCACCTTCGGCCACGGCGGAGCGGGCGCTGGACATCGCGCTCATTCTGCACGCAGACCACGAACTCAACGCATCCACGTTTGCGGCGCGCGTGACCGCGGCCACTCTGTCCGACATGCACTCCGCGACCACATCGGCGATCGGCGCGCTGAAGGGGCCGCTGCACGGGGGCGCCAACGAGGCGGTGTTCCACATCCTACAGGCAATTGACCGAGATGGCGCCGATCCGTTGGAGTACGTGAAGGGCATGCTGTCCCAGAAAAAGAAGGTGCCGGGCTTTGGACACCGGGTCTATCACACCGAAGATCCCCGGGCCACGCACCTGCGCAGGATGTCCCGGGACCTAGGCTACTCCAGTGGCGAAAGCAAGTGGTTCGACATCTCCAACCGCATCGAACAGTTCGTCAAAGCCGAGAGGAAGTTGAATGCCAATGTCGATTTCTATTCAGCTTCGACTTATCACACGTTGGGGATTGATGTAGACCTGTTTACGCCCGTGTTCGCGGTGTCGCGGATCAGCGGGTGGTCGGCCCACGTGATCGAGCAACTGGACGACAATCGCCTGATCCGGCCGCGCGCCGACTACATCGGCCCAGCGTATCCCGCCCCCTACGTACCGATCGCAGAACGATAGAGTTCGGCCGGGGAGGTCGACTGTGTGCTCCTGGCGAAAAAACCAAAGTAACCGGCCCTGATCCAGCGTCCCACGGGGCCCTGCAGAATTCTTATACACTTACGCTGATTTTCCAGCGTCGATCCTGTTAGTCACCTCACCTTCGTTACTTGAGTGCCCTCCCAGCTGCTCCTAGGTTGCGAATATTGGCAGTTATGACGTTGTGGGGTACGGCGTCCCCGGCACAGCCCGGGATTGGGAAAAATTTCAATCCAAAGACGCGTCAGGTTGCCGTCATGGCAGGGAACCTTGTCGCTACCGGTCGACTCTGGGCGTCGCGTCCGAACACAGAAGGTTCCCTGAGGGGTACGGAACATGATGAGGGGCACGTTACTATTAGCAGCGCTGTCGCTGGGCGTCGTCCCCGCAGCCGCTCAATCGAAGTATCAGGTAATCACAGTCCATGATGGGGGCACGGTCCGGGGTACCGTGAAGTGGGCTGGCCCTGTTCCCAAGACCGTGTCGCTACTCATCAATAAGGATCCGGAAATCTGCGATCCTAACTCGCAGAAGAAGCGTGACCTGGAACGACTGTTGGTCGGTCCGAACGGGGGTGTGGCCAACACGGTGGTGTATCTGAAAGACATCACGCAAGGGAAAGCCGTGGAACTGCCGGAAGCGCGGCAGTTCCTCAATCAGAAGAACTGCCGCTATGAACCGCACATTCTCCTGGTCCCAGACAACGGGACACTGAAGATCAAGAGCAGCGATCACACCTTGCATACGGTGCACATGTCCGGCGCCGCTGACTACAACTTGCCCTTTCCCTTCGTGGACCAGGTGGTGAGCCGGACCCTGAACCGGGACGGGCTGGTGGACCTGCGCTGCAACGCGGGTCACGTGTGGATGAACGCGGAGATTCTGGTGGTGCCGCATCCCTACTATGCGGTGACGGACGCGGACGGGAGCTTTGAACTGACGGACGTTCCCCCCGGGAACTACGAGATCGTGGCTTGGCATGAGGGTTGGAAGGTCGTGGGACAGGGGTCGGTCTACGATGTCATGACGCAGGTGCGCGTCCAGCGGCCGATTTTTTCCCCGCCTCTGACCTGGATCAAGAGTGTGAGCGTGACAGCCAACGGAACGACAGACGTGAAGTTCACGCTCTCCGAACGCGAGGCCACAGAACTGACCGCCCGCCAGTAGGGTTCGCCGGTGTGTCCGTCCTTCTCTGGAATTCCCCATCGAAGCCGGGGCGCAGGGCGTGCCTGCAGTGTGCTGCCGCCTGCTCGGTCGCGGTGGCCTCCGTCGCCCAAGGCCACGCGGCGTAAAATAAATGCAAGTCATGAAGCGGGTTTACTTCGACAACAGTGCGACGACTCCGCTCCTGCCGGAGGTGCTGGAGGCGATGCTGCCGTATTTTGCCGAGCACTTCGGGAATGCCTCCTCCATCCACCATCATGGGCAGGAGGCGCGGGCGGCAGTGGAGCAGGCGCGCGAGTCGGTGGCGCGGCTGCTGGGGGCGCGGCCCTCGGAGATCGTGTTCACCAGCGGCGGCACCGAGGCCGACAACCTGGCGATCTTCGGCCTGATCAAAGCGGGCGACCACGTCATTACGTCTACGGTCGAACACCACGCCGTATTGAACGCCGGCAAGCACTTGGAGAGCCTGGGATGCGAGGTCTCGTATGTGCCGGTCGACGGGAGAGGTGTGGTGAATCCGGACGATGTGCGGCACGCCCTGCGCGCCAATACGAAGCTCATCTCCATCATGATGGCCAATAACGAGACCGGCGTTCTTCAGCCACTGGAGGAGATTGGCCGAATCGCGGCCGAGGCCGACGTTTTCTGGCATAGCGATGGCGTGCAGGCTGTAGGGAAGGTGCCAGTCAATGTAGACAAGGCCGGCTGTGACCTGCTGGCCATCTCCGGACACAAGATCCATGCTCCGCAAGGGGTGGGAGCGCTGTACGTGCGCAAGGGGACGGCGCTGGAACCGATGCTCTACGGTGGCCGCCACGAACGTTCCCGGCGGGCCGGGACGGAAAACGTTCCGGGGATTGTCGGGCTGGGGAAGGCGGCGGAGCTGGCCCGACTTGGGCTGGAGCGCGGCGAGGATCGTAGCCTGGCCGCCATGCGCGACCGGATAGAGAAGGCATTGAAGGAAGTGGAATCGACCGGGGTCAATGGCGCGGGCGCGCCGAGAATCCCCAACACCACGAATCTGTACTTCGAAGGCATCGAGGGCGAGGCCCTAGTCATTGCGCTCGACCTGAAGGGACTGGCCGTGTCCACTGGGGCGGCTTGTTCCTCGGGGGCGATTGAACCCTCGCATGTCCTCACAGCGATGGGGTTACGCTCGGACCGGGCGCGGGCTAGCCTCCGCTTCAGCCTGGGCAGGCAGAATACGGACGAGGAAGTGGATTTTGCGATAAGACTCGTCCCGGAAATCGTGGCCCGTTTGCGGGCACTGTCACCCATGCACGGGAGGGCGGCAGTCAATCGCTAGTCGTTGGTCATCAGTGGTCAGCCTGGCAGCGTCCGCTCCCATAACCTCAACGTTTGCCATCCCATTCTGAGTTGGCTCCCCGTCCCACCCAAGACGTGCCTAGCGGCGTCCGCGACGCGCGGGCAACCTCCGTGACAGGCCCAGCCGCCCGAAACCCGTGCCGGACAGGGGTTCTTGGAGATGGCACGTTAGTGGCTCACTTCTGGCACGGAAGTGCTATTTGCAGAAAACAGTCTTGCGTTTACTGTCGTGGGCGAGCAGTTCTGGGGGAGGGCTGCCCGGGCGTCCGAGACTCGAAAGGGTCCGGACGCTCGTTATTTTTGACCTCGCAGTTGCCGCTTTAGAATGCGCGCTGCAGCCGACGCCCCGCCTTCCTGGTAGTGCGCCCGGCGTCGCTTCGGAGCTGCACTCACAGAGACTCATCACTAGGCGTATCTGGGGTCATCACGGCCTTGCTCGCAACCGGGAGCGGCCAGCGCCACCAGAAGTTTGGAATACCGGTCTCCGCACTCATCGTGCGCCGTGGAACTCTGGTTATTTGCAGGGCCTGATCGATGTGCCCTACCTGAATCTCACACCTGGCACGCGTTCCGGAGTCGTCCACGATGAACGCTATGGGGCATTCGCGGAGGCTCTCGCACGACTCGAAGCACACCTCAATAGCCTCATCGAGGCACAGCGACGGGCCTAGGAAGAGCAAGCGAACCGGGAGTCCCTGCGCGCCTGGAAGGGCGTGGCCTGCTCTCGTCCACTTCCGATCAACAAGAGGTGAGCTTCCAGGCACCCCCGTCGCCGGGCCTCGTGCGTTTTGTCCGTCAGCGTCTCACAGGGCGACGTGCACTGCCGCACAGAGGCGCTGCTTACGGTCACCGACAGCCTTGCCACGGCTATGGGCCTAGGCCCTGCGTTCGTCAATGGGCGCGGCTTACCGGGTTACACTTTTGAACGGGCCTCCGGCGAACTGTGGCGCTCGCGATTTGATCCTGAGCGGAACCTGATCGTGGTGAATAACGGGCATCGCGATTTTGTTTTCGCGACGCGTGCGCTCTCCAGTTGTGCTATCTGGTCCGGCTCTATGTTAAGGAGTTGGTGCTGAAAAACTTTGCGGGACTGCCAGCGGAACAATTGACGGAGCGCATGATTGAGCTCTCTCTATGTCGAAGAGAAATTGAAGTCCGCGTGACGGTTGTGACGCAATTGCACGAGGCGACGCCACAACGAACCCAGACCTCCCGTCCTCTGCTATTCACGCGGCTCGAGCGTAGGCCATTCGACAACCCTAACTTTACCATCCGGCTGGCGCTCCAGCGTGGGCGCGTACAACCCCAACAGCCGACGGTGCCACCACGGACCATTTGCCTGTTTCTCTGCCCAGGTCGTGAACCAGTATTGCCAAAGTACAGCCCGAACCTGGCGAGGTGGTTCCCCCGCAAAAGGATCCCGGGCAAACAGCGCAAGAACGTCCTTGTCGGCCGCGAGCAACCGAACCTCGGTGTTCGGAACGATAGGATACTGGCGCCAAGAGCCCAGGGAAGCAAACCACAGGTTCCAGTCCAATCGTGGCTGGTGCGGCGCGTAGATGCCCGGAGGCTGATCCAGGGCCTGTGGCTTGTAGCGGAATGGGTAGACCAACCAGTTCTGTCCGTCGCTCGACCCCTGGAACTCGATTTCATATCGTCCACGTGTCATCACCGCGAACAACCCATATTGGTTGGCAATCCGAAATGGCTCAAGCGCGGTCACTGGGGAAACCGGTAAAGGCACCCTGGCGAACATCCAGATCAGTTGGGCCGTGGCGTCATAGAACACCCAAGTCAGTAGGATGGCGGTGGTCGAGAGCTTTACGACCTCCCACGGACCGCGGAACCTCGCTCTCCAGCGATTCACGGTCCTTGGTGGAGTTGTTTGTGTCCCCGACAGCAGAACCAACAGCCGCCCTGACCAACGTTCCGGTAGGATGCCCAGTATGAAACGATCATCCAGCAGCAGGAAGCCCATCGCGAGAACGAAATAATTGAGAAACGCGTAGTTCGCCGTCAGAATCACACCGAGCTGCCAGGGGGTCACAATGAAGAAACATGCAATCCGCCAGCGCCTCGGCATAAACATCCAGACCAATCCCAATTCCAGCGCGAGCGTGGCATAGACAGTAGCCGCGTGAAAGCGATGTGGCAAATGCTGCATGTACCAGCCAATCCAAGTGGGCAATGGCCCGTTTTGGTAGTACTGATCCATTGCCGTCAGATCCCGCCATCCTGGGTCTCCACTCAGGAGCTTGGCGACTCCAGACTCGAAGTAGATGCGGAACCACTCCCACTGCAGCAAGAACACACCGGCTCGCGAAGGAGGATACATTCGAGCCCAGCCCGGACGAAATCCTGGCGGGGCCAAGAACAAGCAGATGAATCCTGCGGCGAGCAGCATCCCATCCGATTGGTATCCGGAGAAATCCTGCGCGGCACTTACGAAGGACAGAAAGCAAGCCAAGCAGATCAAGAGCATAGGCCGCGGCCACAGATTCAAAGCCAGCAGCAACGACGCCAGCATACCGGTCCAGCACAGAGCATCCAGCATGCCTGACCCGCTCGTCCACCACAGTAGCGTCGGCGCATACCAGATTCGCTGCCAAGGGCCGAGCGATTCGGCCACTGCCTGAAGATAGCGGTCAGCGGGCAGAATTCCGTTCGGACCGATCAGACCACGGATCTGAAAGGTGAGAGAGAGAAAGGCGGAAAAGTAGATCAGGCCGAGCGAGCGCAGAAATAGCCAGCGCGGAATCAACCGGTCCGCAGCCGCATGCCGACCGTCAAAAAACCAGCCGAGCACGGACCGAGGAGTCCAGCCCATGATCGATTATAGGAGGCTGGGGAGACATTTGCCCCGGCTGCGTTCGCGGGAACCAAACGACGATGTCTACCTAATTTTGTTAGAAGAGTCCCCGACTTTGCGCCAGACTTTTGCTGCAACCCCCTAAGGACAAACAAGCCCAGCTTTGTCGGTGGAGATGAGGAGCCAAGCGACAAGGTCACGCGGCGCGGTGAGGTTAGAGCGGGAGAGCACTTCGAAGCTCACGTTGGAATCACTCACGTTCCTGGCGCCGGAGTCTAAGAATCGAAAACCGGGAGTCCTTGAGCAAAGTGGCGCGCGAGCCATGCTTGCTTCCCCAGTCACTCACGAACGTGACCTCTGTCCTTGCCTCTTCTTTGGATCGATCCTGAAGTTAGGCTTTCCCGGAGCTGGCCGCCGAGAGCTACCAAACCCGCGGTATTTCCATCAGTCTTCTCCGGAGCCTGAAATGACGGGGTGTGTTCCAGAGGTGGTGACGACAACAAACGCACTGCATTGAAACGCGCCTTTAGCGCGGCAGGATGTCCGCCCATCCGCGCAGGGACAAAGTAGCGACCCATCGAGAGGAGGTCGAATGCCTTCCTGTCAGCGACACAACTATTTGCTTCTGATTTTCTCTCTTGTTCTTCGCCTGGCCAATTCACTGCTAGCGGAAGAAAGGCCAACACCCGTTTCTTATCACCTGAACGTGACCATCGACCCGACACTGGGCAGCCTCGCGGTTCGTGGCAACATAGAAGCGCCTCTCCAGGGTCCACTCGCCGGGGAGATTCAATTTGCTCTGCATGAGACCTTTGCCATAAAGCACTTGTCGGTGAATGATCAGCCGGCAAGGTTTTCCTTTGAAGCTACCAAACCCACACTTACAAATCCCGCCACGCGAAATGTGGTCATCCGCTTGCCAGCCGATGTTCGGCAAGGCAAGATCCACATAGATCTCGAATATGAAGGCCGCCTCAAAAACCTTCCTGAATTCGGCACGTTCCCCGACCAAAAGCAAGCCCTCGACGACCAAATCAACCCTCACCTGGTTGAGCTCGCCAATTATTCCTCCTGGTACCCGCAATTTTTTGTGATGGGGCACCCCATCGCAATCGATCTGCAGGTTTCTCTTCCTCAGGGTTGGATCGCAATTTGCTCAGGGAAGAAACTCGAAGATGAGATCAAGGGTGGGCGCGCGATCACTCAATGGTACTCCCCCCATGACACCGACATCCTGATTGCGGCTTCTCCGAACTACAAGCAGAAATCGACCCGTCTGTCTGAAGCCGCCATTGAGATTTACTACACCCAAATGCCGGAAGCGTTCGTTGACAAGGAAATGGGCCAGATTGCCAACGTTATGAAACTCTTCACAGACTATTTGGGACAGACGACCATTCCAGCGGGAACGATTAAACACGTCTATTCCCCGAAGCGAAAAGGTCAGGGGCGCGCAGGAATTGCTAGGCCGGGAATGATCGTCACCTCAGAAGGCCTGACGCTGGAGTCCCTCAAGAAGGATCCGAACTTCTCTTTCTTTCAGGACATCGCTCATGAGATCGCGCATTTCTGGTGGAATTTCGGTGCTGGACAGGGGGACTGGATCAACGAAGCTTTCGCGGAATACTTTTCTGCGGTAGCCGTGGAAAAAATCTTGTCGGAACAGGAATTTGAAAGTGTGCTCGAAAATTATCGCCGGGAAGTTCGCCAGTTGCCGGCCAGCGCACCCTCCCTGTCCACCGTGCCTTTCAACGGCTCTGGCTTCGTGATTCGCTACTACAAAGGGTCGCTGATGCTCAATCACCTGAGGCAGGCTTTGGGTGATGAAAAGTTCTTTCAAGCCGCGCGGGAGTTCTTCCAAATCTACACGGGCACGACCATCGGAACAGCTGAGTTTCGCGGTTTCTGGAAGCAAAGGCTGGGGAACCAGAAAGACTCGCTGGATGTCTGGCTTGATTCTCCTGGCGGCTTGCCCGAGTTGGCAGCGGGAGGCCGGTGATCGCGTGTAAAGGATCGCGGAACACCAGGTCAACGGGAGAAGCTGGGGTTACTCAGCGCACGGCTGTCGTGTCTCCCCGCTTTGTGCGACGTTCCCCTCCGCTGGATTCTGAGCTTCGTATCGCGCCGCACTGCCTTACCATTCGTCTCGCCTGCGACTCGGTTCGCACGGCGACACAGGTGAATCCTGCGAGGACAGACAAAGAGGGCGCGGTTTTGCGTGGTCAAAGTGACTCGGCTACACGGTTTTCTTGGTTTGCCTGGCCCTCCACTTCGCCCAGCGTGCACGTTGCGCGGCCGCAATGCTGCGTCGGGCCTTGGCTGACAAAGGTCGGCGGACTCTAGCTCTTACTCTGACCAAAGGCGCGCGGCCGTGGCGCCCCGAGATCTTTCCTAACACGGATATCGCTTCATCCAGTTGCCTAAGCTTTGCTGCGATAAAAATCCGTTCTTTTTGCAATTCTCTCAACGCAGTCGCGATATTAGTCATCATTTCCTCTCAAACGCTGTGCAGGGCCACAATCGACCATCTTACAGACCCACCTCGAAACTATCCAGTACTTATCCTGAACTTACTTTGTCTGTGTGGGGCATACGATAGTTCGAGCGGTTGAAACTATAGGGAGTAAACGGCCCCGCCGGGATATAGCCGCAGAGCCCCGCCTTTCGGGTTGTGGCAGTCTGGATCGTCCCGCGCACCGTCCCTGCAGCAGAGTCGGTGTCATGGGCAAGCGTAAACCAGGGACCACGTTGAAATGTGGATTCGCCAGCGACGATACGAATGTCCACGGCGCTCTTGCGGCCAGTGTTGAGGCGAGTCAGGAACCCGTCAAAAGCGCGTGAACCCGCGACCTTGGACCCGTTGAGCTGGAATGCACTGTGAGGGTATGTTGAAAATTGAGATCCTTCCACCAACTACTGCGGGTGTGATTGGTGAGCCTGTTCCGGCAGCGTCTCCGAGTGCCCTCAGGCTTCAATTCAATCTGCGTAAGACCGCCAACGCCTCATAGGCCGCTCCCATCACCGGAGCATCTTCGTTGAGCACGAGATAAATTGGGATTCGCGCGAGTTGGGTACTCAGCATGGCTTTATCGCTGAAGGCGCGCACAAAACTCCCATCCTTCATCTTAGGGAGAATTTTCACTGCGATCCCTCCCGCCACGTAAACCCCGCCAAAGGGCAGGACCCGAAGCGCCATGTTTCCAGCCTCGGCACCGTAGGCTTCGATCCAAACCTGCAGGGTTTCCATACACGCCGCACAAGATCTGGTCAATGCTTGCTGGGTGATGTCGGCCGCTACGTCTGCCCCGGGATCATCGAGAAAAGGGTGGTGCACTTCAGGGAAGAGGATCTGATGAATGGTGCGAAATCCCCGTCCCGAAACAATCTCCTCGCTACACACGCGGGGCATGCGTTCCCGCAATGTCAGCAGCAATTGGACTTCGCGATCATTGCGGGGCGCGAAGTCGGTCAAACTGGCCTCTGAGGGAAAAACCCGATAGCGCTGGCCATCCCAGAACAGAATGGCCTCTCCTAGTCCGGTTCCGGCGGAGATGAGCGCCTTGGGAGCGTGGGGTAGGGAAGTTCCCTGATTAAGCTGTAGCAGATCGCTCTCCCGGAGATGGGCCAGACTGGAAGCGGCAGCCACTAAGTCATTGATCAACAAGGTCCTGCCCGCATCCAGGTCCAGAGTGTCGGCCAGACTCCTGCTTTCAACCACCCATGGCAGGTTGTTCGTGACAACCCGATCGTTGACGACCGCTCCGGCAACGCCAAAAGCCGCAGCCGTCAGCTGGTTACGTGGAAGTTCGTGGCCGCCCTTCGCCGCCTCCGCCCGAAACTTCTTCAGGAGAATCTCGACACTAGCAAATTCCCGGGTGGGAGCGCTGAAGCGGAACACCGGTTTGAGATCCGATTCGTTCTCGGCGAACGACGTCAGAGTGCACTTGGTGCCGCCAATATCTCCGGCAAGTATCATGCCCTTCTCAGCCAGCACCGTCGCAACCCGAAAGGATCACGATCTGGGCGGCGGTGGTGAGGAACTTGGCTCCAGTTCTTGGCGAGGTGCAGTCTGTTACCCCACATGTCGCCTAGCGGAAACGACGGACAAACAGTGTATGCCGTTCGGAGCGATAGAAGCCTACTCCATATATCACTGCCTTGCCCTTGGTGGAGTAAATTACCTGGCGAATTCGCAATAACGGGGCGCCGCGGAGTACGCCCAGCAGTTCTGCGTTGTGCGCATCAGCCGCCGTGGCGTCGATCTCCTCGTCCGCGTACGCCAGCTCCACGGCATAGTCATGTTTCAATGTGGCGAACAAAGAACTCCGACCTAGTGGCGCGGAAACCAGCTCCGCAAATTCTTCGCCCGGCAGGTAGCAGAATTCCAGCGCGAAGGGATCCTCCTCTGTAAGCCGAAGCCGCTCAATCTTTACCAGAGAGCTAGTCCCCGGTAATGATAGACGGGCGGCGATCTCTTGCTGATGGTCGATCAACTTCGCGCAGAGGACCCTCGATCGGGGTGTGAGCCCACGACTGGACATATGCTCCGTGTAGCTCATCAGCTTGTTGAAATGGATCTTGGGAGGAGCGACAAACGTTCCCGCGCCGCGACGCCGTTCCACCACGCCCTCCCGCTCCAGGCCAGCCAGGGCGTGACGGGCGGTCATCAGGCTAACTTGATGAAGCTTGGCCAGTTCTCGTTCCGAGGGTACCGTATCCCCGGGTCTTAGCTGTCCGGCTTTGATGCGCCTGCGAACCGCAGCCTGGATCTTCTTGTAGGCCGGCGTTCCATTCCGGTGGTTCTGTCCCATCGACTTTCCTTAAAAAACCTATCAATAGCAGACAGCGGCTGTGACTGCCTCTTCACGTGCTATATAGCGTATGCGCTTTCCTATGTAAAGAGGGATTTTTCCGGAAGCCCCCAACAGGCCGCTCCAGAATTTCATAGCTGCTCTATAGCTGCTGAACTTCCGAAGCCCAGCGCGACAGTCTTTTGATAGCCCCCGCTACTATCTCTCGGGTCCCCATGGGTAGGATGTTAGCTTTTGTAGCTTGTCTTCCGTTTTTCATAGGGTTTTCCGCCGAGGAACACCTCGCCATCAACTTCACACCTGGCATAGCGCTATAGAGTGGGGATGCTGCCGCGTGCGTCGCCGAAATTTTCGGCTGGGTGCATTTTTCTCTTGACTAGTAGAAATGTGCTATATAGCATGTCGGCATTTTCGAGATGGGCGGCAAGCCGAATCGTGTGGGAGGTTCTGGGATGAGAACTCGAAGATTAAGTAGCCTGTTTGTCCTTTTCTCGTTGCTGGCTCTGGCCGGGCTCAGGCAAAACGCCTGGAGCCAGGAGGTCACGGCCGGTATCGTGGGGACCGTGACCGACCCCACGGGGGCACCCATCAATGGAGCCACCGTGACCGCTACGGACACGGAGCGGGGCACCGTCTGGACCGCGACTACCAACGAAAGTGGCACGTACAGCATCAGCCGGATCCCAGTTGGAACCTATAAGGTCGAGGTCACAGCCCAGGGGTTCCAGAAGCTCATACGCCCGCCTTTCGCCCTGGTCTTGAATCAAACCGCGCGCGTAGATGCGCCGATGAAGGTTGGCCAGGTATCGGAAACCGTTGAGGTTACGGGCAGCGCACCGGTACTCAAGACAGACACAACTGAGGTCGACACCATTATCGATGCTCGGACGAATGACAATTTGCCGCTGGCCACGCGCAATCCTGTCCAGTTGACGCTGCTGGCGCCGGGTTCTCTCACCGTGGACGCCGCCAGTTTTAATCAGGGGTCCAACACCGCCGAGAACGGCGGCCGTCCTTACATCAACGGCAACCGGGAACAGGCGAACAACTTCCTCCTCGATGGCATGGATAACAATCAGGTATCCGAAAACAAGCTGGGCCTGACACCGTCCCCGGACGCGATCCAGGAGTTCAACCTCATCACGCAGAACGCCTCCGCTGAATTCGGAAATTTCCAGGGCGGAATCGTGAACACCACGATCAAGTCAGGCACCAACAGCTTCCATGGCGATGCTTTTGAGTTCTTCCGCAACGACATTTTCAATGCCAACACCTGGCGAAACGGGAATACCGTCGGCACTGCTACGGGAGTGCTGCCCAAACCAACACTACGCTGGAATATGTTCGGGGGTACATTCGGGGGCCCCATCATCAAGAATAAGCTGTTCTTCTTCGCTGACTATCAGGGCGGACGCCTGGACTACCCGCCCAGCACCAGCACCGTGGAAGTACTCACTCCTGCCGAAGCGGCCGGTAATTTCGGCGCATTGCTCAAGTTGGCGACCCCTGTGCAGTTGTACAACCCCTGTGCTGCCGGTACGGGGATAACCGGCGGAACTGCGTGTCAACTGGTGGCGCCCGGCTCCAATCCATTCCCCGGCAACGTCATCCCCTCCAACATGCTCAACCCTGCCTTCACAAAGCTGGTGACATCCAGCGATTATCCGACGAACGTGACGCCAGACGCCACCGGTTTCGGCAATGCACCCAATGCCTTTGGACAGCAGTTTAATTCCGACCAGGGCGACGTCAAGGTGGATTACGACATCACCGCCAAGGATAGGATGTTTGCCCGCTACTCGCAGGGATACCAGCACGATCCCAATACCAACTCCGTCGGCTTGCTGGGAACCTACACCAACATCGCCCATCTAAAGAATGGTGTCCTGGATTGGAGCCACACCTTCAGCCCCGCAATCCTGAATGATGCCCGCTTTGGAATCAACTGGGTCAGTTTCTCTGATAACAACTACAGTTTCCCGGGGTCGGTTAACACGCTGGCCTCGCAGCTCGGCATCGCCGGCGTCACCTCTGCCGGCTTACCTCGATTCGGGTTCGGGGGAGGAACTATCACCAACCCGGGAACTGGGACCTTGGCCACCCTCGGCAATGAACTGGCGGTGGAGGATTTCGCTTCCACCGTCATACAGTTCAACGACAACGTTGTTTTCACCCATGGCAAGCACGTGATCAAGACCGGCTTCCAGTGGAACAAGTACAAGATCAACGTGTTTTATGCGGGCAATGGCGGCGAGCTGGGAATGCTGCTCTATAACGGCCAATACACCGGGACGATCACCTCGGGCGCGGGCGCCAACGCTGCCGCGGCAGCGGATTTTGCGCTGGGGTTGCCCTCGCTGGTCGGACGCGGGGTAAGCGGTGGGGGCGGAGCCTGGCACCAGTTGGATTCGCTCTATGCCGGCTATGTGCAGGACAACTGGCGAGTGACGAGCACCCTGACCCTGAACCTGGGACTGCGCTACGAAGCACGGACCCCGTGGGTGGAGGAGAATAACCGTCAGGTGAACATCAACAAGCTTACCGGAGCATTGGAATACCCTGGCAACGCGACCGTGGTCGGTGTGGGTAGTAACGGCTTCAGCCGGGGACTCTACAATTCCACCTATGGCTGGCCAGCTCTGCAGCCCCGAATCGGTTTTGCCTGGTCGCCCGGAATGTGGGGAGGCAAAACAGTCATTCGCGGTGCCTACACCATCTCCTCCTATCTCGAGGGAACAGGAACAAACCTGAGGCTCACTCAGAACCCGCCCAATACTCCCCCGCAAACCCAGGCCGTCAATGTCACCACCGGAGAAGCGTTTACCACCGAGGCCGGGCCCTCGGCGGGGGCTGTGGTCGGCGGTGATCCCTTCCTCAATGCCACGGTCTTAGCCTGGGATAACACGGTGCAGCCAGCCATTGCGCAACAATGGAACCTGAGCTTCCAACACGAAATCGCGAACAATACGACCTTGCAGCTTGGCTACGTGGGTCAACATGGGACTCACCTGATGGTGCCGGAATGGTTGACGCAAAATGTTCTGCAACCGAATGGCACGGTGACGTCTACACCTTATGTAGGCGGCCAGAACGCCGACGGGACGTTTGGTCCGAATCACTTTGGGGTCGTTAAGCTCACAGCGTCCGTGGGAAGAATGGAGTATAACGCCCTGCAGGCTGTTCTGCAGAAACGTTACAGTCATGGACTTGAGACGCAAGTGTCCTACAGTTACTCCAAGTGCCTCACCGACAACAGCGGCTACTTCGGGACTTGGAGTACTACGACACAAGCTGCACCATCCAGTCCCTACTACCAGAACCTCTACAATTCTAGGGCGGACTGGGCCCAATGCTACTGGGACTCAAAACACGTCCTGAGTGCATATGCCGTGTATGAGCTTCCGGTGGGAAAGGGAAAGGCACTCGCCCACGATACCCCGTCTGCGGTTAATGCGGTGATTGGCAATTGGTCAGTGAATCCAATTATTTCCCTGCACACTGGCTTCCCGATTGCGCTCTATGGATCCGATTTCTCTGGAACCGGGTCGCCAGGACCACGCCCCAACTGTGACGTTTCTTTGCTGCGTTATCCAAAAACGGTGAGTGACGCTGGACTGCTCTGGTATGACACCACCAATGGTTTCCTCTCGGATCCCGCCAAGGGAACGTTCGGCAACTGTCCCACCCAGGGCCCAGTGATCGGTCCGGGCTTCGCAGATGTGGATTTGGGGTTACAGAAGAACATCCCGTTCAATGAGCGAATGCGACTTCAGTTTCGCACTGACTTCCTGAATACCTTCAACCATCCAAACTTCTCGGTTCCAGGCAGCGATGGGCACATCACGGCTACTCAGGCCCAGCGCCAAATCCAGTTCGCGCTAAAGTTTTACTTCTGACGGCTCCAACGGGATCAAGGACGGCAGGTGCTCCGGCGCCTGTCGTCTTTTTCGTTTAGTATGCAGGAGATGTCGGGACCGACCATCTTCCGTTTGCTGGGCGCGCTGATTGCGACCACAGTGATCTGCAGCGCTCAGGTTTCCCCCAAATCCCCCGACGTTTCTTCCGCCACAAGACATGCTGTCGCGCTGGCTGAGCAGGGGCAGTGCGCCGAAGCGCTGCCTGCGCTGAAAAAGACAATCTCCAGACTGGGTGACGGAGAACTCAAGCGGAAAGCTGGACTCGCTGGTGTGCGCTGTGCCATGACCCTGGGCCGGCCGGAGGCGGCAGTTGATTTCCTGCAGATCCTGGGACGCGACTTTCCGAGCGATCCCGAGGTGCTTTATGTCCTGGTCCATGGGTACTCTGACTTGTCCACGCGCGCTGCCCAGGAATTGGCTCGGACCGCTCCGGATTCCGAGCAAGGCCATCTCCTCAACGCCGAGTCCCTGGAAGTCCAAGGCAAGTGGGATGCTGCCGCCGATGAGTATCGGAAGGTACTACAGCGGAATCCCCGTTTGCCTGGCATTCATTTTCGCTTGGGGCGGTTGCTGCTTTCGAGGCCCAACCCCGAGCCGGATATGGTGGAACAGGCCAGAAAGGAGTTTCAGGAGGAACTTAAGATCGACCCTAACAACGCCGGTGCCGAATACATCCTGGGAGAGCTAGCTCATCAGAGCCAGCAACTCGACGATGCCGTTGAGCACTTCGCGCGCGCCAGCAAACTTGATCCCGGCTTCGGGGATGCCTTTCTCGGTCTGGGCGAGGTTCTCATCTCGCTAAAGAAATACACAGACGCGATTTCGCCGCTGGAGACGGCAACCAAGCTGGAGCCTGCAAATCCCGCGACTCATTACAACCTGGCCCTGGCTTACAGTCGCGTGGGTCGAAAGTCCGACGCCGATAGGGAATTCGCCGTTCACCGTCAGTTGACGCAGGATAATAAAGTTCAGGACCGGAGCGACCAGTCCCAGAGTCCAAACTGATGTCCCCTGGCGTCCGGTATTGACGGAATCTCAGCGAGGATCCGCCGCCCAGTTGAAGACAAGATTACCAGCGCCCCATCCGCCGTATTGCTTGTCGCGCCGCCAGGTTCTCGGTGGGCTTGCCAGTTGCGCGCTTTTTCGCGGGCTTTCCCGGTATGCCTGGGCGTTGCCGGAGACCGCAGATTACCCCTTTGAGGAGATCCCGCCCTCTATCAGCGGCATTACCTGGCACCACACTGCCGGAAAGTCGCCCGAAAAATACCTTCCCGAAACCACTGGCGCGGGATGTGCCCTTCTCGATTACGACAACGATGGCTGGATGGACATTTACCTCGTCAACAGCGGCGCCTGCGATTTCTTCCACCCAAACCCGCCCCTTCGCAACGCGCTCTATCGCAACAATCGTGACGGTACGTTCACGGAGGTGACGGAAAAGGCCGGCGTCGCAGGCGGCGGTTTTGGCCAGGGTGTCGCGGTTGGCGACTACGACGGAGATGGCTTCCCCGATCTCTACGTCACACAGTATGGTCGGAGCATCCTGTACCATAACAACGGCGACGGCACATTCACCGATGTCACCGAGAAGGCGCATGTAGCCGCCCCGGGCTGGGCTTCGAGCGCGGTCTGGTTCGACTACGACAATGACGGACGACTCGACCTATTTGTCTGCCAGTTCGTGGACTTCTCCAAAGCGAACGCGAAAGACTGCAAGGCCGGCGAGGATGCCAAGCGGGGCTACTGCATTCCGCACCTCTTCCGGCCCATGCCCAGCTGGCTATTCCACAACAACGGTGATGGAACCTTTACGGATGTGAGCAGATCATCGGGCATCGCCAAATCTCTTGGAAAAGCCTGGGGTGTGGTCGCCACGGACGTGAACAATGATGGCCGAATGGACTTGTTCGTCGCCAACGACACTGTGCCCAACTTCCTTTTTGTGAATCGCGGCAACGGCCACTTCGAAGAGATTGCTACTCCAGCGGGCGTGGCCTATAGCGCCGAGGGTCGCCCGCGCTCCGGCATGGGTGTGGATTCCGCCGATTTCAACCAAGATGGCTGGATGGATCTGTTCGTAGCCAATATCGATCACGAAATGTACTCGCTTTACCTGAATAACCATGACGAGACCTTCGAGGACGTCGCGCTGTCTGCCGGCATCGGACAGGCGACCCGCATGATGAGCGGATGGGGGTTGAAGTTTTTTGATTACGACAACGACGGCAACCTCGATCTGTTCCTCGCCAACGGCAATCCCGATGACCTGGTGAATGAGTTGACTCATAACCAGGTGTCTTACCAAGAGCCCATGCTGCTCTTCCACAACACTGGGAAAGGCTTGGAGAACGTCAGCGGCGGCAGCGGCCCGCTGTTCGCCAGGAAGCTCTCCGCCCGCGGGCTGGCGATCGGAGATTTTGACAACGACGGCGCGGTCGATGTGCTCGTCTCTGTAAACGACGGCCCACCATTGCTGTTGCGGAACCGTGCCGCTGCACAGCATCACTGGCTGGGATTGCAATTGGTTGGCAAGAAGAGCAACCCCGATGCTGTGGGCGCCTGCGTCACCTGGCAGGCCGGGGAGTTGAAGAGACGGCGCCTGAAAGTCGGCGGAGGAAGCTACCTTTCCTCCCACGATCCCCGCATCGTTCTCGGAATCGGCAAGCGCACCAAAATCGACTGGCTGGAGGTGACGTGGCCCCAGCCCAGCGGCCGGACCGAGCGATTCACCGATCTTCCGATCGACCGCTACCTAGCCATTGTGGAAGGTCAAGGCCAATGGAAGTGATCCAGCCCCGACTGTTGACAAGAGTGAGGCCGGTTGGCCAGTTCCCTTTGCAGTCAGTCAACCCCGTCGACACTGCTGTCCCGTTCGAGCTGCGAATGCCTTACCAGGAGACACGAAGCAGTGAGAGACCATGCCTGGGGAGCCTGAAATGCAGTGTCACGGTTCCTTGCTCGGCTCGAATCCACTCAGGAGAATTCAGCATTTGCAGTTGCCCTGCCGTTTCTAGTTCTTCCCGCTGCCCGGGGGAGGGTGACTGGGGGGATCCCATTTGTTGCCATGAGGCCAACGCGTTGCTGTACTTGGCGTCAACGCGAAAGTGCTCCAGCAGAGCACGGTTTGCCGGCAGCCCGCTGATCGTCAACGTGATCGATGTGGCTGCGTCTGGCAGATCCTCGTCATGATAGTTCCACACGAGAATCTCGATCTCATCATTCTTCCGGGCAGCGATGGTATTGATGTCAGGTCTTCCGCGGACGCCACTTTGCACAATTTCCTGCGCCCCCAGTGCTCCGCTACTGGTGGCCCGCAAGCGTTCCACTCCTAACAGGCCAAGCATGCGGAAGGCATTCAAAACAGGTTTGTCCACGCCGTTGGTGGCCAGATCGCGAAAGCCGGCGAAGTATGGCTGGTCTTCGAATTCAAACGCCCAAGTCACCGCCCCCCGAAAAACAACGTGTTCCCGCCGAGCCAACTGGAGAATGTTGTTAAGCACTTCCACCATATAGCAAGCGTAAACAGGCCCGTTGCGATAGGAGTTCTGGGGGAATTGCCTGGCAGGACACGCTGCACATCCCTCGGGATCCGATTCGCCCAGAAGGATTGGGGTCTGTCGCCATTGAGGAAAAGATGTCACTATACGAAAGCCCCGCTCGATTGCCGAGAGTTGATGAGCAATTCCCATTTGAACGTGGTCGGCCTGCCAGGTGGGTGATCCCTTGGCATGAAAACTGACAAAGTCGAGATGCGAGCCTAATTTGCCGGTGACGAAGTTTCTTTGGTTTGCACAGTGGTTAAGGAACTGGCGCAAGAATTCCGCGGCGTTGGAGTTCGTTGGGCCAGTGGTGTCAGGTCCTCCAATCTGCGCCTGCGGAAATGCCCGTAAGACAGCATCGACCGAGTAATCATAGAGCTGGAAGAACTCTTCGGTTGTTCCTTTCCAGTATCCGATGTCAGGCTCGTTCCATACCTCCCATAGCCAGTTCCTTATCTCAGCATCGCCGTAACGCACCCGAAGGTGACGGACAAATTCAAAGACGAGTTCAGACCACTTGCGAAAATCTTTTGGTGGGTACGTCCAGCCTGTGTAAATCGTCTCGACTGACGATTGCGGGAAGTTGTGACGATAGGGGGTAGGATGTGTGGAGAGCGCTTCTGGCATGAAACCGATCTCGACCAGAGGCTTGACTCCCGCCCCGAGAAAAGCGTCAAAGATGCGGTCCACGATCACCCAGTTGTAAATCGGTTTTCCTGTGGGATCTTCCGTGTAGATGTTGGTGGATCCCCACTTCAAGGAAGACGACCCGTCCCCACTGGTGAAAAGATTGTGGACGCGCACATACACCGGGACAGGACTGGAAGCCGCGAGCTCTCGAAGCAGCTTCTTGCCGTTCGGTGCGTAAGTGTAATTTGCCTCGTCGTATCCAAAGTAGGTCCACGCCGGTTTGAGGGGCCCCTCTACCTGATTAACCCCCACCTCGATGGCTACGTGCTGGGGTGTTTGCTGTGCCCAACCCAGGGTTCCGAGCAGGAACCAAGGGACAGATCTGAGGACGAACCGAGCGCCAAGCCATTTGGCTGCATTCTTCAATTGCAAGACTTGAGCGACGCCTGACCTGAGCAAGGGCCTTCCCAAACCCGGCTGAAGACACGGATTGGCCATGTTCAAAGGGAGATCCCAACCGGCTTCCCGGTGAACCTCAGGGGGCGGCGGCTACCCTCCCAGTCGACCACTAGGTCCTTGTGCCCGGGCGGCAACATGCGCGAACCGGGCGCCAGGCGCAGATGGAGTCTCTTGCGCGCATCATCCCACGCCATCTGGATTCCCATCCATTCGCCGTGGCGGTAATTAAACGAAACACCATCGTCCTCGTAAAGAAGGAACCGACCATCAGCACCCGGATAGATTGAAATGGAAAGTGGCGAATCGATCTTCTCAGCTGCGTATTGCCGTACCGGGCCCACGGGCAGAATAGAACCCGCGCGTACATAAAGTGGTATGGTGGCCAAATCGACTGGGCGGTCGATTTCGCAAGGGCCGTCGATCCGCTGCTTAGTCCAAAAATCGTACCAGCTGGAGTTGGGAAGGTAGACCCGTCGTGTGGCGGCACCTTTCTCAACGACGGGGGCAACCAACAAGTTCTTCCCCCATAGATATTGATCTGGGCAGGCGACTGCCTTCGGATCCTCGGGGAAATGCAGCCACAGGGCACGCAGGATGGGCATGCCAGTGGTGGCACACTCCCGCACCGCACTGTACAGGTACGGCAACATTTGGTAGCGGAGTTCCAGGTACTTTTTGCAGACCGACTCAACCCGAGGGTCGTGCAATTGGTCAGGATCGGGAATAGCCGCCCCGGCATAATTGCCGATCTCGGCCGGACCTGGATCTCCGGTATTCCAGCCCCAGGGAAGTCGCAATTTCCAGGCGCGTCCATGGGAGCGGAACAGCGTGCAGAATGCTCCGAACTGAAACCATCTTAAGTACAGCTCGGCAGTAAACTCCCGGGTGGGAACAAAACCTCCAATGTCTGTGCCCCAGTAAGGTATGCCGCTGAGCGCGGCGTTGATGGCAACAGGAATTTGTGTCCTGAGGGTTTCCCACGTTGAATACACATCGCCGGACCAGAGGAATGATCCGTAGCGCTGCATTCCGGCGTAGCCATTGCGATGCAACGCATAGGGGCGCTGATTGGGCCGATCAATCTGCGGTCCTTCCCAGTACATGCGGTTTCTCACAAGCCGCGCGGCAGGATCGAGCGAATCGCCTTCGTCCGGCCACCACCCATCCACACCCATGGCAAAGGCTTGTCGGTGGGCGTCCCAATAGCAACTTGCTTTGGTCTCGTCAAAACGGGGGAGTTCGCACCGATCGTGCACACTGCCTTGAAGCTTGTCCGACAGGATTACGACATGCATGACGGAATGGAAGTTCCGACTCCTCAACTCGCCAAGTATCTGCCGAGGATCAGGAAACACGCGGGAATTCCAGGCAAAGGAGCCGTTCCCAGTGTTCCATCCCGACGGACAAAAACCCGTGCCCAAGTAGATCAGTGCGTCGCAGGGCAGGGCTTTTTCACGGAAGGTCTTGGCCTCGGAAAGCACTTCGTTTGGGTCGGCCAGTGTCCGGTGCGACTGCTGATAGCCGAAACTCCACATAGGGGGCATTTGAGCGTGCCCAGTGAGCCGAGCGTATTCGCCCATGATCGTCCCGGGATCCAGTGAAGCAATGAAAAACAGGTCTAGGGGCAGTGTGCTGGCCGGATTTGCGGGCTGGAATCTGGCACTGTCTCCGGTAAAGTCGAAGCTGCCAAAGGGTTGATGAAAAAACATCGCCCAGCCCGCCGTCCCGATGATCCAGGGAATAGGAACACGGGCCCCATGGGTAGCCAACTGGTAGCCGCCTTGCCCGCTGCGCATTGCGTCCACAGATCCGCGACGGTCGAACTGCGGCCCTCCCTGGCCCAGTCCAAGCAGCGGCGAGCTTCCGACGAGAAAGGAAAGAACCCGGGTGTCCTGGTACCAACACAGTTGCTGGATGAGGTCTCCTCGGTTATTCGCGATCCTGATTGTGATTGTGGCGGATTGCGAGGAAATCGTGAGTCGAAATGCGCCTAGCGAAGTTGTCTGCGCGCCCGCGGTCGGCAGAAAGCGAATCGGAGTGCCCCAGGATTCTCGTACCAGGCATCCATCCGATGGGATGGGCATATCCTCGTTTGAGCGGAGGATACTGAGGCGGAAAGCGTGGGCGCTGATAGGGATGATTTGGAGTTCGGAATCTCCGCCGGAGCTCTGCCGTCTGTGGCTCAAGGCCCGGCTTGCGGTCTGCGAAAGAATGGCCGCTCCACAGGTGCTGATCGCCCCCTTCAAGAGATCACGGCGATTCCACGCTTGCCTCACCATTCTCGGCGCCACTTGCGCGCAGCAGGTTGTGGCGAAGGCGCCCGACTGCTCCGCCTGTGGATAACGCCGAGATTGTAAAGGAACGGACGGCCGCAGTAAACGTTTTCTTTGCCGAGCAAAGGAGCCTAGGACTCCATTTCCCGCGGGCGGGAGAACGCAGCCTCCTAATCGGCTGCCACTCGCGCTACCTTCGCTTCCGGCTCTCCGGACCGAATCCTCATGGCGTAGAAGGACCGGTAGACGAACGTCACTGAGACCAGGAAAAACAGTAGCGCCAGGAAGTGACCGAGAGCCGCTCCTTTTTCCGTCAGGGAGACGGCCAACTCAACCGCCAGCAGGCCGAACAGAGTGGTGAACTTGATGACCGGGTTCATGGCCACTGACGACGTGTCCTTGAAGGGGTCGCCCACCGTATCGCCGATGACAGTGGCCGCGTGCAGTTCCGTGCCCTTTTGCTTCAGTTCGACTTCGACAATCTTCTTGGCGTTGTCCCACGCACCGCCTGCGTTGGCCATGAAAATTGCCTGGTAGAGGCCGAAGATGGCGATTGAGATCAGGTAGCCGATGAAAAAGAATGGCTCGACAAACGCGAACGCCAGCGTGCCGAAGAACACTGCCAGGAAGATGTTGAACATCCCCTTTTGCGCATACTGGGTACAAATCTCGACCACCTTCTTGCTGTCGGCGACAGACGCTTTTTCCACACCCTCAAGCCGGATGTTGGCCTTGATGAACTCCACTGCCCGGTAGGCTCCCGTGGTCACCGCCTGTGTAGAAGCACCGGTGAACCAGTAAATCATGGCTCCGCCGGTAATCAGGCCGAGGACGAAGGGCGCGTGCAACAACGACAGACTGTTCACATTAGTGGTGAGACCAGCGGTGAGCGCCATGATGATGGAAAAAATCATCGTCGTGGCCCCCACCACAGCCGTACCGATCAGCACCGGTTTGGCTGTTGCCTTGAAGGTGTTGCCGGCGCCGTCGTTGGCTTCCAGCAGATGCTTGGCCCGGTCAAAGTTCACGTCAAAGTTGAAGTCTCTCTTGATCTCTTCGCGGACATTGGGGACCTGCTCGATCAGGGACAATTCATAGACCGATTGTGCATTGTCCGTGACCGGTCCGTAGGAGTCGACGGCGATGGTCACCGGGCCCATGCCCAAGAACCCAAACGCCACCAGGCCGAAGGCAAAGACCGCGGAAGCCACCATCAGCGGCGCCAGACCCATGGTGCTGATGACGTAGGCGATCGACATCAGGATCACCATCGATAGTCCCAGCCAGTAGGCGGAGAAATTTCCGGCCACAAAGCCCGACAGAATCCCGAGCGATGCGCCGCCTTCCTGCGCCGAGGTTACGACTGCGTTTACATGCCGCGATTCGGTGGAAGTGAATACTTTCACCAATTCCGGAATGATCGCTCCCGCCAGAGTGCCGCAGGAGATGATGGAGGCCAACTTCCACCACAGGGTGGAATCTCCCCCGAGATCCGGAATGATCAGGGCAGATACGACGTACGTCAGCACGATCGAGACCAGCGACGTAATCCAGACCAGTGACGTCAGGGGAGCCTCGAAGTTCATGCTGTCGGCATGGCCGTACCGGGCCTTGGCCATCGCGCCGTTGACGAAGTAGGCCAGAGCACTGGCCACCAGCATCATGATGCGCATCACGAAGATCCAGACCAGCAGTTGCACCTGGACGGTCGGACTCTTCACCGCCAGAAGGATGAAAGTAATCAGCGCGACTCCCGTCACTCCGTAGGTTTCGAAGCCGTCCGCCGAGGGCCCGACCGAGTCACCCGCATTGTCGCCCGTGCAATCGGCAATCACCCCCGGGTTGCGGGCATCGTCTTCTTTGATTTTGAAGACGATTTTCATCAGGTCGGAGCCGATATCGGCAATCTTGGTAAAGATGCCGCCGGCAATGCGCAGAGCAGCCGCGCCGAGAGACTCACCGATGGCGAAGCCGATGAAGCACGGTCCCGCGTAATCACCGGGAATAAACAACAGGATGAAAAGCATCATCAGCAGTTCCACGCTGATCAGCATCATGCCGATGCTCATGCCCGCCTCGAGGGGAATCTGGTAAATGGGATAGGGCTTTCCCCGCAAGCCTGCGAACGCTGTACGCGAATTGGCAAAGGTGTTGACCCGAATTCCGAACCACGCTACGCCGTAACTCCCCCCGATCCCTATCAGGCTGAACAGCAGGATGATCGGCAGGGTCACGCCCACGGATTTGCCGGGCACCGGCGCCAGCCATCCAAAGTACGCAGCAATGATTACCGCGATGAATGCCCAGAGCAGGAGGATGAATTTGCCTTGTGTGATCAGGTAGGTCTTGCAGGTTTCGTAAATGAGCTCGGAGATCTCCCGCATGGCGCGGTGTACGGGCAAGTTCTTAAGCTTCATGTAGATGGTGAGCCCAAACAGCAGGCCAAACACGCAAAACAGCAACCCAAAGGTCAGCAGCCTGTGGCCGTTGGCTATGCCCAGGAACGTAACCTGCGAGAGGTCGGGAAGTTTCAGTGAAGCCTCACCGCGAGCACTTGCCTCGCCGGGTTGGGCTAGGGCGACGACGGAACTTGCCAACAAGAGGGCAAATAGGAAGACAGACGTCTTACAAATTCGGCATCGCAGGGACGCAACCGTAGCGGTCCAGATGCGCATGGGAGGATCCTCCGAGGATGAAAAGCATTGCTGGGCGAATACGAAATCAACCGCACCTTCCGGCGCACGAAGCCGCCCCGGCAACCTGGCTGGGCGCCGAGGGAGCGCTTGACCGGAGTTCCGAACACGCTTCCACTGCAAGACTTTGATAGGAGTGCTGAGCTTGGCCGCGTCGGATTGAATTGCGCTGGATGGCCCAGGAGGGGCGAAAACGGGTTCCCCGGGCGTGACCCGGCACAAAACAGAAGTTTATAGCATGTTGGGAAGGGGAAATCAAACCCCTATTGCGCCATGCAAAATGTGTAGCCGCGAGGGAAGCCTTCGATGGCGCTTAGGATGTAACAGGACTCAAGCCAATCAGGAGGCCGTGTTGGGACACGCGTTTCGAGGCGGGAGTACCGTCGGGCATGAGCGGTAGCGCGAGGCAAAGCGAGAGAGCCGACCGAACATATGATTTGGCCGTGGTTGGCCGATCGGTCTGGTTGCTTACTCCGGGAATTCGGGAGAGGGGTGAAGTTCGCGCTAATCTCACCGATGTTCACTGTGGCGGAACCAAACGTGCGCCTTGGCGGGCAAGAGCCCGATCGCGGTGGCCTGGATTGGATCCAAGCCGGCTTGTCCTCTGGGTTGCTGGGGTTGGAGTTAGATAATAGCTCGGAGTTCATCATTGGCACTTGAGCGGTGATGCGAGCAGAACCAAGTGCTGCGCCGGCGACCCTGCAATCAAGGATGACGAGGGGCAAACTGAACCTGCGCAAGCTGCTGGACTACTGGGAAGCGCTACGACTCAAAGGCAGTGGCCATCAACGATCTCTCAGGAACTGCATCTGTGGCTGAACCCGATTAGCCTCGGTGAAGCTGGTAAAACCCTGCAGCCAGTGTGTGACCAGCCCCAAACGCCCATAACGCTGGTGCCTGGGGAGGCCGTGGGGCTGGCGTACCGCGGAGTTGAAGAAGCTCCCCACGTCGCTGGATCTGTTTGCCTTGGGGCAGGTCGTCAAGTGCAGGCCGGCGAAATACCGCGACGACCCTCCAAGGTAGAGGTTCCTGTCCGGCGTGGCTTTATGGTCTCTTCCCTAGCTGCCAGAATAGAAAAGAGTAAATATCTGTGTTCTCTTCGATCTGCTTGATTACTGGCTTGCCCGCCCCATGCCCAGCTTTGGTCTCAACTCGCAGCAGTATGGGCCGCTCGCGGCTTGTACCGTTCCTCGCCTCCGCTTGCATCAGCGCCGCCATCTTCTTGGCGTGCATGGGATCGACACGAGTATCGGTGTCAGCTGTCATGAAAAGGATGGCCGGATACTCAACGCCTGGCTTTACGTGATGGTAGGGTGAGTAAGCGTAGAGCCATTCAAACTGCTTGGCGTCTTCTGCCGACCCGTACTCGGGCACCCATAGTTTTGCGATCTGGAAGTACTGGTAACGCAGCATGTCGAGCAGGGGCACTGCGCAAACCACGGCGCGGAACAGGTCCGGCCGTTGCGTGATCATGGCCCCCATTAGCAGGCCTCCATTCGATCCCCCCAGGATCGCGAGGTGATCTTTGTCCGTATACTTCTGCGCAATAAGGTATTCCGCGCCGGCAACGAAATCGTCGAACACGTTCTGTTTCTTTTCGAGCATGCCCGCGCGGTGCCAATCCTCGCCGAACTCTGCGCCGCCGCGCAGATTTGCCACGGCGTACACGCCCCCATGCTCGAGCCAAATGTAGGCACTGCGATTGAACGTCGGGGTGAGACTTATATTGAAACCACCGTACCCGGTCAGCAGGGTCGGGCTGTGCCCGTCTTTAGGTAGACCTTTTTTGTGCACGATAAACATTGGAACACGCGTGCCGTCCTTGGACTGGTACCATTCCTGCTGGACCTCATATACGGCCGGATTGATCGACGGAGCGTCTACCTTGGCCCACAGCGAACTCTTGTGGTCCGCCAGACTGTAGCGGTAGATGCCGGGCGGAACTGTGAAGGATTGAAATCCGAAGAAGACTTCATTCCGATTCCATTTTCCGCCCGAGCCGAATATGCTACCGATTGTCGGCAGCGCCAGGTCTTCTGTCTGCTGGCCGTCGAGACTGAACACCTTCAGTTGGGAACTGGCGTTCTGCTCGTACTGGGCGAAGAGCATCCCGCCGAAGACGGAGACTCCCTGCAGCACCGCATCCGTCTGCGGGATCACTTCTTTCCAGTTCTGCCGTGCCGCCTTGGTGGCGTCAGCGGAAAACACGCGATAGTGGGGTGCATCCTCGTTCGTCGTAATGTAGATCGTTCCCTTGTAAAATTCACCGTCATAGAGGAATTCTTTGCCGTCGGTGATCCGAACCGGCTCTGTTCCAGCTTGAACGTCGGCGAGATAGAGCTCACTCTTGGTCCAGCCTTCCTCGACGTTGATCAGGAGCCAACGTCCGTCTTCCGATAGATTCACATTCGGCCACCACTCCGGATTCAAGCCTTCTCCATAAAGCAGTGGATCCTTCGCGGCATCGGTGTCCAGGGCGTGATAGAAGACGTGACGGTTATACATCTCTTGGCCTTCCGCCACCTGGCCTTTCTTGGGGTAGCGCGTGTAATAGAACCCGGAGTTGTCGGGCTTCCATGCCACACTGGCGGCTCGAGTGCGCTCAATCGCATCCGGTAGCAGCTTGCCGGTTGCCGTCTCGACGACATGAAGGGTGCTCATCTCCGAGCCACTCAGAGATGTTCCGTAAGCTACATACTTGCCATCTTCGGAGGGGTACCACCAGTCGAGGGCGATCGTGCCATCCGCGGCCAACTGGTTCGCGTCCACCAGGATGCGGTCCTTCCCCTCCTGGCCCTGGCGAACGTAGAGCACGGGCTGGTTCTGCGTCCCCTCACGGCGGGTGTAGAAGTAAAACTGGCCTCCAACTTGCGGCACGCCAATGTTGCCGATGGTCAGCAGCTGCTCCAAGCGCTCGTGGATCTTCTCGCGCCCAGGCAATTGATCCAGCATGCTGCGCGTGTAGGCAAGCTCCTGCTCGACCCAGGCCTGCGTTTCAGGGCTGTTGGCGTCTTCCAGCCACCGGTACTTGTCCACAACTTTCTGGCCGTGGATGATCTCTCCCACAGGAGCCACCTTCGCCTTAGGTGGGCCCGCCGCCGTGGCGGTGGGAGTGGTCGAGCTGTCTTCGGCCCAGACTGTGGCCGGGAGAAGGCACAGTACTAAGATCCAGAACAAATGCGAACCTCCTGGCATAAACACCTCACAGAGACGAGCAACAAATGATTAGATTAGCAGAGCTACCCGTCACCTTCGCCAATATCGGCGGCGCGATGAAGGCAAGAGGCATCAGGGGACGGGAGTCGGTTACCTATGAGTGCTTCCCCAACAGGCGAGCGAATGCTATTATCAAATTCGACGGGCGAACACGGACCACCCCGTTCGCAGCGACACTCCTCAGTAGCTCAATGGCAGAGCATCCGGCTGTTAACCGGAGGGTTGTAGGTTCGAGTCCTACCTGAGGAGCCATTCTTTGTTTTAGTGTTAGCCCGACCCTTTCCCTGTTCCTCCGAAATACCAGGGGGAAATACCGGGGACCCCACGCGAATTTCGGGCCTGCTGATGGTCTCAACTGCGCTGCGCAGCTCCTCCAAGTTGAAGTGACCGTACTACTCTCCATCTTTAAATTTGCCGTTCTCCTCAGCTTCAGATGAATTAAATTGGTTCATCGGAAGCCTATGGTCAACAGCAAGTGCCGGTTTTGTACCGGGGGGGACCGAAGCAGTGACGCCTCCGCGGATCAAAGTGCAGCCGCAGTCCGCCGGAACCGCAAAACGGTTGCGGGGGAACAACGCGGACATCCCCAATGCTGTCGCTGTCGTCATGAAGGTGGTCGCCTGTGAGCAATGCAGTGCGCGCTTTGCCACATGCCAACCGCCAGCGACCCAGGGCGCAAGCCTCGCCGAATGGCAGGCCGCCTGGCTTGCCGATCGTTTGGTCTGGGATCACATTCAGGAAAGCAAACATCGCGGATCGAGAGTCTTCAGTTTTTCGGAGTTGAAAAGCTAGTCTGCACTGCTCAGACCTAAGCGCAAAGAGAGGAGTTACCGCTGTGGATGTCGACTTCTCGCCGAATTCTTCTTCGATTGGTTCCTCCCGCAAAGCGCCGTTGCAGGGCACCCTGCTGGTCGGGGCCGTTTCCGAAAGTGCGTTGGCTGAGCGTCTGCGCTCCATCCAGAAGAGCGCGGAAGCAGGCCACGCACCGAGACCGAGCGCGCCGGCTGAAGCGGATCTGTGTGCATCTGAACGCCTGGCAATCGATTATAGGGGCGCCTCCGACTTAGCGGCCAAATCGGCGAAGGCTCTCACAGCTCTAACGGCGAACCAAGCGCCGCTATGGAAGCTTCTGCGAGCCCAGGGCATCTTCAGCGGCCACGGCCCTGCCAAGAAAGTAGCATTTCTATATACCGGTCAAGGCTCGCAATACCTAAACATGCTGCGAGTGCTCGCCGCCGCCGAACCGATTGTGGCTGATACTTTTGCCGAAGCCGACCGCATTATGACTCCGCTGCTCGGCCAGCCCCTCAGCGAGTTCTTATTTGTTGATCAAACCGACGCCGCCGCGGTGGCTCGCGCCGAAAAAGAGCTATCCCGAACGGCCATTACTCAGCCTGCCGTAATAGCGAGCGACATCGCGCTGACCCGCCTCTTAGCGGCGTATGATATCCGGCCGGACATGGTGATGGGCCATAGTGTGGGTGAATACGGCGCTTTGGTAGCGTGCGGCGCTCTTTCCTTCGAGGACGCCTTGGACGTAGTCAGTGCCCGAAGCCGTGAGGCCACAGGCATAACCATGGAAACCGGCCGCATGGCCGCCATCTTCGCGCCGATGGAGGAGATTGAGCGAGGCCTGAAGACGATTCCGGGCTACATAGTGATCGCCAATGTCAACAGTTATCACCAAGCAGTCCTTGGCGGAGCCAGTCAGGCGATTGAGCAAGCGATCGACCTTTTCCTGAAAGAGGGCTACGACGCCATCCCGTTGCCGGTGAGCAACGCTTTCCACACCTCGATTGTGGCTCCGTACAGCGAACCACTGCGACGAACTCTGGAGCGACGGCGTCTGCAATCACCGCGGGTCCCGGTTGTAGCGAACGTGAACGGCGAGTTTTATCCCACTGGACCGGACGCCACTTCACAGATGGTGGATCTCCTGACGCGGCAAGTCGCATCTCCGGTGCAATTTGTCCAGGGTCTGCTTACGCTGTACCGTGCGGGCGCCCGCGTTTTCGTGGAAACGGGGCCGAAGAAGGCCCTTCAGGGATTTGCCGAGGATGTTCTCGGTGACCGCGGCGATGTAATTTCGCTGTTCACCAATCATCCCAAGTTTGACGATATCGCGGCTTTCAATCAGGCACTATGCGGTCTTTATGCTGCGGGATTGGGCCGGCCGGTGTCTTAGTGCCGCAGTCGACTAGATACCCCGTAGCGTTCGATCATGACGCGGCATCCTTCTACATTCACTTCTTCCTGAATCCGTTTCAGAGTAATTTAAGAACCGGTTCCCGGAGTGCGAGATCGGCGTTTGGGAGTCTCTACGGAATGGCTGTCTAGGTTGAGCAGATTTCGAGCGTCCGGTGAATCCAAGAGTCCTGAGATTTTCAAACTTACCCGATGTGGAGTCGATGGGGACGTGGCCACCTTTGACCTTTGCAAGGCTTCCGGCTGGACCGTGCTTTGCCGGCCGGCGCGAGTTCCGTGACCTACAATGCTACAGGCTGCGCCAGAAGCGGTCGTCGATTAGCGTTGCTGGAGGTAGCAGATGATTCCAATTCCGGCTATTGCTGCCATCATCGTTGTTTTGTACGTTCTCAGCTCGATCAAGATCCTTCGTGAATACGAGCGGGGTGTGATCTTTCGCCTAGGCCGATTGCTACCGCGTGCCAAAGGACCAGGTATCATCCTGGTGTTTTTCCCGGTCGACCGCATGGTTCGGATTTCCCTGCGCCAGGAGGCGCTCGAGGTAAAGCCCCAGGACATCATTACCCGCGACAACGTCACATTGAAGGTGAACGCAGTTATCTTCCTGCGCGTAATCGACCCGCGGCAGGCGGTCGTCGAGGTGTCTGACTACGTGAACCAGACCTCGCAATTTGCCCAGACCACACTGCGCTCTGTCCTCGGCGAGGCGGAATTGGATGAATTGCTGGCGCATCGGGAAAAGATCAACATGCGCCTGCAGAGCATACTCGACACCCACACCGCCCCATGGGGTGTGAAAGTGGTGAATGTAGAGGTAAAGCAGGTGGATTTGCCGGAGTCGATGCTCCGGGCCATGGCCAAGCAGGCAGAGGCGGAACGCGAGAAGCGGTCCAAGATCATCCACGCTGAAGGCGAGTTCTCGGCGGCACAGCGGTTGGTAGATGCGGCCCGCTTGCTAGCCGAGGAACCGGTCAGCATCCAGTTGCGCTATCTCCAGACCTTAACCGAAATTGGAGTGGAGAAAAACACTACCTTGGTTTTCCCGGTGCCGGTGGACATATTTTCACGCATCACTAAATCAGCGACAGAGTCGGAGCCCAGGGCTTCACGATAGACTTGGAGAGTCGCAGGGAAAAGCTGGCACACTTCGCAGGCAGAACAAAACACTGAAAAAGGAGATGCTGGTGGAGGCCGCAGTTCGCTGCCCTCACTGTGTTTCAGGCAGCGAGTTCATGGCGATGGTGGCCGTTGCAGTTGGATGTTTCGTTTGCGAGAAGTGTGGCCATATAACAGCTCCCAGTGATAAGAACTTCAAGTGTCATTGCTCGATGTGCGTGGAGATGCGGTCACACGTTGGCAAAAGGCGATCGTCGTAACTATTATGTCTTCTCCGCCGATGATGGCTACCTGGTTGTTGCCCAGAGCCCAGAGGTCGTTGAGGAATTTTGCAGTGACCCTTTTGCAGAGCGAAGCGCCTGACGTGATTAGCCAAGAATTCAAAGGTAAACGGGTAACCGTGCAAACTCTGAAGTCACAAGGGCATCGCCCCGATCTGTTTGGCGAATACTTCGACCGTTGAATGCACTCTACGTCTTGGTCGCATCGGGCCGCGCCACCAAACTTAGCGCCAGATCGGGCCGGGCGATGCTATTCAAAATCAAGACAGCATAGAGCTTAGATTTCGGGATTCCACATCCTGACGATGTTGCGAGGATCGGTCACAAAGGGACTGTCCGAGATGAAGAAAAGAGTTGTGGTAATACCTTCTCTGGCTTGTTGGCTCTCTGGGTACAGCTCAGGACGGCGCAAAGTCCCCACACTGCAACGAGAGTTTACGGATTGCGCAGGGACGGCCCGTCCAAGTGCCCTCACTTGCCGAGATTCGTTACTTTGATTTTGACCCGCTGTACGCTTGACGCGCGCCACGGAGTCCAAGTCGTGGACTGGCGCCCGGAATCCTGGCTGGGAAAATATTGATGTCGCCCATTTGTTCGGTAAGCACGTTTAGTCCAGTCCTGCCACCTGATTGCTGCTTGATTTGGGGATCGGTGGGGACAATTGGGCTGCGTTTGGGATGCCGTGCAATGACACTCACGAGTGTGGTCGAGATCATAATAATTGTGGTGATCTACCTAGCGGTCCGGATGTTTAGGAAAAGGGCCCACCAGGAGTTGTTACAGCTTGCGTACGGAACCAAGTTTGGAACTAAATGCCACCAGTTTTAAGCTTGGGATTTCTCTCTTTCACCCCCCAAACGTCCTTTCATCGCAGGCAGAGCTAAAACGTGACGTAGGTAGGTATTGTGGAAAATTGGAGATCCTGGGACGTCGTGCTAGCATAATTGAGTCCGGAATTCTCGCTTTCTGCTGAAGTTGCCGCTCCAGATCAACAGAGCCTGCTCTCTCCATGCGGGCCGGCACCGAAAAGGATCCGCATGGCTATGGATGACCTTAGGAAAGTAATGCCGCCGAAGGGAAAGAAAAGGGCTACCCCACGGACAACCAGTGAATGACCTGATTTCACACGACGTCCATTCCGCACTGGACGTAGACGATTTGCTTACCACCGTTCGCACCCAGGGCCTTGCTGTGCTTGAAGGCAAGCCTCTACTACATCACTCGCCTCTGGAACAAAGGCTGGCGAAGGAATCAGAGGACATCGATCTCATCCCCGCTCCGGACGCCCCTGAGGCGGCCAACGATCCAGTGCGCGTTTACCTGCGCGAGATGGGCGGCTCGCCTCTGCTCACCCGCGAAGGAGAAGTGGACATCGCCAAGCGCATCGAGCGCGGACAACTCTCCGCGTTGAAGGCGCTTTCACGCTCGCCCATTGTGATCCACCAGGTTCTGGCCATTGGCGAGGAGTTGAAACGCGGCCTACGCTCGATTAAGGAAACTGTCGTCTTCAATGAGGAAGAGATCACGGAGGAGATTCTGCAGGCCCGTGTCAAGCAGATCACGCGCCGCATCGATCAGCTGCACCAGTATTACAAGACAGTCCGCCGGCTAGCAGGACAGCTGGCGACCGTCTCGGCGGATAAGCAGGCGCGCAAATACCGCCGCTGCCGATGCCAGCTGGGCCGCGAGATTGTTCGGATCTCGCTCATCATCCGCAACCTCGGTTTTACCTCCTCGGAGCACAAGCGCCAGACGGACCGGGTGAATAAAACCATGGAAATCATGCGCTCGCTTGACCGCCAGCTCAGTGACCTAGACAAGAAGATTGCGAGCACGCGCAGCGAGGAACTCAAGAAAAACTACCGAACCACTCAGCGGCAGCATCGCGCCGACATGAAAAGGCTCGAAAGTGACGCCGGCATGACGTTCGCGGAGTTACAGCGCGCGCAGTGCAAAATCATCAAGGGCGAGATGGACGCGGAGCAGGCAAAGCACGAGCTCATCGAGGCCAACCTGCGGCTCGTGGTTTCCATCGCTAAAAAGTATGGCAACCACGGGCTTCAGTTCCTTGACCTGATTCAGGAGGGCAACATCGGCCTGATGAAGGCGGTGGACAAGTTCGAGTACCGCCGCGGCTACAAATTTTCCACGTATGCCACGTGGTGGATTCGCCAGGCAATCAGCCGAGCGATCGCCGATCAGGCGCGCACCATCCGCCTCCCAGTGCACATGATCGAAATCGTCAACAAGCTGATTCGCACCTCGCGGCAACTGGTCCAGGTATTGGGCCGCGAACCTACGTCCGCAGAGATTGCTAGGCAGATGGACATTCCCGAGGCCAAGGTTCGCAAGGTGCGCAAGATCATGCGCGTGCCGATCTCGCTGGAGACGCCGATTGGCGAGGAGGGGGATTCTCACCTCAGCGACCTCATCGAAGACCGCAACGGAATCTCGCCCGCCGAGGCGGTCATGAACGTGAATCTGAAGGAGCGGACCGCGCAGGTGTTGCGAACTCTCAGTGCGCGGGAAGAGAAGATCATCAAGATGCGCTTTGGCATGGAGGACGGCTCGGAGCGAACGCTGGAGGAGGTTGGCCGGTCGTTCGCCGTCACCCGCGAGCGCATTCGCCAGATCGAAGCCAAGGCCCTGCGTAAGCTGCGCCATCCCTCGCGCTCCCACGAACTCAAGTCATTTTTCGATGACGTACGTGAATAAGCGAACGCTCATAACCAAGCTTAATACGGGGGACACAAACACTATCTTGTTCTGGCATGCAGCGCTTGGCGGGTAGCCTCGAGGGTGCTGATGAGCGACTCCTTGGGGAGCTTTTGGATGATCGGTTCAATGGCCCATCCTAGCCCAAATGGCACGTCACGCGTCAGCGATATGGCTCGGCACTCGACGACAACACCGGCATCACGCTCCTCGAATCGCCAATAGGAATACAGGCGCCATAGAAATCCGTAACCGGTATCAGCCTGCAAGACTCGCTCGTCCTGGCTTCCGGCGTTTTCCACTTCTGCAATTAGCGTCGTATACGAGCGGCACACCCAGCGGGTTCGATCCACGGGACGATAATGCACCTCATGATCAGTATCGAGGACCACGGTGATGATTTTCTTCTTCAGAAGTCGCAGATGGATTTGGAAATCGTTATCGTTACGCCTAATAAGCTTTGAGTCAATTACCTCGGGTTTGTAGATGTTCTTGTGATTATCGTATTCTTGGATCAATGCAAATATTTCTTGGATGGTCGAATCCGGAATGAACACGGCAGCAATCCAGTCGTGGATCAAACCGTTCGGCACCTTGACTGGCCCTCGGCCAGACCAGAATTGCGCCACCACCTGTCCGCGACCGACCTCCTGAGCCCGCTCTGGCGTCTGCTGAGACCAGAGAAATGGCCCGCTTCCGTGCAAAGTCTGCTCCATTTCCGTTTCAGCGTGGTGAATGTAAGCATCAAATGCTTCCAGGGTCCGCGGGTTCAGTTGCACAGGCTTTACAGTTTGCACCATAGCGCGGAACCTCTTGTGAAATCGTGATCCGGGCACAACTGCTTGTCAACATCCGCTCCGAGGTTTACGTGCTGGGAAGCCCGGGCAAAACTATCATTGTGGAACTTCGGGCTGTCACGTACAGTAGGACAGCGCCTCAATGAGAAGACACCACGTCGATCCCCGGGATTGCGGCTCCCCTATTCGTACTCAGGATTATCAGGAAGCTGACGTTCCTATTTTGGGCGAAGTGCTGTCTGCGGCCGAGTTGGTTCTGCTGCATGCGGCACCTTTGTATTACGGTCTAGGAATACCGCACGGCGACGGTTCCGCCGTGGTTCTCATACCTGCTTTTCTCTGCCCCGATGTTTATTTGACGCCATTACATCAATGGTTGGCCCGAATTGGATACAAACCTTTCTTTTCAGGCATAGGTTTCAACACAGAATGTCCGAACCTCCTGATTAGACGTCAACTAAGCAAAACCATCGAAAGGGCGCTCACGAAATCTGGCCGGAGAGTCCACCTGATCGGCCACAGTCTGGGAGGCATTATCGCGCGTGCCATCGCGTCGCAGCGGCCAGCGGATATCGCCTCCGTTACTACTCTGGGTGCGCCTTTTCGCGGTACGGTGGCCCATCCCAGCATTTTACGCGCGGCGGAGATGGTTCGACATCGCATCCTAAAGAAGCACGGCACGGGAGTTCTTCCCGACTGCTACACCGGTCGTTGCACTTGCGATTTCTTGGAGTCTCTCCGCTGCGTTATGCCTGCGTCGGTTTTGGAAACTGCGGTTTACACCGAAGGGGACGGAGTGGTTGACTGGCGGTATTGCAGGACCGACCGCCCGGAAGCGGACTTCTCAGTCTCGGGCACGCACATCGGACTCGCTTTTAATCCCTCGGTATATTCCATCATTGCCGCTCGCCTAGCCCTGGCGCATTCCGAAAAGAACAGGCGGAAACGCCAGATGCACGGAACCACCTCCCGGGGGCCTTCGCCAGTAGAGCGCGTTTAGCAGGATGTTCGCAAAGAGCGTATACTGAAATCACCTTGAACCTCGAAGGTATGTCACCAGAGCATCTTCTGCCTCCGCGATTGACAGATCGAGAGGCGTTCTAATTGCATCACCGATTCTCCCTGAACAACGTACTCGCTGCGACAACTGCCGACGCTTTTAGACGCTTCGCCGACGATGCTCATAAATGCAGACCATCCAGTTAGGTGCTCCCATAAGAGGCGTTCTGACACACCACCGTTCACCAACTCGCCTGACTGACAGGAATTCAGCATGTCCGCTCTTAATGGCGACAAGTCCAGATTTCACAGAGAACGCAAGCAGAAGATCGCTCGCCGGAAGCGAACCCTCGAACTACTGGAACGCGGAGAACACAACGCAAATCTGCGGGTCCTCCAAACGGCGCGAAGCCAACAGCGGTGTCGGCATGAGCATGACAACATCGGCATCGCCGCTCGCCGCACCTATACCCGGGGGAGTCAAGAAGAAACGAGTCCTCCTGGTCGACACGTCGCGTGCGAAGCGCGACTTGCGTGCTGAAGTCATGCGCAAACTCGGTATGGAGGTCGAGTGTGCCGCCGATATCCCGGAAGCGCGTTCCTGGTGGAGAGCGGACTCATACGACCTCGTCCTGATCAACATGGAAAAGGGAGTGGGTCATCGTGACAGATTTTGCGAAGACATTCGTAGCGCCACACCCCGGCAGCAACTAGCGTTCTTTGTTGGCAAACCGGAGTACCTCGCGGATTCACCGAATTTAGACGAAGACTCTGCCGTTGAGCAGAGCAACGACCAGGTCCCTGCTCTGAGTACACAAGCAGCACTTTCCGATGGTCCCGGAGATCCGCCTCAGCACTGGGGAATCCTGGAGGCATCCCGGAGGATTTCCGCAGTCCGATCCGCATCCGTCGCTCGCACCCAAGCGATGCGGGACAGACCTGCACCGCTACGGGATTCTGAGGCACGGCCGCTGAAACGAACTCCAGGATCGGCAACCTTGGATGATTTGCTAAGAGAGGAAACGCTATGAAGAACCTTTATGTTGGCAATCTGCCCCACAGTACAACCGAGTCAGAATTGCGAACCGTTTTCGAGGCGCACGGCACCGTCGACAAAGTCAGTATCGTGACCGACCGAGAGACAGGTCGTGCACGCGGTTTTGCATTTGTCGAAATGACCAATGCCAGTGAAGCCGATAAAGCCATTGCAGCACTGAACGGAACTGAACTGGGGGGACGCACGTTGACGATCAACGAAGCGAAGCCGAAGTCCGACCGGTCAAGGAGCGGCGGACAGCGGTTTGGCGCTAGTGGAGGCGGACGTGGGCGCGATGATTACCGCGGCCACGCGCGTCAGCCCCGAGAACCACGCTGGTAGGTTTCTGATACGCCGGGCGCGCGCCGACGGGCGGTAAAATCGCCCGCCAGCGATGAACAGAATATGGATTGGGGGATCGTGTATGCCGCGAGGCCGAGCGACGTTTATGAAGCGTCAGAAAGAACAAGCGCGCCAACAAAAACAACGCGAAAAAGCAGAGCGTAAGAGCCAGCGCAAGCAGCAGACACAGGAAGGCAGCGTGGACGAGGTGCGCGAGTTGCAGGAGCACGCAGAAGCACAGGCAGCTTTGTTCCGCATCGGCTCCGACGAAACCACTCCCGTTGAAGAATCGACACCGCTCAGCAGAACCGGCATCGATCAGTAGACACCCTGTGAGAATTACCGGAGCTTGATGACCCGGTGATCTCGTTCCGTTTTCACAGAAAAACCTCACCCGGCAACGCGGTCAACGTTCGTGTTGCAAGGGTGTTTTGGATGAATCGCTTCGGTCGATCTGCTGCCAAGAGGTCTCCGTGCTTCCGTTCCATCCGTAACTGGAGCATGCGCTCGATATGCATAAGCTCCAGAACCTCGGCGCCTGCGACTAGGGTGGAGGCGCAGCCCTGGGACCCGGCACGTCCCGTGCGCCCGACACGGTGGATGAAGTCCTCGGCCATCTTTGGCAGGTCGTAGTTGATCACATGGGCCACGTCGTTCACGTGCAAGCCCCGCGCAGCGATATCGGTAGCCACCAGTACCTGGAAGCGGCCTTCCTGAAATCCACTCAAGGCTCCGTTACGCTGGGCTTGCGAGCGGTCGCCGTGAATCATCGCGGCAGAGAAGCCTTCCCGTACCAGTTCCTTGGTAAGCCGTTGTGTGCCGCGTTTTGTGCGCGTGAAGATCAGAGTCTGTCCCTTCTCTGCATAAAGCAATTGCCGGAGAATGTCCAGTTTCTCGCCGGGACGGACCTCATACGCTCTCAACTGTACGCTCTGTGCTGGTTTGAGGACCGAGCCCAAAGCGACCCGTACTGGCTCGCGCATGCAGTCATGGACAAGGCCGACGACTGACTTTTCCATAGTCGCTGAGAAGCACAGCGTCTGCCGGCGCTGTGGCAGTATTGACAAAATGCGCTGGATGGAAGGCAGAAACCCCATATCCAACATCCGGTCAGCTTCGTCGAGCACTAGCATTCTTACCTGCCGCAAGTCAATTAGCTTCCGGGTGATAAAGTCCTGCAGCCGTCCCGGAGTGGCAATTACCAGCCCCGGGCCAGCACGGAGACCATGGATCTGCATCTTCTCCGATACACCGCCGATAATAAGGGCACCTCTGGGAATGCGCTGGCTGCGCAGTTTCTCGTATTGCTCGTGCACTTGCATTGCGAGTTCGCGCGTGGGCGCCAAAACCAGAGCGCTCGCTTGACGTGTTGGCTCGCGGTGAAGCCTCTCGAGCACCGGAATCAGAAACGCCAGTGTCTTGCCGGTGCCGGTCTGGGCGGTGCCGATTACGTCTTTGCCCTCAAGGGCAAGAGGGATCGCACCCACCTGGATAGGGGTGAGGTTAATGAATCGAGCTGCCGCCAGCTTCCGCTGTAACGCAGAAGACAGGGGCAGTTCCGAAAATGTGGTCATTCGAGTTGTTCTCTTTCTGGAGGGCCTTGTCACACACTCAGACACATGTCAAGAGTTTCAGTGCCGCTCACATTGATTTCAGATTTGGCGCTGAACTAAACGGCAGGCAGGAAAGGCGGAGATGAAGCTGGTCTAAACGAGTGACCACCGCGTGACGAGCAAACCGTGGCAAAAGCGTCCTGGTTAGTATAGCAGATCTGGATTTCGACCCTGGGGCACATTCGGAAACTGCTAACGAGGCAGTCTGAAAGTCACAGGCTCTAGCCAATCTCGCTCGCCTGTGTCAAGCTGTGCGTATGGCAGAGAAGCGCACCAAACTCGAGAAATCGCAGCGCCAAGCCGATCAACTGGAAAAGAGAGCAGACACCCGCCCCGAGCAAACGCCCCAAGAGCGCACTCCCCCTGAGAACACTAAGCAGGCTGCTCCGGAGCGCACCAACAGTCCAGTTCGTTAGGGTGAGCTCACCTAGAAACTGGCCCTTCGGTTATCCAGGAGAGAACCTCGTCCGGCGAAACGGAAGGTCGCTACTTGGCGGCGACCCAAGCTGTTACAGGCTAATCTGGCCCCCTGCGATTCTTTTTTCGGGCACGCTTTCGTGCCAAAGCTTGCTTCAGTCTCCGCTTCTCGCCCGGCTTCAAATAGTAAGAGTGACGCTTCACTTCCTTAATAATGTCCTCGGTCTGAACCTTGCGCTTGAACCGACGGAGGGCATTCTCCAATGACTCGCCCTCTTGCAGTCGAACTTCCGCCAAATCATCACCCCCAAACGGGTCCCGACGGGACAAAATACAGCTTACATCATTTGTGCTACACTCCACCGAACTGATTGCCAAACAAGACGTTGGTTGCCAATGGCTGAGGAGTGCAGTCCAACTGTATGCTTGACGGTCAGGCGCTGCAGCAGATCGTTTCAATATTCTTCTGATAAAGTACGATGTAGTTGGCCCCGTCGATAGGTCAAAGGTGCTCTTCTTGGTCGTGGGAACGCAGTGGAAGAGACCCAGAAGCAGTCACCTTTACTGACCCGACTGCGTCGCGGCTGGTTCGGCGGCATATCCTCTACCAAAGCAACTTTACGGATGCAAGCGCGAAATTCCTGCAAGAGTAAATCCGGCACTTCCCCGATTACCTTGACGAAGTGTACGCGCTTCATTCTTCCCACAGCGCTGGCGGTGGCCTAGACCTGGGTCCCTAGAGGCCACTAAAAAGCCGGCAGACCCGCACAAATAGGGGCACGCTTACTCTGAATAGCCATCATCATCTCTGTTCTTATCATCGTCATCGTCGCCTTCGTCTTCCTCTTCGTCTTCTTCCTCGTCGGGCTCTTGTCGAAGGAGGACTTCGACGGCTACCAAGCGATCAGAACGCAGAGAGTTTGCGTCGACGTATTCTGGACGTATTCTGCTCATGCCCAATGGTACGCCTAAGCACGGGTGCCAGCTTGGCCAACCGAACCACGCCAGGCCGGAAGCTGGACGCGAATCCGTCATGTTGCGCCCACCAGGACGGGACTTTCAATGCCTGCGCGGCGGTGAACACGGCCTTCAGTAAAACCAGATTGGCAACGTTGAAGTGGCCAATCGCTATTCCTCCTTCCTGCTCCTGCTCCAAGATCTCACGCAAGACATGCATGACCCCGCCTTCTGCAGAGACCGCATCTACAGCTTAAGACGCCCCTACAAAAAGAGAAGCTCGATTGCCCGGAATGGCTGAACAAACAGGCAAGGAGGAAGCCACGAAGAATCCGCAAATAGACTTTGCCCTGTGGCTCCTCCCGTCGGCCCGAGACGTGACTCAGCGGCAACTGGCCGTTCAAGGCACAGACTACGAATCTGGAATGCGGAGCCCGCCGAGGGTCGAAACACTGTATCGGCTGGTCTGGCTGCCATGGCGTTCCGTTGCCCATGCTGGTGCGGCCTGGTAGAGGCCGGGGAGCGCACCCCATGGAGCCTTACCAACGTAACCCCACGCTCCGCCTTCGAGCATGCCCCACATCCGGGTCATGCTAAGGTTGAAACTGCTGTTTGTTTCCCCCTAAACGCTCCTCAGGGCGGCTTCGACGCCTTGCCCTAATTTTTTCTTGAAGCGGGCGGTTCCTTACTATGCCTCGCAAACGCGGAAATCCGGATTGGGCACAGGGGGGGCCGCCTGAGCCCATTCGAGCCGTCGCCACTGAGTTCGAAAAGGAAGTGCGAAGGTTGGGACTGACAACTGACACTTGTGCCAGTTCTTCGGACCTGCGACTTTGGTGTGAGAGCAACAAGAACCGTTGCTATATACCGGAATGGCTGCTCGAGGTGTGGAGTATCGAAGTGGATTCAAGGCACGGACCGCTCTAGGTCCTCCGCGGCGACGCAGCGTGAGTGTGGAGAGAAGGCGACGTCGGCGGTTGCGACGTCAAAGGGATCCCGGTTGGCAGAATTCCCTGGGCGCATCCATCGGGACCATCCCTCTTTGAGCAGCCTCCGGATTGTGCGGCGGTTCTCGACAATGACCCGCAGCCAC
>DASPST010000023.1:0-33471 GCA_035623795.1 Terriglobales bacterium
TGGTCTGAACCCCTAAAGTGAGACACTCGTTATGGGCACACTATGCAGGGAAAGGAACTGCGAGTGGGAAAGAGACGAGTGGGGCGGTATCCCAAGGAATTTCGCCGAATGGTAGTGGAGCGCTTGAAGAGCTGCGACAACATCGTGGCGCTGGCGCAAGAACTGGACTTACATCGGCGGCTTCTGTACAAGTGGCGAGATCAACTGGAGCCGGTGGAGCATGGGGAACCGGTCCCCAGCACACCGGAGCTGCGCCAGCAAGTCCGGCAGTTGAAGCGTCTGCTGGCGGAGAAAACGATGGAAGTGGATTTTTTCAAGGGTGCCTTGCAAAAAGTCGAGGCTCGACGCCAGCGGAGCAGCAGCTCTGGCGAGCCGACATCTACGACCAAATCCGGGAAGTGATGTCGCGGCAAGGCAGCTTGAGTATCGAGCGCATGTGTCAGTTGGTACCGGTAAGTCGGGCGAGTTTCTATCGCTCTTTGCAGGAACAGTGGCCCGTCGACGAGGAGATGGAATTGCGGTCGGCGATTCAGCAGATCGCGGTGGATCATCGCCGGCGTTACGGTTATCGCAGGGTCTCGGCGGAGCTGCGGCGCCGCGGCATGCTGGTGAACCACAAACGGGTAGCGCGGATTATGCGAGAAGATAACCTACTTGCCGTGCAGCCGCGACAGTTCGTGGTCACGACGGATTCGGACCATACGCTGGAGGTCTATCTTAACCTGGCCGGTCGGATGAAGTTAACGGGGATCGATCAGCTCTGGGTAGCAGACATCACCTACATTCGGCTGAAAGTCGAGTTTGTGTATCTAGCGGTGATTCTCGATGGCTTTTCTCGCAAGGTGGTGGGCTGGGCGTTGGATCGAACGTTGGCTAGCCGCTTGCCGATCACGGCGCTGGAACGAGCCATCGGCCAACGACAGCCACCGCCAGGCTTGATCCATCACTCCGATCGAGGAGTGCAATACGCCTGTGAAGAATACATCGCCATCCTCGAGAAGCACGGAATGATTTCCAGCATGAGTCGGCCCGCGAACCCCTATGACAACGCCAGTTGCGAAAGCTTCATCAAGACTTTGAAGCGGGAAGAAATCTATGCGAACCAGTATGACCACTTAGAGCATTTGCGTGCGAACATCGAAGAATTCATCGAGCAGTACTACAATCGGCAGCGATTGCACTCGGCTCTGGGCTACTGCTCTCCAGAAGAATTTGAACGAAAGGCTGAGCATTCAAACTCCGCGGGCGAGTCTCGCAGTGCGAGCATGAGGTTTTTCCAAGCATGACGAAAGCTTCTATAGAGATGGCTGGGGAAGGGGACTCAATCGCCGTCCCCTTCCCCAGACCCCATCCCGGCTACGGTGTAACTCAATCAACGGCAAGTGTGCCAATCAAAAATTGTCTCAACCGAGGGGTTCACCCCACCAGTCTGGGCCTGAAGTGAGCCCAAAGATGGACTTTGACCGTAGCGCTGCCACCTTTCCGTCCGTCCCGAAGGAATTCCCGCCGTCGGTGGCGAGGGCAGCTTCCGGACATCTGCCCGAACGGCGGCGCTACAGTCGCCAAGGCACTAGTTCTGCGGCGGAGCTTGGGCTGCCGGGGCATTCGCGTCGCCGGTAGAAGCTGGCTCGGCGGCCTTGCGAGCTCGGGCGGCGCGCGCCGCTTCGCCCAGCGATATGGGAGCCGGGTTGGCCGGGGGAGTGGACTCCATGCCATCCTGCTTCAGCAGGGCCACGTCGAGGCTCACCGGTTCCGCGGCGACGTGAATGTTTTGCCGCCACGGCTGGTACCCTGCTTGTCGCAGGGTTATTGCATGCTCGCCCGTAGGCAGGTGCATTACAAACGGAGTGTTGCCGACCGCGCGGCCGTCGACCGAAATTTCCGCATTGGGCGGGTTGGAGGCAATCTTCACCACGGTGGTCGGGCGGTTGGCGGCCTGCAGTTTGACCAGATCCAAGGTCGAGTCGCCGTCGATATAAGCAGTGATCTCTCGGTCGCGCGCGATGCTTACATCCTGTCCGCCGCTGCTGGCGACCACCGTGAGATCGGTGCGTCGCTGTTTTCCGCCGCGCAACCCAACCTTGCTGTCGTCCGACAGGGCGACGCCGAGGAAGTTCACGTCCATCTCTCCTTCTCGGCCGCTGCTCATTTTCGATTGGGGATTCGTGACCACGGCTTTGGCAACGCTGCCCGCGGGGATCACCACCACGTTGCGGACCCGCACCGGCTCGACGACTTCGAGTTCCAGGATGTCACCAACCCGGACGGCGCTGGGAGCGCTTACGTTCACCAGGCGTAGCCGTACCGCCGTTCCATCGCTCAACACACCCTGGGTCGAAATCGGGGCGGGCGCGGGAACGGGGGATTGGGTGGAGGGCGCTTGCGCGAACGCCGCCACCGCCGATGCTATGAGGAAGAGCACCAGGGGATTACGGGGCATGGTTGATTCTCCGCCCAGCTCGACGTCGGCCGGGCAGAACGATTGTTCCAAGAATTGCGACAGGAGAGTTAGTTACCGGGGTAACCAAGCGCCGACGGAGGTCGTGTCTACCACAGGGCGCGGCCGTCACCCTGCGCGTGCTGGGAAGGCAGGGTTCTCGCTGCTCGAATGCGCTCGAGCGCGTGGTCGACAACTGCCTGCAGTTCGGCCGCGTACCTCACTTCGCGTCCCTTGGCCAGTATCAGGCGGGCTTCTTCGGAGCCGAACCAGGTGGGATGACGCATGGCCTCGGCCGGTCGCTGCAGGTGACGTACCTGCATCAGGAAAGCCTTCACCACGTATTCCCGCACGCCGGAGCGCTGCCAGAACACACCCTTGGAGTGCAGGTAAAGACGGAAGTGCCGCGGCTCGATGATCCCGCTTGCGCCAGCCTCCTCGAGGGCTTCCCGCTCGGCCGATTGGCTGTGAGAGAGACGGGATTGGGGCGCACCTTTGGGAAAGGTCCATTTTCCGCCGCCGTTGGTGTTAACCAGGAGGAACTCCACACTCGTGCCGCGCCACCGGTAGCAGATCGCTGCCACCTGTAGAGGTAAGGTCACCTTTGAAATCCGCGCCGCGCCCATGCCCCTTCCTAGAAGCGAAGCATACAAAAAACATATTGCAGGAGTGTTAAACTGCAACCATAAATGTGCAACTTTCGGGTAACCGAAGGGTTACTGCCAACGACAGGTAGAGCATTTCTCGATTGCATGAGGAACGCCAAGAGAGTGCCCGACCGATCCAATAAGGACCTCTGAACGAGTTTGATTGTGCCCACCCAGGAACACCAGAACAGGCGGAGAAGAGCCATCGAGGCTATGAAGAACGGCAAAGAGGGCGGGGATGACTCACGCAGTGTTGGCTAAGCCGCAGCTGAAGCAACATAGCCGGGGGAGGTCGCATCTTTCATGAAGACCATCTGTCTCAGCCTGCCGGTATCAGGGGGGTGGTGTCGAAAAGCGGCGGAGCCTCGGCCTCCGGTCAATCCTGTCATTCGCATCGAATATTCGCGGACATTCCATCTCAACCATGAATGGAGACTGCTTTGAAAAGACTCTCGGTAGTCGCAGTTTTCTTTGCCATCGTGCTTGCGGGATCTGCGGCCTACGCGCAGCAGATCGATTTCGCTTTCGGCGTGGGCACAATCAGCTCAGCCGGAGCCACTACCAATTCGGCGGGCTTCAAGCTGGAGTCGCTGACGGGCGGAGCCTACCCCGCCATCAGCGGTGATTTTCTGCTGCACAAGAACTTTGGGATCGGGGGGGAGATCGCCTGGAGAGCCAGCGAGGCATTGTACGCGGGATTTGCTCCTTACCGTCCGGTACTGTGGGATTTCGATGCGATGTACATTCCCCGGCTCTCCAGCCGACTGGCGGCCGAATTATCCGCGGGGATCGGAGCAGAGAGCATCCGCTTCTATTCGCCCTACTTAAATTGCGGCTTCGCCGGCTGCACCAACTACACGACCAGCACCCATTTTCTCGGGCAGTTTGGCGGAGGATTGAAGGTCTACGTGCACGGTGGGCTGTTCGTCCGACCTGAGGCACACTTCTATCTCATCAACAATAACGTCGAGTTCAGTTCCAGCCACGCGCTGCGTTACGGAGGATCGATCGGCTATACCTTCGGCGGACATTAGCCCGCATCGCGCCTCCCCACGACCGGGCGTGGAGGTGTGATCCCTGGTTACACTTCTTAACTTCTGACTTTGCCGACGGGTTAGACCCGGGAGCCGGTCCCAACTCCGCCCGCACTGACGGTGCACAGGGGCAAATGGTCGAGCGTCTCACCCCGCTCGACGGTGAGCTCACGGTAATATGCCACGGGCAGACCAGCATGGCAGGGCGAGACGGCGGTTACGGAGCCGGCGCATGGTACGACTGGTGGAATGAGACCGGTACGCCAGGCGAGGGGTTCGTGCCCATCATAGAGACCTTTGTCGGTCTCACGTGGCTCGGGCACACCGACAGCAAGGTATGCCGTATCCGCTCCAACCAGCGCTGTGGGCGCGAGAGTTCGGAAGGGTGAAAGCCTGTGGTTCCGATCAAGAATTCCTCTCCTGCCAGTACGAAAGTGGGAAGGGTACATCTCGATTTATCTGAATGAGGAGATGAGCTTCTTGGTCGGGGCGCCCGGGGAACAGCGCCGGGCAACTGGGCATTCTCTCCCGCTTGCCTCCTGAGATAAGAACCGGACGGGCTAATCAGCGCTCGTCCGGCGCGGGGTATCACGTAAGTGGTATCCCTACCGCGACGCCTGCAATGCAGCTTGACAAATCCTGATGTTGGGTGCAGTGTTTTGGCCATATAAATGGGGCTCCGCCTGCTTTGCGGTGCGGCGGTACAGCAGTGTACAGCTAAGCTCCCAAACATCGCCGGTAGAGGAGGGCCTGTGGAAACTGCAATTGGAGTATTTTCATCACGCGATCGCGCCGAAGAAGCGGTTAGGGAATTACGACAGCAGGGTGTGCCAGAGAAATCTATCGTGTATCTCACCCGTTCCGAAAGCGAGGCTAAGACCATTGCCAAGGAGTTCGGCGCATACGTGGGAGGTTTTGTTGGCGGAGCCGCCGGGATGACAACCGGGGTTGTCGCTGCCACCCTGTTGCTCCCCGGCATAGGGCCGGTTTTTGCCCTGGGTTTTGGGGCGGCTGCACTCCTGGGTCTTGCTGGTGCGGGTGCCGGTAGCGCGGTCGGATCAGCGGCTTCACACGACGCTGAAGCGCCTCAGCCTACACCGGATGAAAAGTGCTCTGAGGACGCGAGCTTTTTCCGGGAGGTGCTGAAAGAGGGACGTTCGTTGATCGTAGTTCGAACAGAATCGCAAGAAATGGCAAGCTCGGCATGCGCAATCCTAGATCGCCTGGGCCTCGGGATGCAGGGCAAAACTCCGGTCGAAATGCAAACTAGCCTGCGGCAGATCGGTGACGTAACCGTGCTCGACATCAGCGGAAGAATCACATTGGGCGAGGGCAACGTAATGCTCCGTGAGATCGTTCGCGACTTGGCCGACAAAGGAAGCAAGAGGGTCGTTTTGAACTTAGCTGAAGTTACCTACGTAGACAGTTCAGGTGTGGGAGAGCTGGTTAAAACTCACACGACAATTCGAAACAAGGGTGGAGAACTGAAACTGGCGAACCTTAACAAGAGGGTGCACGACTTACTACAGATGACGAGACTGGCCTCTGTCTTTGATATCCAAAAGGATGAAGCTACCGCACTCAAGTCTTTCGGTGGTGAAGCTGAATCTCAGGCCGTAGCCTAAGTCATATTCATTGCAGAAAAGAGACTACACACGGACATTCCCCTGAAAGGTACGCCCCTGAGCCTGATCCGCGCGCTGGCGGCCCCTGCCCGTGCGAACTCTGCCTGGAGTTCGAGCGGTTGAGGCTGCTGCCACGGATCGCAGGGATGAGAAAGCCGATAGGGTTAGCCCGCACAGTGGACTGAAACTGAAAGAGATTGGAGATGATCAGTGGGCCCCTCAGGCGCCACACGCGATGGTGCAACGGCTCATGCGGCCTGCTTGATTGACCCAACATAGGACATCCTGAGCTGCTTTCCTGTTTGTTCGCCCAGAAATTAGGCTCTTGTGCGTTCAGCGCATCTGTGGTAGTGTCCTGCGCGCTTTTCAATCCCAGGGCAGAAAAAAATTCAATTCATCTCGACCTGGCATAGTTCCGCGCGGATTTTTCTCTCAAGACTAATCGGGCCCCCGTGAACGAAAGCAGATTAGGCGCGCGAATTTTTCCGAGTTAATGGCTCAATAACTTGAAAAGTTTGGTGTATTCGCGCGCACGGAAATCCTAAAAAAATCAAACAATAAAAAGAAAGGGTCATATCATGTTTCGCTCGCTCTGTTGCACTTTCCCCAAGTATGCACGCTTGCGCTGGCAACGCTTCTTCTGGCTGCCTATGGCCGTTGCCATATGCTAGCTTGCCATTTCTGGCGCGGTCGCGCAATCGACAAGCACGCCAACGCCGGCGACTGCGTCAGGCGCGGTGCCGCCGAACCCGATCAACGAGGTTGACTGCAACGGTTGGAGCAAGACCTATCAGACTGTGAGGACGCATGCGGGCGATCTTTGCACAGACCCGATCAAGGTGGTCAACGGATCCGGCAAACGCTTCACCGACAACGGCTGGTACGTGGGCCACGACGAACCAAGCGTAAAGTTCATTTCCAGCGCACCAGGCTCCGGCAATACCATGACTTACGTGGTGAGGGTGCCTGTGGACCCGAAGCAAAGCCCGACTCTCTCCCTTAGCGTAACCCATTACGGTGAACTCTCGGTTGCGCCATGGTTCGGGCTGCCTATGTGCGACCCGAGCTCCTATCCCCAGAACCCGTGTACCCCGGACAGCGACAGCAACTCTGGGTCGAGCAGTGACCCGGAGGCTGCTGGCTCCGCCTTTATGGAACTCCAGCTATATCCGCCGGGCTATACACCGTTCGTCGACAGCGAAAGTTGCAGCGCGACCCAATGGTGCGCAGCGCTTACGATCGACAGCCTCGAGTGCACATACGGGTTCGGCAATTGCAACGATGACTGCATCGAGCCCATCAATTTCGCCTACCTGCAGACAAACGGTGTCCCGGCCGGGCCCCCAAGCCCGCAACTCGCCAACATAAACACTCTCATGCCCAACCGGCACACCCTCATGATCAACCCCGGCGATCTGCTCGTTGTCTCGATCACGGACCCACCGCAGGGATTCACTGCTACTATCCGAGACTTGACCACCGGTCGAACCGGATACATGACAGCCAGCGCCGCAAACGGTTTTATGAACACCTCGATCAGCACTTGTGCCGGCACGCCCTTCACATTCCACGCCGAGTACAACACTGCGTCGATCAACAACCAGGTCCCCTGGGCGGCGCTCGAGGGTGGCGTCCTGATGGAAGAGGAGATCGGTCACTCCGAGATCTGCAAGTCATTGATCAACCGGGACCCGACTTCTTTATCTTTCCCCGGGGGCCAATCCTTTACTGATAACCAGACATTCGATACCTGCGTGGGAGGGTCGGAGGGACCCGACCAGGTGGGAGAGGGCCCTTGCGACCCGACGACAGGCGTTTGCCAGAACGCCAAAACACAAGGCCCTACTGGCCCACAGGCCTGCCCAACCGATCAATCCGACAGCGGCGCTTTGTGCGAGTTCGCCGACGGCTGGTGCTTTCCGAAGGGAAAACGCTATGTCACGATCGACGGTATCAAGATCCCGGCATTTTCAGCCGATAATCAATGTTTCGCCGACCGCTACCAGAACGGGGATCTTGATTTCGACGGCGTCTCGTACCAGCCAAACGCGTGGCCAGACGGTTCGCCGGGACATCCAACCCCCTTCGAGGTCATAGGGCCGTACGATGCCCAAGGCCAGCCTTACCCGCAGGTCCAGTTCGAGACCGACGCAAACGGGTCGGCCTTCCTGTGTAACACCTCGACTGGAGAAGGCTGTGTTGTCCCGCCCACCGGTGCCAACTTCTACCCGTTCTGGTCGATCGGCCGGCACCTTGCGGCGTTCAGCTCACCCGGCCTCACCTCAGGTTGGAAGGCGACGTCGTGCGCGTGGAACTTCGGGAACGTATCGCCACAGACAATCAAAGACTTTGGCAAGGACGCGCAATACGGCAGCCCGGACCTGAGCCGGTACGGTGGCACCAGCATTAGTGAACCCATGCCAAATCCCGAGTTTTCCGGCCCGTGCGGGCATTCTAAGTGGGTGCGGGCCGCAGGGGGACCGGAGTACTGACGCCGGCGGGTTGAGGAGGCTCTGCCTAGCTTCGGCGTTGCCGCCGTAACCCTCGCTAGCATCACGGGAGCTCACGGGGCCGCCCCACTGTGGCGGCCTTCGACACTCCGAGTAGGTGGTTGTGCAACGACGGTCGCTTAAGGCCATGACTTAGCACGCTAAGCGGCCGGGTCTTCGTGGCTGCCTGGGCGGGACGCTGAAGAGCAGAGAGATAACCTATCTCGACGCACATTCACACCCAGACCCGGCAGAATGTTCACCATGTTCACAAGTTCACACCGTACTTGTTCTTCAACTCCCCGAGGGTGTCGAGCTTAACCTCGAAGACATATCCGTCGCCGGTGCGTCGAGTACCGAACCCCAGAGACCGCACAATGGCATTCATGTTCAACGGCAGGCTGGTGCGTGAATCCACGAAGCAGGGCAATGACGAGGTTGCGGGGCAGATGGAGGCTGCCCATCGCACAGCTTTGGCCAAGGGGGAGGTGGGAATTCGAGATAGGAAGCTGGCCCCGACATTGTCCGAATTTTGTGAGAAGCGCTTCGAGCCGTGGATTGAGTCAACGACTGCGAGAAAGACATGGCTTGACTTCTACCGCGTGGGGCTGCGCGCGATTAAGGCCCACCGACCACTGGCAAATGCGAAACTCGACGAAATCACCAGCGAAATGGCAACTGAATTCGCGCCCAGCGTCAAGCGCGCGGCTTGCAAGTCAGCACGGTTCATTCCTCGTTGCGCGTACTGCGCCGCATCCTCAGGATCGCGTCAGAATGGGGAATTCTGGAAGCAGTGCCGAAGATCAAGATGCTTCCCGGCGAGCGACATCGGGAACGGGTCGTCAGTGTTGAGGAAGAGGCTAGGTATCTGGCCGCAGCACATGAGCCGTTGGCCTCGGTTACAGCGTTGCTCGTGGACACGGGGCTTCGCCCCGAAGAATGCTATAGGCTGCGATGGGAGGCTATTACCTGGGTGAATGGCCGCAACGGCAGCCTGTTGGTCACCCACGGCAAGACAAAGGCAGCGCGCAGGCTACTTCCGATGACTCCGAGAGTCCGCACAATCCTGGAGCAGCGGTGGAATAGGCCTGGCAGGCCCCAGGAAGGCTGGATCTGGCCTGCCGCCACCCAGAGCGGCCACATCGAGCCTTCTAGCTTGAAAAAACAGCATCGCAGAGCCCTCGGCGGTTCTGGCGTGCGCCCGTTTGTGCTGTATAGTCTGCGGCACACTCTTCTGACCCGGCGAAGAGCGCCGCAATGAGGAGACGAGCAGTATCTCGCTCCTATCTGCTTGATGTGAGAGGAGAAATTTGGTCGGGGCGCCCGGATTTGAACCGGGGACCCCCTGCGCCCAAGGCAGGTGCGCTACCAGGCTGCGCTACGCCCCGACTGTCAATGACTTATCCTTTAGTGAATCATAGAGGCAGGTACTCTATTCGGGCAAGCCCACAGCGTGCTCTCTGACTTTCTTTTCCTCGCCGGGAAGGTTGGCAACGTTGGCGTTTCTGCTGCTCCTCCCGTCCAGGCATGTAGGCTGCGGCAGCATGGGGCTGGATCAATCTCACTGCCAGACGTGAACAGTTTGTCAACCCGTTGTGGGCGCAATCATGGAACTGCAGGTGAGCGGCGAAGAGGCACAACTTGAAACCGGGAAGTTTTGCCGATCGTGCCTCAAACTATGCATAGTCCCGCCGGCGAAGCAATTGGTCCTGTCCGTAAGAATACAACCAAAGCAGCGCTGGGAAGTCTCGCGATCCACCCACAACCATGACGTGGATCCCAAGAATCAGGTTGGGCCTGCCTGGGGCATGGGCACCGATCGAGCCATGCAGCGGAGGCATTCGATATCCTGAAAGACTTCGCTAGGGGCGCTGGAGAAAACCAACGGGCCGCTGGCCGATGTGCGCAATTTTCACGGCCAGGCCCTGGGCCGGTCGCTGGCCAGTCCAGGGATACCCGCGCAGTCTAGGCGCAGGAGGAGAATGTGCTCACACCGGGACCGGGCAAGAAAGTCGGCATCTACGTTGCGGAGGACCAACAGTACCACGGGAGCCCCGCCTACGCGGCGATTCTGGATTTTCTGTTCTTTCGTGGCGTGTCAGGAGCTACGGTGACACGCGGCATCGCCGGCTTCGGGGCCGACCACCACCTTCATACCACCCGGCTTGTAGATCTGGCGGTCCGTCTGCCGGTCAAGATCGAGTTCATCGAAACCGCAGAAAAGGTGGATCAACTGCTATCCAAACTGCAGGAGATGGTCGGCACAGGTCTGATCGAAATGCAGGACACGACCATCGTCAAACCGGCCGAGAAGGAGCAGAAACGAGCTGCCTCCGAAGGTCCACCGCTGAAACGGGAAGGTAAGGCGAAGATGTTGCGGATCTACATCGGCGAAAACGACAAATGGAATGGCAAGCCCTTATACGAAGCTATCGTGAGCGGGTTGCGAGCGCACGATATTGCCGGCGTGACCGTATATCGCGGCATTCTCGGCTATGGCGCCAACCGGCGAATTCACAAGAACGCGGCCCTCAGTCTTTCGCACGATCGTCCCATTGTGTTGTCGGTGGTCGACACGGAAGAGAAATTGCGGGCGTTCATGCCGATTCTCGAGCAGATGGTGCGGCAGGGCCTGGTGGTCCTGTCCGATGTGGACGTCATTAAGTACACCCAGAAGGCCGAACGACGGCAGGAGGCGCGGATATGAAATTGGAAGGCAGGCCCAAAATGCTGCGCATTCATTTCGGCGAAGATGACAAATGGCACAAGCAGCCGCTGTACGAGGCCATTGTAAGCAAGTGCCGGGAGCTCGACATCGCGGGTGCGACCGTTTTGCGGGGCATCGATGGTTACGGGGCCAGCACGCTCATCCACAAGCATCACCTGCTGCGCTCCTCGGATCGGCCGATCATGGTGTCGGTGATCGACGCCGAAGAAAACATTCAAAAGCTGCTGCCTGCCCTTGATGAGATGGTGGACGAGGGCCTGATCGCGATGTCGGAAGTGGAAGTGATCCGCTATGTCCACCAGGAAGGTGTTCGATCGCAGGCCTGAGCCGAAATGGCCGACCAGGGAAACAGAGCGGCGACGAGGTCGATGGCAGTGGCGCAGGGCGCAAGTGTGGCTGACTCGACACCGATCCAGATCGATGGCACACCCCAACTTTTGCGGCTGGCGAGCATCGCGGACGAACTCGGCGCCGCTACTGTGGCGGACGACGCCCAGGAACTGGCAGGCCGTGTATCGGAAGGTCGCTTCTACCTAGCTTGTGTCGGCCGCGCGCCAAGAAGGAATTCGAAGCATCTCTGCCATCGACTGGGCTGGGTCTTGGGCATCCTTCCGCCGCCGGCTCTTGCGCCAGGCCCAGGAGATTGCTTATCGGCAGGACACGCCCTGGTTGGGTCTGGAGCAGGAAGAAGCCGAGAAAGAGTACCTGCGGGTGGCTCGGCGATTCGTGGAGATGGGCAACGACTTTCTCAACAAACTCGCCGAGGCCGGCATTCCCGAACTGGCCCAGATGCCGCATGGGCTCGACCCCGAAACGCATTCGTTCCAGGTTCACCTTCCGCGATTTCGTCGAAGTTGCACAACCCTCCTCTCCGCTTGGATGGGCCGCCGATCTTGCTCTCGGCTGCTTTGCTGATTGTTTTGGAGCGCACCGGTAAAGCCATTCGCAATCCGCCGCGGGACGTGATGCCCTCCCATGCCGCGAAGGAGGTGGGTTATGGATGGGGTTTCGGACTCCACGAAGCCTTAGACCAGCTTGGAGCTCTCTTCGGACCCTTGGTCGTCGCCGCGGTGCTGGTCGGCCGGGGCAATTACCGTACCGCCTTCGGAATGCTGCTGGTTCCGGCCGTGCTCACGCTCGGCCTGCTGGGGATCGCCCGGCTCTCTTATCCCCGGCCGGTCGACCTGGAGGTCAACGCCCCTGAACATCGAGGCTGCGGGCTTGCCCCGCCATGGCGGCGAGCGGCCTGGTGTTTGGCCGTCTGTTTGATCGGGCCGGATTCGCGATCCTGGTTCCCCTGACGGTGATATCGGCGGTATCGGCTCCCTTGGTTTTTCTCGGGGGACTCCGGCTGTCGCTGATAGGATCAGCGCTCTGGGGAGTTGGTATGGGTGTCCACGAGTCCCTTATTCCTGCGGCGGTCGCGACCGTAGTCCCGCAACGGCGCCGGCCCTCGGCTTACGGCATTTTCACGGCGGGCTACGGAGTCTTCTGGTTCCTGGGCAGCGTGATCATTGGCAGGCTGTACGATGTCTCCATCTCGGCACTGATTGCCTTCTCTGTGGCGGCGCAGCTGGCGGCGATTCCGATATTCCTGGGCGTGAGGAAACGGCTGTGAAGAAGGTTTGGGTGCAGCTGGGAACGCCCAGCAGTACATGCCCCTAAATCGTATCGTCTTGATTCTAAACTGCGCCGGGGAATGGGCAGTCCCCTGGCTGGTGACCGGCGGGCCATGCGGTGGCCGGGTTCGGTATAATCCAGAGCGCGATCATGGCAAGTTCGCGTTATGCACTTGTAGGGTATGTGAAAGACCCGGCCAGGGAATTCGTAGAGCGTGTCCGGCGTGAACTACACCCGGATCTTCCGCACCTGGCAACTCACCTGACCATCCTCCCACCGCGCCCTTTGTGCGGCAGGGAAGCCGATGCGCTCGAGTCGCTCGAGGAGGTCTGCAGTCAAGAGGAGCCCTTCGAGGTGATGCTGGGTGAGGTGGAGACCTTCATTCCTGTCACGCCCACCGTGTTCATCCGGGTCGCTCACGGGGCATCGCGCATGCTTGAGCTGCATGACAAACTGAATCAGCAAGTGCTCTGCTTCACCGAACAATGGTCCTATATTCCGCATCTGACCATCGTCAAGATGAGCTCGGAAGAGCAGGCTTGGGAAGCGTTTGAGATGGCCCGGCGGCGCTGGCAGCGCTATACCGGGAGTCGGCGGATTGCGCTGGAGGAACTGACCTTCGTGCGCGAGGACGAGCAGAACTGCTGGACCGATCTGGCGACCTTGCGGCTCGGTCCCCGCCTGGTATCCCGGCCCTCCTCCTAACCCCAGTCTGCGCAAGGGCAAACCGGTCGCCCAACTCCCGAATCTCGGCGGCAGATCGGGCCATGTACCTGCGTAGCTGGGGGCCACGTCCTGACGTGCATTGCCACAACCCGGCCCCCGCGGTACATAAAGGAGCCAGGCGCCGGTGGTTCCAGCGGCCCGTCCCCAGGCTAAGCGGCGCTGTCGTTCCCTTCGGGAGACGTCCTGCATGCACGTTGGGGTCTACGGGTCAGGATATTTGGGTACGGTGATTTCTGCCTGCCTGGCGGACTTCGGTACGCCCGTCAGTTGCTGTCACGTGGACAGCTCCCGCATGGTGGAGATGGCCCAGGGGAACATTCCGTTCTTCGAAAAGAATCTAAAGGAAATCGTGAAGCGGAGTGTGCGCTGCGGGCGGCTGGTCTACTCCACCGATCTGGAGTCCTTTTCGCGCAAGTCGCAGGTTATTTTCCTGGCGGAAGATAGTGCGGCGAATCTGTCCGAGTTGGTGCTGCGCATCGCCCGGCACGCTCCTAAGCAAGTCATCTTCTCTCTGGTGACGCCGGTGCCGGTAGGGACCGCCGGAGCGCTGGAGCGATCCCTGCGGGACGCAAAATTGCGCGGCACCATCGTCTCGCAGCCCATGTTTTTTACCGACGGTTGCGCGGTCGAGGACTTCAACTGGCCCGACCGTATCATCCTGGGAACCTCGTCCGGCGACGCTATTGCCGCCCTCAAGCAGATTTTCCACCCGCTGGTGATGCGGGGCGTGCCCGTCATCGTGACCAACCACGAGACGGCCGAACTGGTGCGCGAAGCCGCGACCGCCTTTGTTGCGACCAAGATCTCCTTCATCAACGAATTGGCCGGTCTGTGCGAGAGAGTCAACGCCGATGCGGTCAGCCTTTCAATGGCACTCGGGCTGGATAAGAAGATCGCACCGCGCTGCCTGCAGCCCGGGACCACCATGGGCGGGCTCTTTGCGGAGTCGGATATGGATTCGCTGGCCCAGCTGGCCAAAGACAAGGGCGTACCCCTCCGGGTGCTCAGCGCTGCCCGCGAGGTTAACCAGCAGCTTACCGACCGCATGGTCGAAAAAATCTCCGGCATGGTGCAGAACGTCGAGAACAAAGAACTCGGCATTCTCGGCCTGGCCTTCAAGCCTAATACGAATTCCGTAGCGGGGTCGTCGTCGATCCGCCTGGCTCAGACCCTCTTGTCCAAGGGGGCCCGGATAAGGGCCTATGATCCGGCAGCCTTGGGTGACGCCCGCAGCTATCTGGATGGCTCTATCACCTATTGTGAAACCGCCTACGCCGCCGTGGAAGGGGTGGACGCGCTGGTGGTGGGTACTGGCTGGCCAGAGTTTCGTTCACTCGACTTCCAGAAGATCAAGCAGTTGCTCAAACGGCCGGTTATTGTAGATACCAAGAACCTCCTGGATTCCGCGCGACTGCGCTCCATGGGATTCCAATACGTGGGTATCGGCCGCGGGTAGTGGCTTCTGCTTCCTGCCAAGCTCTCACCGAGTTGTTATAATCGTTAGGTTCCGCTCCTCCCGGTGGTGCCTGTAGTTCAGCGGTGGAACGCCGGACTGTGGCTCCGGATGACGTGGGTTCGAATCCCACCAGGCACCCCAATCCTAGTGATCGGGAGTCAGCGCGCAACGCGCCTCCGAGTCCTCCGCAATCCAGATATTCCCGCTCACCAGCAGGGGCGGCTTTGTGGCCGCCCCCTTGCTTCTGAGTCCCGACTTCTGCTCTTACTCCAGCACGAAGATGTTTCTCTTCGCGCAGATCTCCTTCAGGATCTTCGGCCATACTGTGACGCTGACTTCTCCCAGGTGTGCCTTGCGGAGCAGAAGCATAAGCGTGCGCGACTGGCCGATGCCACCTCCGATCGAGAGTGGAATCCGGTCTTCGAGGATCGCCCGGTGATAGGGCAGCTTCAAGAAGTCCAGCTGGTGAGACATTTTCAGCTGTTTCTTCAGGGTCTCCGCGGTAACGCGAATGCCCATCGAGGTCAGTTCATGGCGGCGCCTGGTCACATGGTTCCAGACCAGAATGTCGCCGTTGAGGCCGTGGGTGGCTTTGTCGGTTTCCTCGTTGGTATCAGTGATCCAGTCGTCGTAGTCGGCAGCGCGCATCTCGTGGGGGTACCCATCCGGCAGCGGCCAGCCAATGCCGATGATGAAGATGGCCGGATATTTCTCGAGCACCTGGGTCTCGCGCTGCTTGCGCGGCAGGTCGGGATACATATCGAGAATCTCTTCCGCATGCAGGAAGGTCAGTTCCTCGGGCAGGTCGGGATAGCGCACGTCCTTGAGCTGCGGGAACAACGACTGGGCATACTTTTCCGCGCCCACCAGCACATGCCAGATCTTGCTGACGATCGCCTTCAGGAAATCCAGGTTCCGCTGCTCGAGTGTGATGACCCGTTCCCAGTCCCACTGATCAACATAGGCTGAGTGGTCGTGATCGAGGAAATAATCTTTGCGCACCGCTCGCATGTCGGTGCAGATGCCCTCCCCTGGCTGGCAACCGAACTGCGCCAGCGCCATCCGCTTCCACTTGGTGGCTGCTTGCACCACCTGGGCATCGAGGGGGTGCTTGTCACGGTCGTTCGGGATGTGGAACTGGATGGGAGTGCGCGACCCGTCGCGATCCAGCATGTCGTTGACGCCGCTCTCCACGTCGACGATCAGCGGCACCTCCACCATCATCAAGTTCAGCGCTTGGCACAGGCTGTCTTCGATGTAGCGCTTTACGTGGAAAATGGCCTGCTGCGTCTCCCGGGGCGAGAGTAGAGAGTGATAGTCATGGGGCAGGATTTTTTCGAGCTCGACATAGTCGCCGATCCCCGGCCCGGCCAGATCGGCTGTCTTGTCCTGAACAAGAGTGCTCATGAAAAGCTTCTCCTCGGCGCGGCAGAGTCCTCTGCCGGCGTGCGAAAAACCGCTCCGCCCTTTCTATTGAAATCCGTCACGGGCGAAGGGTCTGTGACGCGGGGCACAGCCGGGGGTGAGAAGGCTTGCGCGGTTTTAGCGTTGGCGTTTTGGCCTTTGGCCTTCAGCACTCAGCCACACAAGCGCTTAGCACGGGTTCCCGCCAGGTTCGGATTCTTGGCGCGACTCGCCCATGGTTCCGTCTATTCTTGTAGCGAGGGGCTCCATGCCAAGTCGTGTGCCTTTGCTGTTATGTCGCCGGGCCATCGTTGCACTGCTGCTTGCCCGGGGCGCCGTTTCTGTTCTGACTCCCTGCGCGCTCGGTGCCCAGGAAACTGACACCCGCAAAACCAGCACGCCCTACACGGGCGATCTCTCCATCTTTGAGTCGCCGGGAAGGGACGACCGGCTGCAGATCAACCGGGTCATGGACATTCTCGGCATCGCGCCCGGCAAGACCGTGGCGGACATCGGCGCGGGTTCCGGCTGGTTCAGCGTGCGCGCCGCCCAGCGGGTCGGCAACCAGGGCCTGGTGTTCGCGGTGGACATCAACCCCAAGGCCATCCTCTATATCGACAACCGAATCAGCAGAGAGCACCTTCACAACGTCAAGACCATCTTGAGCAAGCCCGCTGATCCGCTGCTGCCGGCCAACCAGGTCGACGCCGTGCTCCTGCTCAAGACCTATCACGAAGTGGCGCAGCCGGTGGCTCTGCTGCGCAACCTGCGGGCGGCTCTACGCCCCGGGGCCAAGCTCGGGGTCATTGACCGCAGCGGTAACGGACAAGACCACGGCGTCTCCGCCGATCTCATCATCCAGGAAGCTTCCGAGGCGGGGTATGAACTGGTCGGCAAGTACGACTTCGTGAAGGACAACATGGATTACTTTCTTGTCTTCTCGGCCAAGCCGTGACCGGCAAACCGGGCGCGGCCCGTGGTAGATTTGAGTCTCACGTCATGAAAGACATTGCCTCCTGGGCTCTGAACGTGGCGGCGCTCCATGGCGCTTCGTTCGCTGATCTCCGCATCGTCGACGACCGCAGCCGGGCCTTGGCTACCAAGAATGGTAAGGTGGGCCATGCCGCGGACTCCGAATCGCTGGGGATGGGCATGCGCGTGATTGCCGACGGAGCTTGGGGCTTTGCCGCGTCTGACGACCTCAGGCGCGGCGCAGTTGAAGCTACGGCCGGGCGCGCCGTGGCGATTGCTAAGGCTTCTGCGCGTGTGAAGCGAGAAAACATTCGGCTTGCTCCTGAAAGGGCCGTCATTGCCGAGTGGGCGACGCCGCATCAGATCGATCCTTTTACCACTTCCGTCGAACAGAATCTCGAACTGCTGCTCAGGATCGACAGCGAACTCCGCTCGGTCGCGGGTGTGACGCTGGCCGAGACCAGCATGAACTTCCGACGCGAGGAGCAATGGTACGTGTCGTCGGAAGGCAGCCAAATCCACCAGACGAAGTTCTCCACCGGTGCCGGCTATGCCGCCTACTCCTTCGCGGGCAGCGAGATCATGAAGCGTTCCTATCCCAACTCCTTTGGTGGGCAATGGCAAAACAAGGGCTATGAACTGATCCTCGAACTGAAACTCTTGGACAACGCGCGCCGGATCGCAGAAGAAGCCGTCGCTCTGCACAAGGCCGAGCAATGCCCCCAGGGAGTGTTCACGATCATTCTTGACAGCGCGCAGCTGGGCCTGCAGATTCACGAGTCGATCGGGCATCCTGTCGAACTCGACCGCGTCCTGGGAATGGAAGCCAACTTCGCCGGCATGTCGTTCCTCACTCTGGACAAGCTGCGCCGGCTGCGTTACGGCAGCGAGTTAGTCAACGTTGTGGCTGACGCCCGCCAGGAACACGGTCCCGGCCTCGGAACCTTCGGCTTCGACGATGAAGGCGTCCCGGCGCAGTGCACACCGATCATTACGGAAGGGTTGTTCACCGGTTATCTCAGCTCGCGTGAGACGGCGCAGGCCATCGGCGCCCACCGCTCGGGCGGCACCATGCGTGCCGAAAGCTGGAACCGCCTGCCCATGATCCGGATGACCAACATCAGCATCCTGCCGGGTGAGAAGCCGTTGGCCCGCGAACAACTCATTGCGGATACCGACCATGGCATCTACATGGAGACAAACAAGAGCTGGTCGATCGACGACAAGCGATACAACTTTCAGTTCGGCTGCGAGATTGGTTGGGAGATCAAGAGTGGCAAGCGCGCGCGGCTGTTGAAAAACCCATCGTATTCCGGCATCACCACCGAATTCTGGAATTCCATGGATGCAATCTGCTCGCGCGACGAGTGGACGCTGTGGGGAACTCCCAACTGCGGCAAGGGCCAACCTCAGCAGGTCATGGGCACAGGGCACGGAGCCGCGCCGGCGCGGTTCCGAAACATTCAGGTGGGGAGCGCGTATCGGGGGGCGTGAGCATCGGCGAACAAACCGCAAGGTTCTCCGGGAAGGCCCGCCGAACTCGGGCCAATGCCCGCGACCAGTATACGAATGTTGAGCTCTCCTGTCCGCACGTCCTGGAGGCGGAATGCCGAGCGCGGAGCGCTAAATGCTGACTCAATCCCACGCCTCCGACATCTTCTTGCGCCTGCGTAAGTACTCGACCGCCGAAGAGGTCGAGGCCATTTTCGCCGGGGGGAAGTCAGCTCTCACCCGTTTCGCCAACAATGCCATCCACCAGAACGTCGCGGAAGAGAACTATAGCGTCTCCGTGCGCACGGCGTTTGGCGGCCGTACTGCCCGCGCCTCCACCAACAAATTCGACGACGACAGCCTGAAGCACGTGGTCGCGGCTTCCGAGAATTTGGCGCGGGTGCAGCATCCCGATCCGGATCTTCTCCCCATGCCCAGCTCGTGCGGCGCGGGTGCAGCGGTGCGCGCGAAGGTTCCCAGTCGTCACTTTGCCGAGACCTCGGCCATCACGCCTGAGCTCCGCGCCGAGGCCGTGGGAAAGATTGTCGCCATGGCTCGCCGACACAACCTCACCACCGCCGGCATCTTCTCCAGCGCTGAGTCCATCGAAGGCATGTTCAACTCGCGGGGCCTGAGCGAGTGGCACACTCAGACCTCCGCCGAGATTTCCATCACGATGCTGGGCAGCGATTCCTCGGGATGGCAAAAAGCGAACTCGCCTGATGTGCGCAATCTAGATCTTCTGGCCCTAGCCGAGGTGGCTGCCCGCAAGGCAGTGGAATCGGCCGCCCCTCGCGACGTCCCGGCGGGGAAGCACACCGTCATCCTCGAGCCCGCCGCCGTGCTCGACATCGTTGGCTTCATGTTCTGGGACTTTGCTGGCCAGGCCATTCTGGACGAGCGTTCGTTTCTCAACAACCGCATCGGAACGCAATTGTTTGGCGAGAACATCGACATCTGGGACGATGTCAGCCACCCCCTGCAATCGAATGTCCCGTTCGACGGCGAAGGCATCTGCCGGCAGCGGGTTCCCCTGGTCGAGAGGGGCATTGTGCAGCGGGTTGTTTATGCACGCGGCACCGCCGCGAAGATGAAGAAGTCAGAACAGGCCGCCAAAGTTGGGATCATCGAAGCAACCGGCCACGGCTTCCCGCTGCCCAACGAGATGGGAGAGATGCCGCTCAACATCGTCTTCGGTGCACCGGCACAACCCCAGACCGTCGACCAGATGGTCCGGGAGACGGACCACGGTATCCTGGTCACTCGCCTGTGGTACATCCGCGAAGTCGATCCCTATGAGAAAATTCTCACCGGCATGACCCGCGACGGTACCTTCCTGATAGAAAACGGGAAAGTGCAGGGCGGCATCCGCAACTTTCGCTTCAACGAGAGCCTCATTCACATGCTGTCGAACGTGGAGGCGATGAGTGTGCCCGTTCGGGCCTCTGGCGAGGAATCCTTTGACATGGTGGTTCCGGCCATGAGAGTGCGAGACTTCAACTTCACCGAAGTGACTAGGTTCTAGGGCGGCTTTCGGCAATTGAGCACTTAGCCTCGAGCCGGTCTGGTTTCGCAGGGGAATCCCTGCTCGCCAACCGTCACCCCTTGCCAAATGCCAGTTGCACAGGGCGCCACGCGGTGTGATCAGGTAGCTGATGCAGACCACAAAATTCCTCGTAATTCCATGACCCGCAAGCGGTTACGCATAGAAGTCGCATGACTTCGGTAACTTTCCATGTCTGATTCCGGGGTGTAAGCTGCCCTCGAAATGCCCAACTACGGTCACACGGCGATGGGTGCCGCGTGGCCCGGAAAGAAGGTCGGCTAGAGACCGTGTCATCCGAAACAGGCAAGGACGTGAAGACTACGCTCAACCCGAACCGTAAGCGCTACACGGATATGCAAGGTGCGGCGCGCTTTCCGGTGAAGCTGCCGGTGGCGGTGAAGTCGGATGGAGGAACGCAGCCGGCGGAGACCCAGAACATCTCGGCCAACGGCGTTTTGTTCGAGATAGATTCCGACATGCCGGTGGGCTCGCCAGTGGACTTCGTGATCTCGCTGCCCGCCGACGTGGTGGGCGCAGATGAGGACATCCGCGTGGATTGCCGGGGGCGAGTGGTGCGCAGTTTCGAAGACGGTGGCCGCCGCGGGGTAGGGGTGGTCATCGACGAGTATCGTTTCGAGCGCCGATAGGGCGCGCAAGGGACCTGATGGCAAGCATTCCGGTCGGCGTGGACGACAATCTGGAACGTCCGGCGGAAGGTGACGGCAACGGCCAGTTCATCCGTGTCATCGTCGCCGACACGCAGGCCATCTTTCGCGCGGGCTTGCGCAAGATCTTTGCCCTGGAAGATGACATCCGGGTTGTCGGCCAGTCCGAGACCCTGGCGCAGACCCTGGCCGCAGCCAAGAAATTTTCCGCAGACATTTTGATCTTCGAAGCGGCCTTGGCGAGCAATCCGGTGGAGGCGGTTTCCGACCTCCTCCGGCAGACACCACAGCTCCGGGTGGTCGTCGTTACTCACGAACCTGACGAAGAGCTCACTCTGGAGCTGTTTCGCCGTGGCGCCCACGGAATCGTGTCGCGTGAAGTGGAGCCGGAACTGCTGGTCGAATGCCTGCGCAAGGTGGCGAGTGGGGAACCGTGGCTCGACCGCCAGGGAATCCACTGGGTGCTAAGCGCCTACCGCAGCCAGGGCAGCCGTCCGGCCGGTGGCCGTCCCAAGGTGCAGCTCACTCCCAAGGAGTCGCTGATCGTGTCTTGCGTTACCCAGGGCATGAAGAACAAGGAAATCGCGCTGCGCGTTGGAACCACGGAACAGGTTGTCAAGAACTATCTCCGCAAGGTCTACGACAAGCTCGGGGTTGCCGATCGGCTGGAACTGGCGCTGTTCTGCTTGCAGAACCGTGTGCTCGATAGCGCACCTAAGCCGCCAAACTCCCCAGAATCCGCCAATGGGAAGCCCGCCAATGGCAGCGCTGGCCCCGCCGTTCCTGAGCCCCCCAATTCCGTATCCTAGGGTCGTACCGTTTCCCTGGAGGAGTGCTATATTCAACAGTTGCAGGCATAACCTGCAATTTCCCGACGATCTGCTCCCGCGAGATTCTGGGGATTGATTTCGGGTGAGCCAGCGGTGCTTCCGCTCGACCCTAGCGAGGAAAACTGTGAAAGGTGACGTGAAGGTTATCGCAGTCTTGAATGACGTGCTGAAGGCGGAGCTGACCGCCATCAACCAGTATTTTTTGCATGCGGAGATGTGTGAAAACTGGGGTTACGAGCGCATGGCCAAGACCACCCGCAAGGAGTCGATCGAGGAAATGGCACACGCGGAGCAGCTCATGGAGCGCATCCTGCTACTCGACGGCTCGCCCAACATGAGCGACTACTTTAGGATCAACATCGGTCAGACCCTCAAGTTGCAGCTCAGGAATGACCTCGATCTGGAATACGCTGCCGTCAAGCGTCTGAACGATGGCATCAAGACCTGCGTTGCCGCCGGGGACAACGGTTCGCGCGAACTGCTGGAGAAAATCCTGCTCGACGAAGAACACCACATCGACTGGCTCGAAGGCCAACTCCACGCCATTGACGAGATGGGCTACGAGAACTACCTCTCGCAGCAGCTCTATGGCGAAGAGAAAGACTAACTGCGGCGCGATTGCCAGGCTCTGCATTGTATCTCGCAGGGGCGGCACCCGCTCGGAAGGCCAGGTACTAACCTTGCAGTCGTCTAGCGCTGGCCATAGAATGCAATCGGGTGAGAGCACTACGTAAACGCTGGTCCCTAGCAGCCTTTGTTCTTGTACCCCCTTAGCAGTAAGTGTGCCGGAGAGATGGCTGAGTGGCTGAAGGCGCACGCTTGGAAATCGGAGAACGATCGTTGCTTTGGCGTTCTCGTTGCAGCATACCTGAAGTGGGCTGATGCCAACCTCGCACCGTGCACAGCGTACGGATACCGCGCAATCTGGAATTGCACGTGATGATCTCGCGCATCTCGCCATAGCAGGCATCACAACACCTCTGCTCTCTACGCTGCTCACAGACATGGCCAATCGTGGCCTGGGCAGCTGGCAACTCAGGCACAACAAGTGGCTGCTCTCGTCGGTCTTCAAGTGGGCAATCATGACCGGGCGTGCCACGCACAACCCTGTGCGTGATTCTGGCTGGCTTAAGCGCATGCCGCGCAGGCCCCAACCTCCGGTCTACACACTTGACGAAGTCCAGCAGATGCTCTCTGTGCTCGATGGCGGGGCCGCGCTGTCCGTTGCGTTGGCGTTCTACGGTGGCCTCCGTCCGGCAGAGATCATGGGGCTACAGTGGCAGGATTATGACGGGCAATACCTGCACGTCAAGCGGTCAATCTGGAGAAACACGGTCAACGAAGACTGCAAGACTGAAGGCTCTCGGGCATCCGTCCCCGTCGTCGAGCCTCTCCGGTCAATGCTCGACATTCGCAGGCAGACGCAGGGGTACATCTTGGCCAACCGCGCAGGCAATCCGCTCAGCCTGAACTCGCTAAACAACCGCGTCATCCGGCCCACAATGCGCAAGCACGGAATCTCGTGGGCTGGCTTCTACCCGGCTCGCCGAGGCGTGGCTTCCCTGATTGCGGATACATCGAACCCGCTGCTCGCGACCGGCCTGTTGCGCCAGGCAAACCCCGGGGTGACACTCAAGCACTACGTGAGAGCAAACCCGGACTCTGTCCGTAACGCCCTGACAGCCGCTGTGGGATAAAGAGAAGCGGGCGCTGGTCCGGTGCGAGGATCAGAGCCCATTCCTTTTGGTAGTGAGTAGAATGGCGATGTTTCACCAATCGACTCAGGTTGCTATCCGCTAAAATCCACCAATGACATCAGGGGATACGAAGGGTCACAAAGCGGGTGGTACAGCTTCGGTTGAATCTTGGCTGGTCTCGGCAGGACGGGACCGGCGCCCAGGCTCGCCTCTAAACGTGCCGCCCTGGCCGGCGTCGAACTTTGTATTGGGCGATCACCGTGCGTACTCTCGCGACGACGCCACACCGGGCTGGGAGGCACTGGAAGAGATCGTCGGCGGCCTTGAAGGTGGCTCTTCAGTCTCCTTCGCCTCCGGCATGGCGGGAATCGCGGCGATTTTCGATCAACTCCCCACAGGCTCGGTCGTGGCCCTGCCGGATGACTGCTACCAGGGTGTCGCGGGACTCGTCAAAGCTGGCCAAACCCGCGGAAGGTGGACGGTGCATCGCGTTGCCGTGGCCGACACCGCAGGCTGGATCAAGATGGGCGACGTGGCTGACTTGATTTGGCTGGAGTCGCCTTCGAACCCGCTGCTGACGGTGGCTGATCTGGACGTCATCTGTGCCGCACCGCGAAAGCGTGGTGCGATCGTAGGCGTAGACAACACCTTCGCTACACCGCTCAATCAGCGTCCGCTGGCGCTCGGGGCCGACGTGGCCGTGCAATCGGTGACGAAGTTCATCGGCGGACACTCGGACCTGCTCAGTGGCACAGTCACCGTGCGCGACGCGAACTTGGTGGCGGCGTTGCGGCAGGCCCGCGAACTTGCGGGTGCAACACCCGGCGCCCTCGAGACGTTTCTCGCGGTCCGCGGGGCTAGGACGTTGGCACTGCGGCTGGAGCGTGCGCAGCACAACGCGATGACACTAGCCGAGCGTCTCGCGCTTCATCCGAACGTCACTCTGACGCGCTATCCCGGTTTGGCGAGCCACCCCACCCACGAGGCCGCGCGGCGCCAACTCAAGGGCTTCGGCACGATTATCTCGTTTGACGTGCGAGGCGATGCCGCCGCCGCGGACGCCGTGTGCGCCGGACTGCAGCTCATCCAACATGCCACCAGCCTCGGTGGGGTCGAGTCCACCATCGAAAGGCGAGCTAGCATTCCTGGGCAGGAGCACCTGCCGCAGGCGCTGTTGCGTCTGAGCGTGGGTATCGAGGCCGTGGAGGATCTTTGGGCTGATTTGGATCGAGCGTTGCGCAGTGTGGTGGCCGGATGACGGCAAACGGAAAGTAGCTAATGCCAGTTGTCGGTTCGACAAACGCGCTTATCGTTATCATCCCACTTGGGCTTGTGTCGTCGGGTTCGAGTTCTTTTGCAGCAATCGCCACTGTCCCGGTGAGGTCCCTTCCCAATGGTGGAAAGCGCGGAAGAAGGAGTTGACATCTTCGTAGCCCAGGAGATAGGCGGTTTCATTCAGCTCCCGCGATGAGTGGAGGAGGTAGTGACAAGCCAGTTCACGACGCGCCTCGTCCAACAATCGCTGAAACGTAATGCTCTGCTCGGTGAGGCGGCGCTGCAAGGTTCGAGTGCTCAGGTGCAGCTCTCTCGCGAGATCCTGTATCCCCGGACGCTGACCTGCGAGCAACTGCTTCAAAATGGCCTTTGCTTGTTCGCTAAACGTTTTCTGTGCGAGTTGCTCACTCAGTTCTGCCTCAAGCTGCGGCGCGACCGTCGCCAGCAAATCAGCGTTGTAAGTTACAAAGGGAAGATCCATATCTGACTTGCTGAATATCAGCGCATTTTGCGTGGCCTTGAACTTTACCGGGCAGCGGAAATGTGCTTCATACATTTCCCGATGGGCGGGAGCGCGTTGAAACTCGACTCTCTTGGCACGTAGCGGTCGTCCGGTACCTCGCTGTCCCAGCGTAAGAATCCATGCGAAGCACACGTCTACGAGCAAGGGAGGTTCTTGCTCATGCGCTAGCAACCAGACGAACTTGATTGCGCATTCATTGCCCCGTTCGACTAGACGGATTTCCTCAGGACAAGTGAGTTGCTTATAGCGCGACAAACGCTCGACCGCATCCCGGAACGAACGCGCGGAGAGCGCCGCGAGTTTTACCGGATCGTAGCGCTCGACGCGCTCCTCGGTCCCGAGCTTCAGGCCAATAGTAGGATCATTGCTGGCCTCCGCGATCCCGCGATACAGCGCAAAGAACTCCTCGGTGCTGACAAGGATTCTCTCCAGCTTGAACAAGCTTGTTGGCAGACCTGCTTGCCGCAGGACCGTGTCCGGCGATAGGCCCAATTCTTTCAGCTTTCGCGGCAGCGTACTCGAAACTCGGAATCGGTTGCTCATAGCCTGCGTGACTGCATAACTCTAGTTTCTATATGCTGTCGCACGCCATCTACCTTTTGTATTGATCGTCGCTGACGTGCTCCATCCATTCGACGACTTTCCCATCTTTCTTCTCTTGAATCGCGATGTGTGTCATGCCCGTGCTCGGCGTGGCGCCGTGCCAGTGCTTTTCGCCAGGGGGAAACCAGACCACGTCACCGGGACGGATTTCCTCGACCGGTCCGCCCCAATGCTGAACCCATCCACAGCCAGCCGTCACAATGAGCGTTTGGCCGAGCGGATGCGTGTGCCATGCAGTTCGTGCACCCGGCTCGAACGTGACGCTGGCGCCCTGAACAAGGGCCGGGTCAGGCGCCTGAAAAAGCGGATCAATGCGAACTGCGCCGGTAAACCAGTCAGACGGGCCTTTCGCCGAAGGTTGTGAACCAGCTTTCTTTATATCCATTGTGGCAATCCTACACTTTCACTCACTAGCCCGAGTCCTGCGCATCACACTACGGTCATCCCGCCGTCAACGGTGAGCGCATGACCAACAACGTAGCTCGCCCCCGGACTGCAAAGCCACAGCACGGCCGAGGCGATCTCTTCGGGCCTGCCCGCACGGCCGATGGGAACGTGCTCAGCGATCTCGTTGTACGCCTGCTCGTTCCCGCTGACAACATCGCGCGCGACCTGGGTATCGATCAGGCCGGGATTCACCGCGTTCACGCGGATGCCGTGTTTGACGTATTCCAGAGCGGCCGTCCGCGTAAGGCCGACCACGCCATGCTTGGACGCGATATAAGAGGCGATTCCGGGATTGCCGGTCAACGCGCCGACCGACGCGTTGTTGACGATTGCACCGCTGCCCTGACGTTGCATGTACCGTAGCTCGTGCTTCATGCAGCTCCACACACCGCGCAGATTGATTCCGATCACGCGGTCCCAGTCTTCGCGGGTGCTGTCGGCGGTCGGGGCGATTTGGGCCATGACGCCCGCATTGTTAAACGCTGCGTCGATTCGGCGGAACTCGGCTATAGTGCGGTCCACCATCGCTGCCACCTGGGCGTCGTCACTTACGTCGCAGCGCACGGCGATCGCCTTGTGACCGGCGGCAACCAGCTTCTGTGCTGCTGCCTTCACCGCCTCCTCTTTGTAGTCGGCCAACACGACAGCCGCGCCTGCCTCGGCAAAAGCGTTCGACGTTGCCAGTCCCATGCCTGCTGCCGCACCGGTGACGAGTGCCACCTTGCCGGTAAAATCCAATGGATTGCTCATGACGTAACTTCCTCCGATGTGTTTCATCTGCGAGGCCCAATTGCTAAGGGCGCAGCAGCGTCTTGATCGCGCGGCGCTCGTCCATTGCGCGGTAGCCTTCCGCGACTTGATCCAACGGGAGCACCAAGTCGAAGACCTTTCCAGGGTTGATTTTGCCGGTGAGCACCAAATTGATTAGCTCAGGTAGGTAGTGCCGCACCGGAGCCGGGCCGCCATGCAGGTGCAGGTGCGAAAAGAACAATTGCTCGCCGTCGAGTGAGACACCGTGAGGAACTCCCACATAGCTGACGTATCCGCCTGGACGCGTAGATTGGATGGCCTGCAGCATGGATTCCTGCGTGCCCACGCATTCCAACACCGAATCAGCGCCGATTCCTTTGGTCAGTTCCTTGATGCGCGCAACGCCTTCATCACCTCGCTCAGTCACAATGTCAGTTGCGCCGAATTCGCGGGCGAGCTTCTGGCGCGACGCGTGCCGGCTCATCGCGATGATTCGCTCTGCGCCCATTTGTTTTGCGGAGAGCACGCCCAGCAATCCGACCGCGCCATCACCCACGACTGCAACGGTTGAACCTGGTTTCACGTTCGCCGCGTCCGCAGCAAACCATCCTGTCCCCAAAACATCCGATGTCGCTAACAGACTCGGGACCAGTTCTCCAGAGGGGAGGTCGCGCGTGGCGACCAGTGTGCCGTCCGCAAGTGGCACGCGCAAAAACGGCGCCTGCGCTCCGCCAACGAGCTCCCGATGCTGACAGGAGGACTGGTAACCAATCTGGCAGGTCAGACAGGTATTGTCGGATGCGAAGAATGAGCCGATGACGAACTGACCCGGCTTAACATTTTTCACTGCTTTGCCGACCTCCTCGACAATGCCGCAGTACTCGTGACCCATAGGGGTCGGTTGCGCGACTTTGGCGATGCCGCGATACGGCCACAAATCAGATCCGCACACGCAGGCCGATGAGATTCTGATAACGGCATCCGTCGGCTTCATGATTTGGGGAACTTCGCGCTCCTCGAAACGCACATCGCGTGGCCCGTACAGAACTGCTCCTTGCATGATCGATCTCCTTAGTTCAATCGCGTCCACAACTTTAGATGTCAGCCCTCGCAGGATGCACTAGCCCAACGCGCCAATCTACTTGCAAAATGCGCCATCATTACAACTTCGAACGGTTTCGAACAACTTTGTAACGTCATCGGCAACACCGATTCTGGCAGGGGCAGACCTCGCGCAACCCCGCGTCTTTGGCTGAGCCCGCTAAATACACGGCGCCGGACAGCGCACCTTTTTCAGTGTTCGGCCTCCGGACTAGGGTCTGTCTAAAAGGCATCCTTGTGAATCTAAACACACTTAGCATATCTCGCTACACCAACTCAGGTTGGGCGGCGGGTACACATGGTCCGGCAAGGGGTTGTTCGGGACGCACGCTAGGAAGACGTTTATGGCTTCGACAAGGCCGTTAAAGCTGTCGTCCGTCGGAACGGTTTTCACTCAGAGCTTACTTTTTGGAGTGCTCGATTGTGGAAGTTTAATTTCAGGAGAGATTTGATTCCCAAAACCAGAAGGTCTACCTTATGAAATACCCGCAAGAACGCACCGGAGAGATGGCCGAGTGGCTGAAGGCGCACGCTTGGAAAGCGTGTATACGGGAAACCGTATCGTGGGTTCGAATCCCACTCTCTCCGCCATGTTTCATAACGTTCTCCTTCAGGTTAACGTGGTTAGCCTCTTGTCTTGAAAAGCCACTGATTGCTTGGAACGACATACAAACTGCACAATTCTCGGGGCAGTTGAGATGCGAGTGTAAAGCTTGTCTCGGGTGATGGCAACACCCCAGCCTCGGCCATCGTGGTGACGCGGGCAGGCAATAACCAGCCACGGGATGCCAGCAGGATAGTTCTTGTGTGCCGCTGCACGAAGCCAGCCAGGAATCCTGGGGATGGACCGGACAGTACATCCATTCCTGCTCGATGTGACCGAGCGCATCCCAGAAGGGTAGCGGGTTGTCCATCGAGAAGATGAAGTGTTGCTTAAGGTCTCCGATTGCATCGCGGGCCACGGTGCCAGCGGGGCTCCAACTCGGTGTGAGCTCGGTCTCGGACACGGCTGCGCTGATGCGCTCGACGACCGGGTACTGATGACCTGATCGGGTAGCGGCAGTATTTCCCTTCACAAAGGCAGCGCACAGCGGGAATCCTCGGTGCAGTGGGTTCTGGTTTCACTGTTGGCCTGGGAGCCTGCACAGTCGTGCATAGCCTCTCGTAAGCTGGCAGCGCGGGGTGTGCCGGGAGACAATTCCAGGCAGATGCAAGCAGGTACTCCATGCGATAAAGCTGGACGGTCTTCTGCTCGTCGCTATACGCGTCTTCCTGTTCGATGACCCTGGGCCCGACATACACACTTGCAGACACCCCGCCGCGCGCAGGCTTCCGCCGGACACTGAAGACCTGCGCCATCTCGACGACCTTGGGCCCGCTTTGCCAGCCGTGACAGCTCAAGCGATCGTCGCAGAACCCGGAGGAGATGATGCTGGACTGAATTTTCCCAGGCAGGCAGGACCCGACGCTATGGCTAGCGCATACAAGAAAGCTGCCATGCGTTTGCATCCCGATCACGGCGGAAGTTCAGAAGCGTTGTCCGCATTGAGTCGAAGCTACGCCCGGGCTAAGGAGGCCCTGAGGGTATGACGAACGAAACGAAGCTGCTCGCGCTACTAGCACAACTCATCGAAGTGCAGCGGGAGCAGACGAAAACCATAGCGCGGGAACTAAGCTCTATCGAGCAGAACCTAGTATCCATCTACAACGCGGTTTCCTGCTTGTTCTATGACGACGACCAGACCCGCGCCTTCCGCAACGATGGGTTGATTGGGCAGCCTGCGCTACTGCAGAGCCTAGCGTCGGACATCACCGAAGGCGTGCGCGAGGCAATGAGCGAGCACGTAGAGCGCATCGAAGTGCTTCTGGGGAAGATGGTTCCTGAACTCCCCGAGAAGGGGGGCAGGCAATGAGCGAGTTCAGCGCCAAGAAATTCATGGCCGAGCTAGAAGCCGAGGAGCAACAGAAGGCTAAATTCAACGCCGAGCACCAGCACATACTCGATGCCCGGGACAAGTACCGAGCGGAAAACTGGAAATTTCAGTTTCACTCAGTCGAGGAAATCCTCAACGCCCCGCCGATCACATTCGCCATCGAAGGCTTTCTGCCAGAGAAGGGCATTACCATGCTTGGCGGCCTGGCAGGCGACGGCAAAACGCTCGTTGCCCTTGACATGTGCCGCACGCTGATTGAGGTTTGCCCGCTGTTTGGGTACTTCAAGGCTGGCGCGCCATCCAAGCATGTCATCTACCTTGTGCCGGAGTCCGGACTCGCTCCATTTGCGAGCAGGCTAAAGCTGTTTGGCCTTCACAAGCACGCGGGCACGAAGTTCTTCTGCCGAACGCTAGATCCGGTCCAGATGACTCCCTACCACCCGCACTATGGGCCGGAGGAACTTGTGCTGTCTGATCCGGCATTGCAGGCAGCGTGCAAGGGTGCAGACGTTGTGCTCGACACAGCTATCCGTTTCATGGATGGCAACGAGAATGACTCCGAGGACCAACGGCGCTTCGCGAATCAGTTGTTCTCGCTGCTGAAAGCGGGGGCGCGCACGGTCATCGGGCTACACCATGCGCCGAAGTCCTTCAGCCGGGACAATTACATTGGGCTAGAGAATGCCCTTCGCGGTAGCGGTGACCTGGGCGCGATGCTCTCTGCCTGCTGGGGGCTGGCGAAGATCGACCAGAAGACAACGTCAATCTTTGTCCAGAACGTCAAAGCTCGGGACTTCGCGCCGTGCGACGCCTTCGTCATCCAGGGCCGCCCGCACATTGACCAGACTGGGCACTTTGCCCTACTGGACAAGCCGGGCGAGGCAGGCACATACAACGCCCGCAAGCCCCGGGCGGATGGCAGCAGAGCCTCGGGCAGGCCAAAGGCGCAGATAGATGTCGAGCTGCTTAAGGCTGACTTCAAGGCTGGGCTGACACGCCGCCAGATCGCGCAACGGCAGGGCATCCCGAAGACAACGATCACCCGCAAGCTGCAAGAGCTGGGCTTGGTCCAACCTGGTCCAGACGAGGAATAGCTGGTCCGCGCCACATACCGACCGACGCAGGTTGGACAAGCGATTTAGCGCAGTCCACCTGCTCGGAAGGTATCCACTGTTTGGTCCGTTCCTCCCTGCCTAAGGTATTTGGACCGGACCAACCCGGACGCCAGGCCAGTTTTCCTCGAAGCCACCCCTCGCACACGTGCTGCCCGCCCGTTTGCCTGCCTGCCGGGTCCCCGAGGCCTGCCCGACGCTAACCCGTTTGTTTGCCTCAGATGCAGATGTGTGTACGTCTTCCTAGCGTGCACACCGAACACCCCCGCCGGACCGCGGTGTAACCCTCCGCCCCCAACCCGAGCCGGTGGTGGGAGATACAGCTAAGTTGTTTAGATTAATAAGGATGCCTTTTGCCAGACCCTAGTCGCCGGTAGGTCCACCACGCCAAACGCAGCGGTCCACCTGGCTAGGCCGAACACCGAAAAAGGTGCACTGTCCGGCGGCGTGTATTAGGCGGGAATCAGCCAAAGACGCGGGGTTGCGCGAGGTCTGCCCCTGCCAGAATCGGTGTTGCCGATGAGGTTACAAAGTTGTTCGAAACCGTTCGAAGTCACACCCCGAACACGGCGAACAAACGGCGCAAGCTGGTGAGAACGACAACAGCTATCCCCTTGCACGCGTTAGGAATACCTCTTGGCATGGTAGGATTCCCGACCATGAAGTTTGAATTAACATGTGCTTGTTTGCTATTGATCACGACTGCTATAGCGCAGCAGCAGGACACGGGGCGGCCTGATGGTTCAATCTACGGCGTAGCCATCACTAGTGATGGACAACCAGCGAAACGACTCGGCTTGACGGCGGTGCCACTGGGGGTTCCTCTCAGTACTGTGCTTCCGCACACAACGACAGATGATCGCGGGGAGTATCGTTTTGTAGATCTTCCGTGGTGGGGCAGATACACCGTGTACGCCGAGGATGAAGAAGCCGGATATTCTAGGTTCAGCACTGGTGGTTATGGTCAAACCCAACCTCCTGAAGTTGAGATAACACCCGCTCGTCGCGAGGCGGAGCTTAGGGTGGATCTGCCTCCTAAAGCCGCGTTTCTTCGAGTCCATCTGAAAAACGGAAGAACGGGTGCTCCGGTCTCAGGTATGAGCATCACAGTGATGCACGACACTAACCCTCCATCGCTAGCTTTTAGCATGGGCTGTTCTTCGACAAAGACAGTCCTACTGCCGCCCGACAAGAACCTCTTGATCCACATCACGTCGGATGGATTCCGCGAGTGGAAAGAGAGCGTTGGCAAGGGCAAGCCGCTGCATCTCGCGTCCGGTTCGCAATTGACTCTCGGCGTTGAACTTGACCCTTCGGATTAAACGGCAGGAGAGCGTTGGTTCGATTCGGCTCCAGTTATTGTTTTGGCTTCTGCTGCAGCTTTTTCAGGTTAATCTTGAGCACTGAGCGAAGGTTCTCATCCTCCTCTTGCGCTATTGCGACCTTGAGATAAGGGATGGCATTCCGGTCGCCCAGCGTCGCGAAAGCGCTGCTGGCTCCCATCCGAACAAAGGGATCTGGATCGTTCAAGCCGTGGAGCACCAAGTCGAACACCGATTGCGACTCCTCCGATGTCAAGGTCCGAAAGCGCACTAGCAACTCAAATGCGGTGACACGGTTTCCAGAGTCAACCATCTTCGCAGCGTCCTCTGCGGCGTGCAGGCAGCCGTCGTCGTTCTCAGTACCAAGGTCGAACATGTACCTCACCGCATAAAGGCGGAATTCTGGAGGGAAATTCTCATCGGCACACATTCTCTTCAATTCATCGGGTCCGGACGGGTGACCCAGTAGTCCAAGGGTGAGGGCAAGATTCACTCGATCGCGAGGCACCGTCTCTGCAGCGAGTGCCTCTTTAATTGCGGGAACCGCATTAATCACCTTGTCCTCGGCAAGCTTCATTGCCGATAGGTATCTCACGTCAGCATCCGGACTCTTCAATGCCTGCAGTAGCGCCGGTTCCGTTAGCTCTACATTGTGTTGCCGCAACAGTTCGCCAATAGTGCGGATGCCACCAACTTCGATTTTCGGAGGAGCTTCTTGAGCAAACGCCTCTAACGCTGTCACGAAAGACAAAAGAGCAGCGACTAAAAGCAGGCGCATAGATTACCACCCATTCAATTGGACACTGAAGGTGGCGCACAATGCCACTTCTTTTTGGTGATCCGAGGTGGGCTGCCGGGCTGGAGTTTCGTAGTTGATGTTAAGTCCCCATTTCACCAGCTAGGAAATCACGGATAACGGCATGCCCGAGGCAGCAGCAAAAAGAAAATGACAACTGAGAGAGGGCAGAGGGATTGCGAAAAGAAGCACCGCCGCTATCAATGGAAGCCGGCTGCCCATGCAAGCCTCCCAAGACTTT
>DASPST010000026.1:0-14644 GCA_035623795.1 Terriglobales bacterium
GTTCGATCCAACCGTAAACCTCTTTCCGCTCACTGGCCTCGAATCGCACTTCCTTCGCGGCCGCTAGAAACTTCCCAATTTGTTGCAGGCTTAACTTTTCCGTTTCGTGCACGCTGATCATTCATCGTCAGCATGCCTTACCCCTCCGGGCTCATCTTGTATTGGAAACAAGCCCCCTGCTTCAGGCTCATCATGCATTGGAAAAGACTCTCACTTGACACAGAGTCCTGTGACAAGTACCATCTACCCTCAAGTTGGCCTGCTTGCGGGCCGGCTGTGAATTTCATGCAGAGTGGCTGAGGGACGAGCCCTGCGAAGCCACGACAACCGGATCGGGATCATCTATCCCGGTTGCCAGGTGCCAACTCTCTCCCGGAGACGGGGAACATGAGATTCGGGTGCGCGGCTTTTGGTTCCGCTTTCCCGCAACCTCTTTTCCTTTTCCGGAAAAGAGGTCTTCGTTTTTAGGAGACTTCTTTTCCCGGCTCGTCCTCAGCCACTGGCAAGATTGCGAGCAGCACCATGGCTCACTACGAACTGCGCTGTCGGGAGTGCGGAAAGCGCTGGGGCAACCAGCCGCGCTCGATCTGCGACGACTGTTTTTCTCCCCTCGAAGTCAGTTATGACTACGACGCCCTGCGCCTTGCATTTACGCGCGAGGCCATCGTCCAGCGCCCGCTCAACATGTGGCGCTACTCCGCGCTGCTGCCGCTCCCCGACGATTACCACCCCAAGCTGCCGGTGGGTTTCACTCCGTTGCTCGGCGCTCCCAACCTGGGAAAACAGCTGGGCGCACGCCAGCTCTGCATCAAGGATGATGCGGTCTGCCTGCCCACCCTGAGCTTCAAGGACCGGGTGGTGGCGGTCGCGCTCGCGCAAGCGCGCGCCTTCGGTTTCGAAACTGTCTCCTGCTCCTCGACCGGTAATCTCGCCAACTCGGTGGCCGCTCAGGCGGCGCGGAACGGCTTCAAGTCCTGGATCTTCATTCCGGCGGATCTCGAGCCGGCCAAGATCCTCGGCACCCAGGTGTACGGAGCCAAGGTGGTGCGCATCGCCGGGAGCTACGACCAGGTGAACCGCCTGTGCTCGCAGATCGCCGACGAGCATCGCTGGGGATTTGTAAATGTGAACCTGCGCCCGTACTACGCCGAAGGTTCAAAGACCGTCGGCTTCGAGATTGCCGAGCAGTTGAGCTGGCGGCTTCCGGACAACGTGGTGGTGCCGATGGCAGGCGGTTCCCTGATCACCAAGATCAGGAAGGCGTTCGACGAGCTGATAACGCTGGGCCTGGTCGATGCCAAGCCGGTGAAGTTTTTCGGCGCCCAGGCAACCGGCTGCTCGCCCATTTCGACGGCGGTGAAGGCGGGGCGCGCGGAGATCGAGCCGCAGAAACCCGCGACCATCGTGCGCTCCCTGGCCATCGGCAATCCCGCCGATGGGCATTATGCAATTAAGGCGATCACCAGCAGTGGCGGTTGGTCGGAAGATAGTTCTGATGCCGAGGTGGTGGAGTCGATCCAACTGCTGGCGGAAACTGAGGGCATCTTCACCGAGACGGCGGGCGGCGTGACCGTCGCTTGCGCCCGCAAACTTTATCGCGACGGCCGGATTTCTCCCGATGAAACCACGGTGCTCTGCATCACGGGTAACGGCCTGAAGACGCCCGACGCGCTGGCGGGTGCCTACCAGGCGGAAAGCGCGATTCCGCCGAGGCTGGCCGAGTTCGAGCGCTTCCTCCAGAGCAGTCTGAATATTCCCGAGTTGGTGGAGGCCTAACATGGCAATCACAGTACAGATTCCCAGCGCGCTACGCCGGCACACTGCCGGCGTCGCCAATCTGCATTGTTCCGCGGCACATCTGGACGAGCTGTTGGCTCTCCTGGGCGAGAAGTTTCCCGACCTCAGGCCACACCTACGCGATGAATCGGGGCAGGTCCGCCGCTTTCTTAACGTCTACGTCAATGAAGAAGACATCCGCTTCCTGGGCGGACCGAGCTATGCCTTCCAGGACGGAGACGAAGTTCTGCTGGTGCCCTCGATTGCCGGCGGGGCGTAACCGCAGTGTTGGCTCGCTAAGTCCTTGCCCCCTCAACGAGCGCGAGGTCAGAGGCAATGGAGTTGGGGCAACAGCCGCAAGACTCCAAAGATGCGCCGGGACTGACGAGTGCTTGCGGCGCTGTGATCACGTTTGCATTTTGCGGACCGTCAGCACCGGACACTCCGCCATCCGGACCACCTTCTCCGCGACCGAACCGAACACCCAGCGCTCCAGCCCGGTCGAGCCATGCGTCGCGATGACGATGAGGTCAACCGCCTGTTTTCTGGCGATCAGCACGATCTCCTCCGCGGCCGGACCATGGCCGACCTGCGTCCGCACCTTCACATTCTTGGCCACTAACTGCTGGCTCACCTGGCGCAGATGTTTTTCTGCGTCGGCGTGCAGGTACTGTTCGTATTCCGGGATCTTGAAGACGTAGTTCGGATCGGGCGGGAGGGCGGGAACCGCCGGCACCACGTTCACCAGCAGCAACTCGGCGCCGAAGTGCAGGGCCAGTTCGCTGGCGGTTTGCACGCAGGCTCCGGCCGGCTCGCTGAAATCAGTAGGAGCGAGAATCAATTTCACGGGCAGCATCACCACACCTCCGCAACCGGCGCATTATAAAGCAGCACAACCTCAGGATTTGGCACTTGCCTCCGGCCGGCAGACAAGCTAGAATCTAACTAACTAGTTAGTTAAGGAGGGATCATGGCAGCACCCCGGGCGCGAGCCCGTCTCGGGTCGCGGGGACAGCCGCAAGAGAGCCGAGACGCCATTCTGCGGGCGGCCATCCGGGAATTTGCACGGGGAGGAGTGGCGGGCGCTCGCACCGATGCCATCGCCCGTGCCGCCGGTGTCAACAAGGCGCTGCTCTATTACTACTTTCATGACAAGGAGGCGCTCTACGCGGCGGCCATTGACCACGTCTTTGAAGAGCGCAATCGCCACCTCCTGCCGGTGTTGGAGGATGACGTGCCTCCGGGCGAGAAGCTGTTGCGCGTCGTAGGCGCGTTCTTCGACTTCCTGGCCGCGCACCCGGCGTACCGCGAACTGGTGCAGCGGGAATTGATGGTAGCGCCCAGCAGCCGCGCGCACTTGCAGCATATCCTGCAGCATTACATCAAGCCCATCTATGAGCAACTGGTGCGGGTCCTCCAAGCCGGGATCGACTCCGGCGTCTTTCGCCCTGTCGACCCGCTGCAGTTCGTGCCTTCCATGACGGCATTGGTCGTTCACTACTTCGGCAGTGCGCCCCTGATCGAGCTGATCACCCAGCAAGACCCTCTGAGTCCGGAGCGGTTGGCAGCTCGCAGGGCAGCCGTGCTGGACTTTATCTCGGCGGCACTGTTCCAGCACACCAGCGCAAAGACGGCGGGAGGGCACAGGTGAGCGTACGCAACCGTTTCCTAATATTGCTCGGCATTGTCTTCCTGGTGGCTCTGACCTACTACCTGCTTTCGACGCCGAGCCACAATAACCTCGTGCTCATCGGGACGGTGGACGCGAACCAGGTGATCGTGAGCCCGCAAATCGAGGGCCGGTTGCAGAAACTTCTGGTCGACGAGGGGACGCCGGTGAAGGCCGGAGAACTGATCGCTGAGTTGGATGCTTCCGAGCTGCAGGCCCAGGAGAACGCGGCGGCGGCGACCATCAACAGCCTTCGCGCGAAAGTCGCTGAAATGCGCTATACCGAACAATCGACCGCTGGCTCGACCTCCAGCGACGTCAGCAACGCGCAGGCCAAACTCCAGGCGATGCGGGCGCAGCTCACTCAGGCCGAGGCTACCTTGCAGCGAACCCAGAGTGACAGCCATCGGACCATCGAACTGGCCAGGCAGGGTGTGGCCTCCGACCAGGACCGCGTCCAGGCAGAGACCAATCTGGCCGCCGCGCAGGCCAACGTGCTGGCGCTGAACGAGCAGGTGCGGGCTGCGCAGGCTGATCTGAATTCCGCGATTGCACGCACTCATCAGGCGAGTGCAGCCCGCAGCACGGTGGCCTCGACTCGCGCCGACCTCGCCAATGCCGAAGAGCAGAAACGCGAAGCTGAGGTGCGCCTGGGATACACCAAGATTTACGCTCCCGTCACGGGAACCGTGTCGGTCCGCGCGGCACGCCAGGGAGAGGTGCTGACTGCCGGCCAGCCCATTGTCACGATCGTCGACCTCACGGACACCTGGATCCGGGCTGCGCTGCCGGAGACCTATGCCGACCACATCGGGCTGGGGGATACCTTGCGCATCCGGTTGCCCGGGGGCACGACCACCGCCGGCAAGGTCTTTTTTAAGGCGCCGGAAGCGGACTTCGCCACCCAACGCGATGTCAGCCGCCGCAAACGCGACATCCGGACCATCGTGCTCAAGGTGCGCCTGGCCAACCCCGAGCGCGCCTTTGTCCCGGGCATGACTGCCGAAGTTCTCATCACTCCTGAGCAGCTCAACCGGTCCGTCGAAAAGACTGCGTCAGCGGAGCAAAGGCCGTGACTTCGGATCTGCAAGCCGGGAAGTCGGCAGCGGCCTCGCCCGTCTGCGCAACCAGCTCTAGCGAGAACGGCCTCAACGCCATCGAGGTGTTGCACATCGTGAAAAAGTTTGGCGATTTCACAGCCGTAGACGACGTTACCTTTCAGGTGAAGCAGGGAGAGATCTTTGGCCTGCTAGGGCCGAACGGCGCCGGCAAATCCACGCTCATCCGCATGATGACCACCCTCATCCCAATTACTGCCGGGCAAGCGCTGGTTGCGGGTCATGACGTGAAGCAAGAACCGGATGCCGCGCGGCGCTCGATTGGGGTCATCCCCCAGGCGCTCACCAGCGATCTGGATCTGACGGTTGGGGAAAACCTGAACATTTACGCCAAGCTGTACGACGTTCCCGCCAGGAAGAGGAAGGAGTCCATCGACGAACTGCTGGCACTGGTCGATCTGAGCAAATGGCGCGACGCCCAGACCAAGACCCTCTCCGGAGGCATGCGGCGCCGGCTGGAAATAGCCCGCGGCTTGGTGCACAACCCCCGCATTTTTTTCCTGGACGAGCCTACGACCGGGCTTGATCCCGTCTCGCGCGTGGCGGTCTGGGAGATGCTAAGCAACATCAAGAAGCAACGCGAACTCACCGTTCTGGTGACCACACACTACATGGACGAGGCCGACCGCCTGTGTGACCGCATCGCCATCGTGGATCACGGCAGATTGGTGGCTCTGGACACGCCGGCAGCTCTCAAGGCCAGTGTCCCGGGCTCGAATGTAATCGAAGTCCAGTTCGATCACGCTCCGGCGGACTGGGAACAGCGGCTGCACGGGTTGAGCGACGTTACCTCGGTTCAGCACGAGGGCGGCGGAATGTACCGCGTGCTGACGGGAAATGGCTCGAAGACCACCACGCAACTGGTCGAGATGGCGGTCGAGGCCGGCGTCCCGGTACGCTCCCTGACCGTGCAAAACACCACGCTGGACGACGTGTTTGTCCATTACACCGGTCGTCAACTGCGGGATGAACTGGTGAAAGCCTACGGCTTCGTGATGCCGCAGCGGCCGGGGTTACAGCCATGAACCGGATCCTGGCTATTGTCGAGCGCGAGATGCGCAAGTTTTTTCGCTCCCCTGCATTGATGCTCGCCTCCATGATATTTCCGCTGGTCCAGCTCATCGTGCTGGGCAATGCCTTCGGCGGAAAAATCAAGGATGCGCGCCTGGGCGTCGTCGATGAAGACGGCGGAACCCAGGCCCTCAAGATCCGGGAGGCGTTCGATTCGGTACGCGCAAACATGCGCACCTTCGTGCCCATCTACTACCACAACGAGAGCAAAGCACGGGAGGACGTGCGCAACGGAATCATTCAGGGGGCCGTGATCATCCCTCCGCAATTTTCGCGGAGGATGTACGAGAAAGACCGCCCACAGATCGCCCTGGTGGTCGACAACAGCGACAATTTCATGAGCTCCACCCTGGAGGATGAGCTCACCCAGATCACGGTCGCGTTGAACCAGCCCGAAGTCGAGCCTCGCATCCTGCAGCAAGCCGCGCTTGCGATCGTCGAGCTCTATCCCTACATCGAGTACATGAAGTATCTTCTGCCCGGCTCGATCACGCTGGCCATGTTTGTGTCGGTGATGATCGGCGGGGGCATGCTGTACATCGATGACAAAGCTCGGGGCATCCACGAGGGCTACCTGGTCACGCCCATCACCAAGGCTGAACTCGTTTTCGGCTTGAACCTGGCGGGCGCGATCAAGGCCATCCTCACCGGGCTGGTCATCACCCTCATCGGATCGCTGCTGGCGGGCGTGGGGACGATCTTCCACCCCGATACGATCCTGGGTCTGCTGCTCATAATCGGGTTCACCTCGGTGGCCTTCAACACCATGATGTTTCTGATCATGGTGCGGGTCGACGATCCCCTGGTGCCCCGCGCAATCTTCGGCATCCTCAATACTCTGCTGTTCTTTCCCAGCGGCGCGATTTATCCCATCCAGGCCTTTCCCCGCTGGCTGCGAGCCATCGCGGTGGCCGACCCCTTCACCTATGCGGTGCACGGCTTTAAGGCATTACTGCTGAAGGAGGCGGGATTCGCGGCGGTGATCCCCGATATCCTGTATCTGTTCCTTTTCGGGACCGTCGCCCTCGCCATCGCCACGCCGCTGTTCAAGCGTACGCTCTAAGCCCAGGGGATGGCGATGGCAAATCCGGAGTGCGGCCGGTTGAGCAGGTCGCATGGGCAGGCGATTCGCTGCTTTCCCTTTACGCATGAACCGCTGGTGCGCCCCGCGAACCAGCGGCCATCGCCATCGGGCAATCGACAATCGGCGATTGTCCCGGTTTCCATTATCCTAGAGTCATGACGCTGATGGATGCCAAGGAATATGACGTGGCAAGTCACAGGCGGCGCCGGCTGCGGATCATGACCGTGGTGCTGGTTCTCATCGCAGTCGGACTGGTGCTTTATTGGAACCGGTTCTGGCCGGAAGAGCGGGTTGTGAACAAGTTCTTCGCGGCGCTGGAGAAGCAGGATTACGAGACCGCGTATGGGATCTACTTTGCTGACCCGAACTGGCGCCAGCATCCCCAAACGTACACGATGTATCCCTATTCGGACTTTTATCGAGATTGGGGGCCAGGGGGGGAATGGGGCCTGATCCGGCGCTTTCAGATCTATGCCGCCGGAGAGTGCCCGCACGGCGGCAGCGGTGTGGTCATAGAGGTCGTGGTCAATGACCGGGCCGAGCACGAGCAGCTCTACGTGCAGAAATCCGACAAGACGCTGAGTCCGTCGCCGTGCAGCTAGTATCGGCACCCGGAGCATGAGCGGGCGTCGAATCGGACGCACGCCGCCGGGGTTGTCTAAGCCGCTGCCGGGCCGAGTTTCTCCAAGGCCTTCTTCAGCGAGGCCGAGTCCTCCACATTAACGCAGGTTGGGCAACGATCGATCTGGCGCATCAGCCCGCACAACACTTTCCCGGGCCCGACTTCCACGAAGGTGGTCACCGTGTCCGCAATCAGCAGCTGCATGGACTGGCTCCATCGCACCGAGCCCGTGACCTGGCGGACGAGCGCGTCGCGGCTGCCCTCCGCGTCGTGCACCGGCGCAGCATCCACGTTACACACGACCGGGATGTTCGGATTTCGCAGGGGGAGGGCCCGCAAGTCGGCCGCGAGACGGTCTTGCGCGGGTTTCATGAGCGGGCAGTGGAAGGGAGCGCTGACCGGCAGCATGACGGCGCGTTTGGCGCCCCGTTCGCCGGCGAGCTTCGCGGCCCGCTCCACCGCCGCGGCGTTCCCCGAAATGACGATCTGTTGGGGTGAATTGATGTTCGCTGGCGCACACACCTCGCCTTGCGCGGCCTCAGCACATACGCTGTTTACCTTGTGCAGATCCATTCCCAGGATCGCGGCCATCGCCCCCACTCCCACCGGCACGGCCTCTTGCATATATTTCCCGCGGTTGCGTAGGGTGCGCACGGCGTCCGGGAAACTCGCGGTTCCGGCCGCCACGTGAGCCGAGTACTCGCCCAAGCTGTGCCCCGCTACGTATGCCGGAAGGACGCCATTTTCCTTGAGCACGCGCCAGGCGGCCACGGACACGGTGAGGATCGCGGGCTGAGTGATCTCGGTGAGCCGAAGCTGATCCTCGGGGCCCTCGAAGCACAGGCGCGAGAGTGGGTAGCCAAGAACTTCGTCAGCCTCCTCGAAGGTGCGCTTCGCCACCGGATAATGTTCCGCCAGGTCTTTCCCCATGCCAACGGCCTGGGAACCCTGGCCGGGGAAGAGGAATGCAAGGGAAGTTGTCATAAGCGTTCAGGAACAGCCGGTTTGTACCAGCGGGATGAGCGATACCTCCTTACGCCCTCCTACCCCACGGGCAGAGCGGGGCGAATCGCCGCCAGGCCCCTTTCGATCTTGTCGTTCACCGCACCTTCCGCGAATTCGGAGGCCACGCGGATCGCATTCTTGATGGCGTTCGCGTTCGACGATCCGTGGGTGACGATGCACACGCCCTTTACCCCCAACAAGGGAGCCCCGCCATATTCCGTGTGATCGAGGCGCTTCTTGAAATCCGTGAACGCGCTGCGCGAAAGCAGGTACCCCACCTGCCGGGTGATGGTCGCCTTGAGCGCCTCCTTGAGTGCGGAGCGGACCAGATTGGCGAGTCCTTCGGAGGTTTTCAGCGCGACGTTTCCGACAAAACCGTCGGTGACGATCACATCTACCTCGCCGTTGTACAGGTCACGTCCCTCGACATTGCCTACGAAATTCAAGGGCAGCCGCCTCAGCAACTGAAGCGACTCGCGGGTCAGCTCGTTGCCCTTGGTCTCTTCTTCGCCGATCGACAGCAGACCCACCTTCGGTCGCCGCGTGCCGAAGATGGCGCGGAAATAGATCTCGCCCATCACCGCGAACTGCTCCAGGTTCTCCGGCTTGCAGTCAACGTTGGCACCGACGTCGAGCAGCATGGCGCCCGTCCCAATGGAGGTAGGAAGAACCGCAGCTAGGGCGGGACGATCGACGCCGGGCAGGGCTCCCAGCACCATCTTAGCCGTGGCCATGGCCGCGCCGGTATTGCCTGCGGTGACGAATCCAGCCGCCCGCCCTTCCCGCACCAGGCGCAAGCCCACCCGCATGGAGGAGTCGCGCTTGGCCCGTACGGCCTGCGCCGCCTTGTCTTCCATGGTGATGACTTGGCTGGCGGGGACCACTTCCAGCGGCAGGCCTGAGGCGAAAGGATGGCGATCCAGCTCACCCCGTACCCGGGCTTCGAGGCCCACCAGCAGCACCCGGATACCTAAATGGCGGGCGGCATGAATGGCGCCCTCGATCTCCGGCCTGGGGGCGCGGTCCGAGCCCATCGCATCCAGAGCTATGATGCTGGCCATGAAACGCTGCGGTACGCTTAGCTGGCTTCTTCGACCTCGACCACTTCCCGGCCCTTATAGTAACCGCACTTGGGGCAGGCGCGATGCGGCATTTTCTTTTCGTGGCAATTGGGGCACTCGGAGAGCGAGTATTTGCCGAGGGCGTCGTGCGCCCGCCGGGTCGCGGTGCGTTTCTGCGAATGTCGCCGTTTCGGATTTGGCATGAATGAAGACCTCGTCAGGCCGGGCGGTTCAGGCCGCGGCGATTTTCAGTTATCGATCCAGTTTCTCGCGAATCTCTTTCAGGGCATCCCATCGCGGATCCTCGTATTGCTGCACGCAGGAGCAGGGCTCCGCATTTCGATTCTGGCCGCAGCTCGAGCAGAGGCCCTTGCAATCCTCACGGCAGATCACCTTCAGCGGCACCGCCAGCAACACCTGCTCGCGCAGCACATCCTCGAGCCGCAGGCCCTCGCCCTGGTAGTATCCGATCTCCGCCTCCGCATCCGTCACCGACAGCTCTTCCTGCCCCGCGTCGGCGCCTTGCGGCCGGTATAGCAGATCAAACTTGCGGCCTACCTCGTGGACAATCGGTTCCAGACAGCGGGCACAGAGCAGCTCCAGGCTGGTTGCGAGCTCCCCGGAGAGCCGTATGTCCTTGATCAGCTTACGCTTCCCGTGATGTTCCTCGACCAACTGGGCGCGTCCGCGCGTCGCCAGCATCGTACGCTGGCGCACATCAGCTCCGAAATCGATGACATCGGGAGGAAACTCCTCCTGAAAATCAACAGGATGGAGTTCTAACTCGGCAACTTCGATGAGCATCGGGAACCTCCGCGCCACTTAACATACCGCGAAGGCCCGCGGAAACGGGCCCGGAGGTGTAAGGTCTCCAGGAACTTAAGCATAAAGGGCTGCCGGAGACAGTGTCAAGAAAGGGCGAGCTTCGAAGCGCGCCGAACCGAATCGCACATCGATCACCGAGGTACCCCAGTGACTCGAGCCCAGCATCCCCACCGAAACTGAAGCGGCGCGCCAAGCCTTGGAGGCGTTGACGAGAGTTCGCTCCTTGACTCCGCCGCCCCGGAACCCTTCCCGAGTGCCGAGGAGACGATCGGGGAGGATCGGGCAAGCGCTTCGCGTCGGCGCAAGTGGTTTCTGCCGACGGCCGGTGTTCGGATGGCAGCGTTCAGATGGCCCTCGCTACCGGTTGTTCACTGGGCAACAGCTCTAAAGGCACCATTTTTGCCGGGCGACGACAAGCGGATCGACATTGCGCCACGACTCGGTAAATGCCCCCCACTTCAAGGCTGCGGCAGCCGCAACCCCAGAGCTTTCACCGTGACCTCATCCGGCACGGCCATACCAGCCTTCTTGGTCACGACTCCGAAACTGCCGCTGTAGTCCCACATCGCCCAGCCGATGCCGTGCTTCTCGAGCGACGTCCGCACGTCCGTGATCCAGGCGGCGCGGTCCTTGGGGTCGGCGTACTCCCGGTAGACACCGAACTCGTTGCACACCACCGGCACGCCGCGTTGCTTGGCCCAGTCCGCGACCTGGGAGATCTCGGCATCGACACGGGCGGCGTCCCAATGCTCGAGCCCGTAACGGATCACAGAGAGGCGGTTCACCGCTTCCGGTTCGGAAGCCGCCGCTTTCTCCGTCCCCGCAAGGCTTGAAGGATACGGCACGCCGCCCTTAAGGAAATGCCAGTAGTTCTCGCCCCAGGTCGCGCCCTGGTGGGTGAAGATGTGCGACGCGTAGAAGTGGAAGTTGTAGATGACGTTGGGGTCGCGCAGCGGCTCGAGGAAAACCAGATCGTCTTCATCCGACCAGCGCGCGCCCGCGGCAATGATCGTCGATTGCGGCGCACCCTCGCGGATCGCGCCCGCCAGCTTCGCCTGAATCCCGTACCAGCGGTAGGGGTCCGCGAGTTCGGGCTCGTTGAGGATCTCGAAGAACAGGCGCTCCGGATCGAGCTTGGAATAATGCTGCGCCAGAGCCCGCCAGTAGTCTGAGAACTGCTCGACGAAGTCGTCACGTGCAAGCTGGGCCTTGAAGTCACTCTCCGGATGAATGTCGATCACCAGGGCGAGACCCTGGTCGAGGATCAGCTTCACCGCGTCGTCAAGGTAGCCGAGATAGTCGGGGGGGATTTGGTCCGCCTGGTTGTGGCGGAACATGGGCTGCGGGTTCACGCTTAGGCGCACGTGGTCGAAGCCCATCGCCTTGATGAGAGCGATGTCCCGGGCTGTGGTCCAGGTTTGAAAATGTTCCTTGGTGTAGCCCTTGGGATCGTAGACCTGGGCAAACCACTGGCTGGCGTTGATCCCGCGGCGCAAGTGTGCGAGCCGCTCGAGGGAAACGCCGGGCGCGGCGGCCGGATGATCCTGGGCAGACAGGGTGCTCAGCAGCACAACGCATGCCCAGTGCAGGCCGCGGCGAGTCTTGGCTGCGACTTCCATCGTCAACTCTGAATCGGCAGGGCCCGAATGCGCGTTCGCGTCGCTGCGTAGATGGCGTTGCAGATGGCCGGAGCCAAGGGAGGAACGGGCGGCTCTCCCGCTCCGCTGGGCGATTCCGCGCTTTCGACAAAGTACGTCTCCACCTTCGGGATCTCATGCATGCGCATAGGAGCGTAGTCGTCGAAGTTGCCCTCGACGACGCGCCCCTTCTCGATGGTGATCTTGGCGCGCAAGGCATTCGCCAATCCGTAGATCACGCCGCCCTGAACTTGTTGCTCCAGGATGCTGGGATTCACGACCTCGCCGCAGTCGATCGCACCCACCACGCGGTGCAGGCGCGGCTGCTCGCCTTCCATCGACAGTTCGACCACCTCGGCCATATAAGTGCCGAAACAGCCGAAACAGGCGATGCCCTGATAGCGCCCCGGGGGAAGCGGCTTCCCCCACCCGGCCTTGTCGGCGGCCATCTGCAGCACACCGCGCATGCGCGCTGTGCGCCAGGTGGCGTCGAAATACTTGATGTCCTCGTCTTTGGCCAGCAAGTGCAGGCGGTAGGCCAGGGGATCTTTGCCTGCCGCCAGAGCCAGTTCGTCCAAGAAGCATTCGCTGGCAAAAGCCACTTGCAGTGCATACACCGAGCGCATCCAGGCCAGGGGGACCGGCGTCGGCACATCGACGTACTCCAGCAGCGCGTTGGGGAACGAATACACCAGCGCGGCTTCGTCCTTAAGATCGGGATCGATACCACCCTCGCCCGGCTGGCCTTTCTGCGCGCTGATCGACGGCGAAACGATGCGATGGGAAAACGCCGCCGGCCAGCCGTCTCTATCCAGCACCGCGCTCAGCTGGTGATAACTGGCGGGGCGGTAAGGCGAGTTGCGCATGTCGTCCTCGCGTGTCCACAGCACCTGCACCGGCCCGTTGATGGCCTTCGACACCAGGGCGGCCTCGACTGCGTAGTCGTGCTCGAGCCGGCGGCCGAAGCCTCCGCCCATCAGCGTGACATTCACCTTCACTTTCTCGGAATCAAGACCGAGCGCGGTCGCGGCTGAGTCGCGGACATCCTGCGGAACCTGCGTCGGCGACCAGATTTCGCAACTCGATCCCAGGAAGTGGGCGACCGTATTGCCGGGTTCCATGGGGGCATGGGCCATGAAGGGCAGCTGATACTCCGCTTCGATGCGCCGCCCCGAGGGTGTTCGGACGTCCCCGACCGAGTACAGCGCAACCCCCTTTTTCGCTGCCGCTCGCTTCATCGAGGCCATGATTGCCGCGCTATTCAGATCTTGGTTCGGCCCTTCATTCCAGTTGATCTGCAGCCGGCGCCGGCCTTCCATCGCGCTCCAGACGCTGTCGCCGACGACGGCGATCGAGGACTCGCCGATGTTGCCGATGTAACTGATCCCCACCACCTGCCTGGCGTCTTTATCTTCGAAACTTTCGACCTTGCCCCCCATCACGGGACAGCGTGCCAGCAACGCGTACTTCATGCCCGGAAGGCGGAAGTCGATCCCGTATTCGGCCGTGCCGTTCACCTTGGAGGGAGTGTCGATCCGCGGCACCGGCTTGCCGACCAGCTTGTAGTCCCTGGCCTGCTTGAGCGGAACGTCGGTCGGGACGGGCAGACTCGCGGCCTTCCGGGCAAGCTCTCCGTAGGTCGCACGGCGGTTGGAAGCCGCATGAAACACCGAGCCGCTCTCCGCCTTGCAGGAAGCTCGGGCCACGCCCCATTCGAGCGCGGCTGCCGTAATCAGCATCTCGCGCGCGGCTGCGCCGGCTTTCCGCATCGGATCCCAGGTCGTGCGCACGCTGGCGCTGCCACCCGTGGTCTGGTCGCCGAACAGCCGGCTGGCACCTGCCTGCTCGATCTGAATCTGCTTCCAATCGGCCTCGAGTTCTTCCGCCAGGATCATCGGCAGGGCCGTGCGTACGCCCTGGCCCATCTCCGAACGCGGTACCACAACGGTGACCGTGTTATCCGGCGTGATTTTCAGATAGGCGTTCGGGGAGAAGTTGTCGCCGCCCCCCCGGAGCCCACCGTGCGGAAGGTAGAAGCCGACGACCAGCCCGGTTCCGGCGGCGGCTCCGGCAATCAGAAAATCACGACGGGACAGCGGACTCACGGGGCACCTCCTGCGCTCGCGGCCCGCAGTATGGCTCGGCGGATACGTTCGTAGGTTCCGCAGCGGCAGAGGTTACCGGCCATGAACTTGGTGACCTGTTCCTCGCTGGGACGCGGAGTCCGGGCCAGCAGAGCGGCCGCGGCCATGATCTGCCCGCTCTGGCAGTACCCGCACTGCGGTACTTCTTCGGCGATCCAGGCCCGCTGTACCGGATGCTCGCCCCCGGAAGCCAGGCCTTCGATGGTTACGATGTTCTTGCCCGCCACCTGGGAGACCGGGACAGAGCAGGAGCGGGTGGAAGCGCCCTCCACGTGCACGGTGCAGGCGCCGCAAAAGCCGGCACCGCAGCCATACTTGGTTCCGGTCAGTTGGAGTGTGTCGCGCAGTACCCAAAGCAGTGGGGTGTCGGGCGCGACATTGATCTTGCGCTCACTGCCGTTGACGCGGAGGGTGATCTCTGCCATGTGCGCCCCGTGAGTCAGGGAACGAAGCGCATTATGGTAACGAAAATCGCAGGAAAGGGAAAATGACAGTCTTTTCCAATGCATGATGAGCCTGAAGCAGGGGCTTGTTTCCAATACAAGATGAGCCCGGAGGTGTAAGGCATGCTGACGATGAATGATCAGCGTGCACGAAACGGAAAAGTTAAGCCTGCAACAAATTGGGAAGTT
>DASPST010000028.1:0-7001 GCA_035623795.1 Terriglobales bacterium
CGCCTATCCTGCTTCCGGATGAATTCAATGCCGCGGCATTCTTTGTCGATCGGCACATCGGGGAAGGCCGCGCGGGCAAGACGGCAATCATATGCGGCGATGTCCACGTGACCTATGGGCAGCTCTCTGTTCTTGTAAATCAGTTCGGCAATGGGCTGAAGAGGTTGGGGATACGCATGGAAGAACGCGTGTTCCTGCTGTTGCTGGACACGCCGGAGTTCGCGGTCAGCTTTTTTGGCGCGATAAAAATCGGAGCGGTACCGGTTCCGGCCAACACTCTGCTGAAGCCTTCCGACTACAACTACCTATTGAATAATTCACGGGCCCGAGTCGCCATCGTCAACAACTCCTTACTCCCGCTGCTCGAGTCGATTCCCAAGAGTGCATTGCGCTATCTGGAGACCGTCGTGGTCGTGGGCGGGGCAGCCGTTTCCGGAACGATCTCGTTCGGCGACCTAATACGCAACTGCTCGTGCGATCTGGACCCGGCTCCAACGGGCAAAGATGATGCGGCGTTTTGGCTTTACTCTTCGGGCAGCACAGGTTCGCCGAAAGCTTGCGTTCATCTGCAGCATGACATGGTGGTGAGCGCCGAGCGCTATGCTAAGGCGATTCTGAAGATTACGGAAGAAGACCGCTTTTTCAGCGTGGCCAAACTTTTCTTCGCCTATGGACTGGGGAACGGACTTTACTTTCCATTGACCGTTGGCGGCACCAGCATCCTTTTGCCCAGGCCACCGCGACCGCAGAGCGTATTCGAGGCAATTGAGCGCGATAAGCCGACCCTGTTCTTTTCTGTTCCCTCGAACTACGTCAAACTGCTGGCTCATCCTGCCCCGGAGGAGCGGGAATTCGACCTTTCTTCCATTCGTCACGCCATTTCCGCCGGAGAAGCTCTTCCGGCTTCCGTTTTTTGTCGCTTCAAGGAACGTTTCGGTGTGGAAATACTCGATGCCATTGGCTCCACCGAAGCACTCCACATGCTGATTTCCAACGTTCCGGGAGCCATTCGACCAGGCTCCAGTGGCAAAGTCATCCCCGGATTCGAGGCCAAGCTCGTAGACGATAATGATCAACCTGTCGCCCCGGGCGAGATTGGCAACCTGATGGTGAAGGCAGACTCGACTTGCGCCTATTACTGGAACGAGCACGAGAAAACCAAGAATACATTTACCGGCCAATGGCTGCGCACGGGCGACAAGTATTATCAGGACGCAGATGGATACTTTTGGTATGCGGGCCGATCAGACGACATGCTAAAAGTTAGCGGCGTTTGGGTCAGCCCTATCGAAATTGAGCGCGTTCTGAGCGAGCATCCCGCGGTCTTGGAAGTGGCGGTGGTCTTCCGCCAGGATGCGGACGAACTCTCCAAACCAGCAGCCTGCATTGTGCTACGCGATGGGGCGAGCGCCAGTCTTCAAATGGCGTGCGAGCTGCAGGAATTTGTAACCGACCGGTTGCCGATTTACAAGCGGCCGCGTTGGGTCGAGTTTATGCGCGAACTTCCGAAGACAGCCACCGGAAAGTTGCAGCGGTACAAGCTGCGCGAAATTGCAACCGCAGGCGCGAGCGGTACTGTTGAAGAGTAGCCATGAGCGATCACGACGAAGATCAAAGACTGGGAATGAACCGTCCCGCGGACGACCGAATTGACCGTCACACGGGTTAGCACTTTTATGCCCCTTTTTCAATTGCCGAAGGAAGGACGTTGACAGTTACTTAGGGAGAGAAGCCGCGAACGATCTCCAGGATCTCCCCGTCTGTCAACACGCGCGGTGACTTCTTGGCTTCGTCCATGATCCTCTTCGTTAGCTCTGGCGTCACCGGCACGCCGTGGGAAGCGAGATAATGTTGCACGTTTGAGTTTCCAGACATCGGACCGATCTCAATTTTCTGCGAACGGCCGATCCATCCCGCGGGGACACCGGAATAAATTCGGTCGGCAAGCCAGGTATGCCCCTTCTTGTGAGCTTTGATAACCGCCGCGGCGTGCACTCCGGTGGCTGTCCGGAAGGCATCGTGGCCGACGATCGGAGCGTTGACCGGAATCGGAACCCGCGTGACCTGCGAGACCAGCTGAACGTACTCGGGCAATCGCGTCAAATCGTCATTGCGGATACCGAGTAGCTTCAGATTGACGAGAATCTGTTCGATCGGAGTGTTTCCCACACGTTCCCCGATTCCGAGAGCTGTGCCGTGCACTCGGCTCGCACCAGCCTCAATGGCAACCATGGTGTTAGCCAAGTCGAGACCGCGATCACGGTGCCCATGCCAGTCGATGCCGACTTGCGGAGAACCGATCTCGCACAACAAAGCTCCGACCCAGGTTACGAGGTTGTAGACGGCATCTGGAGCCGCGGCGCCACAGGTGTCACAAAGACAAACCCGCTTGGCCCCGGCCTCAACCGCCGCCTTCAGCAGGATGCGCAGTTGGTCCGGCGAGGAGCGAACTGTGTCCTCGGTGACGTACATAACCTCAAGACCTTCGCGCACGGCAAACGTGATGGCTTCGCGGGAATGGCGCAAGACGTCGTCGAGTTCCCATTCTTCGGCGTACTGGCGGATAGGGCTGGAACCAATGAACAAGCAGGCTTCGATGGGCACACCCGTTAGCTGAGTAGCCTCGGCGATCGGACGAATATCCACCATCAGCGTGCGCGCCGCACAGTTCGCCCGGATACGCATGCGGTGTTGCGCGATCTCCCGGCAAAGCTGCAACACCGCTTCCCGCTGACGCTCGCCTGCACCCGGCAAGCCAACATCGGCGGTTTCAATGCCGAGACTCTCCATGAGGTGAAGAATCTGCAGTTTGGTGTCGACTGGAGGATCGGTTACGGAAGGGCTCTGGAGGCCATCGCGCAGCGTCTCATCGTCAAGCATGACATGACCGGGCCACCGGGCGCGGCGCGGGCCCTGTTCTGTCCAGTCGTAGACGAGGCTGTTTTCTTCCGGAATGCCCATGGCCGCATCCGCTGGTTATTTCGAACCCACCGGTTGTGACTTCGCGAAGCTGCGAGCGCGTTGCCGCAACCGCTCCGCGGAGTCGTGGTCGCCCTGCGCGGCGCGAACCAGAGCAAGGTGATACAGGCTGCTGACGTCGCCGCTGGATTCTTCCAGGCTGTGCTCGAACTCGCGTGCCGCCGCTTCGTATTCACCTTGCCGCTCATGAATGATGCCCAGATGGTAATGCGCCATCAGGTACTCGGGAGTCAGCGTCAGCGATAGCTCGAAGTGCTCCCGAGCTTCGTCGAGGTGGCCGTTATGGAACAAGGCGAGAGCGAGGCGATAGTGAGCCGCGTTGTAGTTGGGGTCGATTTCAAGGCAGCGGCGGAAGGCCCGCATGGCCTGCGGCATGTCACCGCGATGGTAGTAGGCGACACCGAGATCGTAGTATCCGAGAGTGAAACTGGGCGCTGCCGCCACCGCCTTCTCGTAGTACCGCGCGGCCTGGTCAAGCAAGCCATCATGAAAGTGGAGCGTGCCCAGCAAATGGTTGGCGAGCACGTGGTCCGGCTCGGTGGTGAGCAAACGTTCGAGCTCGCGGCGGGCCTCCTGGCTGCGCCCTTCCCGTTCGTGGACCATGGCCAGCAGTAGCCGCTGATCAACCGCGGCATCACGCAGGAACAATCCGCACTCGGCGCAAAACTTGTCTGGCTCGGCAGCGACGCGTCCGCATCTGGTGCAACGAAGAGAGTTGAAATTCGTCATGAGTGCCTCCAGAAAACTAGGTGGGGCCCAGGAATTGCCCACCATCCACCCGCAAAACTTGTCCGGTAATATGTCCTCCACCGGGGCCACAAAGGAACGTGACTGCGTGACCGATATCTTCGGGCTCAACGAAGGTGCCAACCAAGCTTTCTGCCAGGGCCGCGTCGCGAATCGGTTGCGGGACAGAGTCGGTCAGCGGTGTGCGCACCCATCCCGGCTCGATCACGTTGATCAGGACGCCGAAGCGTCCTGCTTCCCGGGCTACGGTTTTCGCCAGGCCCAGCAGACCGGCCTTGCTGGCGGAGTACGCCGATGTGCCGAACTTGCCTCGGGAACCGTTAATAGACCCGATGAGCACGATCCTTCCGCCCCGACGCACCCGCATCCGAGGCAAGCTATGTCGAATAAGCAGAAAAGCGCCGCGAAGGTTGACACTTTGCACGAAGTCCCAATCGTCGAGGGAAAGTTTCCAAACGACCGCATCGCGTGAGACCCCGGCAGCGTGTACCGCGATGTCGACGCCTCCCTGCTTGCTGGTAACTTCGCTGACGGCATGTGCCACGGAGGAGTCGTCTCGCACATCACATTCGATCCAGGGGAGAGCCAAGCCTTTGGGCGTAGCCACATCCAGCAGCGACACGTAAGCGCCCGCGGCCTGGAGGGCACGGGCTATCGCTTGGCCGATGACTCCCGAGCCTCCCGTCACCACCGCGATTCTGCCGTTTAGGTCAGAAGCCTGGTTCATCTCATCCTTGGGTCACAACGGCTGTTTTGCTCCACCGCGGGGTGCGCTTCTCTAGGAAAGCGCGAATACCTTCCTCCGCATCGGGTGTCGTCATCAGCTCCGACAAATACAAACGTTCCAGTTGCGTCAGTTCCTCCCCCAAGGCACGACGCAAGGACATGCGAGCCGCCCGGCAGCCGAACTGCAGCGAAGAGGGCGAGCGGGGCAGAAAGTCCGATTCCAACCAGCGCTCGATCTCCGCGTCAAGATCCTCGGCCACTCGGGTGACCAGTCCGCTGCGTGCGGCCTCATCGGCGGTGATGGCCGCCCCGGTCAGCAGCAACCGCGCAGCCAAGGCCTGACCCACACGCAGCGGCAACAAAGCCGAGGCGGCGGGAGCGAACACGGCCAGCTTGATTTCCGGGACGGCAAACTGCGCCGTGTTGTCGGCAACGATCAAGTCACAAGCCAGAGCGAGTTCAAATCCTCCCCCCAGGCACTGGCCGCGGACGGCCGCAATCACGGGCGCGGGAGCCTCATGGAGCCGCCTGAGCAGAGCGTGGAGCGCCCGTAGAGTGCCAGCAATCTGGTCGGGCAGATGTTCTTGCACGCTGGCGCCAAAGCTGAAGTGCGGACCCTCCGCGGTGAGGACGAGCGCATTCAGGGGGCGCCGGGCACACTGGGACACAGCCTCTTCGAGCTCGCGGATCATCGCCCGGTCCAGTATGTTGGCCTTCGGAGACGCCAGGGTGATGCGCGCCACCCGCTCCTGGTGAGTGAACTTCAGCCGGATCTTCTCGAAGCTCATTTCAGCGCTCCTTCCGTGACACGCCGCACCGTCCAGGGGGCAACCTCTTCGATCAGTTCCTCACTCCAGCGCGCTCCTTGGGCCAGGCGCTGGCGCAGCAGAACGAAATCAGCTTCGCGGTTCTTCTTGTCGCCATAGTGAAACGCGCGGAATCCAGCGTTGGCCTCGGTCATCATGTTCAGCGAGAGCCATGCACGATTGGTTTCGCGATTGCGATTCCAATGCTCGAGTTTGTGCTTGCGCAGGCTTTCGATGGTTTTGATCAAGCAATCAGGCATGGTGTAAAGGAGCTTAGTGCACAGCTGATCCACGGCTTGGTCGAGAAGGCAAAGGTCAGTATCGGCCTCGGCCAGCATATCCTGCGCTTGTTTCTTAGCCTCCCCGGTTTTGAATTCGCCAATCACGAGGCGACCGTATTCGTCCAGAACGCGGTCGCTAACCACCAGCGGATTGGGCACGAACTTACCATCCACTCTGGTCACGGGAACGATCTGAGTGAGCCCCCCCATCCAATAGAAGCGATGGGCGCTCCAGGGCTCGCACAGCGTGCCGCTCATCATCGCGTGTTCGATGCCCACGTAGAGCGGCAGGAAGTCGGTCGAGCCTCCGTCCGGTGCGGAACCATGTTTGGGTCCGGCCTGGCTGAAAACCGCCATGTCGCTTGCGATGGAAAAATCGCACGCCATGCCGACTTCCTGCCCGCCCCCAACCCGCATGCCGTTAACCCGGCAGATCACCGGCTTGTCGCATTGCAGGACCGACGTGACCATGTCATTGAAGAGGCGCATGTATTGGCGGTATTCCCCGGGTGCGCCAGCGTAGACCTCGGCATACTCCCGGGTATTTCCTCCCGCGCAAAAGGAACGGTTCCCCGCACCGCTCAGGACGATGGTCACCGCAGCACGATCGTTGGAAGCTTCGCGCAAGGCCAGGATGATCTCCTTAATCATCTCGGTCGTGTAGCTGTTGAGTTCGGAGGGGTTGTTCAGGGTGATCCAGACATTGTGCAAGCCGGCTACTGGCGAGCCATCCTGCGCCAAGACCGGGCGGCGTTCCACCAGAATGTTCGCGCGTGGTGGAGATTCAACGAGGTTGTGGTTTTTCATGGTTTCTCCTAGGTGCCGTTGGCGACAGGTTTGAGGATGGCGCGGCGTGTTATGGAATGTCTTGCCACCGAGTCGAAAACTGCTGGAGCATCATTGAGCGAATGGACTTCAACGTAAGATTGGATAGCAACCTTGCCGCGCAAAACGAGGTCGAGAGCCGCCGGATACTGACCCGGCGGGCAACCCCAGTTGCCCCGCGCCGTGGCATCGAGCGCCATAAGATTCGACAGACGCAGTTCGACTTTCCTGGGCGTAAATCCGACTACGGCCAGGTACCCACCGAAATCGATCAACCCGAATGCGGTCTGTTGCCCGTCTGGGGTCCCGCTCGTTTCAAAGATCTTGAGACCGATATTCTTGCGACCGCTCTGCTTGGTGAAGTTCCGTACCGCGGTCTTGAGGTCTTTGTCGCTCATCGCAGAAGAATCAAGCGTCCAGCCCGCTCCGTGCTGCGCCGCTAGTTCCAGTTTGCCGCGATCGATATCTATGGCAATCACTGCAGCCTCGAGCGCGGCAGCGATCTGCACTCCAAACCCACCCACCCCGCCGACGCCCACGAAGACCGCTACATCTTCAGGTCCCACGCCTGCACGGCGGATTGCCTCCCAGGGTGTAGTGACGGCATCGGCAACCACCGAAAGCGATTCTGCACTCA
>DASPST010000029.1:0-54754 GCA_035623795.1 Terriglobales bacterium
CCCAATGCAGCCCCAATTGTCTCTGTCCCGGATGGTTAGCTCAGCGAAGCTGGTAAGTATACGCGCACTTCATGGTTCTTGGCTGTGCTTATTGTGCACTATCTTTCGGTCAGAAAATCAGCGCGCTTGAAACGTCATTACTCCGAGGACTTCATCGCCAAGTTGTTGTGGAAGCTGGGTTGGTTGCTGCGTTATTTTCTCTAACGACCCGGAATCCCTTGGGCCCGAGAGGATAACGAGAGGCTGTGACAGAGCTCCGCAGGTCGTCAAAATCATTCACTGCACTATCAGTGGGCTCTCCCTGCCTCCACTTCTGAGAGTCCGGTGGGAAGAGCTGTCCTTCCTATCCTAGCCCGGGAAAACTGATATGATACGCAACTTGCGGGGGGACCTGCTTCCATCCTACCCAGGAATGAGTCCTACCAGCAGAACGGTCGGGACCGCTCAACAAAGGCCCCAATTAACAGTCTGGATGGCCCAGTTTTAGGGGGTTGGGTCACTCTTACGAGGAAACGAAGGCGTTGCTTATCTCTATTGTTCTTCTACCTGCAAATCCCATCAAGGAAATTAACGACTCCATTATTACTGAGTCCAGGTAATGCCTGGATAGAGGCTGGGTATGCGGTAGCCGCGATATACATTTTCCCCAGAAACGATCATCTGCCAAACAATCTGAGGAGTATTTGCGTAGGTAACCTCCATGATCTGTGAGACGTTTGGGTTCGATGGGAAGAACGGCTCGCTGCTGTCAAACTCAACATCGCCATTCGAGAGAATCCCGATACTCCCTCCCCAGAAAGAAAAGAATCCGGGCAGATCTTGCCAAAGCAGGCTTGAAATGTTAGTGCTTTCGTCGACTTGAAAAATAGTGGCGCGGCTATAACAGGCCGGTGCCGATGGCATAGTCCCGCAGGCAACGTCTGCGGAATCAACACGGAGATTTCCGTCATCGTAAACCGCTAAGATCATTTGGGAACCATTGGTTCCCAGCAAATTCGGATAGTGTTGCCCGTAAAACCATTGGCTTGAATCCCCACCCAAAAGGCTAAAATCGCCCTGGTAGCCCAGTTTCCAAAGGACATTTCCGGAGCCTGTGCCGTTCGCATAGTCAAGTTTCAGGACCCAACTCTGCGCACGCATCGAGAGCAGAAGGTTGCCATCGGGTGTGTAGACAAGAGCGTTGCTGTGCGTCCAATCTGGAAGTCCCATCAAGTGTCGGTTGACGTCGAGATGATCGAACGCCGACCATCCCCACACCACATCTCCGTTGGGATCGATGTCGATCACACCGTCCCCCACAACATCTGTGATACCAGGATAGCCGGGCAGATCAGTGAAGCTCTTCTCAATCTCGCAAATCGCGACCCAATGGCCATTGGGCAGAACTAGCACGTCATGGCTGAATTGTCCCCCGCCCGGAATAGCTGGCGCGTTAACAGGGATACTAAAATCGTAGCCATTAGTCTGAAGCGATTGATTCACCTGCGCCACAGAGACATCGCGAATCGTATTACAAGCGAGGTCAATCTCCAGGAGATCGCCCGTCTCAAGAACGATAAAGTGTCCGTTTGGCATCAGCTTCAGCGGCTCCGCATAACCAGGGCAATACCAGATGATGTTGCCCTTAAGATCAGTGACAATCGCCTGCAGCGCGCCATTGTTGCTCAGCAATTCAACACCGGGTGCGGGTGAAACATTGGAACTAGGCTGACTGACGGTGATGGTGGGTGGCGTGAGTGACGATGGTATGACACCGGTTGTGAAGGTGTGGTCCTGATCCACCCACGTGTGTCCGTCGGCCCATTGCGCATGCGCCCGCATGTGGTAGGTGGAAGACGCTTTCATTCCTGCCACAAGAATTTGAAGTATGTGTACGCCAGCTCCACTGGAATACTGGGAAGTCTGGCGACCATAGTTGGTGTCGGGGCCAAACTCCACCCAAACCTGGGCACTCCCTGATATAGCCACTTTGTATAGAGCGACAAGAGGATTTTGACTGGGAGACACCGTGGAAGCAAGTGGTATCGATCCCGATCCGCAACCAGCTGTTATCAGCGGTAATACCGTTGCCAGGGTGAATGTGAAGCGCACCCAGCAAGGACACACATGGCCCAAGTTCATCCCTCCGAGGAACGGACTGGGGCTATGGCCAGTCTCAATGTGGGATGCAGTAATGCTTGCCGGCGAATTTTACACAGGGTCCTGAGGGAGTCAAGGATCTTTACAAAACTGTACAAAAGTGTCCCTGCAACCTGAGCAGCGGCCCACATCGTGAGCATGTCCCCACATCCCACTCTTGTCGAGACGGCCATCGGCGGACGCTTATTTGGGAACAGCAGAGTGAGTCGAAACAGGATACCCGGGACTCGGGCGGATACGGGAGGGACAGGGGGACAGAGACGGTACCGGAGTACCTGCCGCCACAGGCAAGGAAGGCACTCAGGGAAATAGGCTGATGCCGAAGAAGCAGTTCAAGCGGGAAGTGGAGAAGGAACTAACCGGGCGGGAAACGATTGGGGGTTTCTGAGTGGGAGTCAGCACTTTTCAGTGCTGACAGGGACAGGTAGCCCAGGCTCGGCACGACCGGGTATGCTCCAGCTGCCTGCAATGCAGGTGCTCGTTCAGCTGTTGCAACTCCAACGCAGCGTATCCCCGCTGCCCTCGCCGACTGCACGCCGGATACTGCGTCCTCCACGGCTATCAGGTGGCGTGGGGATTTGCGCATCCGCTTGGTCGCGAGGCGATATATTGAAGGATCTGGCTTACCTGCGGCAACTTCATCCCCTGTAACAACAGCATCAAAGTAGCTGAGGAGATCGAGATCCGCGAGTATACTCTGGGTCCGTTGTCGTCCAGCGCAGGTCGCCAGCGCAATCCGTATCCCCGCATCTCTCAGAGTGCATAAGAGTTTGACGGCTCCAGTTACCGGTTGCACTCCGCCGCTGAAGCGCTTTAGCATCTCATCCTTGCGGTTCCCGTATTCTTTGACCTGTTGTAGGCTGAGGTCGCCAAGAAAGTAGCGAAGGATTTCGTCGCGCTTGTGACCGTCCAGAATGTAGTCCAATTCTTCTTCAGAGGGTTTACAGCCCACGGATCGCAGAAATTCCCTCCACGCCCTTCGGTGAGCAGAATGGCTGTCAAGAATCACCCCGTCCATGTCGAAGATGACTCCCTTTAGTGGTTGAGTTGTCATAACTCCGAAAATCCGGGCCAGGTTGCTTGTGCCTTCAGGTAATTCTCAATGGTACCAACGTCAATCAGGTAGTCGTGAATGGGGAACGCTAGCATCCGTCCCACGAGAAGGGGCAGGACGTGGAATCCAATATCCGAGGGAACCCGGTCCGGAATGACATCGAGCAGATCCGTAGTTCCGATCATCAGGCCGGAGAAAGCCAGGTTACTGGCCGGCTTCATGGGCTTCTCAACGAAGTCTTCAACGATTCCGTCCGGTCGAGCATAAACAATGCCACACCTGTGGGGGTCGGGCACTTCGTAGACCCCCAAGGTTGCGGCCGGCCTGCGTCGGCGGTGAAACCGCAGCATTGCGTTCAAGTCCGCGCGGTTGAGGACATCCGCATAGAATACCCAGAAAAGCTCTTCGGATCGGACCCAGCTGCGATTTGCAAACAGAGTCCCGGCGCTGCCCAATAGAGTCTTTTCCTCCGCAATGTGCACGCGGATTCCATGATCGGACTGGTCCAGAAAGTATCTGAGTTCCTCCCGATGAGCGTGCAAGTTGATCAGGACTTCCTTGATTCCAATACGCCTGCATGTCTCCAGCCAAATGGAAAGCAGGGGAACGCCCCGAATGGGCACGAGGCATTTCGGGATGCGGTCAGTGATTGGCCGGAGGCGGGTACCGTTACCGGCCGCGAGAAGAAAAGCTTTCATGAGCCAGAATTATTCTGCAGTGGAGCGGATACTGGATCCGTGAGGGATGAAGACCCAGTGTGAGCCACCACGCTCATCACCGTCGATGAAGGGATCGTTCACAATTACCTGCGCTCCTTGCATGTCGAACACGAACGTCATTTCCTGGAGGCCCTGTTCTCGCATCGCATCCCTCACCAGCAGCTGGCAGGGCGGCTCACAATACAGGAGTAAGAACCCGCCGCCACCGGCACCTGTGATCTTCCCTCCCAGAGCTCCTCTTTGTCGTGCGAGAGAGTAAAGAGCGTCGATTCGTTCATCCGAGATCTTGCTGGAAACGCGACGCTTCGCCATCCACCCTTGGTGCAACAATTCGCCAAAATGGTGAAGGTTGTCCTGCTGCAACGCATCGCGCATCTCGAGGCCCAGAGATTTCACCTCGTGCAGCGCATCAACAGTGTTCGAGCTGCCCCGGCGGGTCATTGCTTCCTGCTCCTTTAAAATGGACCAGGAATTACGCGACGCGCCAGTGAAGAAGAGCATCAGGTTGCTTTGCAAGTCTCGAAGCGTCGCTCCACTCAGATGCAAAGGTTCCACCACAGTAGCGCCATCAGGGTGAAAGGTGATGTAGTTTAATCCGCCGAGAGCAGCAGCATACTCATCCTGCTTGCCCACATTCTTGCCCAAGATGTTCCGGGCGACATGGAAAGCTCTCTCCGCCAGGTCATACTTCGACAGCGGTTGCTCCAAGTAGGTGGCAGTAGTCTTCAACACGTTGACACAGACACTGGCCGAGGAGCCGAGCCCTGTACCCGGCGGTATCTCCGACGCAAGAAAGAGATCAATCGCCACATCACAGTTGATCTCTCTAAGTGCAGCTAGCGGAATCTCGAGAGGGTTTCCGCGCACTTCGAGATGGTTGAGGTTTTGCCACGTTTCGAACACGCGCAGATCGGAAGAAATGACCTGAATCCTCCCATCGGAGCGTTTTCCAAGAATGGTGTAGAAATATTTGTTAATCGCCACACTGAGTACAGCCCCGCCGAATTGCTCATAGTACGCGGGCAAATCCGTGCCCCCGCCTCCAAAGCTAATGCGGACTGGGCTGCGCCCGATAAGCATGGGTCAGGCGTTCAAGCTAGTGGCAGCTAGGATCGAATCGGAGGCATTTTGCCTCCGAGCAAGAGCTCGCAAAATCCTTACCCACGATTGCAAGACAACAGCTTGTGGAGTCCGGCCTTTGGATCTCACGGCAATCATTTCAAGACCAAGTCGTGAGTATCAGGATGTCTTGATAGGGTGTCACTGACGCCTTTCAAAACGGTCCCAAAATCGTGCACTGCCTCAGTGAAGAACAACACAAGATGGGTATGCAATTCGTCCAATGCCTCGGCTCGGCCCCGTGGAGCTGGTCCGAACCGGACTGCGGACAATCCGCATGACCATCAAACTAGGCGGGAATTGTTGACGTTGACCTGCCCGGCGGAACAGCAGAGGGTTTGCGCAAGTTTGGTATGTGACTCAGACGCCGGATCAGTGTCCATAGAGTCTGCAGCAGTAAGGAAATATCCTGAAATAAAGATCGGTGAAGAATGTATTGCAGATCGTATCGCGTCTTGTCTTCCAATGTGTTTTGATCACGAAGTCCGTGCACTTGCGCCAGACCGGTTATGCCGGGCTTCACACTTAAGCGCCGGAGATGCCACTCAGTGTAGTGCCGCACACTTTCCATGACCTCAGGACGGGGGCCGACCAGGCTCATGTCACCACTCAAGACGTTTAGAAGCTGCGGCAGCTCCGTCACACTCAGATGCTGCATAATTCGTTCGTAGAAGGGTAGCCCCACTTCTCGACGCGGCGAGTTTAGACGGTACATCCTGAACGGCTTTCCCCCTCGTCCGCAACGTTCCTCACGGCAGAAGGCCTTCCCCTTTTTCACCCTAAGTATGCAAGCCGCGATCACGACAACCGGAACGAAAGCAAGGAGAAGAAATGCCGCAAAACTCAGATCGAGCACTCTTTTCCAAAAGGGCTCTGCCGAGGTTCCGCGCAGATGATGCAAACGAAGGATTGGAAGTCCATCTAAGTCCATCAACTCTGGCGTCGATAAATACAGTTCATAGGGCTGTGGAATGACGCTTACCCCGAGACCGCACTTCAAAGACTGAGTGATAAGCTCGCCTACCTCGGGACTAGAATTTCGAGAGGCTACAAAGATGAGCTCGTCCACCTTTTGCTGCGTCAGCAACTCCATGATGCCGCAGGTCCGGACGTTTACCACATTGTTCGCCCCCGGCCCCGTCAAGACCTCGAGCGCCGAGTTTCCGCCAGCGAGAAACCCGACTACCCTGCACAGAGCTTCGGGATGCCGCTGGATCTTCTCAGCCGCCTCTCGTGCCACTGGACCGCTCCCCACAATTACGACGCGGCGGACTTCGCCCGAGCGATAGCGGATGCTCAATACTAAGCGAGCTAGAAGCCGAATCGCAATGAATCCAAGTAAGATCAAAACGCCAAAATAACCTGCGACGAGACGCGAAACATAAATGCGCATGAGATAACCGGAGGCTAATACGATCCCCATCACAATCGCAACACCCAGCAGTAGCTGGCAGACAACAGCAGGAAATCGCCATCCTCCTCGAAAGCCGTCCAGCCTCAGAAGGTACCAGAGAATCATCCAGACCAGCGCGGATGCCAAGAGTGTCACAGAGAAAGCCAAGAGGACCGAACGCGGCAACCCCGTAGAAGCGGAACCGTAGCGCAATAGGCAGGCAAGGATCATCGAAGCCACAAGCCAACCGAGGTCTGAAGCTAGAATCCAATTGCGTAAGGTGCGAAAGTCATTCATGCGTCGATCCGAAATACCCGTCTTCCAAGAGCTGTCCAGTTAGTCTGCACACTTTGGCATTGGCCGAGCCGAACTGGCGCATCATTGCGGTTCGTTAGACAGATTCGAGCTAGTCCTTCAACGCGGAATTGTATGTAACGTTACCCGGGGTCATAGCATCAGTCAGATGAGACACGGTGCCTTTGTGCTGTGATCCGCAAAAGCCGATACAGCGTCCGCATAGGCGTCGCAGAGATTCTTCACGCAACTAATCCAATCGTGATGCCTTTCCACAAATGCTCGCCCCGCCGTGATCAATTCAGACCTAAGGACAGGATCGTCTAAGAGCCTTTCTGTGGCGCAAACGAACTCGTCGGGTGTGTCGGCGACCAAGAGATGCTTCCCGGCTTCCACAGCAAGACCCGGGCAGCATATTCTGGTGGCGATTACGGGCACACCCAGGGCCATGGCCTCCAGTATTTTGTTTTGAGTTCCCGCCTGGGCACGAATTGGACAGAGTGCTACCCAAGCCCGTCCAAGGTAAGGGCGAACGTCGGCGACCGAGGCTATCACACGAATATTGGCGTTGCCATGTAAACGTCGCACACTACGTGGTGGTCGACTGCCAACGATGTCCAACCGTAAGCTGGGTCTGCGCTTTTGTAGGAGAGGCCATACGGATTTGACAAAATACATCGCCGCATCCTCGTTTGGGAAGTAGTCTAGCTTGGCGCAGAACACTATTAGGCTTCGCTCAGGTTCATATAGCTCAAATTGGAAATGGTCCAGATCCACTCCGTTGGGAACTATTGCCAACTTTTTCCGCATGTGCTGCGCAGTTGGATAGCAGTCTCTGTCTACAGGGGAAGAGATCACCACTCGGTCGAATAGCTCGATGGCCCTCTCCTCTCCACGGAGCATCCTCTTCGACTCCATATGAGAAAAAACCCTTAGCAGCGGATTTCGAAGCACCCTACGCCGCCTGGATTCGAACATAGAGACACAGTCCACAGCATCGAATACTATCGGCACCTGACCGAGCGCGTCCTGAACCATTGGCACCGATTTCAGATGCTCCGCGTGCACGATGTCTATTCGTTCTTCGGCAATCTTCGCTTTCGCGCGATCACGAAGGACCGGTGAATAGAAGTATGCGCAACGCAAAGATACCCCGGAGAACAAAGCGATCACACAATTCCAGACAGACCGCCATCGGGAAAGTCTAACTATTTCCAACTCATGACAATGCCTGCTCAGCTCTGCAATAAAGCGATGATCGGCTTCATTCGTAGCAATGCAAAGGACCGAGACCTCATGACTGCGGGACAGTCTCCGAATTAGATTGAAAGGACGGGCCCGGATAGGTGAGGGCACGTTTGGTACGACGAACAGTATCCTCAATGCAAATCCCCTGGCAGCGCAAGCGTATCAGGCGCGGCTCTCGCTAGGGGAGAACTCAGATTAGTAACGGCAAACAAAAGCCCTAACAGGATCCAAGGAAAAACGGTAAACGTCATGACTTTTGTTCCGCCCCCCGCGGCAGCGGTCACAAAAAACGCTTCTTGGAAGAAGCATTCGCTTATCCAAGCAAGAAGAAATACCACGCCTGCGACCCTGAACCAATAGAGCGAATCCCGTCTGTCCAGCGTCCGGAGCTTGAATCGTCGCGGAATTCTTAGAAGGGCAACCAGAAACCAAAGAAACATAAATAGACCCGGTATTCCGGTTTCCGCCGCAATAGTGATGAACTGATTGTGCGAAATACCACCCGCTGAAACCTCCGCATAGATCCTATCGAAGAACTGATAGTTCCCAGCGCCCACGCCCAGAAGTGGATGAGTCACAAAAAGCTGCACTCCAGTCACATAAAAATAAAGCCTGTCAAGGCCATACACCTCGTTCGGATTATAAAATTGGGTCACTCCCTTAACGACACCTGGACTCGATGCAACGAGTACCAGTACACACGGCAGCAACAGCATCAAAGGTATAAGAATCTTCTTTCGGAGCCAAAAAGCCGACACGCAGAACAACGTGAAAAGTGATACTAACCAACTTTGACGCGAGAAAGTGAGTACGACGCCAATGAGGCAGAATAGGAACAAAACACATATCAGCCCATAAGCTGGTAAGCAGCGACGCCCAAAGAGCACTGCAGAATAGAGAAACGGAAGAACAAGCTCAGTCAACCGCACGGACGACTGCCAGGGTTGTTCCCAATAGGCACGTGTGACACCAAGGATTTCGAATGAACCGCCAAGGCCATATATCATTGCGCCGGCCGTCAGTAGGGTTCCCAAGGTAGTCACAACACCCATCGTGATGATCACGTATTCGATGTCCCTTCTAGTTTTGACGGTTGCCGCCACCGCAAAAGGTATGCATATCGTAGCCCCGAGTAAGGCAAGTTGAGCGATCTGAGTTGTTGCCCAAGACACATCTGAGTGCGGGAAGGTATAGGTCACTGACGGATCGGGATGAAGACGGGACCACAAGATTGATAATGCCATCACACTTGCCATTCCGAACAGAGGAGCGTTGACCAGGTTCGGCTGGAAGCGCCGTTCTAAGCAAGAGCGCCCTCCCCTCACCAGCCACATTATCAGGAACAGAACTATCGCCACATCTCCCGGGTACAGGCGAGAAAGGACTCCAAATTCGAAAGGCGAATAACTCGTCAGACCGCAGGTAAACATCACCACTGCAATGCTCCTGAGGTCGCCCCAGAACTGGGCGCCGATCGCCAGCATTCCTGCAGCGCCGATCCAAACCAGTGGAGATTGAATAATGAGCACATCGATCGTGACGGCAACGCCTACAATGAGCGCGCAGGCTTTCCAGGACCAAGGTGTCACGTCTGACTCCTGCCATAGCCGGTCGATGCTCGAGATTCTGGGAGTCGTATTAGGCTTCCGTTGGCCGGTTAGTGATTAAGCTGATATTCGAGCCTGTCAGTTTCCTAGCGAATTGCGATATATGCCTTGGTCATGCCCAAAAATCGTTCTTTTCGGATCTCGCAGTTAGGAAACAGGCGCTGCATTTCAGAGAACGTCAGCAGACGAAGATGGGATTGAAAATCCTTGACTTGCCCTCTAGATGGTTTCCATTTCAAACCGTAATAGGTGCAATATCGCACAAACCAGTAATGCTTTAGCAAGAACTGACACCAATCCACGAATGGCGTAAAGTAATGGGGCTCGAAAAAGAAGCGACACGCAGGCGTTTGGCAGTATATGCGCTTGCCGACGCGACACAACTCGCTCGCAAACGCTCGCTGGTCTTCCCAGGTGCCAACATGTTCAAGCGTCGAATTGGAAAATGCCAAGTCAAACGAAAGATCGGGAAAGCTGGTGTTGCGGGCGTCGCCTTTTACCACTAAGAAATCGGCGGGTGCCGGTTGCTCATCAAGGTTGAGGAGGACAACACCCCGCCGGCCGATACTTGTCCAGATTGATGGAGTTCCTCCGAAGTCGATGATTGTCTCGATGCCGGCTAGAAATTTCTCAAACTCTTTAAACCGTTTTCGTCTGAAATACGCTGCAACGGCCCAAAGAATGCGATCGGTTGTACTGTTGGACTTTACCTCTGCACCGTTTAGAAGGAATGGTACATTGCGGTTGGAGTTATGTTCTGGAGGCACTGGGCCGCTGTTAGAGATCGATATTTGGAGTGGTTTCATACCGGGCAATTCTTTTCGTTTTTTGACACACCCAGACATCGGGCCCTGTGCGGCTTCAACTTCACCTCGACAGGATCGGGCCCGTCAATTAGGACGCGCGAAGTGTTCACCTTGCCGCTTTTCAGACGCGAGATGCAGTAACCGCTTAGTTGGACGTGATTCGGCATAGAACAAAGCGATACCTTCCCAAAAGGCTCTCTCAGCGATCGACAATGCCCTGATCTTTCCCTTGGCAACCAGTGCCCTGCGAAAAACATGGGCCTGGCATATGGGAAGGTAGTACAGCATCATCCAAAGCCGAAAGTTCTTCATCACGTAGTAAACATGGTTGCGCGTGAAGTAACGGAGGCTAAGCTCCGAGCGGTGCCCAATGAGTGTGCTGACTTTGTGGTAAATGCGCACTGAGGGAACGTAGACAAGCTTGAGTTTTCTTCGACACGCTCGGAGACAGAAGTCTGTATCGTCGAAGTACACAAAGAATTTAGGGTCCATCAGTCCGATGCAATCGAAGACTGTCTTTCTGATCAGCATACAACAGGTGGGACTGTACTGGACTTCTCGTACCTGATCGAACCTCCCATCATCCTTCTGACCAAAGCCGAAATGGTTTGCCCCACCACGCCAAGCACTGAAAGTCCCACCCGCACACCACAAGATGTTTGGCGGTTCGAAGTAAAGGATCTTGGGAACGATCATGTCACAATTGTATTGCTCGAGACCAGCGACCAATGTAGAAAGCATGTCAACATCGAAGACCGTGTCATTATTAATCAGCAATACAGAGGAGCAGCCATTGTCAAGAGCGGCTTTAATACCTAAGTTGTTTCCTTCCGCGACACCGAGATTCTCCGAGTTCTGAACCAATCGTAAACGCCGGTCTTTGTACATAGTAAGGAGTTCGACAGTATTATCAGATGATGCATTGTCAACCACGTAGAGTATAAAGTTCCGATGTGACTGCTGGAGTAACGACTGCATGAAATCGGGGACTACACTCGCGCTGTTATATGTGACGGTAACGACACCAACAAGCTCGTGCTCAGCCATGAAGCAAACCCCGTTCAGACATCTCACGAAGAGATAATCCGTAGCTCGCGACATACTCCTCCTGGCTCGCAGCCCAATCCAGGAAGTAAACTAGGCCCTCTGCAAAGGCAACTTTGGGAGTAAAACCGGTGGCTGTTCGCATCTTGCTCAAATCAGCGAAATTGTGCCGAATATCTCCCTTACGAAAAGCTCCCGTTATTTTTATGTTCGAACTGGATCGGAAGTAGCGAACCACTTCTTGCGCGGCTTCCAGGACGCTCGTGCGCTGTCCGGTTCCCACATTAAATACGTCTGCCCTACAGTAGTCTGCCGCGAGGCAGCGCCAAGTCGCTTCCACTACGTCTTCGACAAAGACGAAGTCGCGGCTCTCCTGCCCGTCTTCAAAGATCTGGATCGGACTATTCGACCGTGCCAGGTTGGAGAAAATTGCAAGGATTCCAGTATACGGGTTGCGAAGAGATTGGCCGGGGCCGTAGACATTTTGAAAGCGTAACGCACACGCGGAAAATCCACAGGACCGTGCCAACATGAGCACCATATCCTCTTGAACCCTCTTAGTTAGGCCGTATAGCGAAAGTGGTTGTAGCGTAGAGTCTTCGCTCGTAGCCTCAGCAGCGCATGAGCCTTTGCAAATTGGGCAGAGCGGTTCATATCGACCCGCCTTTAAACACTCGACACTTCTTGGTCCCGGATAAACGAAGCCATGGTCAATGCAGGAATATTTGCCTTCGCCGTAAACTGCCCTGGAAGATGCAAGGATGACCTTAGAACAGCGCAGGTCTGAACAATTGATCAGTACATCCAAAATTGCCGCCGTTCCGCCAATGTTCACTCCCTGGTAGCGAGAAATTTGATACATGGACTGACCAGTGCCTGTCTCCGCAGCCAGGTGTACGATCGCATCTCGGTTCGCCAATGCCCGAGTGAGTGCCGTAAGATCTCTGACATCGGCATTGTATAGTTCAACCACGTCCGACAGGTCCATGGGTAGACTCTGGTTGGAGCCATGAACCTGAGGGTTAAAGTTGTCTAGAATCGCGACCGAGCAACCCTCGTGCAACAAGCGCCTGACAAGGTGTATACCAATGAAGCCGGCGCCGCCTGTCACTAGTACATTCATTAGTCGTCTTCCAACAGCTTGAGATCTGGATGGTTAAGAGTACCCTACGAGAGGGTCGCAAGCAGGGCTTTTCGAGGGGGACTGACGATATCTTGCTGAACGCTATCCGGCGAAATGCCCACACCTTTGTAAAGAGCATCCTCAATTTTTCTGATCTCGAACTCCCAACGAGTCTGTTCAGCAAACGCCAAACCGGCGACGGCCTTCTTGCGGCGAAATTCGTCGTCTTCTAAGAGCCTCAATATCGCAGCGGCGAGAGATTGTGGTGTGAGACGCGCCAATTGAACCACCTCATCGGATAGGAGCCATTCCACGTTGGCCCCAGCATTCGAAACCACGGGACAACCACAAGCCATCAATTCCAGAGGAAGCATGGAGAGATTCGTGTGGGAGAGCACTAGTGCGACATCGCTCTGCCGATACATACGGGCCAATTCGGGAGGCGGCACAATTCCTGGAAGCGTCGCAGTAAAGGGAAACCGCATGCTTCTTGGGGGGGAGAAGCCAACAAGCACAAACTCGGTATCAGGCATTTTCTTGGCTACGAGGGAGAGAGCAAGAATTCCCAGTTCAAAGCCGCGCCTCTCGGTGTTCGGACGGGCATAAAAGACAAGTCGCTTCTTTTTGCGCAAGTGTTTGCGAGCTTCGATGCAATTGTAGGTTTCCCGATCATAGGAAAAGCCAAACGCAGAGCACGACATGCCGAAGTCGCGCTGCAGCACATCCGCAATCCAACTCCCCAAGGTAATGCCCTTAAAGCCCCATCGATAGGTTTCTCTTGCGAATTCAGCGAGGCTCCCTTCAGCGTGGAAGTAATACTCCAGGTCCTGTACAAAGTAGAATTTTTGAGCCGTATTCGCTAGTCCGCGAACGGCATAAGCGGTCATCCAATTCGTCGCGACGAGAGCATCTGAATCTTCGACTTGGCCGTTAAAAACCTCGATGGCGGCATGTATGGGGAAGTAGGATTTCTGGATGAATTCCTGTATTCCCCGACCAGCAGCAGCCCATTTTCCCAACGTGTACAGCCGATTCTTGTGTCCCCACTGTTCCAGGTAGTAGATCGCCCGGAAGATATTGAGTAGTCCTCCACTCCCTTTGGCAATGCTCGGTATTACCCAGTTGATTCTTAAGGGACCCGCTTTAGGAGTAGGCAGATTAGCCGGCCACTCTTCCTTCACTATCCAGCCGTATTCTTGCAAGATATCACGCGGAGCGCTGAACCTGGAGCGCGCCCATTGCGCAGCTGCAGTTTGAAGGCCAGCAGCTAGTCCAAACCTTGAGACCATGGTCCACACTTTGCCTAGAGGAGAAACACGGAGGCTCATTGCATCGTCATCCAAGACTCGGTATTTCTGGCATACAACATCCCTAGATGAGAAAATGCGTTCCAGTTCGCTTTGCTCTCTAAAGGAACGATTTCCACAATGGAGAAATGCTTCGACGACAGAAATTCAACAAGGTTGTTGGGATCTTGATGATACTCAAGAACTATGTGTCCTAATCGCCTGACCTGATCACCCAAATGCCGGAGAATTGGAAGTTCCGCACCTTCGCAGTCCAGCTTTGCGAAGTCATACCAGTCAAACACGTCCCAGATTCTGACAGCCTCCTCGATCCTTACCACTTCTTCAAGAACTCGGCAGGATGCCCCGCTCACATTCTTTGCGAACAGGGTTCCTGAAGCATCGTGACCTTCGGGCTTATAGAAAACAGCATCTCCGCTCTTGTCGGCTAACCCACAATTGAATGCAAGCACACTTTGCCTGTCGAGCCGATTCCCTTCCAAGTTGTTCCTAAGAATCTGAAATGTACTCTTGGACGGCTCATATGCCACCACCTTGACACCCTCGTTTTCCAGGGCGGCAAAAACGGTAAAAAAGCCATAATGGGCGCCAATATCGAGCACGCGATACCCCTGGAGGATGGGAAAGTGCCTCGTGTAGACTTTCTCTCTCCATACTTGGTCAGCAATGCCCCAGCTCTCGAAATTCCTGGGGGCAACCAACCTCGATCGTCCTGTCTTGATCTCAGCTGAGGAGCCCAAGAAATCAATACCCATCCGGCTGATGAACCACTGCGGCCAGTTGTCATAGGTCTTTTGGATTTCTCTCACAGAATGCAATTTGCGTTGCAACTGCGAAACCGTCATTGATTTGTGCTCTCCGGTAAAGGACATGAACTGCCGAAGCCAAGATCAATTTCGAGTAGAAGCGTCAACAAGCGCTCCCAAAAAGTGGCGCTCATCGGGACCTAAAGCCCAGAACCAGACCGTCATCGCAAAGCTAATTAATACGACGCCAACGAAACCGATTTTGGTCCCAAAGTCATTCAAGACCGACGCTGCATAGAGAATCGTCAGTCCAGCAAGCACAACTGCGACAAGCCTGCGCACAGAATATGACCTTTGCGGAAGTATCCGATGGGAGACGAAGAACAGAACGGCCGCTTCGACGCTGATTCGTCCTGTCCAAGCAATTGCGGTTCCTTCGACCCCCAGCCAACGGGTAAGATACAATAAAACGATTCCGTAGGCAGGAAGCTCGGCAATAAGCATCCATGCCGTGATGTCAGGTCGACCAGCGCTTTGAATTAGAACAAAGGGCAAGATCGCGAGCGAGTTCACAAATACGCCCGCCGCAGTCAAGCGCAACACAACAGTCCCCTCCGCCGAAAAGGTTGTACCAAGCCACAGCCTCAAGCCTTCAGGAGCAAATGCGACTGCGATGAGAGCCACCGGGAAAAGGATGAGACAGATATATTTGAAAGCCCGCGCCAGCAATAATGCCGTCCGGTCCGGATCCTGACTTAGGCTGACGGCAAACGCTGGAAACAACACCCCAACTACAGCATTTGGAATAACAGTCAATCGTAACATCATGTCAACCGGCGTAGTATAGTAGGCAACGGCACTTACCGAGAGTAGTGCCCCCACGAGAAACCGGTCCAAATAGAACATTAGAGGCCCTACTAGATTGTTGACGGTCATCCAGCCGCCAAACCGAAAGAGTGGCAGGACAAAGGACGAATCAAACCAATCGTCGCCCCGAAGTGAAGGTACAGTCTTAAAACAGGCATAAACGTAAGCTCCGCACCCAACCACGCGGCCGATAACCAGCACTGCGACCACCGGGACTAAGCCATGGGAAAACGGAAAAACCAGGAGAGGAACTGCAAACGACAGGACACTCATCGGCAGTCGGATCAGATTCACTGGCCGGAATTGCTGCAGGGCTTCGAGGATTCCACGGAACCCGGCGGTGAGTGTTACGATTGGAATCGAAACTGCTAAGAGATAAAATCCGAGCAATGTTTCGTGCTGAAGGGCTTGCGGAATCTTCAGTAAACGATGGACCAGCAAAGGCGAAATAAACAAGGTGACGATCGTTCCAAAGATTCCGAAGACTAGCATTATCAGCAGCGAAGTCCAAGCCAGCGGACCTATCGCCCGTTCCTCATCAGCCCCCAGTTTGTCCGCGACAAGCTTGGTCAGCGCCCGCCCGATTCCAAAATCGAACAAGCTGAAGTATCCAACAACCACCCAAGCCAGTGAGAGAACTCCGAAGCGCTCCACGCCCATTACCCGAATAATTACCGGGATCGTCACGATGCCAACAATCATGGGTAATATCTGGCCAGCAAGGTTCCACATCGTGTTGCGGGCCAGCAGTCGACCGCTGGTGAGGTGCGAGTTTGCGTCAACTTTACTCAGTGGAAACACTTCTTCCCTATCGTTCGCTTCGTTGTTCGCATTATCTCTCGACGGAATCGCGTCAGGGCACTGCATCCGTTGATTCATGAAGAACTGTTGCGGTCGAGGGGGGCAGCGCCTTCCCATCTATACCAGAATACCCGTTTGGATGGTCTCGTCTCCATTCCCATGCGCTGCGAATAATGGTAGGCAGCCCCGAAAATCGGGGTTTCCAGCCAAGCTCTCGCATCAGACGACTGGGACTGGCGCACAAAATTGCTGGATCGCCTTGGCGCCGAGCACCATATTTCACATTCAGCTTCTGGCCTATCTCCCGCTCAAGCATCTCGCACACCTGTCGGACCGAATAACTTATTCCGGTGCCGATGTTATAGGCCAACAGCTTTGCCTGATCGTGGATCTCAAGAGCTAATAGGTGTGCCTGAGCTATGTCCTTGACATGAACATAATCACGGACGCACGTGCCATCTGGGGTCGGGTAGTCATTGCCGTAAATTTCAAAGAGGTCCCGCTCTCCTGCAGCTGTTTGCAGGAGCAGGGGGATGATGTGGGTTTCCGGATGGTGATCCTCGCCAGTGCATTCAGTGGCGCCACAGGCATTGAAATAGCGAAAAGCAACGACGGTCCACCCGTAACATTTTGCATACCATTGGAGAATGCGCTCGAATACCAATTTGCTTTCACCGTAGGCATTTACAGGGCTCTTAGGGTGCTCCTCATTGATCGGGGCAGCATGCGGATTTCCGTAGACGGCTGCCGATGAGGAGAACACGAATTTGCGGATGCCCGCAGCTCGGATGGTCTCCAGAAAGGCGATCCCGGAGGCAACATTGGAATCAAAGAACATTCCGGGGTTGGTTACAGATTCCGGAATAAGCGCTTTGGCCGCGAAATGAAAGACTGCGTCAAAGCGATCGGCAGCCAGCACCACTGCGAGAGCAATACGATCCTGGATGTCCAGTTGATGCAGCTTGGCTCCCTCGGGTACAGCCTTAGCATGGCCGGTGGAGAGATCGTCCACCACCGTCACGCGATGCCCTCGCTCGAGGAGTTGTGAACAGCAGACCGAGCCGATATACCCCGCGCCGCCGGTCACGAGAATTGTCGCCATGTCTAATAGGCTCCCTCACCGAGGATCACCCTGGCGGGCGTTCTAAGCAAGATTACGACATCGAGAAGAAGACTCCAGTGTGTTATGTAGTACACATCCATCCGCACGCGTTCCGCATAAGAGACATTCTGACGACCCTGAACCTGCCAGTAACCTGTGAGACCTGGTTTCACTGTTCGCAGCAGGTGTTGGTACCGACCATACTTTCCTAACTCTAATACGGTAATCATACGTGGACCCACTAAGCTCATCTGACCCTTCAGAACATTAAAGAGTTGAGGAAGTTCATCGAGGCTATATCGTCGCAACCAGGCGCCAAGGCATGTAACTCGTGGATCCGCCTTCAGTTTGAATTGTTGTGTATAAGCCTTTTGGAGGTCAGTATTTGCGGCCAACATCGCCTCCGCTCCGAGACACATCGTACGAAACTTATAAGCATCAAAATGTCTTTGTATGCCTAGAACACGGCGGCGATAGATGATCGGAGCACCGTCGACCACTCGAATGAGAAGAGCAACGACGGCAAAGAGTGGGGATAGAACGACAATCAAGAATATCGAGCCCAGCAAATCGATGGCTCGTTTCAAGAACTGTTTGGGCCGGTGACAACGCGGGATTTGTTCGCAGATCTCATCGCTCGCAACATCGCTCGCTGCGTCCGGGCAATCCGCGAAATCATCCAGAGACAGGCGTGAGCGTGAGCGCAAAGATAAAATCCCTTCAGTGCGAGTTAGCTAAAACTGTGGGGCCGCGAGCTCAGTCCGCGGCTTGTGAGGCAATTGTGGCAAGGCTATCAGTGAAAAGTCTTTGACAGATCACTGAGAAGATCGCGTGTGCAACGCTCAAATGCAAGTCCTCGACAATCTGCATGTTATCGGATGGAATGATAATGCAGACATCACATAACCGCTTCATTTGCCCACCGCGAAAGCCGGTCAAGCCGATGTTGAAGGCGCCTGCGTCCCGAGCTAACTCCAGAGCGCGCAAGATATTCACGGAGTTTCCACTTCCGCTGATAGCAAAGGTGATGTCGCCCGGAGCGACGAAATTGCGCAACTGTTCCGCGAATACGCAATCGTAGCTCTTGTCATTTGCCCAAGCCGTGATGAGTGGTAGATTATCGGTCAAGGCAAGCACTCGGAAGCGCTTCGTGCGGGTGCCATGGGGAATAGTCCCCTTCCCTAGGTCGCATGCAAAATGCGAAGCCAGGGCCGCACTCCCACCGTTGCCAAAGACAAAGATTCTCTTCTCCTTCTCATAGCCGCGAAGAAGTTCGTGAGTGGCCTGCTCAATCGCGTTGTAGGGAAGATACATCTTATCGGGATAGAGCTGGAAATACTCCTCTGCACTATGGATCCGCAATGGGACGCAGGTTTTTGCCTTTGCAAGCGGCATCTTAATTCACGACTTTCTCCCGAAGGCACGAGAGTGTCACGTGTCTGAGTCTAAGAAAGGGAATACCAGAGACCGGATACATTGCTAACAGGGTCCGGGCACCGATGCATTGCGATATCGTTGCGAACCTGGTGAAAGCCAAAGCTGATTGCCTTATGCGATGTCATACCTCAGAAGGTGAATTGCCGTTCTCGCCGTTGCCACCTCCGTTGCGCCGGCTCTTCCAGTTCTTTGTTTTTACGAACAATGCCCAATTGCTCGCTGACTGCGGTGTTCCATTCGCCTTCAATTGAGTGAGTACCTCCTGGACAAGCAGCCTTCCGGGGTGCTGCGGGTCTGTCTGGTCCCAGACATCACTCGCAAATATCCAAGCGATCCCTCCGGCCAGAGACAGAAAACCTCCAAGCATCACGATAGCCAAGCGTGGTGGAAATGAATTCTTCTCCGGCACACTTGCGGCATCGAGCACACTAACCACTGGGATCTCTTTCGCCTCCTGGATTTTGGCCAGCTCGTATTCTTGTGTGAGAAGTTCGAAGATTTTTTCTTGAATCTTGGTCTGGCGGTAGAGGTCGGCCCAGCGGACCCCTAACAGGGGCAATTGACGAATAGTGGGGAACTGGGGCTGTGAATTTGGATCGGAGAGTTCAGGATTGGTGTCGAGACCTCCAAACTTATCGAGTTGTTTCTCGAGTTCGATAATACGGGCCCGCAACGCTCGTACGCGGACATTGTTATCAGAATAGATCTGCTGCAAACCTTCCAGTTCCGATTGAGCCGCGATCTTTTCCCCTTCCAGCCTCGCAGCCGCCTCGAGCATGGCCTTGCCCTGTGCCGTGATATCAATGGCGGTATTCTTGCTGGCATATTCGCTAAATCGTTGCGAAGCCGAATCTAGGTCGCGCTTGACGGTTTCCAGTCGTTTTTCGATAAACATCCGTTCGCGGCGTGCGGAGGAGGTGGAAACCTGGGCGACAAGACGATCAAGTTCCTCCACATAAGCCTGAGCAATCTGAGCGGCCCGGTTTCGGTCACGATCGGTGATTGTAATGGTGAGAACTCCACTCTTGCGATCTTCTGAAATCGCTGTGTGTTTGCCTAGATCCTTGCGAGCATCAGCCCAATACTTATCCCAGTACACCTTTCGGAGGTCGAATCGATTGATGATTCGATCCTGAACAGTAGGCCCGGAGAGAACGTCAATAAAGAGTGCGCCAGAACTCTTCAGCCCTAGCAAGTCGCCAGCCACGGCGCTGAGCCCCGAGCTTGCGCCTGCCCCGCCCGTCGCGGAGCCTCCACTGAAACCGGCTAGAGCCGCCATCATAGCGAGTCCCGACCCTGCCTGATGTTCCGGAGGCATTAGACGTACTGTAGAGTCGTAGCGTTTTGGGATAAGAAAGGCGACGATGGTTGACGCGACCACACCCCACAAGGCGACCCTTCTCAGGAATTGGCGGCGGTGCCAAAGCCGCCATAGCCAGTCAATCGCCCATTCTTGCGAGGACGACGGTTGAATTTCAAATCCATTTTGAGATTCGACCTCGCCAGGCATCTCGACTGGCCTTACTACGGACTGTGTCGATCGGTTTGTCAAGGTAGATTTTGCTCTTGTCTGGTTATGCCGAGACTAGTCAATTTCCTACTCGCAAGTGCGGGTAGAATGTAAGCTGTATGCTCGCGACGACTGGAGAATGTCGATTCGGACTGATAACAGGAAACCTCCACTGTTCGTATTGCACATAACCGGAAAGTGCAAGATTGGGGGTAGCTAGAATGTCGCCTCCAAGTGAGTAGTCAACGAGACGGCCTCCGCCTATAAAAGCACTAGAAACTTCCTGGTGACGATAACTAAACTGTAGCTTGTTGCGCGGCGAAAAAGAGTATGTCAGCCAGCCTTGCCCTCCGAGACCTGCACGTCCGATCCAACTGCCGAGAATATTGCCGTCGTTTGTGTATCCGTCGCGGTAGCGGCGTTGGCCGTAGTAGACAAATCCTGGCGCGAATTCGGTGGTTGTTGGCTCGTGGAGTCCCTCGGCTCTTAGCTCGAGCTTTGGAATCTTGGGGATCTGCGGCATGTAGATTCCTGGATTCACTGTTGCCCTGGTCGATCCGATTGGCGAATATTCGTCGACTGCGAGCAGATCCGAATAAATTGTCAACCACTTGCGGAGGCGCGGAACGCGGTAGGAGAAATCGAAAGACGTCGTGCGCTTGCCAGGATTGTTTGACCCGGATGTGTGGGAGAAAAGGCTCCGCATAAAGTTGTGAAATGTGAACGGCAGTCCTGGGCCGGCGAACAGAGCTGTGTATCCGGCTCCGAATTCGAAATTGGCAGTCGGCTTGAAATTGAGCTTGAATCCCTGAATAAAAGGCTGCGGCCCCACCCCTCCAGGTCCGACTAAAGCGGAATCAACCGGGTTGAATTCAAACTGGTGACCGTCCAGCTGTCCGAGGAAGTACTCGCCCTGGGTCGGACCTAGCAAGCGAGACAACAGCGGGATCTTGAACGGTGACACGCTCGATATCTTGAACATCGGAACCGACGCAGCATTGTTGCTGAACAGTAAGGAACTCGACTGACTGGGTGCCAGCCACAGACTCTGCTTCCCAAAGGAAAATTGGGTGTTGTTGAGTGTGACACTCATGTATGCGTCGATGAGGCCGAACTGATTAATCTCAGGTCGCCCGTTAGGAACGGGGAGGGTTTGGTCGGCGTTGGCGATCGCCTGCTGAACGGAGAACGGATCAGACGGCACAGCTGGAGCTCTTTGATATTCTCCACGAACATAGAATGCCAGCGTACCCACTGTCGCATATGCGCTGGCACCAGAAATCAGGTTCACACCCTTGCCGTACGGCCTGCCATAGTCGTTGATCAGGGTCTGGCCAAAGTGGTAGCCATCCACCTGGGGCCTTCCGGAGATGCCCGTGGTGCGGGTATAGATAGACTCAAACTTGGCTCCGATGTTGGGCTCTCCCTCGAGCGTGCGAATCTCATCCCAAAATTCTGCGGCAAGTGTCTTATACAACTTCGCTATACTCGGGTTGTCATCCCCCGTTTCGCGAATCAACTGCCCGGCCTCTTCCACAAGGCGAGCACATTCGAGCCGAGTCCAAGGACGCATATTGAGAAACGCGGTACGCACGTAGCCCAGCGCCTCGAGGCGTGCAATCGCGGAATACACCCAACTGTCCAGCGGGACATACGGCGAACCCATGTAAGCCGGGTCACGACTTCGGTCACCTTCCACGAATTCGCGCGGTGACTCCCAGCTATCGCCACCGAGCTCGGGATCATGGCGCCGAACGTAAACGGAGCGCGCGACCAGATAGCCCAGCAGGCTGCCGATGAAGACGTCCGAAGGGAAGTGTTGATGCGCTTGCAGCCGCGAGTAATCGATCAAGGAGGCCGTGCCATAGGCTGCCAGCTTGGGAATAATCCCGGAATATTCGTGGGCGATGATGCTGGCGATCGCCCAGGCTGCGGCCGCATGTTCGGATGGAAATGATGTTCCTCCACGGAAGAAATCACCGTTGCCGTGATCCTGATACGGACGTTGACGCCCCAAGGAATACTTCATGGCTTCAATCACAAGCAGGCTATTGAGGGCTGCCTCGCCCGACAGGAATCCAGTTTCCCTCCAATGATCGCTGTGGGCGGGAAAGCTGAACAGATACATTCCGGCGCTCGCCCCGGCCAGGCCTGCGATCCCAGCGTTTGAGAGGGTGTTGTAGTGGCTGATGGTGGACGGGTTCTGCGACACCGATGCGCTATAACTGGCATCGGTGGCGAACAATCCGGCAGCGATACCTCCCAAAGGCACGAGCCATGCCCCATCGGAGAGATGAATCCGCGAAGGGCCGGTCCAAATCCGCTGCTGATCCTGCGCAAACCTCGTGAGCAATCCCCGGAAACCGTCGGTCGAAGATGGCTGAGGACCTGAGTCCTCATCGTTCCACGATCGAATTAGTATTGCGGCTGATCGGGTATCCGGGGTTGCGACCGCGCTTGGAGCATCCGGAAGAACCCGATCTTCCTGCGACCATGAGACTGAAAAGCCTGTGAGGACGGACACAGCGATTACCAGAAATTCCCGCCGCTTCATTGAAATGCCTTGGCGGTAATGCTTACGGGTGGATGTAAGCAATCGCAAGAGCTACCGAGGACGCAACCTGTGCCGCCTGGAAGATAGTTGCATAATTACGCGAGGCGATCTTCGGAGCCTTTTCAGGCACGACGATGGAATCCCCCGGTCTCAAAACAGTGTTCAAAGGATTGCCTGACCAGAAACCAGAATTGTTTTTCGCCGACAAGACGGAGCCGTTGGCGCGGATCACAAATGCGGCATTCTTGTCAGCCACTTGAGTCAGGCCGCCCGCCTGGCTGAGGTACCATTTGGCGCTTTTGCCGGGAAGGTATCCCACTGCGGTTGGGTTGTAGACTTGTCCAGTGACCACAACGTAGTTGTTTCTCTTAGGGATGATCAACTCATCTCCGTTTTGGAGCGGAACATCCGCCGAGCTCTTCGCAAAGCTGTCAAGATCCGTATCACCGGCGGGAATGTGGATTACCACGCGCCCGACTGGCGCGGTTGCCTCCAGTTGCTGCAATGCCGTCTGCGTCTGCGCGATGACCTGTATCTTTGCGTTCTTCTGGTCGGTGTCGCCTTCTGGGAGAGTTTTCAAGTAGTCCTGCTCTGTCTTCAACCGCCGAACGAGTTCCAGGTGAGATTTCATCTCCATTTCCTGTACCTCACGACGCAACAAAACCGCACCATAAGGATAAGCCTGAGGGGTGAACCCGCCAGCGCGTTTCAACAAGGAGCTTAATCTCTCTCCGGGCTCAATCCCATAGGTTGCGGGATGCTGCACTTCACCGCGAACTGTGACGGCGGACCCCAAATCGTTCCATCGCGGGACCTGCCGGATGGTGAGCACGTCGCCATTGCGAAGGGTAATGTCTTCATTGGCATCACCGCTGAGAGCCGACGCCAGCTTGATCTCGACACGTTCATCCGTCCCCCCAGGACCATTCGCGGCGGCGAAGCGGGTCAGGTCAGCGCTCTCGGTATCCGCGCTCCGCTTGAGTCCGCCCGCAACCCGCACGAGATCCTCGACTCTCATGTTGGTTGCCAGAGGATAGCGCCCTGGCTTGGTGACTTCGCCCTTGATGTAAACCGTCGCCGGCTCGACCTGAGCGGCGTTGCGATGAACCAGGATCCGGTCCCTGGGCTGCAAGACAACGTTGTCCACCGGATCTCCGGCCAAGGCCTTTCGCAGATCCACGCTCATGATCTTCATGGTGCCATCGGCCTGAGTCCGAAATAACTGGGCGGAATCAACGGAGGCATCCTGAGTGATGCCACCCGCGAGATAGAGGGCATCCAGCAAATGAGCCTGCCCTGAAGTCCGATACTTCCCGGGTTTATGCACTTCTCCGCCGACCCAGACATCCGGAGGGGGTTCGAAGGCATAGCGGCTAAAAATCCGCACAGTGTCGAGAGGTTCGAGTTTGGGCGCGGCTGCAGAATTGGCGAGAGCAGCGGCAAGATCAAAGCTTTCGACACTGGGCCGGAAGTCCGGCGCATTCAGTCGAATAATCTCGCCATAGTGGGGCGCTGGCTCAGGCAACAGATCCCTGTAAGACGAGACCACATCGGTGACTCTCATGCCCTGCTTGAACGAGTACTTTCCTGGACGAAGCACGTGACCTTGCAGATATATCGATTGCTCGTTGAAGGATGCCATCGGGAAGATATGAATCTGGTCACCGCCTTGCACCTTGAAGGCTGCCAACTGCCGGGTGATGCCCGGATCCCCTTCCGCCGAGGAGATGTCGAGCGACAGCATCATGCGCTTCTCGTGCGCCTCCAACCGCTCCACCTCAACGTGACGCAAAGCTGCAGTCGGAAGAATGCCACCAGCGAGTTGGAGGACATCGGCTAGGGTAGCCTCATCTTTGAGTTCGTATACAGCCGGACGCCTCACCATGCCCTCGATCGTGATCTGAGGCCCAATTGGCTGAACCAGCAGCGTATCCCCGCTCTGCAACTGCTGGACGTCGGTACGCACTCCATGCAGCAGCAGATCATATGCGTCGACCTCCTGGATCAGCTGTTTACCCCGATAGTGCTTCAGCCTTCGCATCGACCCGCGCGCCGTGATGCCGCCCGCCGCGAAGACCGCGTTCAGCGGCGTTGAAAGCGAGCTGATGTCATAGGCACCAGGCTCAGCAACCTCGCCCACGACATAGACGCGAACTGTGCGCAGCCTGGATACTGAAACGTCGGCTGAAACGTCACGGTATTGGGTGCGCAAAGCCCGCTGGACCGCGAGCTGAACATCTCCCAGAGTTTTTCCGGCGACCAGCAGAGGGCCGGCTTCAGGTAGGGACACACGACCCTGCCTGTCTACAGCGCGCACCAACCGCTGCGAAATCCCGCCCCATAGGTCGATGGAAAGGCTGTCTCCCGCACCGACGACGTAGTCGGGTCCGACGGGCAGATCCATCGGGATGATGTCTGGGTCGTTCTCAGTGTTGCGAAAGATCTCCAGCCCAAATGGCTGAGCCGGACGCTGCCATGCAGCAGCCTGGACATACATATCATAGAGCGAGGGAACATCGGCATATGGGTTGGCGGGCCGCACCATCTTCACCGGGCTCGCATCTTCCTCTTCCCGCCTCTCGCGCTCCTCCGTTTCGTGGCGATCGGAGTGTCGAGGATTCCCCAGCCGAAGGCTCGGCTGTGTTGTGTCTGGAATATTCGAGTGAGCGGATGCACGGTCAGAAAGGGAATCCAAACCGTGGCCCAGTAATGATAGGTCCGGCAGGTTGCCCGCCCCGAATGGGATGTTCATTGCAGCATCGGGGCTGGACCGCATTGCCATCAAACTGAATTCTGCAGCTTGAGAGTCTTCGCCTCCGCCACCGAAGCTGGACCCTCCGTTTTGGGTCTGCAGAGTCCGGGAAGGGGAAGGAACGGGTAGAGGTGGCGAGGTGAATTCAGAAGGCGGTGTCGGGCTCAGATCTTGCGACGGGGAGCTGCCCGGACTTGTCCGCCGAGTTCTCGGGCGACCCTGATCGCGGCTCTCACAGTCATCATCCGGCCGCGAATCGCAATCCACTGCACGATCCATTTCCTGGGATGCATCTTTCCTTGGCTGGAGGGATGTGGACGCAGCGTCTTCCTGTTGCTCAATCGCGACCAGTCTTCGAGCGCGCTCCTTGAGAATCAGATCCTGTTCCTTTCCTAAGTCTGACTGAGGATTGGGCGTCGGCATCAAGTAGCCGTATCGTTGTAGCAGACGGGTCGCAACCGAGCGAAAGATTACATCGCGGTCCAGGCGATCAAAGATTGCCTGATCAGTCAGATCCGCGTCTTCGACAATCTGGCTGTTGTCGGTTGCTTCCTTGGCGACCCAGCGCTTGAGTTCGACGAGCAGCCCGGCCTCACGCACCAACACGGCTCGGATGTCGGAAGAGGAAGCAGCTACACGGCCGTAATTGTCCTTGGCAAGGTCTGAGACCTCAGGGGCCTTGGTTTTTTGCAAGGCCGGCTGCACCGCAGGCCGCTCATTCTGCGGCTCCGACATTTGCGCCAGGAGAACAGAACACAACCACAAACACACCAGCAGCGCAAGCGCGACTTTCCACCAAGCTTGATTCATCAAGTAACTCACCATGACACACACCCCATTCCGGAGCCTTCTTCGTCAGCGGCCCGGTCTGCTTTTGCCAGATCGGTTCGATGGCGACTTCATCGATCTCCAGTGCAACTGACGCGTCGAATCAGAGAGACGTGGAGCGCGATCTGCATTGGATCTCGTTTTTGACGACAATTCCTTTCTCGCCTGGGAGCGCACCTGTGCGGATGTGTACTTTTCGGCCGGTCTGCACACGCGCAGGATTCCACAGGCTTTCTCGCGGGAATCTCGGTTTTCTCGGCTAAGTAACAGTAGAAAACGAGGCCCAGGGTGTGGGTCAGTTCGACCTTGTCATGACTCCTCTGGGAAGTTTAGGACTGAATAGGTCAGGGCTAAATCCTAACTCGCACGGATAAAGTTCCTTGCCTCGCATGCCCCTCCCTTCGGCCTGTCTGGGTTCACTCTGTTGCCGTCGGCTGCAACGTCTTCAGCAGTACACAACTGTGTGCTTCGAGCCTGAACGAGCGAGGCAAGGAAACAGTCTGCTTAGTCCAAACGTCGTAGACCTGGGCGGCATCAATTCCCAAGACTGTGTCGTTCGCCATAAAGGTTGCCGATCGTTCACCACGGTTGATGATCGCGATCGCAGAACCGCCGCTTAGCGTCTTGACCCACAGGTCAAGGCTTGGACTGTGGAGAACTCTGTTTGCCTGATGCCCTTCCGTGTCTTGGTTGATCGCAATGGCCTCAGCGTTTGTCAGGATTTCAAGGTTCGATGGACTTATAGAACGCAGGTCTGTGCCGGCGAGTAGTGGCGCTGAAAGCATTGCCCACAGCGTCATGTGAGTACGGTACTCATTCGCAGTCATCCCGTCCCTGCCCACCTGGAGCATATCGGGGTCGTTCCAGCCTGTTTGGCTGGCATAGCGAGCCAAAGGAGCATCTACGTCCGCGGTCTGCATCATGTTCCGATAGCTGTCTTTGGCGTCTGGACTGATGCGCCACATGTTGACAGCTATTGATCGAGCCCAGTTCCACGGTGAGTGCAGCATTACGATGCTTAAAACCACGGGGTGAGTCTCCTGAGAGCGGAGCGCAAACGACAATTTGCGGATCAGAGCTATCCGGGTTGTTACATCTGTCGTGTAATCGCAGATGGCGTCATACTTTACAAAATCGGCGCCCCAATTGAGAAACGTCTGGGCGTCCTGTTCTTCATAACCTTTGGAACCAACAAAACCGCCGCAACTGTTTATTCCAGTGCTGGTGTAGATGCCAAATTTCAGTCCCCGGGAGTGGAGATAGTCCGCGAGGCCCTTCATGTCTGGAAAGTTCGAGTTTGGCTGTAGGAAACCCAGCGCATCGCGATATCCTTGCCAGCCATCGTCGAGATTTACATAGTTATAGCCCGCCTGATACATCCCGTTGGCAATCATAGCATCGGCCTGCTGGCGAATGAGTGAATCCGATATGCTGTCCCCGAATGCGTACCAACTGTTCCATCCCATTGGAGGATGCGGTGCAGGCGGCATGGGATCCACGACTGGCGCGATCTGCTGTGTACAACTGAGGAGCAGGGTTGGCAAGATTAAGCCTAGACAAGCGGTCAGTAACCGAGGAATGGCAGTCGAACAGGGGGGATCGCGGAACTGTTCTTGGACTCGTGTGATCCAATCGAGCTTACCTGTACTAAGACCAGGAAACTGCGGCTGTTGCGAGTTTGTTCGCTCTGCCGTGCCAGTCACCAGTCTAACACTAGAGGAAACGAAGGAATCCGATCTACGGCGGAGGCATCAAGCCGACGCATCGACGTCGCACTCATCGACCTCCACTGCCACTGAGCGCATCAGTAGGTCAATGGAAAGCACCAGACGCAATTTGTCCTTGCGACGCACAAGAATTCCAGTTGCCCCCGCCATGGGCCCGCTGCTTACACGGACCCGGCGTCCAACCCGCAGATAGGGGTGAGGCTGCATCCAGACGTTTCGATCGAGGCCTTCACGTAGGTTCTCAATTTCTTCATCCTGCAAAGGCGCCGGGCTTCCGTTGAAGCTCACGATTTGTACAACGCCAGGGATAGTCAAGACCGAACGACGAGCCTGAAGTGGGATCCTGACGAAGACGTATCCCGGAAAAAGAGGGAGGTCCAGTTGTTTTTGCCGGTCCTTCCAGCGCCGCATGCTGCGGTAGAGAGGCAGGAAGCACTCTATCAGGCGCTCTTGCATTTGAGACTGCACTCGCTTCTCATGCCGAGGGTTGGTGTAGGCTGCGTACCATCGTAATGGTCCAACGTCCGATACGACCTCAGGCAACCGCGCAGTGGGGCAAGCAATCGGGAAACTGTATTGTTGTGTTGCTACCATTTATGTAGCTTCGCCCCCTCACTTACATGGAATATGTGAGCCAAACCCAGTAACACCAACAACTTATGCTTGTGCCGTCACCGCTCAGCGGACGCTTGGCAAGCTTGACTTCAACCGCTCTGTCGAACGCCGAAGAGCATCCAAAATTCCCTGCTCGGAACTCTCGACTGGGGTCGAGCGAATATCGACGAAAGCCGAATAGAAAACCGCGCTGTTCGTTTCGGCGGCGACCGCAAGAATCTTCATGTCCGGATAGCGTCCGAGAAGAAATCCGCATAGCGGCGGTTGCTTCTTTTGATCTTCAAGGCCGATGATGAGAAAGTCGGGCCGCGTCTCGTCTACGAGTTCGATCACTTTCGTATCGCTATCAGTCTCGCCCACAACCTCGATATCCGGTTTATCTGCGATTGTGGCGAGAACCATTTCCCTCATCAGCCGCGGCCGGTTTGCCACTACCACTTTGATTTTCCTCACGGCGTTCTCCGCGGGGAGTTCCCCCTGCTCAGGAGCCTAATGAAATTCCGATAAGTATCAGCAACGCGTCAGAAAGAAAAGGTTCAATTATGAGCTACGTGAGGTACCAAATGGCGAATCGACTTACTACCCGCACTAGCGAGATTAGAGGTACCAAGGGAAGTACCATAAAGAGTACTAAGGGTGCATCAGGCGACGTACTAAAAAAGTACTGCACGGGATTCTTAGATCCATGCACAGGCATGTAGGGGAGTGAGCCGCGCCGGTTAACACACTGGGGTCAGTCAGTCCCAATCTCGGGCCGCCAGCAGGGCGACAAGCGCGCAAGAAGCTTCGTCGCGCCTGGCCGTTTCAGGGGTGCACACGCTCACGCTCATTTGGCGTACTCACTGCGGTAAAGGTTATCGATAGAATCTGCGAGGAAGCGAGCAACAAGCAAGAAACCAGGCTAGCCGAAAGGAATTACAGCGGGCTTACCGATCCTGTCAAAGCCGTAGGTTAAGCCACGTCCACGTCTGGCGACCATTAAGGCTTTCCCTTTCGGAGATACCCAGCAAGGCTGGAGGGGTCTAGTAGAGAGGGTCGCAGAGACCGAAGTGTTGGCACAAACAGGGCTTGCTGGTAAATTACAACCCAGGAATCCACCGCTTCGCGTTGTCGTGAAATATCTTGTTGAGTACCGAGGGGGGCAGATTTAGCCCCGTCAGCTGGTTGCCGTGAACCTTCAGGATTTCATCGGTCGCCAGGAATTTCCAGTCACGGGTATAGGTTGACTGCCAGTCCTTCAGTGCCTCCGGAATTTTGGCCGTCGCGAGCAGATCGAGATCAGTGCCATAAAGAATCCGGTCCTGGTACCTGATCAAGAATTGGCGCACCGGTTCTCGCGGCATGAGCATCAGGTACTCCATCCTGGCCGCCACATCAATCGCGAAATTGGGGTAGCGGTCTAGATGCTGAGCAATATCGTCGAGACTTCTCTCCATGCTCCCCAAATGGACTCCCACGACCCGCAACTTGGGGTTCTGTTCGAGTATTCGATCGCGCGCCGCCAGGATCGCTTGCTTGGAGGGGAATCCTGGCTTGTCAGCGACGTACCATTGTGGATTCTCCCGATAGTAGGACCAAGAGGGATCGGACGGATCAGGCGGTCCCCAGGCCACATCCGGCTCTGCCTGGTGCACCAGCAGAGTTTTGCCGTGGCCCTCGATGTCCCGATAGATAGGCTGAAACTTCGGATCGTCTGCCATGACGTACTTCCCGCTACGATCCTTGATTTCCATCCCGATGTTTTTCCAGATCTTTACCGCGAGCGCTCCGTCTGAGAAATCCTGGTTGATCTGCTTGATGGCGTCAGCTGGGAAGGAACGGCTGTCGAACGCGTAGGGATCGAAGGTCGTGCACAAGGCGATCCGCCCGTGACTGGATCGCATTAGGGAGAGTGCATCGGCAATTTGTGGTTGCAACTGCTTGCGGTAGACGAGGGTGTCGTCCATGACTAGGATGTTTAGCACCTCCAGGTTGAGCCGTTCGAGCATCGCCTGGAATGCAGGATCAGTCTTGAAAAGGTGAACGTGAGCGTCGATGGGGTGCAGCGCCGCAAGTTCCTCGAGCCCTTGCTGGTCGCCTTGCTCGGCCTGAGGATGCGCGCCGACCAGCATCTGCGAGGCACTCAGCAAGACAATGGCAACACCGCAGACGACAACCAATCTAGCGTGGGAATAACGCATTGCGGGCTCCTTCCTTACGGAAGAATAGCTTCTATGCCACTCAAATCACAGAAGTCCACCAGAACCGGAAATATGTTGCTGCCATAACCCAGGCAAGCATATTCGTTGGTCCAATGCTGGAGAAGCTTGTGCACGTCGCAATGGACCGTGACGAACCCGTGCGGCCAGAAGGGGATACCACACTCATTCAAGCGATCAGCAATCGATTCGGCGGGAGGCTCGAAAACCGTGGCGCGGGTGACCACCATCTGGAACTTCCCGTCGACCCTGCCCAGCCGCGCCAGTACCCCTTCGCCGACCTTGCAGATCAGTCTTATCGAGAGTCCGCCCGCTTCTCCTTCGGTCGGAATCCCGTGCTCCGCAAAGCCTGCGGGTCCGAGTTTCCCGGCCAACGACGGCGGACAAGCTCCATCGCCGATGATCTTGATCTCTTTCGTTCTCGTGTCAATGTGCTGAAGATCTCCGTAGTACACCCTTTCGTTACTCAGCTTGCTGAGCAGCAATACCGTAAGACCCGTGTTGTAGTCACCAAGGGTCGAGGTCCCATACCCGTCCTCGAGCATCATGCTTTGGGCAAAGCATGTGGCCGAGTAGTCATCGCCCAGGCCGGGAAAAGACTGAATGGTGTAAAAGTCAAACTTCTCCCGTTCTACGATCTTCTTCAGCGCGAGGTACAGGCGGATGGAACGTTCGTTGACGACCGTCGAATCGGGAACCTTGCCGAATATCCCTTGCAGTCTCGGCGCAAGAGCTGCGATCTCAGCTTGGGAAATGGCCTCGGCGGTCCGGATGAGTTCGGTGGTATCGCGCGAATCGATGTCCACCCCGAATACACGCATCCACTGCGATGGATCGGCCACTCCGCAGGTCTGTCCCATGCCCCTGCCCCCAAAGGCGCCGAAGGTGGTAAGGTTCAGCCAATTCTTCAGGTGTGCCGCCCGTGCATAACTGACAATTGTCTCTATGACGGGTGTCTCATCAGACGCTCCGTAGACGAATTTGTGAGGAATCCCGATCTCTAACAGCCCTCCATGCAGGACCAGTCCGCCCACCGGGCGCCAACCTTGGGATCCGGGATGAGTCCAGAGCACGACGCCTTTTCCCGTGCTGGCGTAATCGCGTATCGCGCCGACGAGGTGGGCTGCCCACACCCAGGTACCAGAGAACAGAATGATGGCGTCGAGTTGCTCGTCGTGCTTCATGCTTCGTAGCGCTGCGATTGCTTCTTCTTTGGAGGCGACCACGGTCGCCTGCGTGACCAGGCTGAGGCCGGCCCGTATCAGTGCGCTTTTTGCCTGCTCCACCACTCGGTCGTCAATGAACGGGTGGCCCATGGGATCCTTCAGCCCATCCTTATGAACGCCATAGACAATGAATCCGACCTTTGGCTTGATCATTCTTCCTCCTCACTTAGGGGTACTCCGTGCGCGCCATAGAGGCGCCAGGCTTGGGTACAGAACCCGATATTGCAGGATCTGGGGTTCGTAACTTTCGGCGATAGCCGCGTCCGGGACTATGGTTTCGGAAACGCGAACTACTTGCCCGACGGCTTCGGCGAAGTCGCGATATGTGCCGGCAGCGGTTCCTGCCAGGATGGCTGTCCCCAGGCATACGGCCTCGGGACATCGCATTAAGTGGAGCTGGCGGCCTGCCATTGCAGCGCGCAACCTCAATCCCAGAAGCGAGCGGGAGCCTCCGCCGCTGAGGTAAACGTCCGCATACGGCCCTATCGCCTCTTGCATGAGTACGGCCATATTCGCGAATTCACATGCGATTCCCTCGATGATGCCCTTGTACAGATCGGCACGCCTGGTACTTGGAAGAATTCCGGCTATGACTCCCGTCGCATTCGGGTTGAAGTCAGGATTACAGGTTCCGAGCAGATGGGGCATAATGCACAACCCCGTTGGTCCCCTGGGTGCGTCCGCTTCTAATCGCCCGCAGAGTTCGCTGACGGAAGAGGGAGCTAGCTCTCCTTTGGAGTAGAGCAAGCGAAGGAACCAGTCGAGCATGATCCCGGAAGGAAAATAAGCCAGCGTTACGTAGCGATCCGGGACGACATGACAGTACGAGTTGAGGTTGGCAGTGAATGCGCGGTCGTTCAGCACGGGAGCCCGAGAGGCAGCGACCAGGCACTCGTAAGTGCCTAACGATGCGGAGATTCTGCCGGGGTCGAGCACGCCGCAGCCGAGCGCGGAACACGGCTGGTCGTGCCCGCCCACAACAACCACCGCGCCGCCCTTCAGGCCGAGTTGGGCGGCGACGCCGCTCGACAGCTGTCCTGCAACAGTCCCCGCCGGAACCGATTGCGGCAATTGTTCGGTGTTCAACTGACACGCGGAGAGAATCTCTGGAGACCAGGTGTGCGTGCGAATGTCAAAAGCCAGAAACCGAGAAGCCAGCGAATAGTCGACCAGCGCTTCCAACCCCAGGCGTGTCAGCAGGTAGCACGGCACCGCTAAGAAACGAGCCACAGACGAAAATACGTCGGGTTGATGCTGGCGCAGCCACACCATTTTGGCCACCGGGTACATGGGGTGCACCGCCAGTCCGGTGATGTCGAAAACCCGTCGTGACCCAAGCGTCTCCGCCAGCCCATTCGCTTCCGCGACCGCCCGATTATCGAAGTTGAGGATGGCCGGCGCCACGGCTTGCTGCTGCGAATTCACGGGAACCAGCGTTTCACCGTGCGAGCTGATGGCCAGGACGTCGACCGGATCGGCGCGCGCCTCAGAGGCCGTCGCCTGGCATACGGTAACGAGCGCTTGCCAGAAATGCTCGGCTGGCATCTGCGCCCAGGAGGGGTAGGGTGCGTCTGGCGCCGGGTAAGAACAGGATTTCCAGACCAGAACCCGGCCCTCTTCTGAAAAGACGACTGCCTTGCAACTGCTCGAGCCCATGTCTATGGCCAGCAGACTCACCGATCACCGTCCCGTCGCTGTGCCAGTGAGCACGGAACGCAAGCGCGCCAACAGGTCCAACATATTGTCAGCCTGGAAAATATTGCGGCCGAAGAACACGCCTGCTGCCCCCGCTTCGACGATACCGCGCACCGTGTCGACGACCTCTTCGTCGGACCCGGCGCGACTCCCTCCCAGGACAAGGATCGGGATAGGGCAGGCACGGATCACGGTTTGCAGGCTCGCAACATCCATCGCGTTCTCCGTCTTAATGATGTCTGCACCCAATTCGGCCGCCATCCGGGTGTGAAGCATGAGCCATTTCGCTTCGCGGGGATTGTGCACTTGCCCTCCGCGGGCCAGCGATTCCACGAACAGAGGCATGCCGATACGTTCGCATTCCCGGGCTAGCCTGCCCACGCGCTTGACTTCTTTCCTCTCAAATTCGGCGTCACCACTGCCCACCACCAGGAAGGTCATGACCGCATCGGCGCCTGCTCGCAGGGCATCCTCAGGTTGGGCAACCAGGCAGGTTTGGAAACCATGAGGACGGGCATTCGCCGCGTCGTTGAAGGCTGTGGTCCAGTCAAGCCGCGCGATGAGGCCTGGAATCTGCCCGGGCGCAACCGCTTTCGCGAAATTCCGGAAATTTCCCAGGTTGAGCAGAAGGGCGTCGACTTTGCCTTCGACGAAGCGGCGAATTTGGCCTTCTGGGTCGAGGGTCCCGGGTATTGGGCCCAGAACCAGCGCATGATCAAAGGCAACCACCAGCGTGCCGCGATCCGGCCGCAGAATGTGTTTCAACCGAATCGCCTTGCCTGACTCTCCCAAGCGTTTTCTCCGGTGAAACGTTACAATACCGTGTAAATCTAGGCTTCTGGTACGCGGCTGTCAACCGCTCGCGTCACGACGGCAGCGCTCTCAGGACAGTGGCGAGCGCCCAGGGTTGTTGTACAAGGAATTCGACTTGCGGTACGGCGCTGGCTTGGAGAGCACAGGGAACACGATGGTCACCATTCGCGACGTTGCAGAAAAGAGCGGCTTCTCGGTCACGACCGTCTCGATGGTGCTCAGCGACGGACTAGCTGCCAAACGCATCTCCGGACGGACACGCACACACATTTGGAAGGTGGCGAAGCGATTGGGATACCGCCCCAATCTGTTCGCACGTTCCCTCCGCAGCCAGCGCAGCCACACCGTCGGCGTGATTGTCTTTGATATTACGGATGCGTATTGTACCCAGATACTGCGTGGCATCGAAAACCATTTGCGACCTGCGGGCTACTTCCCTCTCACCACAGACTTGCAGAATGACAGGTCGCAGTTTCAGCGCTGCGTGGATCTGTTGCTGGGGAGGCGAGTGGAAGCAATGATTGCCATCGCCAACCCCGCCTTCTTGAACATAGGATTGCTCGCAGAATTTGCGCGACGATCCGTTCCGGCGGTTGTCATCGGTCACGAGTTACAGCGAGGACCGGTTAGCTCGATCGTGGTCGACAATCAGTCCGGCACCCGGCAGGTCCTGCAACATCTCTACGAGCTCGGCCACCGCACCGTGGCATTCATCAAGGGCCCAAAGAGCCTCATTGACAGTCAGCAGCGTTGGCAGGGGGTCGAGAGCTTCGCCCATGACGTAAGCTTGAACATCAATCCTGATCTGGTTGTGGAGATCAAGGGCCGCAACTCCACCTATGTGGAAGGTTGTGAGTTGACGGAGGAATTATTGCAACATCGCCCTACGTTCACCGCCCTGGTCGCCTTCGACGACCTCACCGCCTGCGCGGCGATTCGCACTCTAAGCAAGGCCGGCCGTCGGGTCCCCAAGGACTGTTCAGTTGTTGGATTCGATGATGTTCCCGGCTCGGCATTCTACAATCCTCCGCTCACGACGGTGCAACAGCAGTTGGAAATGCAGGGTTCGCTGGCGGCGGAAATCGTCGAAGAACTGATCCGGGCTGCTGTCGAAAAACGAACCGTTATGAGCAAGCACCGAAAGGTCTCGCCCCAACTGATTGTTCGCGATTCCACGTGTCCGGCGCCGGATTCCTGAGGCAGGGAATGACACGTACTTGGGCACGCAACATAACGTATCAACTCTGTTGTAGGGAACATTATGAGCCCCATCCGTAGGTCCGATCTGTACCGCTGGTGCAGAATTCCGAGTCACGACCTCACCGACCATCCGCTTCTGCGCGTGCGCTTTCGCATGGTGTCCAACTCCGCTGCAATGGGCCAGTTGATGGCGGAAGAGCTGGTCGAGGTACTCGAAGACAATAATCGCAACGGCGCACCCACCCGAGCCATCGTTCCATGCGGACCCGTCTGCTGGTATGCGCCTTTTACCAATCTGGTGAATACCCGAAACGTCGACTTGCGAAATCTGTCGGTGTTTCACATGGACGAATGCCTCGACTGGCAAGGGCGCGCTTTATCGGCCGGACATCCCTATAACTTCCGCTCCTTTATGGAAAAGCATTTCTACGGTGGCATCAGGCCTGAACTGCAAGTGCCGAAAGAACAGCGATTTTGGCTTCTCCCTTCCACCATCGAAAAGATCTCAGCCGCGATCGAGAGCGCCCCTGTCGACATTACCCTCGGCGGGTGGGGGCAGGACGGACACATCGCTTATAACCAAGCACGCCGTCATCCCTACAGCTCCGTCACGCTCGAGGAACTCTCCAGCTCAACCATTCGCATCCAGGAAAACAACGTGGATACCATCCTCGCCCTTGGGCAGCGCACCTTCGGTGGCGCTTACCAGTTTGTTCCGCCGATGTCGGTCACCTTGGGGGTCAAGGAGTGTCTGTCGGCGCGGAAGGTGCGCGTTTACAGCGATACGGGCGCATGGAAGCAAACTGCCCTTCGCGTGGCCCTTTTTTCTGAGCCGACAGTCGAATATCCCATGACACTTTTGCAACACCATCCCGACGCGATCATCACGGCGACCGCAGAAACCGCCTGCCATCCCATTAGCGAGAATCCTGACTGGGAGCTGCTGTGAGGGAATTACATGCGGTTCTTGCGGATTGATGAGGATTCTTCTTACCAGCTACTCGTCGGCGTTGGTGGCTTGGGCACGGGAATGTTCTTTCAGCTTGAGGGCGACCATAGCCTGGGCCGCAATGAGAGCCGACTTGGCCGCTTGCTTGACGTGAAAGACTACTGCAAGCTGCACATCGTCAGCCACTACGTTGCCAAGCTGTTGGGGGCACGACCTGTCGGGCGCCCATTTCATGTCGTCCCCGTAGGCCATGTGGGCGACGATCCGGCCGGGCGGCACGTCGTTCAACAGATGACGGAGGTGGGCATGGACACAAGCTTCGTCCGCCTCATTCCCGCGGCACCGACTCTGTTCAGTGTTTGCTTCCAGTACCCGGATGGTACCGGGGGAAACATCACGACCAGCAACTCCGCGGCTGGGACCCTAAGCAGGAGTGACATCGACGCAATGGCGGACTTGCTAAGCGCGACTCAGGGGCGTTTCATCGCGCTGGCGGTACCGGAAGTTCCGCTTGAGGTACGGCAGCACTTCCTCGAATTGGCGTCGCCCCCCGGTGCCTTTCGTGCCGCCTCGTTCGTTGCTGCCGAGGTTCAGCCAGCGCGGGCCGCCGGAATGTTTGACCTGCTGGACTTAGTGGCGCTCAATGAGAGCGAAGCAGAGGAACTCGTGGGACACCGGTTAGAACCCGAATCACCGGAGCCCTTTCTCCGGCACTGCCAGCGGTTGCTCCACAGTTTTTATCCCCACCTTCAGCTCGTCGTGAGCGCAGGGAAAGCCGGCGCCTACGGCCTCACAGCCAAAACGCAAAACTTCTGCCCTGCGCCCCGAGTGAAAGTTGCTTCCACCGCGGGGGCAGGCGACGCCTTGTTGGGTGGCATTCTTGCCGCGATCGCGGCCGGCCTTCCTTTCTTACGCACGGATGGGAACAGCCGCGACGATCGATCGATCGAAACGGCGCTGGAGTTTGGTGTCTTGCTGGCAAGCTACAAGTGCTTGTCGCCGCATACCATCAACCCGTCCGCTTCGATCGATGCTTTGATGGAATTCGCAGGCGACATCGGCCGCTCGTTCTCTCCCGATTTCGGGAGGCTTTTCGTCGGTACCGCTCCTGCCCATCCGACCGAGTAATGGTCCGGCATGGAGTTCCACATCCGGTGACGACCTTGACAGACTCGGTCAGGGGACGTAGACGATAGTCCCAGGATTCGACGGTTGCCGGCGGAGTTTTCCCTTGACATCGAGCTAGGTTGCGTATATTTCCTTCGCATAGTAAAACGTTTCACCAAGGGAAAGGGTGTACATCCTTCCTGTCTCTGCTCCCAGGAAGAGCGATCTGAATATGCCTCGGGCCTACATCACGCCCAGTCTTCCGTCTCAAGCTCTTTTTCTCGCCCTACTGCTCTCCATTCCAATCTCTGGCTGCACTCGACGCCGCTCCAACCCCGCCTCCACCCAGGGTAGTTCGGCCATTACGGTCACGGTGACTCCCGTCGGGGCCATGGTGATCAAAACATCGGCGGCAGAGTTCCGGCTAGGACGCGCGGGGTATCTCGAGGCAGACCTGGTGCGAAGTGGGCAAACGCTCACTATGGATGACGTGCAGGCGGACCCCAACGCCGGTGCGGACGCGGTAGTAAGCGGCGGTAAGGCGATCAGCGACTTCGTCTTGGATTTCGCGAACGTCCGGGTGAGCAATGCTTCTGGCAGGCTTGGTGCCAGGGGAAAGCGTATCGAGATCTCAGGCCAAAGTCCGTCACTGCCGAGCCTGGAGAAGAACCTCACGGTCGAAATTTACGATGACCTGCCCAACTTGGCGCTCACGAGCACTACGTATAGGAACCTGGGTACGGTTGATATCCCGATTGAGCAGGTCGTTACGCAACGGCACATTTTCAGTGCCGCCCTTAGCGATCAGAAGGCGGCACCCTTTGCCCTGTGGTCCTTTCATGGGTCCAGCGAGGCTTGGGGGAAAGACGACGTCATCCGCATCAGCGAACAGTTCACTCGCCCCAACCCCATGCAAGTGGTTATGCACAATGACGAAAACCGGACGGGTGGCGGTATCCCGGTGGTGGCCTTCTGGACTGGCGCCGTGGGGGAGGCGATTGGCCACGCTGAACCGGTGCCTGTGCTGCTCAGTCTGCCAGTACGTACCCGTCCGGATCGTCGCGTAAACGCAGAAATTACCCTCGACGCCGACACGCGATTGCAAGCCGGCCAGGTTTACACGACGCCGTTGACCTTTGTCGCGGTTTTTCGGGGCGACTTTTACGAGCCACTGAGCCTGTACTCCAGGATGCTCCAAGTCCGAGGCGTCAGCCTGGCCCATCCCACCAACGCCGACTACCAGGCGAATTGGTGTGGCTGGGGTTACGAAATGGATTTCACCCCTAAGCAGATGCTGGGCACCATTCCCAAGCTGAAGGAACTCGGGCTGAGTTGGGCGACCCTGGACGCGGGTTGGTTCAAGGCCCGAGGGGACTGGGAGCCGCGGAGCGATACCTTCCCGAACGATTCTCTCCAGAAGGTCGTAAAGGGGTTCCACGACGCCGGGCTCCACATAATGCTGTGGTGGATTCCCATCGTGGCTGAAGACGGGCACGGCAGGGATATTCTCAACCACCGGCCGTACCAGTTATCAAATGTTGTGAGAGAACATCCCGACTGGCTGATCCTGGACAAGGAGGGAAAGCCGGCACGAGCCACGGCTGACCTGGGCGCCCTCTGCCCTGCGCTTCCCGAGGTGCAGGAGTACTACAAGCATCTAACCGAGCGCTTCATTCGCGACTGGGATTTCGATGGACACAAGCTTGATTTCTCCTACACCGTGCCCGCTTGCTACAACCCCAAGCATCACCACACATCACCGAACGATTCCATCAACGCCGTGGGGAAGGTTTACAAGATCATTCTCGACACGACTCGCGCACTGAAGCCCGACAGTGTGACCCAGGCGTGTCCCTGTGGAACTCCACCTAGCCTGGCTTGGCTGCCCTATATCGATCAGGCGGTCACCGCCGACCCGGTGGGTGCCAGACAACTCCGTCTGCGCACCAAAATGTACAAAGCCCTGCTCGGTCCAGAGGCTGCTGTCTACGGCGACCACGTCGAACTCACTGATATTCAGCTCAGTAACACGGTGCACGAAGTGGATAAAGGAAGCGACTTCGCCTCCGAGGTCGGGGTGGGCGCTGTGGTGGGAACGAAGTTCACCTGGCCCGGGTATGGACCAAAGTTCAAGACTGTCGAACTGACGGCCGATAAGCAAGCCCATTGGAAGAAGTGGATCGACATCTACAACAGCAAAATGTTGTCCCGAGGAAAGTTCCTCGATCTCTATACCTACGGTTATGACTGGCCCGAAGCCTACGCCATCGAGAAAGACGGCAAGATGTACTACGCGTTCTATGCTCCAGAAAAGGTCACGCCCTGGAAGGGGCAGGTTGAGCTACGTGGGTTAGCGCCGGGTAAATACCAGGTTGTGAATTATGAGACTGCCCTCCAGTTGGGATCGGTGGATGCGAGCAATCCCAAGATGAACGTTGAATTTTCTCAGCACTTGTTGCTCGAGGTAAGCAGGACGTCGGATTAGGGGCGCTGCTGATTCCGACGCGGGATTTCACGGGCGTCAAGTCATTTCATATGGCATCCTTCTTAAAGTCTCGCAGCGAGCTGATGAGATTTGAGTTCCGCGTCGATTTCTTCAAATGTTTGGAACCACGCCAACGTTCTGACCGGTGCGATTGGACCCGCCGGTCAGTTCGAGCTGGGGGCGGTTGAGCTCGGTACTGACAAATGGGATTTCCGCAGGCAGCGTAGGACTCCAGACTCATTCAGCACCCTGAAGTGTCTGTTTGAAGTCAGCTGGGCTTGAAGGGATTACCCGTGCATGGGTGCGAGCGAAGTTTGGATTCGCTTCCCTTTTATTCTACCGATTTCTAAATGTCCTCTACACCAAGTACCTCGATCTCGCAGGCTCCCGGGCTCCGTCGCGTGCTCGGCCTATGGGATTTGATCTTGTACGGAATGATTGTCATCCAGCCGACCGCGCCGATGCCGGTCTACGGCGTGATGAGCCAACGGGCACACGGTCATGCCGTGACCATTGTGCTTCTCGCCATGATTGCGATGCTCTTCACCGCGATCAGCTACGGACGGATGGCTCGGGTTTACCCCAGCGCAGGTTCAGCATTTACCTACGTCGGATCCGAAATTCACCCCGGGCTCGGATACGTGACCGGCTGGAGCATGGCCATGGATTACATGCTCAATCCCATCGTATGCACCATTTTGTGCAGTAAGTTCGCGCAGAACTTCTTCCCGGAGGTCCCTTATGCAATATTTGTGCTCTTCTTTATTGGTCTGTTTACGGGACTCAACCTGTTCGGGATCCGGACATCGGCTCGCATCAACGACACGCTGGCTGCCGCGATGGGCGTCGTCATCCTCATCTTCCTTGCAGCCTCTGCCCGCTACGTCCTCAAGACTCCCCACGACGGGATGGCATTCTTTACCCGGCCTTTTTACGATCCCCGGACTTTTTCCGTGCCCGCCGTCCTGGGTGGAACCTCGCTGGCAGTGCTGACTTATATTGGCTTCGACGGAATCTCGACTTTGTCGGAAGAGGCAGAAAATCCTAAACGCAACATCCTGCTCGCAACTGTTCTCGTGTGTTTGATTACCGGCGTGCTGGCTTCGATTGAAGTCTACGCCGCCCAACTGGTGTGGCCGAGTTCTGCACCCTTTCCCGACGTGGACACCGCCTTTGTTTCCGTGGCGGGCCGCGCGGCTGGACCCTGGCTGTTCAGCCTGATCAACATTACACTTCTGGTGGCCACAATCGGATCCGGCATGGGGTCGCAATTAGGCGCCGCTCGCCTGCTCTACGGCATGGGCCGTGGGAATGCGATTCCCAAGTCATTCTTCGGCGTCGTCGAGCCGAAACGTCGTATTCCGCGGAATAACGTCCTGTTTGTCGGATTGTTCGCGCTGATTGGAACTGTGTTTCTGACATTCGAACGCGCCGCAGAGCTGCTGAATTTCGGTGCCTTGCTGGCGTTCATGGGGGTCAACGGGGCTTCGTTTACCAGATATTTCCTGCGCGGGCGAAACAGGGACTGGAGCAGCTTCCTGGTGCCGATTCTCGGATTCTCCATCTGCTTGCTGCTCTGGTTGAGCTTGAGTCGGCCGGCCAAAATCGCCGGCGTCGTTTGGATGGGAGTCGGCATCGGCTATGGGGCATTAAGGACCCGAGGATTCAAGGCAGAGTTGGTCTCATTCGATATCCCCGAGGATTAGGAGCAAGTTCGGCTGGGTCACTCACTCCCATCCGCACAAGAGGGTTGGGTCCAACGTAACCGCTGAGCACACCAATACGTAGCTGAGCCCTACGCAAAAACTTCCTACAATTACTCTTACAACTCTGACCGTTGGCCGGTTAGGTAACAGTTTTACGGAGAGGTCATGCTGAGCCGATTCGGGAAGACCATCGTTTTCCTACTCACCCTTTCAATGTTGGTGTTCGCGCAGACCGTGCCCGCCGGAACTCACATCACCGTGCGCACTGACTCGCAAATCAACTCCGCCACCGCCCAGGTCGGGCAATCATTTAAGGCCAATCTGGTGCGAGACCTGGTGGTCAATGGCAGCGCGATCGCCAAGGCGGGCGCGCCAGCGAAAGGCAAGGTCACCTATGCCAAGTCAAGCGGGCGGCTGCACGCCCCCGGAGAGCTCACCATCCGGCTCACCTCGATTCAGCTAGCGGATGGCAAACCTTTGGCGGTCTCAACCAGTGGCTTTCGAGCGAAGGGCAAAAGCCACACCAAGAGCAACGTCACGAAGATAGGTGGCGGCGCCGCTGCGGGCGCACTCATCGGCGGATTGGCCGGCGGCGGCAAGGGCGCTCTCATCGGGACGGCTGCCGGTGGGGGAGCGGGTACTGGAGTAGCGGCGGCCACGGGTAAGGAAGAGGCTGTGATCCACGCCGAGACGGCGATCAGATTCACCACTACCGCGAACGCAAAGGCGAAATAAGTCGTGACCGGCAGAACACGGCCCGGACGGGTGGCCCCCGGTGATGCCGTTCGCATGACAATTCTGTGTGTGGGTTGGCGACCCTGGATGCGAGCTCTAGGCTGACGCGATGCGGGACGATTTTCCTAACAGCGTGGCCAGCGCTAGTGACTGAAAAACCAGTTCCTCCTCCGGCATCGAGAAATCAGTCCCGCACCTCGAACACACGAAATTCCAAGGATCGGCGCTGGGTGTGCCAATGGTTCGATACGCAATGACCAGAGAACCGCAGTCCTCGTTTGGGCAGAGCGCACAGGCTGCGATTACTTCATCCTCTTCCTCCTCGCATACCATAGCGTCCTCCTCGTCTCCCATGGAGGGCATCTGTGTGAAAAGGTTGTTCCGAATAGGCTGGCGACGCGGAGCCACTGTGCTGTGCTTGCCGGCCTGCTTCCAACGTGGGCTTCAAACAAGGTCGTCCATCGCCATCCACGACCAATGAGTTTGTGGCGGAGCATTTACCGCAGAGCCAAAAATACTCTTCGGTCCTCGCGCGGGTAGTCAGCCGAAACAGCTTTCCTTGGTTGAATCGGTGAAATCGCGTCGGACATGACGGGTTGGCACATTTCGCCAACATACGGCACCCGCCTGGCACCCATGCACACCCACATTTTGTACTGCAGACCGCCGGACAGCAGTCACAATTGTCACTCTCCTGGGTGATCTGCGTCACAGAAGGCGAACTCTCCCGTTGCCAGAACCCGTCGTCAAAAGCGGAGCCGGTTTCTTAAAGTTGAATCGGCGTGGTCGAGGCGCGAGCACTGCCGGAACCAGGAGCGGTCAACCGATCAACTGCTCCCGCTTTTCCTGGAGGTCCGGCAGTTCGTCATCTGGATCGAAGAGATATGGCCTGGGGTTTGATGATCGCGCGGACATGTTCACTAGCTGCGCGGAGACTGCCGGCGCCGGTGCTTTCCTCTTTGCCCCGTCCGAAACGATGTTCTGGGGTTGCCGCCGAGAAGACTATTTTTGTCAGAGCACTGTCTTCCCGATGCTAGCACCTTCTGTACTGCACACTCAGCGTTTGACCCTGGCAGTAAACCCATCGTCAAGTGTTGTGACCCAGATCACTGACAGAAGTTACTGACTGTTATGAAGTGACGCAATTGAGGTCGGCCCAGGTTGTTCTCGCCCAGATCGTTGCGGCAGACGCGTCGAGGAGGTCCCCATGATCCGATGGACAGACCTTATCGGGTTCGCTGGTTTTGCAATGGTGGTACTCGGTACGCATTTGTTGTTTTCTAGCTCAGGAGACAGCATGCATTGGGATTACAGGCTGGGAGGCCTCGCAGTATGGATTGCGGGGTTCGCCTCCGTGGTCGGATGGCTGCTTTTGCGTTGGTCGCAGAGCGGGAAATCGCATCCGAAGTGAGGAGTCCGGGCTGCTACCCACTGCAGCGCCACCGTGGTGGTTCATTCAATGACTTCGCTACGGGACCGCTGTCTGAACTCCTTCCCATTCAGCTCGGCGTTTACTCGCACAACCCATTCCGCCGTTCAGATCGCCGATTATGCAGGCGTCCTATTCTCGCGGTGATGGAATGTCCCCCAGAAGGTCGCAACACACAAGGCGTAGCGATGCACCCGTTTCGTGCCGGTGATCCGCACTCGAAGCCCTGCCGTTCTAGATCGTTTAGGCGGCCGTCGGATCGTCGCTTCCTCCAACTCACCAACGTCAAGTGCATTGGCAGTCGGAAGCGGTCGCTCACGGCCTAGAACTTTTGTAATCTTCGCCTTCACAACTGGGTACGGTAGGCTTCCAACTTGGTGTGGTAATGTCTAAATGATGAACACCCTCACACGAATCCCGTCATGGATTGCTTCCCACTGGCGAACCAGCGCAGCATTCGCGTGTGCTGTTGGGCTCGCCATTGCATGCAGGTCGTATCTAGAAACCGACGAGACACGAAGTCAACGGGCAGAGCTACATCGCAAACGAGAACTCCGCAGGCTCGCCGACAGGATTTTGGCTTATGGCCGCAGAATCCATGAACGATACCCTAGTGGCGACGTGGTGCTCAGCGCACACGACCTGGGAGAACAACTTCGCAAACGGCCGGACGCGGTCGCCACGGCACTAAACTTGCTTCTGCAGGAGCAGAAAGTCCAAAGGGCCCCGCTCAACGGGTTTTGGAAATTGAACGTGTGAATCAGTCCTGCCACTTCTCTCACAGGTGGACTGTCGTTTCTGACACCCCAGTTGCCGAAGTCACTCTCTAGGATCCACGGGTTTGGAGGACCTTCAGTTCGATGAGGAGCGATAGACTGCGTTTTGCCTAATTGATTTCATGACAGCTGGTAGCGCTCGCGAATACGATGGCGCAAAGAGGTAATTTTCCTCCAGAGCTTGGCCGGCCGGCAACAGCGCTCGCGTGCAAGTGTCCATGATCGCTCCAAGTTGGATACTCTATACTGACTTTTTTGTGGTCGAAGCGCCGTTCGGATTGATTTCCGTAAGCTCGACAGAGATACATTGCTGATCCGGAGGCTTCCTTGGCCAGTTATTCCAAAATCTCCCCAGCCCTCAGGAAACGTGCGGCGCAAATTGAAGTGCTTCTCATGGATGTGGACGGGACAATGACAGATGGCGGCGTCATCCTGCTTTCCCAAACTGAAGAGATCGCTCTGGAAATCAAGACGTTTGACGCACATGATGGTCAAGGTCTCACACTCGCGCACACCGCTGGCCTTCGTACTGGCTGCATTACCGGCCGTCAAAGCTCTGCACTCCTTCGGCGGGCGCACGAAATGAAAATGGAATTTATCTACATGAAACAGCCGGCAAAACTGCCGGCCTACGAAGAAATTGTCCAAAACACAGGAGTAGCAGAGTCTGCCGTCGCTTACATCGGTGATGATCTTCCGGATCTTCCCCTAATGCGTCGCGCCGGCCTAGCCGTAGCAGTGGGCAATGCGGTGCCGGAGGTTAAGCGGAGGGCGCACTACGTAACGAAGGCGCTGGCAGGACACGGCGCCATCCGCGAGACGGTGGAACTCATTCTCAAATCCAAAGGCATTTGGGAAGCGATGATTGACAAAGCGCGCGCGTGAGGGGATCTAAGGATTTCTTGCGGGGTGAAACTTCGGGAGAAGCTCTGGTCAAGGACATCGTGGAGATGAAAGTATCCCTGCTGTTGCCGAGTGGCTGGGGCGCACAGCGGCAGGAAGAGGAACCATTCGGATCACACCCGGCAACCCAGAGATCGTCGTTTTCCATGCCAGTCGGGCGTTCCATATCGCGCTGGCCCCTACTTGCAGCGAATCCCAAAACCAGCGCGCAGACCGCTCATATGCGTGTCATAGAGAAATCCGTCATTCTTGTAGTCCACGTCTAGGTAGCGGTAACCGACGAACAGCGAATACCTCTATTTGAACTGCTTGCCAACTCCGGTGTACAGCTGCCACGTCAGTTGTGAGCCGACACCAAATCCGCCGGCATCGTCAATCAGGTTGGCAAACGCCCCCACGCTTTCCTGAAGTCCGCTGAACCAGAGGTAGAAGGCGGACGCTCCTTGGGCACCGGAGCCTCGCCGAACGAATATTCCAGTCCTGCCGTAGGCCCCTGGGGTCAAGCGTATGACGATCTGATCGCTGGTTCCGTGAATACTCAGACGGCTTCCCAACTGGTAGCCCGCGCTAAACCCCAGGTGCTTCGTCAGGCCCAAACCTATCCCCGTAGACAACGAAGTACATCCCCCGGAACGAACCTTCCAGGGAGAGCCGGTTCGAGTTGTACAGCGGATACCAGCGGCCTGTCGGGCCGAACGCTGGAAGCGGCGCAAAAAACGATTTGGAAGCGGACTCCGTCGCCCCTGGCCCGTTCACAGTTGCCGCGGTTTTGAGTGTGGCCTGCGTGTCGAGCAGGTTTAAGTCGACTTCGAGTGCCAAGAAGCCGTGATCACGCCGCTCGATGTCCTACTGGTATCCCGGGCCAAAGTCGAGGGACTTCACGCTGGAGGAGACCTGCGCCCCAATCGCGAAGGTCTCTTCCTGAAACTCGATGGTCCGGCTGATGGTCACCGTTCTGGAGCTGGTGACGGGAGCGATACCAAACAGCAGGTGGTGCTTCCGGCGGAACCGCCAATCGATCTTTCCGGAAAAAGTGGAGTAATTACTGAAGGCAAAATCCCGATCGAGATCGAATTAGTTGTGGGTACCATTGGTTCCGAAAAAACCGCTCGGGTGAGAAAACCACCAGTTCCCCTCCACTCGCCAGCGACGGTTATCGAGATCTGTACTCTCCTGGGCATGCGCCGATGCCACAACTGTAATCAGGAAAATCACATTGGCATGAAGCGACTCGATTTCTGCCTCATCCCGCTGGTCCGCTTCCGTGCCGGCCTGTCCCATGGGTATGGCTTACTCTCTGCAGGAGGCTCGAAAAAGTTCACAAATGCTGGTAGTTCGAGTTCTGAATGGCAACGTTCAATTGCTTGCTGACGCCGTCGATCACCATGCTGGAGACATGATTCGTCCCATCCGGCAGACGGCTGAACTGGACCGTCAGGTTCATGGCATCCTTCGGATCGTCCATGTAAGAAGCCACCTGAAGGCTCAGCAGCCCCTTCTGCGCCCGGTCAAAAACCAGAGTCATCGAATCCTCAGGCTTCAGATAGTTGTGGATGACCAATTGAAGTTCATCGGGATTTCCTGCTGCGGTACCGAGCGTGATGTTTCCCTTTTCATAGGCCTGCTGCAGCAGATCTCTATCCGGCGGCACATACTGCTGCGCCAACTCCTTCATCCGGTCTGCGTACTCTTTGTATTCTTCCTTCTTTTTCTCGACCACGTGCTCTTTCAGGCGGTGGCCTCCCTGCTGCGGGGCCGCAGCCGGAGGCGGGTCGAGTGATGTCTTCTGCGGCTTGCCGTCGGGCCCGAGACGCACCTGGAAGTGCTCTTGTTTCTTCTGTTCACCTTTGAGGCTGATGGTCACTTGCTCTTGCCAGCTGTATTGCGCCAGGGCTTGCTTGTTCCGGGCGGAGGCTTCCTTGATCTCGGCGACTTTCTGCTGCAATTCTGGATTTTGTGCGGCTGCCAGCGCGGTGAAGTATCCCGTGATTAGGAGGGAGCAAACACGAGTGATCCGGTTTCTTTTCATACCCGTCCTCTTTCCTGCAACTTTGTCGGAATTCTGTGGTTCTACTTCTGTTTGGGTGGAAAATCCTTCATTAACTTCTGCATCGCCTTATTCAGGTTCTTCTGGTTCTTCTCTTGGTTCGAACTGGGATCAATGGTCTTGGTCGCACTTCCCGTCCAGACCAGCTGCTTCGTAGCCGGATCGTACATATCGAGGACCAGGGTTCCCACGTTGATGGTGGAACTGGTAGCCGAGGCCATTCCACCCCAGCGCACCCCACCGCCCATGCCATATCCGTTCCATTGCTTTTCCTGATCGACAGCGATCTGATATCCGACATAGAGATCAGCCTTGTCGCTGTCGACCTTGCTGAAGCCTTTCGTCGCCATCTGCGAGTCGACCGACTGCTTGATTTCTGCGTCCATAATCTGGTTAGGGTGCGCACCGCCCTCGATGTTGACCCACTTGTAGGTGTGATACTTGGAGAAGTCTGTCCCCGGCATGTAGTTGTGCCGCACGTCCTGACCCATTGCCACAATACAAGTCACGATTGTCACGGCCAACGTCATGCCGATCCCTACCAACGTGATCTGGTTCGTTTTTCGCATCGCTTTCCTCCTTCCCGATTTCAATTTCATGACGCCATTGTCTGACAGCCAGCGGCAGACCAAGGCCAATGCACCTGTTCTCGACTGTACTTGTGTGGTCGCTCATTCTGTCTGCTTTATTTCCTTTACATCGCCGCCTTAGCCAGGGGTTCACCTTTCGGTCTCTTGGTATCGGTGAAATTACAGCATTAATGCGTCGACAGTCTGTGACGCGTCGTGCGGGCGGAAAAAGATCTGCCCCAGTTTGCCCTCGCCAAGAACTCTTTGCAGTTCGCTGAACCCGAAGAATGGGATGAGCACCGCGAACAGAAGCACGGTCAGAGTCGCAATCCCCTTCCAGGTCCCCCCGCCGAGGTCGGCAATACTCTGGGAGAAAGACTTGCCCCGATACAGACCGACCGCGGCATCCTCCAGAATTTTGCAAGCGGTTAGTACGAGACTAAACAAGGCGGATTTCAGCAGAGTCGGATAGATGAGCGGCCTGTCGTTGGCCTTATCGCCCAGGTGAAGCGCTCGTGCGATCAGCACGACTTTCGCGAATGCCAGCGCATTCATGAGCGCTAGACCGTGAGCCAGGTAATCGATGTGCTCCTCGTCCAGAATCACCGATTTGTACACCAGGAGCAGACCGAAAACCACCCAGAGATAGAGCGCGATGACGAGGAACTCCGTCAACTCGTGATAGGCTTTTTGCTTCAGCGTTCGATTTGTTGTACCCACGTCATCCTCCCCGTATTAACGCAGGCCCTTGAAAATCTCGAACAGACATCCCCTCGACTCAGCCATCCTCCTGTCGTGCGATGCTGCGAGATCTCCGCCGCGCGCTACTCGTGAGGACCTTTCTTCGGATTTCTTGTCAGCATGATTTCTCCTCCTGCGGGATTGAAGTTGCGCTTGGCGGGTTGAAGAAATGAGAAAATGCGGGTTAGATTACCATCCATATTTGCCAGTCGTCACGGACTTCGGCAACTGGCAAAACTACCAGTGGCAACCGACTTGATTGCCAAACGGTGATGATCTCCTTCGTGCTCTTCTCGACGACAAGGTCCTGTCTGTGGCAAGGAGCCCCATGGCTCTCAGGGATTGTCCCCAAGAAACCGAGGGCCACCATCAAGAATACCAGTGGGCCTCGTGTCTACTGTTTGCGGTCAGCTGCTGCCTGCTTTCCCGAGGCCAGCACGCGCAATTGGATTGTCAGTCTGATGCAACGCGCTCTGAGCTGCGAACGGTGAGGGTGCGAGTTGGCACGTTTTCACTGCCATTTACCAAGCGTCACTCGTCAAAAGTGTCCAACAGCCGCGGGACCTACACTGCTCGGAGGGATTTACCAGAACCTACAGGTGGCGTAGCAATATTCGTGGGTGGGGAAGCGATGGTAAGGCAACGGATTGGAAAGGGGCGCGATCGCGATAGTAGTCCTACCGCGATCGAGCCGGCTAGCCAGAAGGCGAACAACTGCAGAAAACGAAACGTTAGGATCGCCACCAAGCCCCGCACCAAGTATTGGTAGACAGTGGTTGCAGGACAGAGGTGAAGGCGTTTGCTACGCTGAGATGGGTTCAGCCAGAACCAAACCAGCCGACGCAAGGCTTCCACCAGGAATTGACTATGGGGCATTTATCAGCCAGTTGTTGCAGTAGTTTTCACGAACCGAAATTGGGTTTGCAGTGGCCAGTACAGAGTGCCACGATCGAGGGTGTGCCGGCCGGGGCCAGTTCGTGGCCATGCTGTTCTGCCGGCTGGGCGAGTCGCATAGCCTGCGATTTGTCAAGGCTTACTAATCTCATCTCGCCGGACATCATGCTGCTTTGCCCAGAGCAGTCGCAGCTTCCACTTCAATCAGCCTCCCCGACCGCACGTCGTAGAGGAACCCATAGACAGGAATCGTCCTTGGTACCAGGGGGTGATTCCGGATACGCTCGACATCATCGATCACCGCTTGCTGTTGATCTCTGATTGTGAGCCAGTCAATATATTCGCCGGAGCGCGAACCCGGACCACGGCCAACATCGCGAAAGCCGTCCGAGGTTAGTTGTGCAGTTTCGAGACTCGAGGCCAAGAGACCGCGGATGACGTCGTCGGAGAAGAATTCCATGCCGCAGTTGGTGTGATGGACTACGAAAAACTCCCGTGTGCCCAGCAGTTTGTAGCTGATAACGAGGGAACGAATCGCATCATCGCTGGCTCGCCCCCCGGCGTTACGGATAACGTGAGCGTCACCTTCGGCAAGGCCCGCGAATTTGGCAGGATCCAGGCGGGCGTCCATGCAGGTGAGAATGGCGAAACGGCGGGCCGGTGGAAGGGATAATTCTGCTTTCTGTCCGAAACTGGCGCTGTACTTTTGGTTAGCATCGAGCACTTCGTTGAGAATCTGACTCATGGCAACCTCCTTTAGCTCGCGAAATAGAGAACAAGCCACACTGAAAACAAAACGACCCACGATTACTGAAACCGTGGGTCGTTAGGAACTGGATTAGTCTGCTCGGCTACATTTCGTCCCCAGGCCCACGCTTGTGGCAACACGTACAACAAGCGATGATGCAGCCAACGGACAGGGGAATAGCCTTCGGCATTGGGGGATTATAGAGGTTGGCGTTGCATTTGCAAAGTAGGTACGGCAACTCTGACCCGGTGCAGGCCATCTGCTGCCTTCAAATTTTGGGGCAAGGGTTGTATTTGTACTCGGTAGGAGCCGGATGTGTTTGACTGAGCTCGACGGTTGGGGGCTTGTACAACAGCCGAGCGCAACCTTCTCAGGGGCTGTAGTAAGCCATCGTAATCAACTGATTCTGCTCAGCTAAGCGACACCTGGCCGAAATTCTGGAACCAAGAATGACGCAACGGCCGACAGCAACTCGGGGCAGTGTTCGCCTGACGCACACCCGCCTCAGGTGAAACTTGAACACGGACAACCTTGACCGTGCCTCCGTGTGTCGACGCCTTGGGGACGTGGCGGCCCTGCAACGTCTGCGAACGTCTGCGAGCGCTCACTTGACTTCCTTGTCTTTCAAGTGCAAGATTCGGCACGCTTGGAACGCGGTCTACGGGCCAGAAGAGATGGGTCGGCCGATGACGGCACCAATTGCTTTTATCATATTCAATCGTCCGGAACTCACGGCCAAGGTCTATGCACGCATTCGCGCCGCACGCCCAGAGCGTCTCTTTATCATCGCCGATGGTCCCCGTGCGACCCATCCCGGCGATGAGAAACTTTGTGAAGAGACACGTAGAGTCGTTGCCTCTCCCGACTGGCCCTGCGAAATACGCATGAATTACGCCCGGGAGAATCTGGCCTGCCGCCGAAGAATCTCTTCCGGCCTTGACTGGGTCTTTCAGGAATGTGCGGAGGCTATCATCCTCGAAGACGACTGTATCCCCTGCGCTTCCTTCTTCGACTTCTGCTCAGAAATGTTGCGTTACCATCGCGACGACAAGCGAATCGTCCATATTGGCGGTGACAATTTTCAGGATGGCAAGCGGCGCGGTTCCGGCAGCTACTATTTTTCGCACTACCCGGAAACCTGGGGTTGGGCGACGTGGAGAAGGGCCTGGCAAGCTTACGATGTAAATATTTCGGCTTGGCCAGCCGCCTACAGAGCAAGATGGCTAGAGTCGATTTTCGACACGCCGCGCGAGGCGCGATACTGGGAGGGCGTCTTCGATCGCGTCTATCGAGGACAGGTCGACGCCTGGGATTATCAGTGGCTGTTCGCATGCTGGCGACACGGTGGTTTGTCCATTGTGCCGAACGAAAACCTGATAACAAACGTGGGAGTCGGTCCCGACGCAACTCACTTCAAGGAGGGACACAGCACAATCGGGGTACCCACACGCGAACTGGGCGAACTCGTACATCCGACCGAGATTTCCCCAAACACCGAGGCGGACAGGTATTTGTTCGAGACCCACATCGCCGACAAGGTAATACCTCTTTCCGGAAACTGGCTTCTCAAGACCAGGCGCAGGTTGCGCCTCAGGAGTCGGATGCGACAACTGGTACCACGTTCACTGCGATATCGCTTGACACCCGCTGCCTGAGCTCTCCGGGAACCCATTTTGAGGCACATCTGCCGATTCCAGCGACCATGACCTCTCACGCAACACCATCGTCCACACGGCAGGTACCTTCGCCGTCCAGCAGTTGATCATTACGATTCTGCCGCAACTCAGCGCAGCGGGGATCTCGGTCCGACTGATCTCAACTGGAGCAGTCTGTGCATTGCGAAAAGCCCAATGTCCACAGCCATCGCCATGAGTGTGACGATCGCGAGTGCAAGAAACCAGACCGATACAAGAGCATTGGGTTTGTTTCGCGAGTCCTCCCGCGGGGTCGACATTGGGTTGGAGATTCTCATGCGGTGGGATTACGAGTGGTGAAAACAGGATTAGCGGTCTGCGGTCCCGACATGTTCCCGCACCATCCCCAAGCAGGTCGTTGGGGATTATAGGCATGCAGCCTGAGGAGTCTACCTACCTTTTGATCTGTCTATTTGCCCATTGCCATGTGTCTGTTCAGGCAGCGATGCTGGCGGGCAGGACCAGTACTGCAGATCAACTGGTCTTCGCTCCTGAGACGGGCTCGGTTATCAGGCCTGACAACATCGTGCCGCGGTACATGCAGCCCGCCCTGGAGAAAGCGGGGCCTCCGGAAAACCCTACAAAGTTCTGAGTTGATCATCTCCGCGAATGAAAAACCTAGCCCGCCGCCCTGGAATCGCGATTCTTCGTCAAGTGACTGAAGAGGATTTGACTGCCTGCAATTTAGGCAAATATGCGCTTCCACTCGTTCTTCATGCTGATGACTGTCCAGCCTTTCGACTTGGCTTCGTCGTACAGCGCCTGGGTGAAAGTGCCGACCTTGGTATCAGGCAGTCCGGCTGCTGGGCCGTAAGCGTACTCGCGGTTGGCATCGTCGCATGGTGAGCCTCTCGCCGTCACCAGCCTTCGTGTACTCCAGCATCTCACGGTCTCCGGTCGAGTTGCCAAATGCCGCCAAGGGTCGACGACCAATCATGAGATGGATACCTTCCGGCTTGCCCGCGTTACTATCGTTTTAGGAGTAGCTTCGGTGCCTTGGTAAGTACCGGTCTGCCATCTTTGTCATAGCCGAAGCTGATTCCTCCCGCCGTGCCAACGATTTGTTCGGGTGGGATGCCATAGGTTTTCTCGGAATAGACCCGCACGAAATCCTGGCCGCCGCCAGTAACGATATAAGTCTTGTATCCGTTGGCGCGCATGTAATTCAGCACCTCGATCATGGGCTTGTACGTTAGCTCCGTGTAGGGTCGCTTCCAGCGAGAGTGACGGGCAGTGTCCAGCCACTGCTTCACCTCGGCCTCGAACTGTTCGACACTCATGCCGCAAAGCGTGGCAGCGAGAATCTTAAAAGGTTCATCCATCGGGAGCTGCCCAATCGCCCCACGGTTGCCCGATTACACGGTCTTGAACGGCTCGACATCGGCCAGCTCCGGCTTCGCCTTAACCACTGCGGGCACCCGTTCGAGGCAATAAACGACCTGCGAATGCATCGGATGGTCGACCCACAGAGTACCGTCCTGATCAGAGGCAACGATACGCTGTGCTGTCGGCACAAAGTCTGGGCTTGAGTGGTTGGTGGTAGTGCGCACAAAATCGAGAATGGCCTTCTTCGATGGCCCATCATTCCAAGATGGCAATGGATCGTCCGCGGCTGAGGACACGTCACTGATAGCCCCGGCAATTACAACTGCCGCTGATCCCTTGAACAGATCCCTGCGCGTGATTTCCATGAGGCCCCTCCTCCCTGTGCTGATACACGATTATCCGGGGAGCCGAAGACCCGTCGTCTCGCCTTGCGGTTCCAGCCAGCCGCAAAAGAGAAGTCAAAGTCGATGATTGTGGCAACGCGTAGCCGATCCTAAGGCCGGATGTACCCTACCACCCCGCACAGCCGCTCCCCACCGCATCCGCCCAGGGTTGGGGGACCGTGCACCAAGAGTTTATTAGCTAGCTACTATGGAGTCCGGTTTTCAGATCGCCCTACCTCCTATCCCATGGGAGGAGGGAAACGCCCCTTAGAGTGCCCCGACGATCCGTAGCTCGATGGTTGCGCTTTATCAAGGTCGTGGCCGTTTATTCATGGTAC
>DASPST010000032.1:0-7467 GCA_035623795.1 Terriglobales bacterium
TCTGGGAACAACAAACACTGTGTCGTGCTATCGTCAGACACGAAGAAGCCTCCGGATGTGCTCCGAACAGCGATTCGACACCGTGTTTGTAGCACAGGAGGCTTCTTTTGTCTTCAAATTCAAGAATTATTCAGGCTAGTGTTACGGAAAAAACAGGGAAAATCACTCCTTCGCCTTCCGCGCCTACATCGGGTGAAGCGAAATTCAGGATACGTAAGAGCTCGTAGATCAACCTCGAAGGCTCCGACGCGAAACGCTGAGCCGTTGGGCTGAGTACCGGCGATGCCTCAAAGTGGTCCCTTCCAAGCCCTCAGCACCCCTGGCCGAGTCCCACCGGACTTGCATACTTGCATATAAGACTTACTACCCGATCCTGGCCTTCGTGGATGCCGTAAACCGACCTGTGAGATAGGTTGTGACGAAAATAAGCGCAAAGGGCACCCACGTTCCAAGCGGGCTTGCGAACATGGCGTAACTCTTCTCGAAAACTGGCGCTACTAGGAACAGGTCAAGGCTCACGACAACCGCAAGGAAGATCGTCGCCGTCTGTGACGGGTTTGTGTATGCAAACATGCGGAAGTAAAGCAACGCTATTGCCCCGAAGCCAAGCGGCGCTCCGATGGCATGGACAATGAGCGTTTTAGGCAGCGGAAGGAACTGTCGAGAGACATCTATCAGCAAGCCGCAGTAAGCCCAACCTGCCAATGCGTGAGCGAGGATCACGGCCCCTCTGCGGATTCTGCCCGGACTAGTCATACAGACGTTCGGTTGGACCCAGTTTCTTGCTTGCCAACTTAAGCCATCGAACCGTCCCCGGCTTCCACTGCTCTTGGATATCACCTATGTAAAGAGGCCAACTCTATGGTGCCGAACAGCGTCAGTATGTCGGCGATTCTCAACGGGTAGAAATACTTTCCTTTTGATCGTTTGCGTGCCGCACGAGAATGTCAGGCGCGAGGACGGGCAGGGCCGGAACGAGCCACCTGAACAAACCTGTTGCCACCGCTGCTCCTGCTAACTCTGCTGCAATAAAGCTTGGAACGTCTGCTGGACGTATTCCGCTGAATGTGTCCGTGGCCGATCTTGCCAGTGCGACAGCGGGATTGGCGAACGATGTCGATGCCGTGAACCAATAGGCGGCTGTGATATAAGCCCCGACCGCAAATGGCACAACTGATGACCGCAGTCGTGAACAGCCCCATATCACCGACATTAGCCCAAACGTTGCGATGAATTCGCTAAAGACCTGCGATATGCCGCTGCGGGAATGCCGTGACACTGAGAAAACTGGCAGGTTGAACATTAGGTGGGCGCAAATTACGCCCACGTAGGCGCCTGCAATCTGGGCGATCACGTAACCCGGTACTTCACTCCATGGAATCCCCCTTTGGGATGCATCTGCGAGCGTGACCGCAGGATTGAAGTGTGCTCCTGAGATTGGGCCAAATGTCAGAATGAGCGCTACCAAAGCGGCACCAGTCGCAATGGTGTTGGCGAGCAAAGTGACTGCGACGTTCCCACCCGAAAGGCCTTCGCCCATGATTCCAGAGCCGACCACGGCAGCCAAAAGGAACGTCGTGCCGACGAATTCTGCCGTGATACGACTGCGCAGGGTGAATCTCATCGCCGACCAATGCTATCAAGTTCTTTCTTGAGCGAGAGGCTGTCAATGGATGCAAGTGGCAAACAAAGGAAAAGGCTAATTCTCCGATCCAGCATCAAGAAGGCGTCTCGAAAAGCTTTTTGTACATCTTCCTGTGTGCCTGCGACCGCCGCCGGATCGGGAACGCCCCAGTGTGCAGTCAGCGGCTGCCCCGGCCACACCGGACAAACCTCCTTGGCAGCGTTGTCACACACGGTGAAGACAAAATCCAACTTCGGAGCATCCGGCTTCGAGAATTCATCCCAACTCTTGCTTCGGAAACCAGTCACAGGAATGTGAGCGAGCTGCAGCTCTCTTAATGCTTCCGGGCGCACTGTTCCTGCCGGATGACTTCCCGCACTGTATGCCGTAAACTGAGGCTGTCCCTTAAAGTTCAGAATTCCCTCTGCCATGATTGACCGTGCTGAGTTGCCTGTGCAGAGAAACAACACCTTGTAATGCGTCTTCATTGCATCATCCTCAATGGCAGCAGGTAGGAGGACAGCAAGACTCCTTAGCAGCAGGCTTAACGGCACACACGAACGCGCTCATGAACTTCCCGTCCACTTGAGGAGCGAGTGCCCCAATATCGATTCCTTCATGGAGTAGAGTCTCCTGTGCATCTTCAGCGCGATAGATGCGGGTCGGCTCCAGTTCAATCTGCTCAAATCCCGCCGCAGCCAGCTTTCCACGATATTCGTTCTCTTCCAAAGCGCCTGCGATGCATCCCACCCATGCCAGCACGTTCTGCCGAATCTCCGGTGGCATCTCGCCGCGAGTCACGACATCCGAGACGGCAAAGCGTCCACCCGGCTTGAGAACGCGGAATGCCTCTCGCAATACCCGATCTTTGTCCGCAGAAAGGTTGATGACGCAGTTGGAGATGATCACGTCGACAGAGTTGTCGGGTAGCGGGATATTCTCGATTTCACCCTTCAGGAACTCGACGTTCTCCGTCCCTGCTTTCCGCTTGTTCTCGTTCGCAAGAGCCAGCATCTCGTCGGTCATGTCCAGACCGTAAGCTTTTCCTGTAGGCCCGACTCGCTTGGCTGACAGCAGCACATCAATGCCGCCCCCAGAGCCGAGATCGAGAACCACTTCGCCAGCGTTCAGGTTCGCCAACGCAGTCGGATTCCCACAGCCCAATGAGGCGAGAAGAGCTTCTTCCGGAACTTGCTGGGTCTCTGCGCTGTCGTACAGGTTAGAAGTGACTGGGTCGGCGCACACGCTGCTGGAAGTTGAGCCACAGCAAGAACTGCTGCCGCTCCTCACTCGCAGGGCTGCCTCTCCATACTTCTCTTTGACTACTGTCTTAATATCGGTGCTACTCATCGGAATCTCCTTACCTGCAACACTGGGTGATCTGTTCTGGTTTCAGCGCCTTGTTGCGCGTGCAGCATTCTGCATAAAGGAACTGGAGCAACTGCTGAAGCGCATCGGTGTCGGCGGTGTAGCGTAAGAACGTGCTCTCCCGGCGCACCTGAACGAGTCCTTCATGCTTGAGCTTGTCAAGGTGGTGCGAAAGAGTCGAATTCGGAATCTCCAACTCCTCTTGAATTTCAGTGACGACAAGTCCATCTGGGTGTGCTGACAGTAGCAACTGCATAATGCGGAGCCGAGCCTCCGTCCCCATGGCTGAGAACATGTCAGCAAATCTCGCAACTTGTTCCTCGAATTTCCTTCTCGAACTGGCTCGCATGTTTCGATATTTGCAGAAACATGGATAGTTGTCAAGTAGATTGAGTCGGGCTTGGTTCTTGCAGCGACGCCAACAATCTGCGAACTGCACGCCTACGCTAGAGCTTGGGCTTGCAGGTGGGGACTCCCTGGATGTCACGAGAGACAGCGCAGCCACGCTCCATCACCTGCTGCAACATGCGGCGGGCGCGGTGCAGGCGTATCTTGACGGTAGTGACCGGCACCCCCAGAAGGTCTGCGATTTCCACAGCAGTGAGGGAATGGACTTCACGCAACAGAATCACAGCACGATACTTGTCGGGTATAAAATCGAGGCAGCGTTGCACGCATGCGCTGGTTTCTTTGCGCTCTGTGATCTCCACTGGCGAGGGAGAAGGCGAACTCAGTGTCTCGATTTGGTCCCTGCCTTCCTCGCCGCTGGACCCTTCGAGCGAAACTTGACCCTTGCGCTGGCGCAGGCGATCAAGGCATACGTTCGTGGCGATCCGATACAGCCAGCCGCGGACGGCCTGGGGATCGCGCAATGAGTCTCCGCCACGATACACGCGCAAAAATGTCTCTTGAGTCAGGTCTTCGGCTTCGGCCGGGTCCTTCACGAGCCAAACGATGTAGCGATAGATTCGATCGTGATAGCTCTTGAAAAGCGCCCCTGCGTCCGCAGTTTCGGCCATTGCACCCATGGCAATATTCAATAACTGCACGCTGCTGAAGTCGGTGATGGTAATCACACTGCCAAAGCTCGGTTGGCATGCAAAACTTCAGCGTGTTGTCTTCTGGGTTTCGGCGGCAGTGCCACCATATATTCACCGTCGGGGTGAGTGCGTCCCTCGTGTGGCGGGCAACGTGCTGTCACTCCTTCTCGGTATTTCCTTCATGGAAACTGCACAGTTGCAGCCCTGCTTCATCTGCGGTTCATCTGATACCGGTCAGCAGGACGAGCAGGCCGACCTCAGCAATGGCCACGCCGAGTCAGGCTTTGCCGCCTGCTCTGAACGTGACCCGCAAGACTCTGTCAATGCCACCAACATTGCGATGGAGCATAACGTTCACCTCCCTTTCATTGCTCGCCACGACCCCCGCGCAATCTTCAGTTGAGTTCAACTTCAACTCCGCCCACCCAGCCAGAAACCAGGTTGTAGAGCAGGGCGCCAATCACAGCAACGACGCCGCCGATAATCCCATAAACAATGGGACATAGAATCACAGCGAAGAGTTCAACGGCACGCACGAAAGGCAGGTGCGCATGCGTGACGAACGAGGCTCCCGTCACGGCGACCAGGCTGCAGAAGACACCGGCAATCAAACCCAGGATTGCAGACGAAACCAGACCTACCTTGAAAGCAGATGCTGGGCCAATCCGTTTGAGGACAGCCATATCTGGACCTCCTCCGACCGACCCCGTGGGCCGGTCCTACTCCAGGGACGAAATCGGAGGGCAAAGGGATACAGTCTGGGAAGATGTCAGCGAACTCTCGATCTTTGTCACAACCTGGCGTTTGCGCTCACAACCTTGCGGGTGAACTGGTCACTGCGCGTACCAATCCGAATGCTCGACCGTGATGGCCCCCGTCCTTCCTGAGTGCTTGCCACACGCCTTCGCTTGCACTGATCCGACTACGCACACGGAAGGGAAACTACGAGATGCAACAGGGCCTTGTAATGGTGTCTTACATCAACAGGGCACAAAGCTCAAGGTGCATTGGTCGCCGGCCCGGGTTTGATTCCCATGGCGATTTCGACTGGATCAGGCGGAGGCCGCCCGTGCCTCGCGGCGGAATCGCTCTAACGCCTGTGGGTCTCGGGCCAAGTCTTCAGGAAGGAACTTCAGGGCGACGACGCGGCCAGGCTCTGTATCCTCTCCCTTGTACACCAAACCATCCCGCCGCCGCCCAGCTTCTCGATGATGCGATAGTGCGAGATGGTTTGGCCAACGAGTTGAGACGGACTGGCCATTGGCGGAAATGTTAGGACGGGCCATGGCGCAGGTCAATGACGGAGTCAGCGGCCTGCCGAACATTGGCGCTGTCGTTGATTCATGATCCGCGTTCGCATCTGTTCCAAGCGATGCCGATGCCAGCAGCTGCCGCAAACCCGATTCTCCAAACTAGGTACCCAGATTCGCGGAACCGATCTTCCACCAGCAATGGCAGCAGCAGTTACGCATTTTGCCGGTCGGTCTGCGAATGCGCTTCTTGCGGACCTAGGCTGCATCTCCGAGGTATAGTTCGGTCAGCAACTTTTCGAACCAGCGTGCATGCCCACCAGCCTCCATTCCGATCCGCAGCACCCTGACCCGATCTTCTTTAAGGTGGCGATGGAACGTCTCCGTCTCCTCGTTGTGTTGCAGCCGCTGCTCTCCACCTTCTCACTTTCTGTATCCAACCACGCGATCTCTGGAAGCTGGGATGCAAATCCACTCCTGTGATGATCATGTTCGGCGCCTCCCTCCTGAGCCCCGGGTTGGGTGATTCTCCAAGACCACTCAGGCTTCGGGGGCGGGCATTGTTATGAAATCAATCCCAATAGCTTAGGGCAAGGGCGCGACAATAGATCAGAGTATCAATCGCTTGAGCATCCAACGTTCATCAGGCAACCGCGCAACTCGATCGCTCATATCTTTCAGATGTTTGGCAACTTCCACCGTTGTGTATGCACTATCTGGCCTCAGCCCCTTGTTCAAACGCTCAGCAATTTCAGATGCGAATAGGGCTTCAGGGCCTTCGTCGAGAAGACGCAAGATATGCTCGTCGAGGGTCGGCAACGGCAAAATCACGCCGCTCGCTTCAGTTCCGTGCACCTTCCACAAGTGCACCTGAAGTCCGGATCGCCAGGAAGCAGCACGTGGCCACATTGTTCACAGATGAACCAGTCTGGCCGCTGTAGCATCGGCCTGAACTGATCGCCCAGAAGGCAATATGGGCAGCGGACGATGGTATCGACCATTGGTTGCTCCTTGTCACGAGTCTGTGGAGTACCCGTATTTGACGCGTGGTGACGCGCTAAAGGTTGTCGGCGATCCGCTTGACGACGTGTACGATTCTGCCAGGTATGGACTCTATTCGTTCGTTACTGCAGCCGCCAAGCCCATTGAGGTTCGGCAGGCCGAATTGACTGCTCAATTCGCGGAGAGGCTGCACGACGACTCCCTTATTCCGAGCGAAGTGCCGTCATAACGAGTGCGGCAATTCGGCATGCGCAACTCAAGGCGGAGGAAGAGGCACGCGGGCGCCAGACGATTCGCTAGCGCGCTCCCGCTGGCCCTACCCAGGGTCTTCTGCTGTTCCATACCCCGAAACGACGCCGGCGACCGCTTTGATGACGGTCTCTCTGTGAGTAGTAAAGTCATCAACAGGGTGCCCGGCATTGAGACGGTTTCCGAGTTCTTCGGGGTTGTGTATGATGACCGGCAGCCGCCATACGTGGGGACACCAACATGTAGTTCGCAAGATACATCTGAGATGTTCGGCCTTCCGGGCTCGTCGTGACCGACTCAGCGTGGCAAGCGAGTGCTTAGAGGAGTGTCATGCGAATTCTGCTTTACAACCCTGACAACGGGGTCACCCGCAACTTCATGCCCCACCTCTGGATGTTCCTGCTGCAAGCACTCACGCCTGCGGGACATGAAGTGCTGCTGGTCGATGGCAATGCGCAACCGATGGACGAAGCCCAAATTGCGCAATTCGTCCGCAACCAGAACATCGGACTGGTTGGTATCGGTGCCATGACCAGAATGGTCGCCAGGGCGTATCGGATGGCCGACGCGATTCGGGCGACGGGAGTTCCGGTCGTCATGGGAGGGCCGCACGTAACCGAAGAGGCCGATGAAGCTCTCGGCCACAATGGTGGCCCGCGCCATGCCGATGCCGTTGCGTTGGGAGAAGCCGATGAGACCTGGCCGCAAATCGTGGAAGATGCGGTTCGCGGTGAGCTCAAAGAAATCTACGCGCCTGTGGATGCTATGGGCAAGGAGCGCAAGCCTTCCCTGCATCCCTATCCCGTGATTCCATGGGACAAGCTTGATCTCGGCCAGTTCAATCTCATTCCCAAACTGATGCACCCCTTGCTCAAGAATTTTCGGGAAGGCTGGGGAACATTTCGCATCGTGCCGGTCGAATCGGGACGAGGCT
>DASPST010000057.1:0-20849 GCA_035623795.1 Terriglobales bacterium
ATCGACGCTCCGGTTTGGCACCTCGATGTCGGCTCATCGCATCCTGGAGCTGTAGAAGGTTCCAAGGGTTAGGCTGTTCGCCTATTAAAGCGGTACGTGAGCTGGGTTCAGAACGTCGCGAGACAGTTCGGTCCCTATCTGTTGTGGGCGTAGGAGATTTGCGAGGACCTGTCCTTAGTACGAGAGGACCGGGATGGACGAACCTCTTGTGTTCGAGCTGTCATGCCAATGGCACCGCTCGGTAGCGAAGTTCGGTTGTGATAACCGCTGAATGCATATAAGCGGGAAGCACTCCTCGAGATGAGATCTCCCAACCCGTAAGGGATAAGAAGGGCCCAGGAAGACTACCTGGTTGATAGGCTGGAAGTGGAAGCCGAGTGATCGGCGCAGCTTACCAGTACTAATCGCCCGTTCGGCTTGACCATAAAATTTACTCGGTGCAGAAAACCAGCTGTCAGCTCTCAGCTTCAGCCATTAGCTAGAACCTGAGTTGAGGCGAAAGCAGATTTCTCCTCCCGCCAGAACCTGGGAGGGAGAGAAAGCGGAGGCTGACAACTGGGCGCCGACGGAATGAGCCTTGGGCTACGAGCTTCGAGCTCGCAGCGAACGTCCAATCTATTCAGTTGTGAGGCATGGCCCTCACGTTCTTTGGAAATCAGCACTTAGCTCTCAGCACTCGGCCAATGCGTTGTCCTTGCCAGGGCAACGAGGAATCCGGTTGGGCGCAAGAGGCGAAGTACTCCCGAGTTTGCTGGGCGTCAGCCAGGATAATGGTCGCAGCACGAAGGTGCTGGGCGCCGACGGCTGATAGCTGACAGCAACAAGTTGTCGGTGATCTTACCGCGGGGGCTCCACCCGTTCCCATCCCGAACACGGAAGTTAAGCCCCGCCGGGCCGATTGTACTGCACGCGAAAGTGTGTGGGAGAGTAGGTCGTTGCCGGCATAGATAGAGGCCACGTTCAGAAATGAGCGTGGCCTTTTCCTTTGATCTCCTGATCGTCGGATCATCGTTCGTTTGATGCGTCAGGGTTTGAGGGTCCGCCTGGTCCGCCGGCCGCTAGGATCCAGAAGCAGACTTGCGAGGTACTGACATGCATTGCCGAACATCTATTGCAGGTCGATGAAGACGAGAGCGTGCGGGGCGACTACGAGGGGTAGGATTCCATCTTTGATGGGGCGGACCTCGCGAGGGGGGAGTTTGGCGGCGCTGCGCAGTTCACGCAGTTGTGATTGGGACGGGCTCGCGGGGCTGCCGAGAGCAACGTATGTCGCGTGTGCGTCTCCATGCTGGGCATCGACCTGAGAGAGGGTGGCGCCCCGGGGGTGAAAATTTCTGAAATGAAGGATGACGGTTCGGGGCTGTCCCGCTGACTCCGGAGGGAAGTAGTTCCATACGAGCAGAGCGAGGGAGCCGTCTGGCTTACGGGTGAGCAGGGCGGAGTTGGAGTCGAGGGCGAGCCGCTGCTGCCCCAGTTGATGGAGGAGTTGAAAGGCGGCAAAGGCGGGCTTGGGAATCCCTCCCTGGGCAATGAGGCCAAAGCCGCCATAGAAGGGCCTGCGGGGGACGCCTTGCTCGTCGAACACGTCGGAGAACGTCCAGTAAGACATGGCGTCGGCCAGCCCGTCGCATTGACTGATTGTGGAGGCGAGCCAGGGTCCCATGTAGGGAGCGTCGGTGACCTCGGGTTCGTTTTTGTAGCTGGCGTTGAATTCACTCCAGATCAAGGGGATATCGGGAGTGGCCGAGGCCTGGATCTGGTCGTGGACCTTGCGCACGGCGCGGCAGACCATCTGGTCGCGGGGGATGGTTTCGTTTGTGGCGAAGACATCCTCTGGTCGATCGTTGGCATAGACGTGGGTGGAGACGAAGTCGATGGGGACGTGGGCTTCGGCGCAGTGCTTCAAAAACGCCGGCACCCATGCGGCTTGGGCGGTGGCTGGTCCGCCGACGCGTAACTTGGGGTCGACTTTTTTGATGGCCTCGGCGGCGGCGTCATAGAGTTCCCAGTAGGTGGCCTGCTTGGGGTCTCCAGCCCAGAAATCGAGGTTGGGTTCGTTCCACACTTCGAAGTACCAGGTCTCCACTTCAGCGGCACCGTAGCGGGCAATCAGGTGTCGGGCCAAGGTCTCTACCAGGGCCGCCCATCCGTCGTAATGGGCGGGAGGGGCAACGTTGGGCTTGTACCAGAAGGCGTGCAGCACAGGCTTTGCCGAAAGCTGCTTGGGCATGAAGCTGAGTTCGATGAAGGGCTTGACACCATTGGCCAGGAGTCCGTCGTAGATCTGATCCAGGTAGAGAAAGTTGAAAAGCGGCTTGCCCTCGCCGTCCTGGTTATAAACGCCGACGTCATCGTCGAGGATGTCGTGGAAGCGAACGTACTTGAAGTCAGTGACGGCTTTTACGCTGCGCAAGTCTTGTCGGTAGTCCTCGCGCAGGCTGAGGATCGCACGACCGGAGCCAAACATGACCTCCCAGAAATGGGGGAACGGGTGGGCCGGGGCGTTGGCGTCGACCCACAGGTCTTCCGGTGCGGCGGAGGATTGAGCGGGAGCGCGGGTCGAGCCGCCGAAGGCCAGGAACAGCACCATCAGTGCGCAACCTCGCTTCAGGTTTCGCATGGTCGAAGCCGGGAATGCCAAGTCACGGAAGACATGAGCCTGCGCAGGTGGCGTGATAAAGGCCGCCGCTGTCGCCAGTGCCATCAAGCCGCCAAGGTGCGACGCGGTAAGTCTGCGCGACGAACGTGAGCCACCGGTTTTTCATGCAGAAGGAGTTCCGTTGCCTGGACCCTGCCATCCTTGTGGAACCAACGCTGGACCACGTTATCACAGAGAAAGTTAGCCAGCGCAAGCAGGCTCATTCCCTGATGATGTGCCATCCAGCAGCGCACCAGCTTGGGGCGGCGACGCCAGAACCGGTGCCGGACGGAAGTATAGTCGGCCGCCTCGTAGAAGCCATAGGCGCCAAGCCATCCCAAGTCCCGCATGTGTTGAAGATTCGCCAGGCTCTCCTGGGGCTCAATGTTCAGGGCCAGAAGCGTTGAGTATGGGGAGATGACGAGAGACCTGAAATCGGGCTTGCGCAAGGCAAGGTGCGGCAGACCGAAGGCGTGATACTTGTAATGACTGGCGTCATTGAGCTCAGCGTAGGCGGATTCGGAGATGCCCCAGGGTACCTTCCTTTTCGACGCATACGTGCGTTGCGAGCGCACCACGGCCGCCTGCGAGCGCTGGAGCAGGGTGTTGGGATGGGTGCGCATCCACAAGGAAGGCATGAGGTACTCAAACATCGTTCCGGTCCAGGAGAGGAGGACGGGATGACCTTGATCGAGGGTGTGGGCCCGGCCCAGCAGGAACCAGCTTTCCTGCGGTATATCTTCCTTGGCGATGGCCACAAAGACAGCCGTGCGCGATTCGGTGGCGAGCAAGTCATAGCAGGCCGAATTGGGCTGGTCGACCTCAAGCTCGAATCCTACGGAAAGCAGTCTACGATGCTCATCGAGGAGCACGGAGAAATCCATCTCGTCGGCAAACTCGCCGGCGGTCCGGGCGGCGGTGCGGAGCTCGCCCACAAGGCGGGCCACGTCGGCCTGCGCGTCAGGAAGTGTCTGGGCCAGGGCTTGATACAGAGCAGATGCGGAAGGCGCGCCTTGGTCCATCTCACGCTTCAGGCGGCGAGCCAGATCGTCGATGAAATCAGGCAGTTGCTCGAGGGCCAGATTGTCCAGCAAGCGCAGGTTCAGGACGGGGTCATCGCGAAGGGCGGCGAATTCGGGCAAAGACCAGGGCGAGTATGTCCGCAGCGTATGGGTAATCATGGCCACGCGCTGGCGAGCCAATTCCACCAACCAGCCCAGCTCGGGGTGGGCGTCTTGAGCGGCGCGCTGGGCATCGTCGAAGGCCTGGGGCGGGATGCAGCGCAGTACCTGCAGCCAGGCGCCTGTTTGCCGTTCGCGCTCACAGGAATGGATGCGCTTACGGGGGAACAGACGGGCCTCAGCCAGAACTCGAAGGCAATCCAGTAGACCATCCACCAAGCGTGGTTGCACGACCGGCTGGCGCAAGCGGTCGAGACAGCCCTGTTGCAAAGTCCACAGGCTTGCCAACAGGTTGCCGCTGTCTACCGAGGAGACGAAAAGAGGCGGCAGGGGCTGGAGGGTACGAGTGTCGTACCAATTCAAGAAGTGGCCATGGTGGCGCCGGAGCTTGCGCATCGTAGCCATGGTCCGCAGGGTTCTTTCGATGAACTCGGGAACCGTGAGGTATCCGAGTTCACAAGCGACTTGCCGGGCATTGAGCAGCAAGCCAAGGTTGGTGGGCGAGAGGCGGGCCGCCACGTAGGGCGGTTCTTCCTGCACATTGTCGGGTATCAACCAATGATGCTCAGCGGTGCTGAATTCCTCGAAGTAGCGCCAGGTATAGAGGGCGATGTGGCGAAGCAGGCGTTTGTCCTGGCGCGACGCCTCGTGTCCGAGCGCAACCGAAGGCTGATTCAGCCACGACGCCACCGGCTTACTGCAGGCCCACAGCAACAGGATGGGCACGGCGGACCAGAGGGCAACGGGACGCACAAACCATAAAAGCGCGCCGATGGCCAGGGCCAATACCGGCACCCAGCTCAGGTAAGCATCAACCGCAGTGGCCGTAGTGGTTTGACGCTCGGCTTCGGCTGCCGTTTCCCATTCCAGCAGCCCCTTCCGCGTGATGGTACGCCGGACGAAGGCACGAATCACCGCATCCAGTGAGACCAGCGTTTGGTGGGCCAGAAAGATCAGCATCAGGAACAGGTTTGCCACCGTGGCTGAGAGGGTTTCGGGCGCTTGCAGGGCGAGAGCAGAGTCGCGCGTGACCGCAGAACGAATCAGGGCGAACAGGAACTCACAGACCGGCGGAAGCAGCAGAATACAAACGGTGGCCAAAGTCCAGGCCGCGGGGGAATCTCCGCACAGCCATCCCCAGAGAAGCAGCAGAAACGTGGCGGGCTCGACCAGGCTGCGGCGGAGGTTATCGAGAATCTTCCAGCGGGAGACGAGGGAGATGGGGTTGGGGACAGTCGCGCCGGACTCATCAGGCACGCGAGAAAAGAGCCAGCCGGCGATCTGCCAGTCGCCGCGCAACCAGCGATGCTTGCGGCGATTGTAGGCGCTGTAGTGCGAGGGATAGTCTTCGATGACCTCGATGTCACTGACCAGGCCGGCTCGGGCATAGGCTCCCTCGATCAGGTCATGACTCAACAAAGCGTTTCGAGGAAAGCGGCGATCCAGCACTTTGTGCACGGTTGCCACTTCGTAGATTCCCTTGCCGGTGAACGTACCCTCTCCATAAAGATCCTGATAGGGATCGGAAACGGCACGAGTATAGATGTCGAAGCCGGTTTCTCCCGCGTACAGGGCGGCGAGGCGGGAACTGGCGGTACTTTGAACGCTGACGCCCAGGCGGGGTTGCAGGATTCCGTAGCCCGAGCTTACGACGTTCTTGACGGGATCGATGATGGCCTGGTTCAAAGGATGGGAGATGGCGCCGACCATACGGCGGGCACTGCCGCGGGGCAGTTCCGTGTCTGCGTCCAGGGTAATCACGTAACGCACCTGGGGAAGCACGGAAAGATCGCCAATCTTGACCGGGAAGCTGTCGTACTGGCCGCTCAGCAGCCGGTTCAGATCCAGTAATTTCCCGCGCTTCCGCTCCCACCCCATCCAGACTCGCTCGTGGGGGTTGTAAATGCGGTGACGATGAAAGAGGAAGAAAGACCCGGAACCGCCCGCGCGATATTTCTCATTGAGATCGCGAATGAGCTTCGCACAAAGATCAATCAAGGGGTTATCCTCGCGCGCCGGTTCCCGGGAATCGGGCAAATCGGTGAGCAAGGCAAAGTGGATGTTGGGATCGTGGTTTCCCAGGAAGCGAACCTCGAGATCTTCCACCAGAGCCCGCACCTGGTTCTCGTTGAGCAACAAGGCGGGCACAGCCACCATGGTGAGGCGGTCGTCGGGGATGGCTTCGGAAAAGTCGAGCTTGGGCAGAATGGACGGCGTGAGCAGCCAGCTGATGAGGTCGTTCATGAGCTGGACCGCGCTTTGCGAGCAGGGCAAGAGAAGCACGAGAAACGAAATCAGCAGCAGCCCGGGGGGAAGGGACCGCGGGGTCAAGAGCAGGGCGGCGATCAGAAAAATGGAAAAAGCCAGGAATTCGATGCCCGGGAAGAAGAATTCGTCGGCATGGTCGCGTATCCAGCTCTGGATTTTTGAGCCTGGGGTGTGGCGAAAGCCAATCCGCCGCTCGAGGACCTTCTTGCCGCGATCGATCAGATAGAAGCCGACGTGAGATTCCCGAAGCCCGACGCGAGCGTCTTCGTAGACTGCCAGGCGGGCCTGCTCCGCGAGGCTCACCGCGGCCTGAGCCACCTCGGTTTCGGAAGCTTCCGAAGTCTCCGCCATCTTGGCCAGCTCGGTCCGATACAGGTCCCGGCTGTCGAAATCCATGTGGGCATAAGCGCCCGCGGGGTCCATGCGGAGGATGCGGTCGAACAGAATCAGCGGCTCGAGCACACCTTTCCACGAACTGTGCCCGATGGAGGTAAGGCTGCGGAAGGAGGATCCTAACGGAGGAAACGCCGCAGCCGGGGATGCGAGCGAATCGGGGGCAGATTGGGCGATACGCTCAAGCAGAACCAGTTTCAAGGCGGGAACCAGCGCCCATAGTTCACGCAGGGTGAGGGGGAATTCGGTCTGGACGATCTCGACGAACCGGACCAGGGTCTTCTCGGTAAATTGGTAGGAGACCGCCTCCAGGTAGCTCTCGGCGATGCTCACCACCCGCGGTACGATCTCCTGCTGCGGGTTGCGGACATGTGGAAGCTTTTGCAGCTTGGCAGATTCCAGGGCTCGGAGTTCGCTATGAAGCAGCCGCACATGATTGGAGAGCCAACGGTAGTCGTCAGAATGCTGGGGCTCCGAGGGTGGCCAAGCCATTGAAAACAGGGGTTTCAGGGCCCTGCGCAGGGCCTTCGTTCGCTCCGTAAAAACGGCGCAGATAGTCGCATCAGGCCGCCAATGGAGAGCCGCCTTGAGCTGGCTGGCTTTTTCCTCCAGCTTTTGGCCCGTCGGGTCCCGTTCCTCAACGGGGAGGGAATCCGCCTCAGCGCGGATGATTTCCAAAGGTGGAGTCTTGGCCATGAAAAGTCCTTAGCGGTAACTGGCGGCTTGGAGTTCGAACATCTCCGAATACCGTCCTCCCAAACGGCAAAGCTGATCGTGGTTGCCGTCTTCCACGATCTTTCCAGCATCGAGCACAATGATGCGGTCCGCCATGCGCACGGTTGAGAAACGATGGGAAATAAAAAGGGCCATCTTCCCGGCCGTGAGCTCCGCAAAACGACGAAAAACCTCATACTCGCTCCGAGCATCCAGAGCAGCGGTGGGCTCGTCGAGAATCAAAAACTGCGCGTCCCGGAGGTACGCTCGGGCCAGCGCCACTTTTTGCCATTCGCCCCCAGACAAATCGATTCCCCCTTCAAAACGCCGGCCCAACATCTGCTCATAGTACCCGGGCAGCCCGCGAATAACCTCATCGGCCATCGCTTTTTGCGCGGCGGTCTGAAGCCGTTGCAAGTCTTGGGCCGCTTCGATGCGGCCGACCGCGATATTGTCGCGTACCGTCATCTCATAGCGCATAAAATCCTGAAAAATAACGCCGATCTCGCGGTAAAGGTCCTCGAGGTCGTACTCGCGAAGGTCAATTCCATCGAGCAGGATTTGGCCGTCGACCGGATCGTACAGCCTGGTCAGGAGCTTCACAATGGTAGTTTTTCCCTGTCCGTTCTCTCCAATAAGGGCGACGCGCTCAGCCGGACGCAGTTTCAGATTGAGGCTCTCAAAGACCCAGTGTGAGCTGCCCGGATAGCGGAACGACACGTTGCGGAATTCGAACCCCTGGCGGATCGGCCGGGGGGCCGCCAAGGCATTGGCCTTGCTGCGAATGGTGGGCTGCATGCGGAAAAAGGCTAGCAGATCGGTCAAGAAAAGTGCCTGGTCGGCGATGCTCGAGAGTGTGGAGAAGATCTGCTGGATGTTGCTGCTGGCCTGCAAGATGGCGCCCGACAGAAAGGCAAGCGTGCCAACAGTCAGGGCGCCGGTCACGGTTCGCCAGATGACGAGCACGTAGGCCGCGTAATAGCCGGCCGTCCCCACCAGCGAGAGACCGGCCCCGGCGATGAGGCGGCGGCGAGCCAATGCGACATCTTCGTCGTAGATCTGGTTGGACAATCGGGTAAACCGGTCGATCAAGAAGTTGCGCAAGCCGAAGAGTTTGAGTTCCTTCGCTGCTTCCCGGCTTCCTCCGAGGACTCTGAGATAGTCGAGTTCGCGGCGCGCAGGGGTCTGGCGAAAGTTCTTGGCGTAGCCGAGAAAGGCAAAATGGCTTTCTCCCAGGAACGCAGGGGTGACACCGGCGATCAGCAAGAGCAAAAGCCAAGGAGAGAAGGCTAGGATAGAAATGGAGAGGGCGAGGGTGGCGATGACCTGCTGCACCAGACGGCCAATCGACTGGATCATGCCCAGCCGGTCGGTGGCCTGGACGCGGGCTCTCTCCAGGCGATCGTAGAAAATCGGATCCTCGTAGGCAATGAGATCCAGGTTTGAGGCGTGTCTCATCACCTCGATGCTGACGTAACGGGTATAGCGGTCGGCCAGAAGCGAGTCGAAGTAGTCGATGAACCGGGCGAGGACAGCGCCGACGACGGCCAGGCAAAATTCCGCCGCCACCAGCCACCAGAGCCGCTGCGGCACCGAGGCGTGAGTGCTGACCGTGTGCACGATGGTGTCGATGATGAGTTTTGCGACCCAGAGGAGGGCGATGGGCAGGAGAGCAGCGAAGAGACGAAACACCAGCCCGAGGGTGACGACGAGCGGACCCGAGCGCCACACGATCCCGAGAACCGGCGGGATATTCCGCAGGGCCGAGAGTCGTTCTTTCCAGGTGGACAACTGGGTCTGTTTTTTCTTCATCTGCCCTTACCTTTTGCCGGTTGACCGCCGGATATACCGTTGCAAAACAGCCCGACACGGCCGGCATCATCCAATCCCCGGACGACCGGCCCTCGCCATCCAAGCTGTGCCCCCAGGGGCACAGCCAGCCCATCATATCTGTTGTCTATCTATTATGCGCCGAAGGACTCGTGCTCAACGCCGCAGGCGGCTTATCATCACGGGAACCGCGTTTCAAACGGGCGGCAATCAGGGCAAGCAGCGCGGCCACCAAGGGTGAGAAAAGTAGCGCTGCGGTTGGCTCCTTTGCCGGTGTCGTCGTGCGAGGGTGCCCCTCCCAGACCGGGTTGAAAACCGCCTCCCTCATAAGCATACTCCCTCTTGCGAGCAAAAGGGCCGGGCAAGGCAGCCATCGCTCCACCGAAGAGCGCATGGCAAAGCACCGGAGTCTGGCCACAGTCGCACCGGAAACCGGGCAACCCGCGCAGGGATGAGCCGCTGCGCCACCCACCATCAAACCGAGATCGCTTTTTCAGCAGGGTCTAAAGCCGTGCGAATTGGGTATGCGGCGACGTTGAACCGGAGGCGGAGGAATGCCACGGTGGGAGCCGAAGCCCCGGTTCAGAACCAAGCCCGGTTAGAATCTTTCTGCAGATCAGGAAGCCGAGACACGGCGAGCGGCCGGCGCTGCAGAGCCAAGAACCTTTAGCCAGGCTCCCGGGAAAGCCCGAACCAGGGAGGCGGAAGATTCGAACTAGTAAGGTTCGAAGCCGGCTCGTTCCATGCCACGCTGGGCTTCGGGGATTTTCATGAACGTCTTCCACAAGAATTCTGTTCTTGCATTTTCCGCCATTAGCATGGTGATGCCGGTATCAATGCCGACCACGTCCGGGTCGTACCAGTTCTTAAGGGGATTGAAGGCATTAATAAAGCCGTACTGGCACCACGCCTTTTCGTATCGTGTCCGGATGTTGCGCAGAACGCGCATGGTGGGTTGGGGTAAGAAGGGAAGTGAGCCGGCTGCCGCACTGGGCACGACGGATCCGTCGATGGGGCCGATGGCGGGCGGCCCGCCCCAGATCACGTATCCCTTCTCGGAGTCGGAAGCGGTGATGCCCCACAAGTCATCACTGTAGGCCGGGAACTGAGGCGAGAGTTCGAGACAGAAGAGCCGATGCACATCCGTGGCGATCACCGAGTTCTGGAAATAATCGGCATATCGGTCCCGCTTCCGGCGGAAATCGAACCAGGCTTGCGAGTATTGGTGCACGAACAGCGGGGCGAACGAGCCGACATAACGCAGACCGTGGTACTCAAAGGTAAGTCGCTTCCAGGCGTTCCAGGCCTGTGCCCGGAGAGGGTGCGATTCCGAGCCCAGGCCGAGCAGGTACATCATCATGAGCTCGCTGTAGTAGTCCCAGCGAACCGGGATGAAACCGAACTCCGGAGTCCAGCCGTGGGCGAGCAGGGACGTGTCTTCCGACAACCAGGTCCAATCGACCCGGTTAAAGATGTTTTCCGCCAGCCGGGTGATCTCACGATGCCGAAAGTGCTCGCGGCAGGTCAAGATGCCACAGAGGAGTATCGCGGTATCGACCGAGGAGATTTCCGAATCCCAGATCCGTTCGCCAGTATTGATGTTGGCCCAGTGGTAGAAAAAGCCGCGGTGGTTGGGCACTTTTTTCCACAGCGATTCGAGCGTCATAGTGACGCGCTGAATCGCGGGATCGCGAAGCACGAAACCCAGATTCTCAGCGATGCACAGAGCGGTGAGTCCGAACCCGGTGGCTGCAATATTGGCGACCACGCCGTTATCGGTCGAGACCTGCACGTTGCACCGATCCTTTACCAGTCCGGTGTCGGCCCCGGCCTGCTCCCAGAAGTAGCGAAAGTTCAGACACTCCAACTCATATAAGAAGTCACGGTCAGAGTCGGTAAGAGTGGTCGGCGGTGGGGGGCTGGCGGGGTGCGGCTGTTGCTGGTCCGAAGCTAGCAGGCAGGGCAGGAATCCAGCGGCACAGACACTACCGCCCAGCAGCGACCGGAGGAACCTGCGGCGCGAATACCGTTTCGTCCTTACACGTGGCATCCTGTTGTGAAATCACCATTCTAAATGATCCCGTCCCGGAGAAAACCTGCCACTTGGGCAGGGATTCGTCCTGAGGAGGCCGGTGGGTAGATCAACCCCGACCGGTTAGAATATGGTGCAAGAGGAATGAACGTTCGGTCCAAGAAAGTCCAAACCTGGGTTCTGGCAGCTTTGGTCATCCTCCTCCTGGCAGCGGTGATCGTTGTGTCGCGCCGCCGCCAACCGCTGGTTCTGCGAGGGGCGGTTACGGCACTGAGCAAGGATAGCCACAAAGAGGTGCCGATTGCCGACGTCGGGGTTTCGATATCGGATGGCCTCACCCCCCTCACAGTCCAGTCGGACGCTTCCGGATACTTCACCATCAAGCTGCCGGTGCGAGTGCGGCGAGGGCATCTGATCACCCTGCAATTCCGGCATCCGGATTATTTGCCGTTGGACCGGCCGGATTTCGTGGGGGACAAGCTCTATATCGTCCACCTGGAGCCGCGACCGCGTCCGCTGCCGTCCTCTACCGGCCCGGAAACGGCCGTGGGAAATCTGAGGGTGCGTTATTCGATAAAGAACTTTACGGTCGTCAGTGTAGGCAGCGCGGTGAAGGTGTTTCAGGTGGAAAACAAAGGAAACGTCCCATGCCAGGGCAGTCCTCCCTGCTCGCCAAACGGAAAATGGAAAGCGGCGATCGGATCGGGCTCGTTAGATGCAGGCCCGGGCAACGAATTTCGAAACGCACGTGTATCCTGTATTGCCGGTCCTTGTCCGTTCACGAAAATTGAAGAAGACCGCGCTTCAGATGGCGGTCAGAAGTTCACAGCGGTCGCGCGCGCCTGGTCAGATACGGCCACCTTCCTCATGGAAGCGGAGGTGTTTCATCCCATGGCCAGCCAGATCGTTCATGAATCCTACCCGGTGATCTTCGGATCAACGTTGAACTTCACGCTGCCGGCGGATGCGGAAGGTATCTCTATCGAGGCGGATCTTAACCGGGAGACGATTATCTTTCCTCTGGGTCCGAATCTCTTCCTGAGCTGGGCGACGTGCAATGCGCGGGTCGACCCGGATCGAACCAAGGTTTATCGCTGTGAATTGAAGCCTGGGTTTCGCTTCCCACAAGAATGAGGGGGCGTAGAATCGCGGGGTTGGCGCGGTAGGCTTCGGGGGCAGGTCACCGATCGATGCCATCTGCGCCGCGCCGACCAAGCGCTTCCTCTCCTGCGGTTGCAGAGCGGCAACGCCACTGTCATCGAGCTTTACGTGCCACGGCGATCAACCTTTCCGCATCGAGATCGTAAGGTGCGCCTTGAAGATTTCCGAAAGCCTCTACGGTTTCGAAGCCGGCGCTTAGAATCAGGTCCTGCAACTCCCGGGCGGAGAAAATGGTGTGTTCGAACTGAAAAGTGCGACTGCGCTCGTCCCTGATCAGCAACCATTTGCTTGCGATGCGAGACCAGGCTCGAGAGACCCTTGGCAGCTGGATAAGCAGGGCCCCATCGGGGAACTCCGATGACAGCGCGTCACGCCAGTTTCGGGCGATCCGCTCTTTTCCAATAACATCGATGATAAGCACGCCTCCCGGTTTAAGGCTCTCGTGCGCGTTGCACACCACTTGCAGGTTTTCCTGGTCATCCTCGAAGTACCCAAATGATGTAAACAGGATGCAGACCAACTCGAATGCCGCGTCACGCCGGAAGTGGCGCATGTCATCTTTGACCAACTCGACCTGTACCTTGAGCTCCTCAGCGCGTTCGCGGGCCCGTTCGAGAAGATACCTGGATGCATCCACGCCGGTAACATGAAATCCGCGCTTCGCAAATTCAACAGAATGGCGTCCCGGTCCGCAACCAAGGTCCAAGATGGCCCCTTCCGTGACGTGTGCCAGTTGTAGCACGCATTCGACCTCCTTGGTCGCCGCGCTGAAACGGTCGGGAGGAAACATGTAAGGATACAATTCCCGCCAGAAGCTTTCGTCTTCGAACCATTCCATGACGCCCAAGATATACCAAACAGCTGCCAACTGGGCTCGTCAGTTGACGATACACGGTCTTTGCAAAGTTTCTGAGTTCCCACGCCCTAGAAACAGAGACGGTAAACATGCGAGAAAGGGGCGGCCGCAGTGAACCTCAGATCTCTAGCGGTCACCCGGAAATCCGGCGACAGAAAAAATCTCTTTAAGGCCGGTGAGACGACATCGAGACGGTCTGGTCGCTGACAGAAGAGTTAGTCGTTGCCAGCGACTTGACGGATCGAGCACGCCGTCGAGGTCGTTCCCGATCTGCCCCGAAGAAGTATCAGATTGTTTTCAGATTCTCAGATGCTTAGATAGTGTCCTGCCGCTCACCGGACTGTGGTGCCGGGGAGGACAGCTTCAGACCTATCGATGACTTGAAGAACTGGGAGGAAACCGCTGATGAGAAACTCTTGCGCGTCAGAATCTGGAGGCAACCCATGCTTCAGCGATTCGTTTCCCCGTCATTCGCTCCGGCTCTTCGGGCGCTCAGATCGACAAGGTGAAGGGTGAAGAATCAGTCGGTTGGCGGTGTTCGGCCAGGAGATTTTGGAAGGCATGGCAAGGAAGGCTCGGGTGCGGTGGTTACGGCAACGCGCAGGCCTTCGTCATACATTGCGGCATACATCAGGTGCTGACGAACGGCGTCGCCGGGATAGCTCATCGTCACTTCCCCCATGGCACCGTTTTTGTTGGTGCGGGTCGTCAGCTGCGGGTTGATGCCAGCCCAGTATGGAGGGATGTCGAGCGCCTTGTAGCGAGCTAGGACTTGGTCACGCAGGCTCGGATCGAAGTGAACGCCGTACTTGTCAACCAGCGCCTTGATGGCGCCATAGTCACCCTCGGCCTTTGTGCGCATGATCTCGGCCAGTAACTGGCCCACCCCCTCATGCATCTCCTTGTAGTCCCTCACCTCGACATAGGTCTTCCCATTACGATCGAACATCCGGATAGCGCCGGTGTTGTCGATGATGTAATTGGCAATCAAGGCGCGGTTGCGCTGATGGTCTTCCTCGATCGTATCGCCCTGGGGGATATGCCTAAGCTGGGTGAGCACTGTGAGTGCAGTCGCGTCGTACATGGCCTTGGCGACCTCATCCTGGTTGGAGATCAGGCCAAGCTCCTTCAGCTTGGGGTCGAAGGCGTTCCACAGAGACATCAGGTCGGCTCGGGCTTCTTCCATGGTGGAAAAGTACTCCTTGAGTTCGGCTTCTGCCCCGGCTTTCAGCCGTTCACTCAACTTGCCCGACCCATGGCCGATGACCTCGTGCATCGCTGTGTGGAGTTCCTCGGCCTCCTGTCCATAGCGAATGTTGCGCGCGATGATGTCGGGAGTCGCGCCGAATTCCTGTATCGGTTTGTGCCCAATGGCCTGGTCAAGCGCGCGGCTGGCGGCAGTGAACAGAAAGTTCTTGCTGCCATATCTTTCGCGAATCGCGTTTTCGTTCGGCAGGTTGTCGCCAATCGTGGTGACGTGGAAGTCGCCGGTCTCGATCACGGTCTCGACGGCCTTCACGGTCGGCGGAGTGAACGAACTCTTTTTGTATTTCGCATCCCAGGGAGCTTTCTGTTCGAAATACTCAGCGTTAGCCGCCAGCTTCTCCATTTTCGTCGTCAATGGCTTGTCAGTCACCGTAACGAAACTCTGAGAGCTCCCTTTTTGCCCGGCGGCATCGCGGTAGATCTCGATAAAGCCGTTGTCGAAGTCAACCACCGCATTGTTCTGAACCCAGCTCTGCCCGAACTTGAGCCAGTCGGCGAATTCTCCTGTCTGGTAGAACCTGATCAGATGACCGATCACCTCGGCCTGCTTCGGCTCGGCCACTTCTTGTGCCTCAGTGAGCGCTTCGTTAGCGCGCCTAAGATAGACGGCATAGAGGCCCGGGGGGACCGACCCATCAGGGGTTCCGGCACGGTAAACCTCTTCCCTGAGCTTTCCATCGGGGCCTTTTACTACGCGTGAATTCAGCGGATACCTCGCCTTGAAATCCTTTAGGTCCGCCAGAGTAACTCCTTCATAGAAGGTATTGGAGCTCGCCTGGATAATGTCCCTGCCACCTTGCGGGCTCTTGGCGGTGTCCATCGGCGCGAAGTTCGGATCGAAGAATGAAGCCCTCAACTCCTCGACTTCCTCGCGGACGGCCTCCGTCGAGGTCAGCGCGGGCTGGTCGGCATACGGTGTACGGAAACCGCCGTTCCGGAAGGCCTGAGCAGCTGCGCTGTGTAGTTCCTCCAGCGTGAATTCCGGCAAAAACTTTTGTGACGTGTAGTCGTTGTGATTGCCGTTATTAGCCCAGAACAGCTTTGCAAAGGCCTTGAGTTTCTCCAGCGTCGCCGGCTGGATGCCCTGCGAACGCGCGACGATTTCCTCCAGCAATCGTTTTTGTCGGATGCCGTAACGTGACAGCTGATCGTAAATGATGGGATCGATGGCGATTGATGCCTGTGCGAGCCAATAGGCGAGTTCTTTTTGTCTGGCATCGAGGGAATGGAAGCTTTCGGCCTGCAATTGGATGAAGCCCGTACTGCCGACGCGATCCACAAGGGCAATGCACTCTCTTGCCGACCAGGCCTTGGGTTCAGAGGGTGCTGGTGCTTGCGCCAGCGCGGGTACGGCCAGGGATAAGCACAAAAGTGCGACGTGAGTAGTAACCGTCAGCATCTCCTTCATAGTGTCCTCCACAATTTGCGCGTTTCCGGGATGTCGCGGACACTAGACGGATACCAGAGACAGGGCCCAAGACCAAGATCGCCCAAGCCGAGGCGACGCTTGCTGCCAGCGGTCCGGGCGCCACAGGAGACGCGGCTGACAAAACGACAATTTTCCGGAATGGCTGATGTTCTTACTTTGGAGTGGTTGCAGTCACGGGAGCCGTAGTCTGGGGCGTATGCAAGCCATTGATCAAAGCGTCCGTACACTTGTCGAGCTTATCGTTTCGAGATTTCAGTTCGCTCTCGAGTGCCGCTATTCGACTACGATCTTCTGCGCCTGAGGTTACGGAGTGCAATATCACACCTGAAATGCCGCCAAGGATGTACGTCAGACCGAGAATTGCAAGTCTCTTCATAAGTGGCCGCTCTCCTTCGTCGCGTTCGTTTATAGAGCGTAGGCTGAACTAGCGGGAGGCGTCAAATGCTGGCCAGGATCGGGGGGAGCCCTCCCCGGAGGAGGGTCTGAGTGAAAACGCCTGACTACAGTTGGGACCGACCCATGCCGGTAGAGGTGCAGCGAGCACGGGCGAAGCCGATGATTACATTAGCCATTGTGCGGAGGGAAGCTCGCTGCTTTCCATTGATGTGCCTAGTTTACTCGTACACGCTGCCTTCCCGAGCATTCGCTTGGCTGCAGTCTGCAATTCTGCCAGTGCCTTCTCGAATCTCTCGTCATATAGATTGTTCTCATACTCATAAGTCAGTCTGACAGCCAGCCGCTCGGCACTTCGGCATCCCGCCCGGTCAAAGCTAGCGCTCAAGGCGCTGTATACGGTCCCCTCACCCGTTTCGAGAAGATCGGCAATCTGGCAAGTATCCAGCCCCAAGGCAAGCAAAATGACGGTTTGGAATTGCTGGGCACTCAAAATATCCAGCAACGTGGAACCACGACATCCCATCGATGGTCTCTCCTCAATACAACTGTAGAGCACAGGATGGGTTTGATCGTTGTGCTGGAGCAATGATGAAGGCACAGGAAAGGAGCTTTCCGATCAGTTTCTGTTTCACGCGGGATTTCTGGGGTTCTCTTCGGAAGAACCGAGGCGTACCGACTGATCCCGGTCGTCAGTGAGAGGACCTTGAGATCGTCAGACCGTGGAAGAGAGGCGCATGCGGACATGGGTGAATGGGGCGAGACATCGGGAATCAGAACTATACCCAAAGGAGTGAGGAGTTGACCGCTATTGAGCTTTCCGGTGCTCATTAATGATCTGGCACGCTTTTTTCACTGCCTTGTTCGGATTGACGCCCAAAAACGCCTGTTGGTGATCAAGATTCTGCAACAATACTTCTGTAATGCCCAGATCATCGTCTGACCAGGACAGGGACCAATAGAAGTCCTGCTTGTCTCCCGAGAACAGTGCTCTCAGCCCATTGCATTCTTTTTGTTTGAGAAAAGCGACGGCTAAGGGGCTGGAGCGCGTATCCGAAATGAGGACATTGGAAGGTGCTTTGTCTTGCCCGTACCCAGCCGAAGTCATGAGCAGCCAGACGAGGGTTGCCTTGACGTGTTTCATGTACCGCCTCTCCTTCTCCAAAGCAAGGCAATGCAGATCGTCTTGCCTTCGATTTTCGGTGCCGCACTACTTGTCGCAGGCGTGGGCTCTTACGGCGCCAAGAAAACTGTTTATTCCAATGTACTATCATCGTCAAAACCGGCAGAAGGATTACAAGAAGAGGCACCATCGCTATCAATAGGGGCTACGCTTGGGAGCCTCCCCTGCAAGGCGGGGATCGCGTCTAGAGCAGTGACCTCGGTCGAAATGCTAACTTCACGCCATCGCTCTGTGGCGGCGTACGAAGAAACCCTCATCTAATATGGTGTACGGTCAGGTAAAGTCTTCCATTGCCTACAAGCTGAGCCCGCGACGTAGGTATCTTTTCATTTACCCGCAGGCAGACTCGGCCGGCATTGCGCTCGCTTCAAAAGCGGACTGCAAACCAGCATCTTTGATCATGCTCCTTCATCGCAATCTTTCAGCGAATTGCGCATCTCGCTACCCTTCGGTTTGCGCCCACTTGCTTCAATTTCCAGCACTCGCCAGCGTACTGAGTTTTTGACCACACCCACCTGTAACTCAGGAGCGATTGGGTGTAAGTTGCGTGGAGATGCCCAGAATGCCGTTCGTTCCCGGTGTCGCGGGAGACCACCCAGCATCTTGACATGGGCGGGAATAAGGATGACAGTTGTCCGCCGTTAGCCTGCGGTGGGCTGCGGACGCTCTTTTTCTAGAAGTGTGGCTTAGAAAACATGCATCTGATGCACCATGGAGACTCAGTGTGACTTTGGACGAGTTTCATCAATCGCTCGACGCGTCCAGACCGCCCGCCCAACTTCCACCCGCGCTTGTCGGCCTATGGTGGGACGCAAAGGGCGAATGGACGCGAGCCCACGAATCTGCTCAGCAGGACGAAGGCGCCGAGGGTTCGTGGGTGCACGCCTACCTGCATCGCAAGGAAGGTGATGAGGGAAACGCAGCCTACTGGTATCGTCGCGCAGGCAAGCCCGTTTGCCGAGAGCCACTCGATGCAGAATGGCTCAGCATCCTGAAAGATTTGCTGGGCCGCCAGTCCTATCCCCAAATCAGCATGAACAACCGTCGTTAGTTCGACGGAGGGTTTTTCGGTAGCAGCCCATCCTTCTCCATCTGCTTCGGAACCTCTTTTACCAAGCCGTCCGCGACCTTCTTGGCTGACTTCGGATTGAACGAGTCGCTGACGCCAGTCCACACCAGGTCGCCATCTGGCTTGCTAGTTGCGTAAACATTAGTCTCGACGCTAACGGTAGTGTCTTCTCGCTCGTATCCCGGATCGTAAATAACGGGATACACCGCGCCCAGGTAACCGTAGAAAGAGTAGTAGTAGGGAAACGGAGCTATATAAGTCGAGCTTGGGATGGAGATCACTTTCTTGTCGACCTTCAACAGACGCGAGACGACAACGGCGTCGATGTGATTGTCGCGAATCTGCGCGCGGAGATAGTCGAGATCAGGTTTTGCCTTAGGGTCTGGGCGCAGCAGGATCTGGTTGCCGGGAATGGTCTCGATACCCGGACGAGCAATTTTGGAAGCCATTTCATCTTCGAAGTCGGCGCGCACTTCCAAGTTCTGAGCGACGCCGATGACGAGAACCTTGTGGAACGTTTGCCCATGGTACTTGGGATTAAACCAACTTGTGACGATCTTAATCGACTTGGCGCTGACGGCAGTGAGGAGAGTTAACAGGCAGAGGCCCAAGAGAATTGGGCGGGAGAACAGGCTTCGCGTGAACACGGGAGATACCATGAATTCATCTGGCTGGGGGAAAATGCGGTCGGCTAGTGATTGTGTGCTGTCCCAGGGGATCTGTGCAGGGCGGGACGGCAATCTGAGGAACCGGGATTCTCGAACCAAAGGATAACCGGACAACTACCCTCCAGAGAGACGGTTTGTCGGCAAGAACCAAAATTATGTAGCGGTCACGGACAGTCAACCTCCGTATTGCCCGTGAACCCCCAAGGGGTCAGAGATAGCGCGCAAGTGCTGAGCGTAGCAGATTCGCAGTGTTACCGGAAGGTATTCTTAAACGCCCAGAACAAGAATCCGGCCAGCACGATCGACGCGGGCAACGTCAGGACCCAGGCCATCAGGAGATTGCGAACTGTGGCCCATTGCAGGCCGGAGTGATTTGCCGCCATGGTACCGGCAACCCCGGAAGAGAGCACGTGCGTCGTGCTGACCGGGAGTCCAAACCAATCCGCCGCCCCGATGGTGGCCATTGCTGTAATTTCGGCGGCAGCTCCTTGTCCATAGGTGAGATGTTCCTTGCCGATTTTTTCTCCCACGGTGATTACGATCCGTTTCCAACCGACCATCGTTCCTAAACCTAGTACACGCGGGAGACCCCCCGGCTCTGCCGGGGATTGTGTCAAGGAGACGAGAAATCGTCATGCTGTACGGAAGATGGAGGTGGGCCCTCCGGAGCCGTCTTGTAGGAGGAGGCTCCAAACAGCCGTGAGCTGCTTCAGTCAAAAGCTGCGGTGGTGTACGTCCACGGTTAAAAGGCGTGACGTTAGATCACGTCATGTATGGATAAGAGAGATGAGTGCAAACGAACCGCTGTTTACGCGTCGAAACAGAGCTAAGACGGCACCAAAACCGGGGTTTTTCCCCGAATCCTGGGATGAGCATGGAAGCAACCTACTTACTGTCCATGCGGTGTCCGGTGCACAGGCGGCATGACTCTTATCTGGGCTTTCGTACGGAACTTGAGAGCCTGGCTGGTGATGAGAAGGGAAAAGGCACAAGTGGATGCCCCATGAGGCCGAAAGTACCGAGGCACCAGCCAGAGTCGCACTGCTCAATAGTAGCGAGGAAGCGGAGTAATGTCCGTGGAGCGAAGGGGGCAGGTCACCCACGTCGGGATGGAGTCAACGGGCAACCGGAGGAACTCCATGTCTTGGCGGGAGCCGGCAGGCTTCCTCGGGGTGGCACGAGCCGGATGAATCGAGAGGTTCACGTCCGGATCTGTGGGAGCCTCGGGGTGAAATTCCCTGGGGCTACCCGGCGGCAGTAGAAGTTTGACAGATACCGGAGTCCATCGCGGAGACTCCCAAGCGTGAGCCGCCAAGCACACGAAAGGGAGTTCGCGATGGACGAAATGGAAAGCCTAAGCCATACCAAGTGGGAGTGCAAATATCATGTGGTGTTTATCCCCAAGTACCGCAGGAAGCAGTTGTACGGAGAACTGCGGCGGCACCTGGGCGAGGTGTTGCGCAAGCTGGCGGAGCAGAAAGAGAGTCGGATTGAAGAAGGACACCTGATGGCCGACCACGTGCACATGATGATTGCGATTCCACCCAAGTATGCGGTGTCGCAAGTGATTGGGTTTATCAAAGGAAAGAGTGCGATCCACCTGGCACGGGTGTACGGAGAGCGAAAGAGAAATTTTGTGGGCCAGCATTTCTGGGCGCGCGGGTATTACGTGTCCACGGTGGGCCGGGATGAGACGGTGATTCGCGACTACATCCGGCAGCAAGAGGCGGAGGACAGGCGGTTGGATCAAATCAACCTGTGGCGCTGA
>DASPST010000082.1:0-4188 GCA_035623795.1 Terriglobales bacterium
CACTCTGCATCGTCGCTGTGATGCTAACCTTCTTCATTGCCGGTCTCCTTTTTATCTGTGCCTCGAGCACGTCGATAACTTGGGAGCATACACTGCATCCCGTCCGGAGACCGGCCTTCTCATCCCATCTGGTTTCGTCAACTGACGTGGTGCTCCCGGCGCATAATGGTTGCTGTGCCTAGGGGCAAGCTCGTCAGCTTTGGCGGGTGGGTAGCCTTTAAGGAGTCATCATGAAACGCGAACGCATTCTGCAGGTCTTTGTGGGACTCTTGGGCCTCGTTTATCTCTCGCTGATTTATCCGTTGTACACCGATTTATGGCATTCCAAGTGGCTTCTGGAAATGAACAATGCATGCGATCCGATGTTTCTGAGTTGGTTTATCGCGCTCGGACCGTTTCTATTGTTGGCCGCCAGAAAGCCCTCGTCGCACCGCTCCCTGATTACCTTCGCCGCGTGCCAGTGCTTGGTTCACGCTTCGATAATGGCTGTGCAAACTGCGGAAGCGTGGAAGCACGGCGTTCACCGGCAGTTCGGAGATGTCGTTCTCATCGGCATCATAGGCGCAGTTTTGCTCGCGCTGTTACTACCAAGACGAGAACAGCCCGCAGTCGTCACGCAATGATTGGCGAAATATCCCGGTTGCGCTCACTACCTAGTTCCCGGCGAACAAACGGCGCAAGCTCGTGACATCGCCTGATAGCGACACTTATGCGAATTTGGATGTAGGAATTGCTACGATAGCTCTGCTCAATATGGGGTTCTGTATGCGAGTCCATTGCTTGTTGATGTTTGTGTTTCTTGGGAGCCTTACCGTACCGGCACAGGACTGGCAGGCCTGCAAACCTGAAGGCGATTACTCATTCAACGACGTGAAGGCGGCGGTGCATAGGGTGACGAGTTCCCGGATGTATTCGGGGTGGGACGAGAAGACGTTCAATCGGTCTGGCGACCTCGTCGCAGTCGCAGTTCTGAAAACGCTGGACGACAGCGAAATGGCGTCCACGGAGAGTGTCAACTTCGTGCTGCTGATTGTTCGAATGGCGTTTGACTGTCCCCAATACTGCGTCAAAGTCACGGATGACCGCCGTCCTAGGATGACGTTGCTGTTGCTAGAACACCTGAATGAAATCACTGGCGGGAAAATGCAGAAGGATATTGAAGAAGCGAAGCGCTTCATCCTACAGCAGGCTGGTCAGGCGAACTGCCAGATGGAAGGAATCATCTACGAAAATGGGGTACCGATTCGGTTTTGCACGAAAGGATAAAACAACCGAAAGGCGATAGTTGATTTCATAAAGTCGTCGGCCCCCTGAATGCTGAGTACACTTGGAAGTGCCTAACGACCAAGGGCTCGGCAAAAGGAGGCCGAAGATGTTCATTATAGGGTGTGACTATCACCCAAGCGTACAACAAATTGCCTAGGTGCTGGGCAGACCTCCAAAACCAAGGCTCGCCAATGTGAAGCCGGTCTGCGTTCGGAATTGGCACTCGGCAACTTCGGAATCTTAGAACGGAAAGAGATTCTAACGTTGGCTGCATTCATCAGGGACCGGTTTACTCCCTGGTGCAGCGGCCGCTTCCCTGCTACCTCCAAACCTGGTCTTCTTGGTATCGCCCCTGGCTGCAGTCCATCATTTCATACACTCCGCTCTCGGCCTATGACATCACCGCCGTGACCAGTGAACACATCGATGGCTTTGCTGCTTATCTCCGCACCAGGGGCCTGCAACCGACTTCGGTAAACGCCCAGTTGCGCGTCCTTCGTGCCGTCCTACATAAGGCCAAGAAGTGGGGAGTGCTCGATGTCGTTCCTGACATCGCCTTGGTCAAAGGAGAGAACCATCGGGACCGCGTCCTAACAGTCGAGGAAGAATCCCGCTACCTGGCCGCTGCCAGTCCCCTGCTTGCAGACGTTGCCACCGTCCTAGTCGATACGGCGATGCGACCAGAAGAATGCTTCCGGCAGCGGTGGGAACACATCAGCTGGAGCGGTGGACGTTATGGCAGCGTGCAGGTGACGCACGGCAAGACAGAAAGCGCTCGCAGGCTCATTCCGCTGACACCTAGAGCCAGGGCAATCTTCCAAGCCCGCTGGGAACTGGCTAATCGTCCGAAGGATGGGTATGGCCAGCACCAACCCGGAGCGGTCACATCGAACCGTCAACGGTGAAGAAGCAGCACGCTAAGGCCCTGCGGCTGTCGAAGGTCAGAGCATTCGTCCTCTACTCACTCCGGCACACCATGCAGACCAGGCTTGGGGAATCGGGATGCGACACGTGGACGTTGGCGCGGATCGCTGGTCACTCCAATATCCGCATCAGTCAGCGCTACGTCCACCCTTCAGACGAACACGTTCTCAGTGCTCTTCAATTGCGCCAAGGTGGTGACAAAAGTGCTCGCTCAAATTTAGGATTTAGGAGAGATGCCGGCAACCGCAGCGGACTCAGTGTCTTAAGTGGTGGGCAGTGCAGGACTCGAACCTGCGGCCTCCTGCTTGTAAGGCAGGCGCTCTAACCAGCTGAGCTAACCGCCCCTTCGAGTCTATCAGTTAACTCGTTTTCCATACCACCCACGGTCTGGGCCGCTTTCCCTCCTTCAGGAATCCTAGAGGTTCCAAGAAGAACTATTGGTCCTCCTCCGGCACTGGGGTCCAGAACTTATCCGGGTTGAAGCGCTCCATCTTCATGAACTCGTCGAGAGTCTTTGTCCCAAGGTCTTTTTCATAGACAACACCGTCCTGGCTGACAATGAACGTCTTCACCCCGGTCACAGCGTATTCTGCCGGAGTGGCCACCAGTGCGAAGCCGCCAATCATTAGGTCTTTCACCATGTAATCCATTTCGCCAAGCGGCGCGTCGGGGCCTTGGCCCTTGAGGACTTTGAAGAAGTAGCCGTGGTACGGCTCGCCGCTGGCGTAGCCCTGTTCGATTGCTTGGGCAATTTTTTCGCCGATGGGACCTCCCCAAGTGCCATCGGGATTTTGCCAGGCTAAACCGTCCTGCTTACCTGGACTGCTGATGATGCGCTGAGCGTATTGGTTCACGTCGTACTCATCACGGTATTTGTAGGCATAATCATACTGTGCTTCCACATAGCCGCGGCAGATTTGAATGGCGTCCAATTCATTGGCGCCGATGCGGCGGTAGAGAAGTTCCTGCCGGCCGGCTTTGGCATCAAACGACCATTTGTTTCCTTTCTTCACCAGTGGCACTGGGAACGGCCACTCCTCGTTGCCTACCATGACAAATGCGCGATTCCCGCTTTTCGGATCCACGGAAACGCTCTTCTTTTCATGAGCTTCGGCCGCGAAATCAGCGGCATGCTTTCGGTCTTGCGCGAATTCGCCGCTGAATATAATGTCCTCGCCACCCGGGCCAAAGATGTGGCTAAGCGCGGCCACATCGAACTTGTCGGCCGCATCAATCAGTGCGTCTGCGGCCTGCTGCGGAGAGTCGAATGTCATGGCGCTGGCAGTCGTAGAAGCGGCAGTAGACGGAGCTTTTTTCGCTGTGGATTGTTGCGCTTCGGAAAGAACCGGCATGCACAGAAATACCCAGACAGCCGCGCCGACCAACCGAAGAATTCTGGAGAGATTCACATTCGCAGATATCGATATCATTCTTGTGCTCCTGATTTCTGTTCTTCATTGAGCTGCTTTATCTGCGCCGTCCGCCGCCACCTCCGCGGCCTCCGCCTCCACTGAACCCTCCGCCGCCCCCGCCACGAGATCCCCAACTGGAGGAGCCGCGGCTGCTGCTGCTGCGCGCGCTTGATCCGCTATATCCCCTGGACCCGCCGCCGAAGGCATCGCGGTTTCCGCCGCCGCTGCGCGAAAGATCGCGGCTTCCGATGCGGTCGCTTCCACCGCCGCCAGCCCGATTGCTGACGCCTGCTCCGCTACGGTTGCCGAAGCTGCTGCCGCCAGCCCGATTACTCACTCCAGTGCCGCGAGTGCTCGCGAGGTTGCCACCCTGTCGCCCAATTTGTTGCCGTGCGCTGGTCTGGCGCCTGGAGAGTGAATCGCCGCGTGTCGTGCCGCCAAAGCGGTCTGCGGTTACTCGGTCTTTGTATGGGGCACCGCCACGATGTTCTGGATTGTGTTGCCACTTGTTGCCGCCCCCAGCCGGCAAAGTGGACGCGCGATTCCCCCCGCCAACCCCGCCAGCACCACCAACCCCGCCCACCCC
>DASPST010000098.1:0-103603 GCA_035623795.1 Terriglobales bacterium
CTGGCGCTGGCTTGCGAGTCCAACGTGTGATAGCTTCGTGCCACGGCGGTTCTCCTTTTCAAAAAGGGTTTCGCATCCCGATTCTAAGCAGAACCGGGAATGAACCGCCGCCTAACCTTCAACTAGCTCTGGGGCACCATCGAATCCCGCACAACTGGATTTACATAGCCCGCGCTGTCCTGGAGTAGCAACGTGACCTACACGCACCCCCGCAGCAACGGACGGAGCCTATAACATTACCTCGTAGTGGCGTCCATGTCGTTGCCCTGCAACAATCAAGTCCGTTAATTTTTCACCGCTCACGAAAAAGACGGTTTCGGGTAGTTTCAGAAAAGTTGAGTCTCGGCGAAGACCCCTGAAGCGCGATCTGATCGACGTTCAACCTCGCGGACCGGATTGACTCCCTCCGAAACCCAATGCTAAGGTTTCCGGAAATTCCAGCCCAGGGGCCAGTCATGGAACTTCGCAAACCTGAGAAAGGGTCGCACGAAATTCTGCTCAGGGGCCTCCGTCGCGATCGAGGGAGTGAATCGCAACGGCTTGAAAAGCTCAAGAGACGCCTCCGGGAAAAGATTGCGTCGCTCAATGGGCGCCAACCGGCCATAGGAGGCACAGATCTGAGGCCGTGGGCTACTTCGTAACAGGTCAGCTGCCTTCCGTTACCCCGCCCGCTTCACGACCAGAGCTTCTCCCGCCCGATGCTCTGGCTGTACTCGCGGTTCTTGATCTTGATCCAGCTGGTCCGCTCGCCCTCCATGTAGCGCCCCCGCTTCCACTTCGCCACCACGCCCTCGAGATCTCGGGCGCAGACTAAAGCCTCGGTGGCCTTGTCACGACAACAGATCACGAGGTCATCAGCATAATTCAGGATGTACGCTTTCAGACGCTTCTCGTGCCCCAACTTCTTCCAGCCGAGCACGAACCGACGCATGTACAGATTACTCTTTCCGCTGTCCGGTCCCGGATAGCGGGTACTCCTAGCGGCCGCTGTTTCCCGTCCGGCTTCGGTATATAGACTCGCCGCACAGGAAGTGGTTGATAGGTTCGGCTCTTCAGCTCTTGCGCCAGTTCGTCCAGCTAACGCTCTACTCCGTACGTCTCGATGTCTTCGAACGTCTGATTGTCCCCGCCTGCCGCTCCGCCATTGGCTTTGCAGCACGCGTAAGCAAATGCCAGAACGTCCTTGCGATACACCTTGTCGTACAGAGCATGGAAGCGTAAGTTGGGCGATTCCTTCGCTTTGTCGTGCAACGCCGTCTGCAACTTCAGAACGCTTGCTGGGGTTGTTAGGTTCGACACCAATCCCTCCGCCTTCGTCGCTTCTTGCGTTTCCTTTCAACTGAGGCCCCTTCCCTCCACCGGCATTACCCGGCTTCATCAGTATTACGGGCCTCTCCGTCACCCCAAACAGCCCGGCCTGTCTCTCACGAGGTGCCGGTTGATCGCTCTGCGATCACCGCTGGGGCTTCCCGTGTTGCTGGTGGTCAACTTTGCCTACATGCCGTCGCCATTACCCCGGCGGAACTCGTTCGCTCGTACTGTCCCATCAGCGGCGGCCCGCCCACATTACACGGGGGGAGGGCTCCTGCGTTAATCGTTTCGAGGCCTGCTCAGCGTTCACTTCACGTTACGGCCTGCATGCTCGCCAAGTCGCCTAAGCGACCCTCTACACCGGAGGCTCCGACGGCTTCGTTTCCTCCACCGCCGCTCCGATTGCTTCCGGGTGGAGCGAACCCAGTTCCCGGGCGGGACTTTCACCCGCAGTGGACCAGTGCCTTTTCACGGCGCACGTGCAATCGCGATTTATCGTCAACTGACTCCGGGCGCGCGGATCAATTTCTATCCTTTCATTGACTTGCCGTACCTCCGGTCCTAAGATTTCAGCCCAATGATCGGCCAGACAATCTCGCACTACCGCATCCTGGAAAAGCTCGGGGGCGGCGGCATGGGTGTCGTCTACAAGGCCGAGGACACCCGCCTCCACCGCTTCGTCGCTCTGAAGTTCTTGCCCGATGAAGTCGCCCAAGATCCGCAGGCGCTGAGCCGTTTCGAGCGCGAAGCGCAAGCCGCATCCGCCCTAAACCATCCCAACATCTGCACGATTCACGACATCGGCGAAGAAGACGGCAAAGCTTTCATCGCGATGGAATACCTCGAAGGGACCACGCTGAAGCATCAGATCGGTGTGCGGCCCATGGAGCTCGACGTCCTGCTTCCGCTCGCCATCGAGATCGCCGACGCCCTCGACGCCGCTCACGCCAAAGGTATCATCCATCGCGACATCAAACCCGCAAACATCTTTGTCACCGACCGCGGCCACGGCAAGATTCTCGACTTCGGCTTGGCCAAAGTGTCGCCGCGAGGCAGCCGCGTGGACCAGACCGGGGCGGCGACCGCGACGCTAGTGGACGAAGCATTCCTCACCAGTCCAGGCTCGACCGTAGGCACTGTGGCATACATGTCTCCCGAACAGGCCAAGGGGAAAGAGCTGGATCGCCGTACGGATCTGTTCTCTTTTGGCGCCGTCCTGTACGAAATGGCGACCGGCGTTGTGGCCTTCCGCGGAGACACATCGGCCGTCATTTTTCATGCGATCATCGAGCGCGCTCCGGCTCCCCCCACTCGGTTCAATCCCGACATCCCGCCGAAGCTCGAAGAGATCATCAATAAGGCCCTCGACAAAGACCGTGAGCTGCGCTACCAGAATGCCGCCGATATGCGCGCCGACCTGAAGCGTGTGCTCCGCGAATCGCAGTCGGGACGGACCTCGACTTTAGAAGTGGGCGAGCTGCCTCCGGCAGGCTCCAGCGGATCCGCGCCAAGGGTCGCATCTGCAGGCAGTGTTCCTGCGGTTGCCGCCGCGAGTAGCGGTACACTCCCGGCGGTCTCGAGTGGCGCGCATCCAGCTGCGGCCAGTTCCGCCTCCGTTGCAACACAGGTTCCGCGTCCGAAGTGGACTCTGTATGCCGGTCTGGGGGCGCTGGTTTGCATCGTTGCCGCCGTGGCATTCCTCTTCTACCACCAACGGCCCCACGCGATTGGCGAGAAGGATTCCATCCTTGTCACAGATTTCGTCAACACCACCGGCGACCCGGTCTTCGACGGAACTTTGAAGAAGGCCCTTACGGTTGACTTGCAGCAGTCTCCGTTTCTGAACGTAGTCTCCGATCAGCAGGTGCAGAAGACGTTGAAGTTCATGGGGCGCTCGCCGGATGACGCGATTACGAAAAACATTGGCCGTGAGATTTGCCAGCGTGACGGAATCAAAGCGTTGCTGACGGGGTCGATAGCCCTGGTGGGAAGCCAGTATCTGATTACGCTCGAGGCGCTGAACGGATCGACAGGCGACTCGCTGGAGCAGGCGCAGGTGCAAGCGTCGGGAAAAGATGCGGTTCTTGGATCGCTGGGGACGGCAGCGACCAAGCTGCGTGAAGCGCTGGGCGAATCACTCGCGTCGGTGCAACAGTTCGACAAGCCGCTGGACCAGGCAACGACGTCTTCGCTCGAAGCGCTGAAAGCCTTCACGCTCGGCGACCAGCTGCACAACAAGCTGGAAGACATTCAGTCCGTGCCGTTTTACCAGCGCGCGATCGAGCTGGACCCAAACTTCGCGCTGGCGCATTTGCGGCTGGCAGTGGTCGCCGGAAATACGTCACAATTCACGCTGCGGGCGACAGAGGTAGCGAAGGCGTTCGAATTGCGAGATCGCACCAGCGAGTATGAGCGGCTCTACATCAATGCCTACTATTACCTACAGCTAGGAGATGTTGAGAAATCGATTCAAGGCTGGGAGCTAATGAAGCAGACCTATCCGCGCGACTCCGTTTCGCGGACCAATGTGGCGGTGGATTATGGGTTGATTGGGCAGTTTGAAAAAGCGATTGAGAACTGTCTGGAGTCAATCCAGATTGAGCCGGACACGTTGAACTGCTACACCGGGGGAGCAAGCTATTACCGTGCACTGGGCAAGATGGACAATGCGGATGCACTCCTCGCGCAGGCAGTCCAGCGAAACATAAAAAGCTCGGCCCTTTCCTTGGCTCTGGCGGCAGCGGCACTGTTCAAGGGCGACAACGCGACAGCAGCCCGCCTGCAGGAACAGGCGAAGACCAGTCCGCAGGGTGAGCTCGGAGCTCTGGGACAGCAGGCCGCTCACGCAACGGCATTGGGCCAGGTCGGGCAAATGCGCGAGTTGAGGACGCGAGCCGCAGAGAAAGCCAAGAGCTTGGGCATGGCCGATTCCGCGGCCAACCAATTGATGCTGGAAGCGGTGGCGGAAGCGGAGTTCGGATACTCGGCGCGCGCCGCAGAGGACCTTGACGCGGCGGTCGCATTGTCACGCGACTCGTTATTTCTGTCCAATGTGGCGGATGTGGCTGCTGCTGCGGGACTGGAGCAGAAGGCGGAAGCGCTGATCGCGGAGGCGCGCAAGGGGCGGCCGGATGACACACTCGTGCAGAAAGTAGTGGGCCCGCGCGTTGAGGCGCGCTTGCAAATGCGTCACGGGAAGGTGGTGGCCGCCATTCAAACCTTGTCTGGCGCGCAGCAATATGAAGAAGGAGTTTATTTCACCACGCACGTGGTGCGGGGCAACGCCTATCTGGCGGCTGGCGATGCAGCGCACGCGGCGGCGGAGTTCCGTAAATTTCTGGCGAGGCAAGGCCAGTGGCCGTTCAGCGGCTACTATCCGCTGGCGCAACTTGGACTGGCACGCGCTCTGGCGGCGCAGCATGACAATGCGGGCTCGCGCACCGCCTACCAGGACTTCTTCGCCTCGTGGAAGGACGCCGATCCGGATGTCCCAATCTTGAAACAAGCCAAGACGGAGTACGCGAAGTTGCAGTAGCCTCAGAAGCCGCTTCTAAGCCCGCTCCATACCCGCTTACATAGCCCCCTGGTGCGCCCGCACAAGAGCCACTAAGCCGAATGGACGGGGGGTGCCCGACCCTTTGCGACTGAACATTCCCTTTTGCGGACAGCGCCAAGAAAGGCGCGAGCCAACACTCAGGGCAGATTGAAATACTCGACACAATGGCGGCACACTTCGGACCTTACCTCAGGGCTGGATTGACTCGCCCTAAGTGGTGTCCTACCATACCCTGCCATCGCGCGTTCCTCAAATGCCACTGAAGATGGAGACACACGTTTCGGGCGACGTGCTCATTCTGCACTGCCGCGGACGTATTGTGTATGGCGATGAGGCCGCGGCCTTCCGCGAGAGAATCAAGAACATCCTCTTCGGCACCAACCAGATTGTCGTGAACCTGAGCGGAATTGAGTATATCGACAGCGGGGGCTTAGGCACGCTGGTGGGAACGCTTGCCTCGACTCGAAACCAGCATGGCGAGATCAAGCTGGTGCGCCCGTTGCCGCGCGTGGCGGACTTGCTTCGGCGGACGAGACTAGATACCGTGTTCAAGTCGTATGAGAGCGACGATGATGCGGTGGCGGCCTTCCGCGCCAAGCGTTAGCCCTCACCCGATTTTTTCTCGGTTTGGCTTGCTTTTGGCGGCGGCCTACGATTTTCGTCCCATACGGAAAAGGCACTCTACCGGTGATCGGCCAAACCATCTCGCACTACCGCATCCGTGAGAAGCTGGGCGGCGGGGGCATGGGTGTGGTGTACAAAGCTGAGGACACTGAGCTTGGTCGCTTCGTTGCCCTAAAATTCCTGCCCGATGACCTAGCGCAAGACCCGCAGGCATTGGAACGCTTTCGCCGCGAGGCGCGTGCTGCTTCAGCCCTGAACCATCCCAACATCTGCACCATCCACGAAATTGGCAAGCATGAAGGCCAGTCTTTCATCGTCATGGAGTTTCTTGAGGGCATGACGCTGAAACATCGGATAGCAGGTAGACCGTTGGGGTTCGAAACTGTGCTATCGCTAGGGATTGACATCGCCGATGCACTGGACGCGGCTCACTCCGCAGGCATTGTCCATCGTGATATCAAGCCTGCCAACATCTTTGTCACGAAGCGTGGGCACGCAAAGATTTTGGACTTTGGGCTGGCCAAAGTGACGCCCGGCCCCAGCAACGTGGGAGGTGCTGGGGCGATGTCGCAAGCGACTGTGACGCTGGAAGAGCACCTAACCAGTCCGGGAACTGCGGTAGGCACCATTGCCTATATGTCGCCCGAGCAGGTCCGAGCGAAGGAGTTAGATTCGCGCACCGACCTGTTCTCATTTGGTGCGGTTCTCTACGAGATGGCAACGGGAACACTGCCTTTCCGTGGAGAAACTTCAGGTGTGATCTTCAAAGCCATTCTGGATGGGACGCCCACGCCAGCCTTGCGGCTCAATCCCGACCTGCCGCCCAGGCTGGAAGAGACCATCAACAAGTGTTTGGAGAAAGATCGTAATCTGCGGTACCAGCATGCCTCGGACATTCATACCGATTTGCAGCGACTGAAGCGGGATACGGATAGTGGAACAACTGGGGTCATGCCTGCGGGGATTGTCCCTGCCGCGAGTGCGACGGCAGTTGGGAAGACGTCGCCAAGAAAGCATTGGTTCATCGGATTAACCGGCGTAGCCATGATCGTGATTGGACTCTTCGCTTATTGGATCATGCCCCCCCTGCGCCGACCCAGAGTGTTGAGTTCCGCCCAGCTCACCTATGATGGCCTGCCGAAGCATCCTCCCGTCCTGACTGATGGCTCACGGCTTTACTTCGCGGCTACTGGCCCTCCAACCGGCCCATATGTGCTGTCCACAACGGGAGGCGATGCCGCTCGTCTCCCGATGCCCGATATGGCTCCGCTCGCGTTTGAACAACTAACTGCGATCTCTGCGGACGGTTCGAAGCTCTTGCTCCAGAGCACCGAAGGTTACTTATGGCGAGGACCTCTGTGGGTCATCCCCACCGTCTCAGGACCGGGACGCCGAATCAGCGATGTGACCTCCACAGACGCCGCCTGGTTGCCCGACGGCAAGCGGATTGTGTATGCCAGCGGTCGCGCGCTCTACGTTGCGAACGGCGACGGTACTGGCTCACGCCCGCTCGTGAACTTGAACGGCACACCCTCTTGGATTCGGTGGTCACCCGACGGGCAAAACTTGCGGTTCACGGTGACCGATCCACAAACGAAGGCGACCTCGCTCTGGGAAGTGAGGGGCGACGGTTCCGGTCTTCACGCTCTGCTTGCAGGCTGGAATGAGCCGCCTGCCGAATGTTGTGGCGCGTGGACGCGTGACGGGAAGTACTTTGTCTTCCAGTCTAGACATAATTTCAGATCCGACCTCTGGGCCATTCAGGAGAAGCCCGGACTGTTTCGAAAGCGCGATCCGACCCCAGTGCAATTGACCAGCGGCCCGCTGAGCTTTCAGGGGCCACAGCCGAGCTACGACGGCAAGAAGCTTTTCGCCGTGGGCGTACAAACGCGTGGAGAACTGGTCCGTTACGATCAAAGCTCAAACCAGTTCGTCCCGTATCTCTCCGGCATCTCGGCCGACACCCTAGATTTTTCGAGAGACAGGCAATGGGTTACATATGTGGCCGTACCTGAAGGTACACTGTGGCGAAGCAAGTTGGATGGAACCGAGAAACTTCAGCTTACGTTCCCGCCGATGGTGGCCTATTTGCCGCGTTGGTCCCCGGACGGTAAGCGTATCGCTTTCCAGGCCATCTCTACCAGCAAGCCCTGGACGATGTACACGGTCTCCGCCGACGGAGGGAACCTGGAAGAGATCAAGCCTTGGCCCGGAGACCCTGGCTGGTCGGCCGATGGCAACTCCTTGGTTTTCAGCAGTGCACCTCTGGTGTTTGATCCGGGCGCTTCGACCAAGAGCACGATTCAGATCATGGATTTGAGGTCCCGCCAGATTTCCACTTTGCCGGGTTCGGAAGGCTTTTACTCCCCTCGCTGGTCTCCAGATGGGCGCTACATTGCGGCCCTGCAAGCGGACACAAACACCCTGCGAATCTTCGACCTTTCTGGCCGGAAGTGGTCTGAGCTGGGCGAGATCGGAGTCGCTTATCCGAACTGGTCACTCGACTCAAAATACATATACTTTCGGTCCGTCGCGCGGGATGCGAGGTGGCTCTGTCGTCTTCGCGTTGCTGATGCCAAACTCGACCGATTGGGAAGTCTGAAGGACCTGCGGGAGACCGGGGTTTTTGGCTGGTGGTGGGTTGGGTTGACCCCTGACGGTTCGCCTCTGCTCTTGCGCGACATCGGAACCAATGAAATTTACGCCCTAGATGTTGATCTTCCCTGAGAGTAGATTGGTTATTGCGGTTAGGTGAGAGATGATTTTTCCGCGTAAGCAGCACACCCCCCTCCTGAAGGAAGCCAAAACCGAGTACGCGAACCCGCAACCGTAGCCGTGCTTATCGCACGCTGGATCGGTTCGCGGCAACAGAGTGAAATCACGCGACCGCGCTCGAGAGATGCCGCTTCGTTGGCGGCCCAGGTTGTCACTTCTTGGAGTAGAAAAGAGTCCCGCCGATGAAGAACCTGCCCAATCGTCGCATCTGCTCGCGCCGGAGGAACGCGATCAGCTCGCGAGAAACTGGATTCTCTGCGTGGCCAAACGAATGACCAGACTCCCGCTATGGCTAGCGCCCCAACCACAAAGGGCCTCCGCGTCATCTGCTAGCAGCTCTGAACTGTTGGTGTAGTGCCGCCGAGACGCCGGCAGGGACCAAGCGGACCGTCGTACTCCGTCCTCTCGCTTTAGGCCAGCTCAAAGGATGTTAAGGTTTCCGCCCATGACGAATGGTTATCGGAGAGCGTTATCCCCGACGCCTGGTGGCAAACAAGACTTGGTTGCCAGCTTGAGGGTACGGGGGAAATGGAATCGGGTTTTGAGGCCTGCGTGGGTTCAGGTCGGACGCCGAGAATACGCGTTCAGTCGCGAGCTCTCTCTCCACTTCCATGCGGTGGAGACGATGTCGTGCAGGTCACGCGACGCGGTCCACGCCAGCAGTTGCTGCGCTCGGCCGGGATCGGCCACCAGCGCTGGAGGATCGCCAGAACGCCGCTCGGCAACCTGGCGGCGCACGGCTCTGCCCGTGACCTCCTCCACCATGTGGATCACCCCCATGACCGAGTGCCCCTTCCCTGTTCCAAGATTCACGGCGAAGGAAGGGCTGCCGTCAGCAATCCGCTCGAGTGCTCGCACGTGAGCTTCCGCCAGATCGTTGACGTGGATGTAATCGCGGATACAGGTGCCGTCGGCGGTCGGATAATCCGAGCCAAAGACGTGTAGACCGGGGCCCTCGGCGTCGGTTGCAGCCAAAGCCAGCGGAATGAGATGCGTTTCCGGATCGTGGAGTTCGCCGATCTCGCCGCTCTCGTCTGCACCCGCCGCGTTGAAGTAGCGGAGACTGGCAAAGCGCAGCCCGTAGGCTCGGTCATAAGCCTCGAGAGCGTTTTCAAGGAACAGCTTGGTGACTCCGTAGGGGTTCACGGGCTGCCGTGGCACGTCCTCGGTGATTGGAATCCTCGCAGGCGTGCCATATACCGCACAAGTCGAGGAGAAAATAAACCGCCGGACACCCGCGTCGAGGGCGGCATTCAGCAGGGTCAGAGCCGCCTCGACATTGTTGCGAAAATACTTCCGAGGATTCTCCACCGACTCGCCGACGTAGGCGTGGGCGGCAAAATGCATGACCGCGTCGACCCGCCTGAGAACGTTTCTGAGGCAGTCGACATCGGCGATGTCGCTGATGATCAGCTCGAATCCCTTCGCCAGCAATTCATGACCGGTCGAGAGATTGTCGTAGAGGAGGGCCTCATACCCATGCCGCCGTAGGATACGTGCCGCGTGACTTCCTATGTATCCCGCGCCACCCACCACCAGCACAGCCATTGCCCTCTCCTCTTCAAACTTCAACACTCTCAGCCCAGACCCGGCGGGCATGGCACACTCCCACTTTCGAGCGCCCAGGCTACTGAGCTACCGGGTTCTTAACCGCAAGCTCGCAATTGTTCCAAGAGCCGGAAAGAGGAGATCCCTGCGGGTGCGACAACGCGCCCCCGCCCGGTCTGATGCTAAGCCACCTGCGCGCGGCCCATGGTTTTAAGCAGGAGATCGCGCAGTGAGACCAGACCCTTCAGCTCCTTGCCGCTGACAATCGGCACATGGCGGAATCCGAATTCCTTCATCAGGAAGAGGCACTCCTCCACGCTTTCGTTCACGTCAACCGCACGAGGATGTGGGGTCATCACTTCCGAGATTCGGGTCGTTCCAGGAGTCCGGCCAGCCGCGACCACACGGTTCATGACATCGCGCTCGGAGAAGATCCCCACCAGTTCGCCGTTCCGCAACACGGGCAGGGCGCCGATGCTGTGTTCCATCATGAAGCGCGCCGCCTCGAGCACGGTCTGTTCTGCTTCAATGGAATAGACTCTGCGATCCTTTACCAGGTCGTAAACAGTTGCCATGGGCTCCTCCGAGTGCTCGGGACGAGTGGCGGCTCCGCCAGGATGCGTTAGCCAAGGCAGAGTGGGTACTTTACCACATAGAGACCGGGTAGCGAACCGGCTGGCAATGGGAGAGATGACCGTCGGCGGTACGGCGTCACCGCAAGCCTAGCGCTCCACTAGGTCTTCCAGCGTTTCGAAGAAGCCGGGGAAGGAGATGACCGCGCTTTCGGCGCCGTTGATATAGGTTTCCCCCTGGGCCCGCAGTGCGGCGATCGCAAAAGCCATAGCGATGCGGTGGTCGCCCAGGGACTCGATCTGGGCGCCGTGCAACTGCTGCCTCCCGGGTATGGTCAAGCCGTCCTCCTGCTCCTCCACTTCCGCTCCCATGGCGCGCAGGTTGAGGGCTACGGCGTGGATCCGGTCGGATTCTTTCACGCGCAGTTCCTGGGCATCGTGGATGCGCATTCCTTCCTCGGTGAACGGCGCGACGGCGGCGAGAACCGGAATCTCGTCGATGAGTGCCGCAGAATCCGCGCCGGCAATCTCGGCGCCTTTGAGCCGGCCGCCCGCGATCTGTACCGTGCCTACCAATTCGCCGTGACGCTCTTCGAGTTGTGTGATGGAGAGATGCACCCCCATGGCCATGAGAATGTCCAGCAGGCGGGCACGCGTGGGATTCATCAACAGGTTTTCCACCACCAGTTGTGAGCCAGGAAAGAGTGCGGCCGCGCAGAAGAAGAATGCCGCACTTGAGAGATCGCCCGGCACCCGCGCCTCAATGGCATGCAGCCTCTGGCCTCCCACAATGCGAGTGACGTTCCCTTGCCGGCTCACCTCTGCGCCAAAGGCCCGCAGCGCAACTTCGCCGTGGTCCCGGGTGCGGAGTGGCTCTTCCACGCGGGTTTCGCCCTGGGCAAACAGTCCGGCGAAGAGCAGTGAGGATTTCACCTGTGCGCTGGCCACGGGCAGCATGTAGTCGATCCCCCGCAGCCGACCGCCGCACAGGCACAAGGGGGGAAGGTCCCCCCGTGCCGCCCGGATCTGCGCCCCCATGGCGCGCAGCGGCTGAATGATCCGCCCCATGGGGCGTTGCGACAGGGACGCGTCGCCCATCAACTCGGAGCAGAATGCCTGCCCGGCCAGGATCCCGCTCAGCATCCGCATGGTCGAGCCGGAGTTGCCGCAGTCCAGTGCAGCCGCTGGCTGGGCTAGCTCCAGTCCGTGGCCTTCGATTTCGATCTTGTGATTTGCACCCGGGCGCCCCTCCCAGGTTACGCCCAGCGTCCGCAGGCAAGCCAGCGTGCTGGCGCAGTCGGCGCCGGTAGAGAAGTTCTCCAGCCGCGACTTCCCTTCCGCGATCGCGGCCAGCATAGCGTACCGGTGAGAGATCGATTTGTCTCCCGGCAGGCGCAAGCTGCCGGAAACGCCGCGCGCGGGACGAACAGTGAGGCCTGGGCCCGGGTTCATTGTCGCTTCCTATATTCGGATGAACCCTCCCGACATGAGACATCGGAATTTCTTTACCGCTGGAAGGTCACGCCGTCGTCTTCACCTCAACGCTGGCTTCTCTCAGCACGTCGGGAGGTACCTCTTGGAGTGTGACCTGAAACTCGAACATGGGTGTCTCGCTACCGCGGCCCCAGCGGTTGAGTTCCCAGTGCGCGCGCACGAACTTCACGCTGGCGTGCCCGGTCAGATCAAGCAGCAGAGGTTGTTCTCCGCGGTAGAACTTTTGTGGGAACGAAAGCATGGGCTTCGGGTCCCAGGCTGCCCCATCGGACGAGCCATAGATGCTTAGGTCCAGCGACTCCTGTTCGATGATCCTTGTGATCTTCAACGTGAGCAGGAATACCCGGCTGGTGGCGCCGCCTACGTCGATGGATGAACCGTCGCCTTTGGTGCTGACCAAGGTTTTTTCGGGTACAAGAAAAGCATCCATCATGACCAGAGAATTGTAGCAAACAGCCACCCGAGACCTGAGGACGCTGGGCGCCAGCGGAATGCTCTGAAACATCCAGCGAGGCCGACAGCACTTTACGCGAGCCGATCGGCGAATTGACGGATCAGCCGTCCCACTTCTTCCGGCTGCTCCCACGGGGAGTAGTGCCCGGCTCGCGAAATGACCTTCAGCTCGCAGTTGGGAAGGTGCTGGCGCATCAAATCGCCGTCTGCGGTTGTCGTGAGCGTGTCCTCCTCGCCGATCAGGATCAGCGTGGGCACATGGATGGTCTTCAGGGTGGGGATGGAGTCCGGACGCTCCGCCATTCCCTGCTGCACTTGCGCGATGGCTTGCGGAGACATCTTCTGCATCATTTGCCGGGCCCCCTCGACGAGGTCCGGACGGGTCTCCATGGTCGTGCGCCCCAGCAGCTTTGGGATCTGAGCCTGCAGAAATTCTTCCGGACCGTGCTCCATGACGTCAGCCGCTGCCTTCAGGCGGTTGGCGCGGCCTTCGGGCGTATCGGCCTGGGCGCGGCTGTCCACGATTGCCAGACCTGCCACGCGCTCACGGAATCGTCTCCAGAACTCGAACAGCACGTAGCCTCCGATGGAGACGCCGGCAAAAAGAGCGCGGCCCACGCCCGCATCATCCAACACGCACGCTACATCCAGAGCATGCTTTTCCATCGTGGCCGGCCCCTCCCCGATCGCTGATTCGCCGTGCCCCCGAAGGTCGGGAAGGATCGCCCGGTAACGCGCAGTCAACGCCCGGGCGGCGGGCAGCCACAGCGCGTGATGGGCAGGAAAGGCGTGCAGCAGGACTACCGGGGGACCGGCTCCCGCCACCGCGTACGCGATCTGGGCGTCGCCGCTTCGCAGCCGATTCATTCAACGAAAGCCACTACGGGTTTGTCACCTGTTGCCCTTGCGATACCGGCAGATACTCTGGCTCTTCCGGCATGACGATCCAAGCCACCAGGTAGGCAATCAGACCCGGGACGAGCGCGCTGAAAAAGGTCACGACCAACCACAGAACCCGCACCAGCGTGGTATCGAGATCGAAATATTCGGCCAGCCCCGCGCATACTCCCGCTATCTTCCGTCCCTGGCGCGGGCGCAGCAGCCGCTTGCGCGCGATCACCGCCCCCACCCTCTTGCCACAGTAAGCGCAGAGGTTGGCATCATCCTGGATGACCTTGCCGCAGTAATTGCAGTACATGAGCCCACCCTCCTCCAGAAGAGGATACGCCGGATCAGGCATAAAAGTTCACGTGGGCCACGTCCGGTTCAGTCGATCCGGTAGGGCTCTCTGAGGTGGCGGCGGGCGATTGCTGCCGGCGGCGTGGTAGCGTTCGTGGCAATCACCGCATCGTACTTCCTCACGGCTAGGTCCCGTTTCAGCTGCAGATCATACATCTCGCCGGCGTAAAGGTTGGCCTGCTGCAGCGCTTCGGGGTCGGGGGTTTCTACCTGCCCGACCAGTTCATAGGCGGCTGCCGCCTTGGCATATTCCTTCTCACTGCGCAACAAGTCACCCAGATGCAAGGCTGCTCTTTCGTAATGCAAGCCGTCATACCTACCCTCGCGGCCGGCGTCCCAGAGGCGGCGGTATACGGCTTCGGCTTCTGCGTTCCGCGCCAGCGCCCGCAGCAGGGCGCCTTCTTCCAGCGCGAACAGAACGTTGTGGGGATAGCTCTGAATCAGGCTGCGTAAAAATGGCAGCGCGTCCTGGTAGCGGTGTTCCCGGCGCAGGAACAGCACCAGGGCAACCTTCGCGTCGACACTGGTTTCGCCCTGGCTGTTGGCAACTTCGTAGAGATCGCGCAATCCCTGCTCCTTGTTACCGGTGACCCCAACCAGCGCCGCCGCCAGCTTGGCACCCCAGGACAGGCTGCCCGTGACATAATCGTCTGCGCCCACCAGCAGCTTGGCGTCGGTGTACCGGGGATCCAGTTCGAGGACTCGCTCGTGATCGTGACGCGCGCCCACAGCGTTGCGCAGCGCCGAGAACCAGGCGCGCTCGATCAGCGCGGTGTAGATAGCAAACTGTGCCCGCGTCGCTCCCCGCGCATAGAGCGCGTCAAGGTCATTGGGATTCACTTTCAGTCGTTTTTCTTCTTCCTGTTCCGCCTCCCGGGTCAACTGCTTGATCTGTTCTTTCACCCCGGGGTCCGCCGGACGATGCGCAGCGGCCAGAAAACTCTGCTGGGCATATTCGCCCGTATTCAACGCCCCCATGCGATACAGCTCACCGTACATCAACGCCGCCAGGAGATGGTTGAGCGCGAATGGATCCCCGGGATGCCGGGTCCGCACTTTCTGGAAATCTTCGACGGAACGCTCATATTCCAGGTTGTAGAAGTGATCGAAGGCAATGGCGTTCAGGGGATCGGCAGGGCGGTATGCCAAACTGGAAACCGGCGTTATTGCCGTACCGGTTCCAGCCCCGTGCATCGAAGCAATGCTTCCGAGGCACAAGACCGCGACGCACCCCAACATGCAGCAGCAGAACCACGCCTGACGGCTCATGAACGGAGACACGTATGCCCCACTTTACAGGAAAGGCGGAACCAAAAGGAGCGACTTGCCCTTTCGGCTATAGATGCTGAAGATCACCATGGAATCAAAAAGTAATTACTCAAAGCTGTGCATCTTTAGCCTGGGGTTGAGGAATTCTTTCCGAGAAGGAATGTCGAAGCCGCCTTTTATTTTTTGTAACACATTCATAACAAATTACTTGCATCTCGCCCGACTTTGGTCCCTGGCTTGCCCCATGAACGCGGCAGGAGGTCTCTCAGAATGTCGGAAGTAGCTCATGACGCGCCGCAGGAGTTTTGGCGTCCGCCTGCAGCTGAACCCGCCGCGCTTGAGCCGAATGTCCAATCCAAAATGGTGGAAGTCTGTGATCGCTGCGAGACTGAGTTCATCGCCGGGTCGCGTTTCTGCCATGTGTGTGGGGCTTCGCGCTCCTCACACCGGGAGAGTTCGGCAGCTCGGCACTGGCCGCGCCGGATCCGCAAATGGTTGCGGCATCTGGAGTTTCACAATATCCAGCGCTGGGCTGACATCCTCAAGCAGCAGTTGGGGATCCCTACCGCTGCTCTGGTGTCGTTCATCGTCGGCCTTGGTTGTGTCGCCGGAGCGTTCCTGGTCGGACTGGTCTTTACCGTCCAGACGACATTGGATTGGCAGGCCGTACAACTTTGGCGCATTGAGTGGCTGCTGGGAGCAAGTGCCGCGTTCCTGGCAGGAATTCTTCTAAAGAAGTCGGCGAACTAGGGCGAACTAGTAAGTCGGGCCCTCCGTAACAGAAATCGGTTGAAGACCCTCCCCCGATCTTCACCGAGTCAGAGCTTGCTCCCCTTTCCTTCTCGACAAATACATGGCTACGGCGCTTCTTCCCGCTTTACCCGACCTGCTCGGGTTCTGCGATGGGAGATGTCCCCCGCCGCTGCTGTTGCATGCGATACAGGTGGTGAACCGGTCCGATCCCCCGCCCGAGGGGATGTGCCTTTGCGATCGCGGCGGAGACGTAGGCCTTGGAGAGAAGCACGGCTTCCGGAAGGCCGCGGTCCAGCGCCAGGTGGCAGGCCATAGCCGTGGCAAACGCGCACCCGGTGCCGTGGGTCGAGTTGGAGCGCTGCCGCTCCGCCTTGAATACCTCCTGCTCGATACCTCGTCCGGTCTTAAAACTGAGTAGGTCGATCGCTTTGTCGAGGTGTCCCCCAGTCACCACGACGTTCGCCGCTCCTGCCTCGTGCAGACGGGCCGCCGCTGTGCGCATCTGCTCGAGGCTTGCAACCGGCAGACCGGTCAGCGCCGCAGCTTCTGCCAGGTTCGGCGTTACTACGGCGGCCAGGGGCAACAAACGCTCGGCCAGAAGGCGGCTTCCAGCGGTGTCGATCAAGTCCGCGCCGGATGACGACTGCAGAACTGGATCGAGAACGACATTGGGCAACCGGGTGCGCTCAAGAAAGTCTGCCACAACTCTGCCCACTTTCGACGATCCCAGCATGCCAATGCGTACCGCGGCAATCTTGAGGTCGACCGCCAGTTCTGCCAGCGTCTCCGCGACCAAATCGGCTCCGCAGGGTTCCACTCGCCTGACTCCCGATGTGGATTGGACCGTTAGCGCGGTGATGCAAGCCACCCCGTAGCAGCCGTGGGCGGCGATTGTCTTGACGTCGGCTGTGACTCCCGCTCCCGACGACGGGTCGAAACCCGCGATAGTCAGGACAACCTTCGGTCTGTCGCCCATAGCCCGCACTTTACTCCAAAACTGCCCCTGCTCTCTCTGTGGATGGTGGCCTGAAGATTTCGAGGCCGCATCCTGCTGACAGGCTGGAGTTTAGCGAATTGTGATGTAAGTCATTGCATTAATTGAGGTTGTAAAAATTCCCGGTACCCAGAGCGGAGGCTTGTTGGCTATTATATAAACAATCAAGTCTTTCATTTGCATGCCAGTACCATTGATTACTCAATTTATACAATACATTACCTGATTCATCTATAACTAGCTGGTAATCTTGCTACCAAATTTTTCTGATTGACGCCCTGGGTCCCCCCCTGTAGCATCACCCAATTCCGGGTCCGGTGTAGGTGCGAGCCACTTTGGGTATGGGAGGTAGACCGAATGCGAAGATATATAGCCCAGGGACTGGCGATTGTTGGCTCTATCGTCAGCCTCGGAGCAGCGCAAGGGCCAAACAGCTCGAGGATCGCACGCGATCAGACTGCGCCGCCTAAGCTTGCAAGACATTCTAGGTTATTGCTGGCAAAGCGGATCGGGGTGCACCCCTACCAGGTCGGAACCGCTTCCTGGTACGGCAGCCAGTTCGAGGGGAGGGAGACCGCCAGCGGTGAGGCTTTTAATATGTATGACTTGACCGCCGCACATCCCACGCTGCCCCTGGGGACACGGGTGAAAGTGACCAACCTGCGAAACGGTCGATCGGTGATCGTTCGCATCAATGATCGTGGTCCCCTGGTCGAAGGCCGGATCATCGATCTCTCCTATAGCGCTGCCAAGGCGCTCAATATGAAGGCGCGTGGAGTCCAGCGGGTACGACTGGATCTGGTCGAACCCGAAACCATCGCCGAGCTTCGCCCCCTGGCACCCCTCCAGTAATCTGCGATACACTCCCCCGTGAATGCCGGATTCCCGCCAGCGACTCATTGTCGCCCTGGACGTTTCGTCCGCGGCCGCCGCGCGCAAGATCGTCGCGGCCGTGGGCGAGTCCGCCCGTATTTACAAGGTCGGTGCCCAGCTCTACACGGCCGAGGGGCCGGCGATTGTGCGTGAACTGATCGGGTCGGGTTTCGAGGTCTTTCTCGATCTCAAGTATCACGACATCCCCAACTCCGTCGGCGCTGCCGTCAGCGAAGCCGCGAAGCTGGGAGTGCGCATGCTCACCGTGCACGCTTCCGGCGGCACCAGGATGCTGCGCGCGGCCGTTGAAGCCGCGCGCAACACCAATCCTTCCACGATGATTCTGGGCGTCACCGTTCTCACCAGCCTCGACGACCGCGACCTGGAAAATGCCGGGGTGCGCGGCACGGTGGTCGATCAGGTAATTCGTCTGGGGACGATCGCACTGCGGGCGGGATGCCACGGCCTCGTCGCCTCCGCGCAGGAGGCTTCCGCCCTGCGCACGGACTTGGGCGACGACTTCGTCATCGTCACCCCGGGAGTGCGGCCGCTCGGGGCCGGGCTCGGCGATCAGGCTCGGGTGGTAACTCCTGCCGAAGCGGTTGCCGCTGGCGCAACCTACATCGTGGTCGGGCGCCCCATTACCGAAGCCGCTGAACCCGGGGCGGAAGCCCGCGAGATCCTAGCGGCAATCCGCTCGTAGCTTTCCGGGTTTCGGCTCATGGCTTCGACCCTCGGGGCCCCGGTTACCCCGAATTGCGTCTGCCACTCTTCTTGTTATTGCTTGCGCTTTACACGGGAAGGGGTTCGTCACGGATGCCCGCCCCCCCAAGCTAACTAAGGCCAGAGCGAATCGCTGCTCTTCATAGCTTCTCGTAGAACTCACAGGCCGAGCACGAAATGTAGATCCCGCCGGGAATGCTGCGCTCGCGGTCCTTGGTACGTTTCACGATGCGTGTGGGCTTGCCGCACTTGGGGCAGTCGGTGCTCTTGCTGGTGTCCATGACCTTCTTGCGGTCGGCTGTCTTTGCGATCTTCGCCATTCTCTTCTCCTGACAGGAATGTGCTGCCGGTTCGAGGCCGGAGTTCTACCTGGGGTTTGCGGGAGCTCGCCGGATCTCCGGCAGGATGTGCAGGCGCGGAGGGCGTGCGTTGTACTCGCACGTTTAGTTTACATGAGAGAGGATGGGACTGTCCTACCGAGGCGCACCGCTATCTTCGAGCAGCTTTCTCGAAGCGCAATGCGGTACCTGCCCACTCCGTCTCACCCGGCTCTTTGTGGGCACCGCTAACCTCTGCTAGTCTAGAAGCTTTTGGCACGGATTCAGCTCTCGGTCTAAGGCGCACCATCATGCCAGCCATCAAATTTCGCGGCGTAGATTTCATCGAGTTCGACCGCCTGCTCTCCAGCGAGGAGCAGCTGGTGCGCGACACGGCCCGCAAGTTCATCGAGGACAACCTCGTGCCCATCATCGAGGAATGCAATCGCGCCGGCCGCTTTCCGCATGAACTGGTCAAGCCCATGGCCGAACTCGGTTTTTTCGGGGCTTCGCTCCAAGGCTATGGCTGCGCCGGCATGTCGAACGTCGAATACGGACTGGTCACGCAGGAACTGGAGCGCGGTGACTCCGGCGTGCGCAGCTTTGTAAGCGTGCAGTCTGCGCTGGTAATGTATCCCATCCACACCTTCGGCTCCGACGAGCAGAAAAATACCTGGCTACCCGCGCTGCAGAAGGGCGAGAAACTTGGCTGCTTCGGCTTGACCGAACCGGACTTCGGGTCCAACCCCGGGGGGATGCGCACCCGCGCCCAGAAAGTTGGCAAGGAGTACGTCCTCAACGGCGAGAAGATGTGGATCACCTCGGGCACCATCGCCGACGTCGCCATCATCTGGGCCAAGGTGGAGAACGAAGACAACCGCATTCGCGGCTTCCTGGTTGAGACCGACCGGCCCGGTTTCAAGGCGGAAGACATTCACGGCAAGTGGTCTTTGCGAGCCTCGGTCACCTCAGGCTTGTCCTTGCAGGACGTCCGCGTGCCCGAGTGCAATCTGCTGCCCGGCTCAGGCGGGATTAAATCCCCCCTCATGTGCCTGAACCAGGCGCGCTACGGTATTGCCTGGGGCGCGGTCGGAGCCGCCATGGCCTGTTACGATTGTGCGCTTCAGTACTCTCTCCTGCGCAAACAGTTCCGGGACCAGCCCATCGCCTCGCACCAGCTGGTGCAGGAGAAGCTGACCTGGATGATCAACGAGATCACCAAGGCGCAGCTGCTGGTCCTGCAGGTGGGACGGCTCAAAGACGCCAGCAAAGTCGAACACCAGCACATCTCGATGGCCAAGCGGAATAACGTCTGGATGGCGCTGGAATGCGCCCGCCTGTCACGCGACATCCTGGGCGCCAATGGCGTGGCGGACGACTACCCCATCATGCGACACCTGATGAACCTGGAGTCGGTGAAAACCTACGAGGGCACCCACGACATCCACACCCTCATCATCGGGCAGAGCGTCACGGGCATTGACGCGTTCTAGACGCCGCAAACCGGCCAGCTGCAGCCCTGGAGCGACGGTTGAAGCAGCTGACCCCGGCTTTCTCCGGTGCCGCATTCGGAGAATTCCGGGCTCGCGCCGCTGACCCGATCAACCGGTGAGCATGTGGGTCGGGTTCTCCCCAGCGCGGCTGGAACGTTGGCCGGCCTCACCGCTATCATCGTTCCCCATGGACCAGGCAAGGCTGCAAACCGTACGCCTCGTATTGCGCCCGTACTCGCTGGCCGACGTCAACGACCTCTGCCAATTGGCGGGCGCGCGCGAGGTGGCCGCCACCACCCTGCGCATTCCGCATCCGTATCGCCAACAGGATGCGGTCGACTACGTCAAGGCTTGCCTCACCGCTGACGGGCGCGGCTCAACCCGTTTCGCCATTACTTTGCTCGATGGGGGACGACTGTGCGGCGGAATAGGCCTCCACATCGAACCGGCTCCGGCCGAACGGAATGCGGAATTGGGTTATTGGCTGGGCGTTCCCTACTGGGGCCAGGGCTACGCAACCGAGGCGGCGCGAGCCGTGGCGCGCTACGGAATCGAGGTCCTCGGGGTGCATCGCATCTACGCCACTCACTTCGCGCACAATCTCGCGTCCGGCCGCGTCTTGCAAAAGATCGGGATGCGTTATGAAGGCAGGCTACGGGAGAACGTGCACAAGTGGGGTGAGTTTTATGATTCGCTTGTCTATGGGATGCTGGCATCGGACCTGGTGCCAGATCCGTGATGGGCCGCCACGCAGCCTAGCCGTACAATTCTCTGAAGAGTTCATAGGTGCGCCGCAGGTGCGGAAGCACGATGCTGCCACCCACGATCAGAGCGACATTCAGCGCCTCCTGCTGCTCCTCCCGGGTGGCCCCCAGGCGGTACGACTGGATCACGTGGTAGCTGATGCAGTCGTCGCACCTCAGCCCGGCCGACACCACCAGTCCCATCAGTTCCTTGTATTTCGCAGGAATCGCGCCTTCCAGATAGGTGTTGTGGTCGAGGTTGTAGAAGCGCTTCAGTAGGAAGTTGTCGGCTTTCTCCACGTTGCCATTCAAACGGGCGCGGGTTTCGATAAATTGCCGCGCGATCTCGCTCTTGTCGGCAACCTGCTTCTCGGTGAAGAGGTAGGTAGGTTCTTTGCGCTCGGCCATGCGGGAAGGGTAGCAAAAACTCAGATCAGTGAGCATGGACAAGAGCGAGTGCCTCCGCGAGAGTACGGCGCAGGCCGCCCGTCCGCCCGGCAGACGGTCCGCATCGGTTCGCTCCGGTGGGTGAGGATCCGCTGGGTCGAGCGAGCTTTGCCGGTGCACAGCAGCGCGAAACCCGCTTCGCGATGTTGCGGAAAGGAGCTGACCGAATCGGACGGATCGACCTCGCCGCCGTTCCGCAGGCGCCCCGCGTCGCACAGGCCTGCTAACCGGTTTATCCTGACTTCAGCCTTCTCTCTTGGTAGGAGATCTTATGCCGCAGAAGACGATCCTCATGCTGGTTGGTGATTACGTGGAAGACTACGAGGTGATGGTGCCCTTCCAGGCGCTGCACATGGTGGGTCACCGGGTGCATGCCGCTTGTCCCGGCAAAAACCGAGGCCAGACGGTTCGTACCGCTATCCATGATTTCGAGGGTGACCAGACCTACAGCGAGAAGCGGGGCCACAATTTCACCCTCAACGCCGACTTCGACGGCCTCAAGCCCGAAGGCTACGACGCCCTGCTGATTCCCGGCGGCCGCGCACCCGAATACATCCGGCTGGACCCGCGGGTTCTCGAGATCGTGCGCCACTTCGTCGAAGCCGACAAGCCCGTCGCCGCCCTCTGCCATGGCGCCCAGGTTCTCGCCGCCGCCGGCGTCCTGCGGGGCAAGACCCTGAACTGCTATCCCGCCTGCGCCCCTGACGTGCGCGCCGCGGGCGGCAAGTACGTGGAGATTCCGATGGACCAGGCCTACGTGGACGGCAGCCTGGTGACCGGCCCGGCCTGGCCGGCACATCCCGCGTGGCTGGCTGCATTTCTCAAGCTATTGGGAACCAAGATCGAGCCCTGATGCGGCCGGGGCTCGTTTGCCATCTTTCTCGCCGGGGGCAAAGGCAACCCCTCTTGCCGGCCATTGCGCTCCATGCTGCGGTCCGGCTTCAGTCCGCTGCCCCCAGTGACGTCTCCATCCCGGTGCGTGCCTCCAGCCGCAGAAACACCATGTACACGATCACCGCCAGGTTGACCAGGAAAACCGAGACGCGGACCAGGTTGAAGCGCCGCGTCAACTCGTAGACTTCGAAGGGCAGGTAAATCGCGCCGCTGGCCAGCGCCAGCCACTCTGCCCAGACCCGCTCTCGCCATAAGCCGTAGGCTTCCGCAAAACGCAGCGCCGAATAGGCCGCGGCGCCAATGGCAACCGCCCACAGCTTGGCGTCCGTCACCTGGTCGGCCAGCTTCAGGAAGACCTGGGCGTAGTGGGTGTCCGGGCTGACGTGCAGCCATTCCAGGAAGCTTTCCGCCACGTCCCAGGCATCGCGGTGTACGAGCGAGAGCACGCCAAATCCCGCCAGGAGCACCAGCAAGCCCTTGGCAAATTCGACCATCGCCACCACCCGCAAGGCCCTGTGCCGCGGGGCCGGTGCGGCCTCACTTTTCGACATGGTACAGGCGTCCCCCCAGCGAGGTGCTTGGGTCCATGATACTCGCAAGCATGGAGGGCGAAGGGCAAAAACCACAGCCGCTTCGAGCCGCCTCCCTGCCTCTTGACAAGTACGCCAATTTGGCGTACTGTGTACGCTGTTATGGCGTACAAGGCGCTGACGGTCGACGAACTGCTGGCCCTGATGAAAAAGCTCCAGGGAGAAAAAACCAACACCGAATTCGCCGCCGATCTGGGCATCTCCAAGCAGTATCTGGGTGATCTGTACAGCGGCCGCAAGATCCCGAGTGCCACAGTATCGGCCGCGTTCGGCTTTGAGCAGAAGCTGGAAACCCGCTACGTTCCGTCAACGACCGCCGCCAAACCGGAGGCTCCCCGTGTCCCAGAATCAACCCGACAGAAAGCAAGACGTGCTCGTAAACGTGATTCTTGATAAGTCCGGTTCCATGGCCAGCAAACTGAACGACGTGATCGAGGGCTTCAACGCCTACCTCGCGGGTCTGGGGGAGGAGAAGAAAGTCAACTACTTGTTCTCTCTCACCCTGTTTGATACCCAGGTCGTTCATCGCGACGTAGCCCTTCCACTGGCCCAGGTCAAGAAACTCGACACCAAGTCGTACCAGCCGGGAGGCAACACGGCGCTGAACGATGCCATCGGGATCACGGTGCGCAAGGTTGATGGGGAGCGGCCCAAAGTCGACAAGATCGTCACCGTGATCATGACCGACGGCGAGGAAAACTCCTCGCGGGAATGGACCCACGACGCGGTAAAGGGACTTATCGAGCAGAAAGAAAAAGAAGGCAGCTGGACTTTCGTCTTCCTCGGAGCCGGACTCGAAGCCTGGCACCAGGGAAGGTCATACGGCGTATCCGCCGCCAATGTGGCGCAGTACAATGCGGAGCAATATCGTGATGTCTTCACGGCCGTGGCGGCGGGCACGAATGCCGTGTCGGCCAGCCCGAGGCTTCGTTCGGAGAACCTGTTCGCTTCCCTATCCCGGGAGTTCCTTTGCAAGGCCGGACTGCGGCAGGCGGAGGACAAGAGCTAGCTCACAGGTCGCGCCGGACGTCGCTGAGACGGCCCAGCGCGCGCCGCGTCGAAGCGGGACATCCGCACCGCCAGCGAAACCAGATGCCCTGCCTCCCTTGCCCCGCGCGTTGTCCGTAGCGCCGTCGCCGTCCGAACGCAGGCTGCTAGTTCCCCGGCCTCAAAATCAGTTGCGCCGCCGGGGACATTACTCGCGACCGCATCAGCAGAGTGCTCACCAGCGCCGTCAATCCCGAGGCCGCAAAAATCATCGCCAGCACCACGAACTGATAGATGGCCGCGTAAACCGGACGCGCCCCCGACAGCAGCATGCCCGCCATCAGTCCTGGAATCCAGACAATCCCCAGCGAGCGCAGCGAATCAATCGCCGGAATTAAGCTCGATTCAAACGAGCTTTGCAGGTAAGGGCCGACGCTGGTTTTCCCGTCCGCTCCCAACGCCAGCGCCGATTCGATCTCGCCCACGTGTGCCAGCACTTCCGAGCGCAGCCGGTTGAGCGCCAAGCTGTTGGTATTCATGGCATTGGCAATCAGCATGCTCCCCACCGGAACCAGCGCCGTAATCGGCGTTTCGATAACCCCCAGCCAGGTCATCAGCGCGATCACCGACCCGGCCCCACACGCGATAGCGCAGGTAGATACGCGGAAGGCCTCCGGCATCCCCTTGGCCCGCTTCGCTGAGGTAGCCCCCGCGGCCAGCAGCATCGCTGCCAGCAGACCCACAGCGGTCCAATTTGGCGCCTGCAACAGGAGCAGCAGGATCGACCCCACCGCGACGATCTGCGCCAGCCCGCGCACCATGGCGATCGCCAGCTCTTTCTCCAGGTGAATGCCACGCCGCCGCGCCAGGAGCACCACCAGCATCGCCGCCAGTGCCGCCACCGTCGCCTGCGCCAGGCCCAGTTCGAGCTGACCGGGGAACAATCCTTTAAGCACTGAGCACCTCCTCCGCTGAACCACTACGCACGATCCGTCCCGCCTCGAGCAGCAAGGCGCGTTTCGCCAGTCGGGCGGCCTGCGCCCGGTCATGCGTGACCAATACCGAGGTAAAGCCGCGTTCCCGGGCAACCCGCCCGATAAGGTCCTCCACCTCGCCCCTGGAACCCTCGTCCAGAGCGGAGGTCGGTTCGTCCAGCAGCAATACTTCAGGTCCGTTGGCCAGAGTGCGGGCGAACGAAACCCGCTGTGCTTCGCCACCGGAGAGATTGGCCACATCGCGTCCGGCGTAGCCGGCCAGCCCAACCCCTGCCAGCAACTCTTCCACCTGGGCGTCTGACAGTTGCACTGCGCGTTGCCGCGGACCGAAGCGCAGGTTTTCCCCCACCGTCCCAGGAAACAGATAGGGGCGCTGCGTGACCATACCAATTCGCCGGCGTACGTCCTGCGGAGCAATCTGGCGGAAGTCGGTCCCGTCGACGTAAACCGTCCCAGCCGTCGGCTCATCCAGCCGGTTCAGCAGGCGGAGCAGAGAGGTTTTCCCCGACCCGCTCGGCCCCACGATGGCTAGGGTCTCCCCGCGGTGTACTTCGAACGTTGCCTCGTCCACCAGCACCTTCGCGGCCACGCGGCGGCCGAGGCGCTCTGCCCGCAACGGGACCAAATCGGGCTGGACATGAGTCCCCATGACGTGCACACAAGTTTAGGTAGTTGCTCGCCGTCGGCTGTTTGGCCGCGGGCGAGAGAGGTTATGCCCGCTGCGAGAATCCTACAGCCGATCTCGTACGCTTCCCCGCAATTCCTCTACGATTTCAAAGGCCGCCCGTTGCGCCGCCTCGTGCTGATGAACATCGAACGAGATCGCGCCCACCCGCGCGTGCCCGCCTCCGCCATAGCGCTCACAGACCTTGGCCAGATTCACCGTCGGCTCCGATGGGGCCCAGGGGTTCGACCCCACCGAGACCTTCACCCGGAAGCTGCTCTTACTTAAGCCAACACTGTAGACACTCTCCGGATGTAAGTAGTAGGGGATGAACTTGTTGTAACCCTCAAGTTCATGGTCGGTGACATCGAAGAAAATGGTGGCGTCCTTGCACTCGGTCCGGGCCCGCAGAATTCCCATCGACAATTCATGCCGCTTCAACAGCGGCGGCAAAAGCGGCGCCACAAACGGCGCTTCCAGGATCTCCCCCAGGGGCTTCGCTGCCAGCAGGGGAATCAGCTGGGGTACAAATTTCGAATCTGGCGCGGATTCGATCACCATCGTCAGCTTCATCGCCGGAGCTTGCATCTCCACTGCGGTCTTCGCATCGGGATAGAGCGCGCCGTCAATGATATCGGTCCAATGCACCAGGTCGGCTACGGGCGCGGCATTAAAACCGAAGCGCTGCTCGGCGATCATGGCGATGAAGCTGGTGCAGGACTTGAAGTCGGGATCGTAGAACTTGCGGTTGCTTTGGTCCTGCTCAAAGTGGGCGGCGTCCTCGGGGCTCAGGAATGCCGATTGGTGATGGTCGAACCACCAGGTGATCTGGGGCGAACTGGAATACTTGAAGTCCACGATCGCGTTTTCGTCCCCGGTGAACTGCTTCTCATCAAACAGCGCCCCGGCCCGGTGTAACAGCCCAAAATACTCGAACTGCACGTCGTTACGGATGCGCTCCCGGTAAAAGCGCGCGAACAGGGCGGCCGACGATGCCCCATCGAAACACTTGTCGTGATAAAAGACCCGAATTCGCAAGTGATGTCCTTCCCCGAGAACCGGCGCAGCCGACGGCTTGCAACGGGTGGCCGGTCCCCTTGTACAGAAAAGTAACCAGGATTGCTGTCCGCGAGAATTCTGTCAAGGGAAGAGGAAAGGCCTCACGCTCGTCGCTTGGGCGCGGTGCCTGCGGCGGAACGCGGCAGCAAAGCACACCCAGCGCGGTTCACGGGAGGTGTCACTCTGCGGGCACCAGTTCGAGTGACTTCTTTACAACCAGCCCCTGCTCTTCAGCCACGGCTCCGCCAGCCTCTCCACCCCCGGCAGCCGGAACCACTCGCCCTGCAGGGCCTTGGTGGTCAGGACTCCCCAGGTGAAGAACACCGCCAAACCAACCAACCCGCCCAGCAGGAACCACACGAACAAGGAACCAAATGTCGAGCCCAGCAGCCCGAGCAGCAACAGGACCAGAACCAATCCCCAGAACAACACGCTCTGCCAGGCGTGAAAGCGCACAAATCTCCGGCTTTGGTAGGGCTTCATGAAAAGGAATACCAGGGCCGGAACAAGACTGAAGTAGGCCAACGCCCCGACCAGCCGGTCCCCTAGCCCAACCGGGGGTGTTCCGGACGCCGGAACAGCCGCCTGTAGCGGTGGGGAATAGTCCCGTGGCTCGCCTCGGGTATTTTCCGTCGTCGCCGCCCCCGGCGGGGCCTGGCGCGCAACCGGCCTTCCGCAGGAGGGGCAGAAGCCCGAGATGTCGGGCATGCTGGTTCCGCAGTAGGCACAGGAAACCGCCATGCCCTCATCCTACACGAGGCGGTGCGCCGCACTCCTCCGCCGGCAATTCTCGCACACACCGTAGATCTGGAAGCTGTGCCGGGTCGCAAGGTAGCGGTATTTGCGGCCGATCTCCTGCTCCAGTTTGTCCACCTCGGCCGAGAAGAACTCCACCGAACTGCCGCACTCGGTGCAGACCATGTGGTGGTGGCTGCGGCGGTTGTACTGGTGCTCGTAGCGCGCGATCCCGTCATGGAAAGCCACTTCGCTGGCCAGCCCGCATTCGGCCAGCAGCTTCAGCGTGCGGTAGACGGTGCTATAGCCGATCTTGGCATCCTTCTTCTTCACCAGGCGCAGCAATTCGTCGGTGGAAAGATGCTCGCGCGTTTCCAGGAAGGTACGCAGGATAGTGTCGCGCTGCGCGGTCTGCTTCAGCCCTACGCGCTTGAGGTGGCGGTGCAGGATCTCTTGTGCCTCCCGGACCATGGCGGGTGAGATCGAGGGCTGATCATCGATGCGTTTTTGCAGCATGGTTGCCGGGGCCTCGGCCCGCTCAGCATACCACCCGGCCATCTTGAAAATGAAATTCAACTCACTTCGCTAAGCCCGGTTGAAAATCAATTGGGTGATCAACACATGGTTAACCGCAAGATTCGCATTGCTGGCGGTCTTCTAGGCGGCTCACAGGCGAGGGCCTTACTGGCACCCCGACGGGAAGGGCTGGAGCCTAACGGGAGCCTGCCTGGCCGGATTTGCGCACCGAGACTACCGAAGCGGTGTAGCGGTCTCCGCGCAGCAGCGACACGCTGTATTCGATGGGAACCTGCAGCACGTCGTAGGTGGTTTCCTTAATCAAGAGCAGCGGGCTGCCCGCCGAAGTCTGAAGCACGCGAGCTTCTTCTTCACCCGCCGCGACCGCTCCGATGACCTCTTCCGCCCAGTGGAGCTTGCGCTGGTACACGGTCTCAAAGACGTAGTAGAGCGACTGCTTCTCCAGGTTCTGCTTGTCGATTCCGGCAAAGATGCGGGCTGGCAGGTGGCTGGTCACCACGGCCACGGGCTTGCGGTTTACAAAGCGTAGGCGCTTCAGGCGGTAGATACGCTCTCCCGAGGTGAGCTTGAGTGCCTGAGCGGTTTCCGGATCTGGTTCCTCGATCTCAAGGGCGAGTACCTTGGCCGAGGGGGTTAGGCCGCGGCGGCGCATCTCTTCACTGAATCCTCGCAATTGCTGGAAATCCCAGGGGACACGGCCGGAGCCGATGACCGGCCGTTTGCCTTTGGCGATGATCAGCAGGCCTTCCGCTTTGAGCTTCTGGAAGGCCTGCCGCACGGGCATCTTACTGACATCAAGGAAACGGGCGACCTCGCCCTCCGAGCAGAAGGTTCGGCCCTGGGTGAGGGTGTTGTTCTTGATCAGGGCGCGCACCTGGTCGACGATCTGCTCGTAGTAGGGCACGAAGCTGCCGTGATTGAGAGACAGTCCCAATTGGGCGGGAGGGATGGCATTTTGCGCTGGGACATGCACCATGATCTTAACCTTTGTGCATAGTATACAACGTATACAGGTCCTTGGCGAGGCATCTCGCCGGCCGCGGATCGAGATGGTTTCCCGGATCGGGAACAGTTGCTATCCACTTGATAGGAATGAAACTTGGCTAGCAACGGCCGTACGATCCCGCCCTCTTTCGACCATTTAAAGCTTGACACCATATGCGCATATGCGGTTTTCATGGTGCCGCGATAGCAATTCCGCCGTGGAGCACTGGTATGAAACCGTGGGCCAACCCGAGATTCTCTTATTCCAGGATGGCGATTGCCACCGCCATCGCCATCCTCCTGATTCCGCTTCCCCTGCCGGGCCAGGTGGAGTCGGGCAAAGTGGTCGGTACCGTTCGCGATCCCAGCGGTGCGGCAGTGGCGGCTGCTTCGGTGGCGGTCACCAATAGCGAGACCAACCTCATCCGCCAGGTGGCAAGCGACAGCACTGGCGACTACGTGGTGCCCGAATTGAAGCCGGGCACTTACACCGTCAGCGTCGAGAAAGAAGGTTTCAAGAAGGCATTGCAGACCCCATTCAAGCTGGACGTGAACCAGGTGATTCGCGTGGACATCACGCTGGCGGTCGGCTCGTTCCATGAAACGGTCGCGGTCACGGCGGCCGAACCGCTGGTGGAATCACAGACATCGTCTCTCGGCCAGGTGATTGAAGAGAGCAGAGTGAACAATCTACCGCTTAACGGCCGGAACTTCATCCAGCTGGCTTACCTCAGTCCGGGCGTTAACCAGGGACCCGCTGGCATTGTGCAGCAGGGAGATATCCCGGAGGACGAACGTGGCAATGGCGCCATCCAGGCCAACGGGTTGATGGCGACCAACAACAACTTTCTGCTGAACGGCTTCGACAACAACGAGCAGCAGATCGGCTTCGAGGTCATCCAGCCTGCCGTAGATGCCATCCAAGAATTCAAGGTGCAAACCAACAATTTTGGGGCGGACATCGGCCGGGGAGGCGCAGTGGTCAACGTGGTGTTGAAGTCCGGCACCAACCGTTTTCACGGGAGCGTGTACGAGTTTCTGCGCAATTCAGCCTTCGATGCGAAGAATTATTTTGATGACCCCACGCTGCCCATTCCGCCGTATAAGCAGAACCAGTTCGGAGGAACATTTGGCGGCCCCATCGCGAAGGACAAGACCTTCTTCTTCCTGGATTATCAGGGGACGCGGATTCGGCAGTCGCAAACGGACATCTCCACCGTGCCTTCGCCGGCAGAGCGCTCCGGAGACTTTTCCGATCTGCTGCCCACAACCCAGCTTACGGATCCGGTCACTGGCCAGCCCTTTCTGAACAACCAGATTCCGGCCTGTCCCAGCCCGACGGGTGGCGCGTGCCTGGATCCCGCCGGGGTAAACGTTCTAAACCTCTACCCCTCCTCAAACCGGCCGGGGGCCGGCATGGTGAACAACTTCCTTTACAATCCGGTGCTGAAGAACAATCAAGACTCGTTCGACGCGCGACTGGATCATCAGCTGGGGGTACGCAACAGCTTGTTTGCAACCTTCAGCTACGGCAACGTGGACGCTACGCGTCCTGATCCATTCCCCGGGCTGGCGGGCGGGGGGACCTTCTCGGGAAATATCAGCAACAAAGCCCTGGCCGCGGGCATAAGTGACGTCCACACCTTTTCCCGGAACCAGATGAATGAGCTGAAGATTGGCTATACGCGATACGTGGTGAACGCCATCCCCTTTTTCTATGGTCAGCCCATTGCACAGCAGGTGGGAATTCCGGGAATCAACCTTCCTGACGATCCGGCGACGGGCGGATTGCCCAACTTCGTTATTTCTCGGCTCAGTAGCGTAGGCAACCAGGATTGGTTTCCCGAGAACCTACGGGAGAACAACTACCAATTGCTGGATTCGCTCAACATCAGCCATGGCAGACACGTTTTCAAGCTGGGCGGTGATCTCCGTCTCCGTCAACACGGGTTCTTCCAGACCCAGAATCCGCGCGGCGATTTGACTTTCACCGGGCAATTCACCGGCGATTCGGTGGCCGACCTGGCCATTGGTTATGTACAGGATGCCTTTCGGGACGGACAAAAGGGCGCGTTCGGCATGAGCTGGTGGGAGATCAGCGCCTATTTCATGGATGACTACCGGGTGTCTTCGCGACTCACCTTGAACATGGGTCTGCGCTATGACATCTTCACGCCTATGGTGGAGCAACATGACCGGCTAGCCAACTTCGATTTTGCCACAGGCCTATTTGTTGCGCCGGGAATGCCGGGCGTCAGCCGCTCCGGCAACGTAGAACTCAACCTCCACAATCTGGCACCCCGGTTCGGGTTCGCCTATACGCCCTGGGATGACCGCAACACGGTTTTGCGCGGCGGGTTTGGGATCTTTTATGACCAGCAGGCGAACCAGAACGACGCCGAACTCGCGTTCAACCCCACCGGACTGTTTGGCAGCCAGCCCATCCTGGTGCCGACATCTTCGACGACGCCAGCGATGACCCTCTCCCAGGGGTTCCCTACGGCATTGCCTTTTCCGACGCTGGCACAGCCCAGCGGGCGCGCCAGTGCCTTTTTCTTTAACAATGCGACCACTTACATAGAAGAGTGGAACTTGAACCTGGAGCACCAGCTGATGAAGGACGCGGTGCTTCAGTTGGCCTACGTGGGAACTCATGGCGTGCACCTTTCTTATCTGAGAGACCTCAATCAGCCGGTGCACCCTGCCGACGCGAACTTCTGTCCGGCACCCTACAACCCCACCACGTGTGCGACCGGTCCGCCGAGCAACTTCGGGCGGCCTTACTACGGCACCGTTCCGGGGATTGCCGCGATTCGCACCGAAGGGCATGACATCAGCTCGATCACTCATGGGCTGCAGGTGAGATTCGAAAAACGATTCTCGGCTAACTGGAGCATGCTCAACGCCTACACCTGGCAGCACAGCATCGGTCAATCGGCTGAGAACGAAACGGTGGGTACGTCGCTCGAACCTCAGGACACGCACAACATGCAAGCCGAGCGCGGGAATGTCGAACCCGATTATCGCCATCAGTTCACCTCGGCCTGGTCCTACAGCCTGCCGTTCGGGCCCAAGCAGCGCTGGCTGGTGAGCAGCGGTCGGGCGCACTGGCTTAGCGAAGGCTGGCAAGTCAACGGAATCGTCGCGCTTTATTCCGGCCGATCCTTTACGCCCTATTTGTCCTTCGATCCCACCAACACAGGCTCCGGCGGTCCGCGGCCGGATATCATCGGCGACCCGTACGACTTTTCCAATGCCACGACGGTAGGTTTTGCCGGCGGTCCCGGGGGATGCCCTTCCAACCAGCAGTCCATCCTGTGCTGGTTCAATCCGGCGGCCTTTACCCTGCCCCCGTTAGCTTCGGGACAGCAGTCTGCAACTCAATTCGGAAATGCACGACGGGGAATTCTGCGAGGCCCGGCACAGTACAACGTGGACTTCTCGCTATTTAAGGACTTTAACTTCAGTGAATCGAAGAGCCTGCAGTTCCGTGCCGAGTTTTTCAACCTTTTCAATACGCCTCAGTTTGGTGACCCGAATTTTTTGGTGGATACGCCCGGTGCCGGCTCGATCTCGAGCACGGTCCACAGTTCGCGCCAAATTCAATTTGCCCTCAAGTTCGCATTCTAGGAGGGCGACACGTAACCTTCGGGGTAAGGCGCGGGCTCGAGGGAATGATCCCATCCCTCACCAGGGGCATCGCGTTTGGTGGTTGCTCTGCTCCAACCGTTCCTGGAGGCCTGATGCAGAACGCAGCGCGCTGGAAGTTCAGGACGGCAACCGCCGTCATGCTGTTGCTGCTCGTGCAACTCGGGCGGCCACTGGCAGGCAAGAAAGCTCCCGTCAGTTGCCAAACCCAGGGCGCGAAGACCGGGGAGAAGCCGGCGGAACGGCGCTTGCCCGAGATTCATCTCGACGGTACCTACTTCGTCCGCGACGGCAAACGCTTCCTGCCCGTAGGTGCGCATTGGGTGCCGGCCAAAGCGGCCATGCAATGGCCGGTGCAGTGGGATCTCAGGGACATCGAAGCCGACTTCGCCAAGATGCAGGAACTCGGCTACAACATGGTGCGCCTCGACATGCTGTGGGCGTGGTTTGAGCCCCGGCCCGGCGATTACAATCCGCTGGCTTTTCAGCAGCTTGATTCCCTTGTGTCCCTGGCGCATAAGTACCAGATCTATCTCCATCCCAGCCTGTTTATCGGTGGAGAAGTTGGGGAAGCCTACTGGGATGTTCCTTGGCGACACGGACGCCATCCGCATGCGGATCCGGAAATGTTGCGCTTGGAAAGCAATCTCGCCACCGAATTCGGCCGCCGCTACGCCAAGGAAAGCGCAATCCTCGCCTGGGATCTGACCGACGAGCCTCCGTTCTGGATTGTCCCGGGAGAAGCCACAACGGATGCCATGGCAATCAACTGGACTCGCCTGATCGCGGACGGCATTCGCCAGTATGACAAGCTCCATCCCATCGTGGTCGGCACCAGCGGCGAAGAAATGAGCCACGGCCCATTTCGCGCGGACGACATCGCCAAGTTTGTCGACTTCTTCAGCGTCCATCCCTTCACCCTCTATGCTCCGGACTTGTTTCCGGACGCGCTGCTGTCCGCACGAGGAACCTACGGGGCAGCGTTTGAGATCACGCTGTCTCAGGGCGCCGGCCGGCCGGTGATGATTCACGAAATGGGCGCTTCCACCGCCCAGTTTTCTCCGGAGCGTATCGCGGCATACGATCGTGCCCAGATCTATTCCGGCATCGGGGCGGGAAGCATCGGCGTGGATCTCTGGTGCTACACCGATGCCTCGCCGGAGCAGTTTCATAAGGTGCCCTACCTGCGTACTCCGCAGGAGACCGGATGGGGTATGACCACCTGGGACCGACAGGACAAACCCCTGGCCCGGGAGTTCAAAAAGATCTCTCAGATTGTTCGCCAGCTTGATCTCGACGGTATCGCTCCGGCACCCGCCGACATCGGCATTGTCATCCCAGAGGAATGGGCAAAACCGCATGGCGACTTTTCCCACTTCGGCCTGACGGGCCCCGAGTTCACTCCTTACGTATCCATGATGGACGGCGATGCGGTGCCGGGTCGTCCGCAGCCGGATGTACGCGGCGTGAACCGCTGGCTGATGAGCTCCGCTCTTACCGCTTTTGTATTGGCGCGCCGCGCCCAGCTGAAAGCAGACTTCCCCCGGGAGTATGCGGACTGGGCGAAGCGTCCCATGTTGTTCCTGCCGTCGCCGATTACCGGCACTGGCGATGTCTTTCTGGCTCATGTGTATGCAGATTTCTATGAGAAAGCCAGGAAGTACGTGGAAGGAGGCGGCTTTCTCTATGCCTCCGTTGCTGCTGACGGAGCGATTCCCGAGATGGCTCCCTTGTTCGGAGCTCGGCTGGTGGATCGGGCTCCGAGCTCGGAAGTTACTTTGAAGATCGTGGCACCATTTGGCGATCTGAAGCCGGGCGACACCTTCCACTACGCCGTGCCGAGTGCAAACATCGAATCCTGGGGCGCTCTACTTGAGGTGGGGGCGGGGAAAGTTATTGCCGTAGACCAGGATGGGCATCCCGCCTTGGTGGCTAATGCGCTCGGATCGGGCAAAACCTTGCTGAGCGCGTATCCGATCGAGCATTACCTGGCCGATGTGCCCTCAGCGTTCGATAAACCCGAAAACACGCACCGGATTTACCAGGCTTTTCGCGACTGGGCGGGCGTGAAGCCGCAGTTTCGGAGCAACGAGCCGGCAGTTGAGGTCTCTGCCCTGAACGGTGATCGGCGGGGATACGCGGTCATTGTCAGTCACAGCGCGCAGCCTCGAAGCGTGACCATCTCCAGCACGCTGACCATGCACGCGCTTACCCGAATCTCTCCCCAGGGGATGACATCGCTGGCCGTAGAGGCATCGAGCTGGAGAATGGACCTCGACCCGTACGAAGCCGTGATCGTCGAGTGGAAACAGTAATCCGAGGTGGCCTGCAAGGTACGGCAGGAAGACGATGATCGGTGCAGTGGACATAGGCGGCACGAAGATCGCGGTCGGCGTGGTTGACGCGACCGGGCGCTTGTTGTCCCGCCGCGAATGCGGAACCCATCCTGAGGCCGGATACTCGAGCGCCCTGGATCGTATCGTGAGCCTGTTGCGCGAAGCGGAGGCCCGAGCGGGCACAAGAATCCTCGGTATCGGGATCGGCTCCACCGGGCCCGTGTACCCGTTGACCGGCGAGTTCGGTGACGTCAACTTTTTTCCCGGCTGGCGGGGGGAGAACCCGGTTAAGGATCTGGAGCGAATTTTCGAGCTTCCGGTCGCGATGGAGAACGATGCCGATGCGGCCGCCCTGGGGGAAGCAGCGTGGGGCGTCGGCCGCGGCCAGTCTCGTTTCATCTATGTGACGGTCGGAACCGGCATCGGAGTCGGGGTGGTTCTCGACGGTCACATCTATCGTGGGGTCGGCCATGCCCATCCCGAAATTGGTCACCATGTCATCGATCCTTCTGGCCCACCTTGCTCTTGTGGCTTCGAGGGCTGCTGGGAGTCGCTGGCGGCGGGCCCTGCGATGGTCAGTTGGATCGAAAACAATGCGCCTGCGGATTACCCTTATCGCACCCACCTGACGGCGAAGAGGGTCTGCGAGCTTGCGCAAGCCGGCGACGAGTGGGCGCTCCAGGCGGTCCGACGCGAGAGCTACTATCTCGGTCTGGGCTTGGCTAACCTCGTCACCCTGTTTGTCCCCAACGCTATCGCATTGGGCGGTGGCGTCATGAAAAGTTCTAAGCTGTTTCTCGACGAAATCCGCAGAACCATCGTTTCTCGCTGCCGCCTCGTTCCCCACGACAAAACCGAGCTCGCTCTGGCCTCGCTGGGCGAGGACTCGAACCTGATTGGGGCGGCCAGGGTGTGGTACCACCGCTTCGGTTCGGGTGGAGGCGCGCATGCTATCTGACCTGTCTCTGATCGAAGGCGAATATCTTCGCGACATCCTTGATCAGCCTCGCGCCTTACGCGACACGCTGGCCGACCTGGAACTGACCAGAACACTCCGCGATCTTGCGTCCCGGCTGCAGAAAGGAAAGTTTCAAACCGTGGTTCTGACCGGCATGGGCTCTTCCTTCCATGCCCTTCATCCCTTGCAGATCGAACTGATCAATCACGGTCTGATGGCGATCATGATTGAGACCTCCGAACTTGTCCACTACAAGAGCCGTCTGTTTGATTCGAAGACTCTTATCGTAGCCGTCTCGCAATCCGGGCAGAGCGCCGAGGTCGTTCGTTTGTTGGAGCTCAACCGTGGAAAATCGGCCGTGATCGCCATCACCAATACGGCAGACAGCCCGCTGGCGAAGCGAGCCGATGCCGCCATCCTGACGCACGCCGGGCGTGAGTTCTCCGTTTCCTGCAAGACCTACGTCACCGCTCTCATGGCCCTGAAATGGCTGAGCGACGTGGTTTGTGAGCGCGATCAGCAGCGCACGCGGCAGGACCTCAAGCATGCAAGTCCCGCCGCCGAGTCGTATCTAAGCCAGTGGAGGGCACATGTCCATAGTCTGGCGGAACTGCTCAGCGGCATCCGTCATCTGTTCCTGGTGGGCAGAGGATCGTCCCTGGCGGCCGCGGGCACCGGCGCGTTGATTGTCAAGGAATCTGACCATTTTCACGCTGAGGGCATGAGCAGCGCCGCCTTTCGTCATGGCCCCTTTGAAATGCTCAGCGAGGAGACCTTCGTGCTGGTTTTTTCCGGTGACGGCAAGACTCGTGATCTAAATCGTCGCCTCCTCGAAGACATCCGCGATCAGCACAGCCGGGCCGAGCTGGTGAGCGAAGACACACCCTATCCCCCGTGTGCCTTCCCGGCAGGGCCGCGAACCATTCAGCCGATTCTTGAGATTCTGCCTGTGCAGATGATTACCCTGGCCCTGGCTGCGCAAGTGGGTCGTGAACCCGGACGCTTCGAACTGGCCACCAAAGTGACTACGAAGGAATAGCCGCAGATGCCACCCTCCATGCCGCGAAGCCGCTATATGGCCGCGATTGTCTTCTTGACGTTTTTCGTGATGTCTTTGCTAACCAATATTCTCGGGCCGATCGTTCCTGACATCATCAGCAGTTTCCAGGTTGGTCTTGCGGCAGCCGCCTTGCTGCCCTTCTCGTTTTTCATCGCCTATGGAGTCATGTCCATTCCGGCGGGTTTTTGGGTGGAGCGTTTCGGCGAAAAAGCGGTCATGATCGCTGCCTTCCTGGCGGGAACGGCGGGATCGCTGAGCTTTGCCTTGCACCCTAGTTATCACGTCGCGGTGGTCTCACTGTTCGTGATGGGATCGGGAATGGCCGCGCTGCAAACCGCAATCAATCCCCTCCTGCGCGTCGCCGGCGGCGAAGAACACTTCGCGTTCAACTCGGCTTTCGCTCAGCTGGTTTTCGGGACGGCTTCTTTTCTTAGCCCTCACCTGTACTCGTATCTGGTTCTCAACCTTGGCCGCGCGCCCTCCGACAAGCATCTTGTGCTGGACATCCTGGCCAAAGTCACTCCGCCAGCTCTTCCCTGGGCCTCGATGTACTGGATTTTTGCCGTCTTCACCCTGCTGATGATCCTGGTCCTTTATCTCAGCCCCTTTCCCACGGTGGAGCGCACCGCGAATGAACAAGCCGGGTCTTGGGAAATGTACGGCAGCCTCTTCCGCAGGCCGATGGTGTGGGCCTTCTTCCTCTGCGTGTTCGCCTACGTCGGCTCCGAGCAAGGAACCGCCGATTGGATTTCCAAATTCCTCTCCCAATATCACGGCTACGACCCCCACACCACCGGCGCCACCGCCGTCTCCTGGTTTTGGGGACTGCTCACGGCCGGCTGCTTCGTCGGCATGCTGCTTCTGAAAATTTTCGATAGCCGTCGCGTCCTGATCGGGACCTGCGTTGGCGCGCTGCTCTGCCTCACCGCCGCGCTGTTCGGCCCAGCTCGCATTTCACTGGTCGCTTTCCCGGCAATCGGCCTATTCGCCTCCGTGATGTGGCCCATCCTGGTGTCCTTGGCCCTGAACTCAGTTTCTGGCTACCACGGCTCTTTCGCCGGCATTTTGAGTACGGGGATTATGGGCGGTGCGGTCGTGCCGGTTGTCATCGGTCACATAGGTGATTCCTTCGGCTTGCGAACGGGAGTCGCTTTTCTCTATGTGACCTTCGGATGCGTCCTGAGCGTCGGTTTCTGGGCCAAGCCGATCATCAGCAACGCAACCGTGAAGCTCAAGAGAGCTGCCATCCGACCTGCCACCCAGGGTGTTGAAGGGTAAATGCATGTTCGGGTTGCGCCCCAGCCCGTGGATTGCGGTGGTCATGGTGACCCTGGTCTCCTTTCGTGCCTGGTGCCAGCAGGAATCGGTAAGAAAAGAAGCAAAACTCATTCCCTATCTCAAGCTAACCACACCACGGCAGATTCTGCCCGCGGCTCAATCCTGGGAAGGCAATGAATTTCCCCACACCCTGGCGGTACTGGAGATGAAGCGTGATGGTTACCGTTACTGGGGCTGGTATGGCTTGAATGGGGGCCGGGGCATCGGGCTGGCGCGTAGCAACGATCTGGTGAACTGGGCAAAGTACGAGCAGAATCCCCTGTGGACGAACGCGCGGTGGCCGGTGGTCCTGGCCGAGGCCAATCCCCAGGACAAAAGCCTCTTGTACTTCGCCATCACCCGCGATTACGACACCCCAAGCAGCCACATCGTCCTAGCGACTTCGCGCGATGGAATTCACCTGCATGAGGAAAAGGTGCTGGTGCAAGGTGTGCCCAACCAGCGCAACCAGAACCCGAATTTATTTCGTGATCCCCGTTCCGGGCGTTTCTATCTTACCTTTTACCGCGGCAACGATCGTGACCACTTCGAGATCGTCAGCAGAAGCGCCGATTCGGTCCGGGACTTGGACCAGGCATCCGAAACCGTGCTGCTGACATCGGACAGCACGGTGGCGGCTCCCACCCTGCTTTATCTGAAGAAGGCGAGGAACCCGGAAGGCAAGCGTACAGGAATTTACTATCTGGCGACCGAAGTCTATCCTCACCGCTACACGGACAATCCCGCCGGCGAGTGGCAGGTGAAGATCTTCTTCAGTGACCGTCCGGACGGTAACTTTCAGCCGGTGGCAGGTAATCCGGTGATGACGGGGCAGCGCGCCTGCCTCTTCCAACACGTTTTCCATGGCCACTTTTACGGTTATGACTGCCACCTGGACCCACCCGATCACTGGATCGTGGAGGAAGTCGAAGCACCGTTGCCGTGATGCAGCTTGTTGACATCATGCGAATCTCTGATTACCGATAGCGTAGCGTCGCTCTGGGGGAGGTCGATCTTGACGCGACGGTTGGGGGAGGGCGGCAAAGGGTTTGGATGGTACCGTCCGGATAGCACCTCGATCCCTGGACTCAAGTTGGATTGAGAATCGCGAGTGTCTGGGGTTCAGACGGAATTTTGCGGCGTCCGGCCGTTATGGTGGCTCCGGCGTCCGCCCGCCGTCGGGGGCAGCGCTCCGGCAGGTTTGTCATCCGTGTTGCCTTGCCCCTACAATCGAGCTCTCATGACCACCTGGGCGGCCACACCCACGCTACCGGTTCCGCCGCGTACCCGGGTGCCCCTATTCTTCCGTATCCTGCTTGCCGTCCTGCTCCTGCTGCTGGGCGCGGCGGCGTATCTCTACTTGACTGCCCGCACCGCCCTGCCGGTGATTGACGGCACCCTCATCGTGCATGGCCTGACGGGACCGGTCCGGGTGATCCGCGATGGCCACGGCGTCCCCAGCATCGAAGCGCATACGCTCGAGGACCTGTTTTTCGCTCAAGGTTATGTGACCGCGCAGGACCGGCTCTGGCAGATGGACCTCATGCGCCGCTACGCCGGGGGCGACATGGCGGAACTTCTTGGTCCCGCCCTGCTCACGCATGACCGGGAACAGCGCATCCTGGGCCTCCGCGACACGGCGCGTCGCGCCGTGGTCTCCGCCTCTCCCCGCGACCGTTCCCACTTTGAAGCCTACGCGCGTGGCGTCAATGCCTTTCGTGAATCGCATCTCGACCGGCTTCCGATTGAGTTCCGCATCCTGCGCTACCAGCCCAGCCCTTGGCAGGTCGAAGACTCCATCCTGCTCGGTGCACGCCTGGTACAGGAGTTGAACTATGGCACGTTCTGGCACGCTCTTGCCCGCGAAAAGATTATGGCCAGGCTCGGGCCCGAGCGTGCAGCCGACCTCTACGTGAATACATCGTGGCGGGATCGTCCGCCGTCTTCCGAAACCCTTCGCATCGACGGGCAACAACCCCCTGGCGACGAAGATGATCAGGATGACGATGACGAAGACATGGATTCTGGCGCCGACAACAACATCGCCCGCACCGTCCTCTTCCCCGCCCCGCTTATGGCCTCCGATCGTCCGAACGATCCCGCGCTGGTCCCGGGCTCCAATAACTGGGCTGTCTCCGGCGAGCACACCGTCACTGGCAGGCCGATGCTCTCCAACGATATGCACCTCAGCCACCAGATGCCCAACCTCTGGTACGAGGCGCACCTGCACTGCGGCGACTATGACGTGGTCGGAGTCACTCTGCCCGGCTTGCCTTTTGTCATCGTGGGCCACAACCAGCGCATCGCCTGGGGATTCACCAATGTCGGTCCCACCGTCGAGGACCTCTACATCGAGTCCTTCAACGATCAGGGTGCCTACCAGACGCCGAATGGCTGGCGGCCGGCCGAACATCGCCGCGAGGTCATCCACGTGAAGGGGCAGCCCGACGTCGTGCTGGAGGTCGTTCTCACCCGCCATGGCCCCATCATCACGGACCTCATTCCGGGCGAGACGCGCAAGCTGGCCCTACGCTGGACGCTCTACGACTCCCTCCATGATCCCTTCTTCGACGTAGACTCCGCCCAAAACTGGGACGAATTCCGCCGCGCCCTCGCCGCCTGGGATTCGCCCTCGCAGAACGCCATGTACGCCGATGTCGACGGGCACATCGGCTATCAAGCCACCGGCCACATCCCCATTCGCAAGACGGGTGACGGCAGCCTCCCGGTGAGTGGCGCCGATGACGCCCACGAATGGACCGGCTACATCCCTTTCGACAAACTTCTCAGGGTGTTCGATCCGCCCTCCGGCATCCTTGCCACCGCGAATGCCCGCATCACACCTGACCACTACCCCTACAGTGTGAGCACCGAGTGGGGTGCGCCCTGGCGTACCGAGCGCGTCTACCGCGTGCTCGAGTCAGGCCGGAAGTTCTCCACTGCCGACATGCTCTCGCTACAGACCGACGTCTACTCCGCCTTCGACCGTCTGTGCGCCGAACGCTTCGTCTACGCCCTCGATCACGTACAGAAGCTCTCTCTTCGGGCCCAGCAGGCGCGCGAATTCCTGCGTGACTGGGACGGCCGCCTGGCGGTCGATTCTGCGGCCGCCACGATCGAGAACCGCGCCCAGCACGAGCTGGTGCGTATGCTCCTTGAGCCGGGTCTAGGTCCTGCACCCGAGGGCACCAGTGGCGATCGCCCCTCTTTGACGGAGTCCCTCAGCTGGCGTTCCTACCGTTGGTTTATGTCATCGGTCTGGCTGGAGAATGTGCTGGAGAAGCAGCCCAAGCGCTGGCTGCCTGACAACTACGCCAGTTACAACGAATTGTTGGCTGCCGCGGTTGAGGCAGCAGTGAACAATCCCGCCGCTCCGCGGGAACTGGCCCAGTGGCGCTGGGGCAAGTTCGCTCCTGTCGACATCGAGCACCCCGTACTCGCCCGCCTCCCACTCGTAGGCCGGTGGACCGCTCCCGGTCTTCACGATCAACCCGGAGGCAGCTACACCGTGAAGCAGGTTGGCCGTTCCTTCGGTCCCAGCGAGCGCTTCACCGCCGACCTCTCCAACCTCGACCAGTCCACCCTGAACACCGTCACCGGCCAGGCTGGCAACTTCCTCAGTCCCTACTATATGGACCAGTGGCAAGCCTGGTATGAAGGCACCACATTCGCCCTACCCTTCTCGCCGCAAGCAGTGGAAAAGGCCAAGGCGCATGAGTTGACACTGAAACCGGGGAATTAGGCAGGGGCCGGGGTCCCAGCCCACGCTGGTGCACGCTTTCAATGCTAGTGCGCGACCTTCGTCTGGACGGCCACGGCAGGGATTCAGAGACGGGGTGAAGGTATTTTCGGGACGGTACACCAGCTGTCCTCTGGCTTCAAAAATCAATCAACTTCACATCCACCACACTTCCGAATATCTGGATCGAGGTCACCGTGTAGATCGCATCCGTCGTGGTGTCGTAGATATAGAAGTTGCCTCCCTGGCACACATACATGATCGTCCTCCCGGTGATCGATTGGATGCCCGTGGCGTCCCCGTTTTCCGGTGGAATCACCACCGCGTTATTCGCGGCCGTGTTGACGATCGACAGGCAGCCCCGCTGCTCACTCCCGCTGTTGGCGGGCACGATGTTGGTACAGAGTCTTGATCCGATGAACAGTTGGCCGTTATTGAGGTCCATGCGGTTGTGATACCCGTCCGTGATGACGGCCGTGCCGGTAATCGACATGGAGGGCAGATCCACCACCGTTAACCGTCCGCAACTGGTCGCCGCCGTCGTGTTGCCCCCGGCGCAGGTGTTGGTCCCCGGCGCGTATGGGTTCCCGGCGACATAAAGCGTCTGGCTGTTGAGGAAGCCGACGGTTGCCCCACCCGGAATCGGCAGGGTGGCTCCCGCTACCTGGTTCACCAGGTCCAGCAACTGGAGGCTGGCCGGCACTCCCGGCGGTCCACCGCATTCCGGCCCGCAGTTGAGGATCCAAGCGCTGGTGCCATCGCTGCTGAAGAATCCATACACCGGTCGGTTGAAGCCGGGCACGGTGACGCAAATTGGAGGGTTGGCCGATGGCGGCTGCCCCGCCGGCACGCACGGTGAGGACTGCCCCGGCACCACAGAAAGCGTGGAAATGATGTTGACCGAATCCGAAGTGTCGCTGAATGCCAGCAGCCGGCTTCCGTCCGAGCTCTCCGCAATGTAGTGCGCTCCCGGCGCCTGGATCGTGGTCTTGATGTTTCCCTGGCCGGACAGGTTCATGACAACGATCCCGCCCGGCAACCCGCCCAGCACCGGCGCCGTGGGCACGGCCGCATATCCGGTCGCATTATCCGGCGAGATGGCCATGCTCTCGGTGGGACCCGGGATCGTTATGCCGCTGCCAGAGGTCGTCGCTCCCTCGGTGGTGTTGTTCACGACTCCGATCGAGTTGGTGAAATAGCTGAAGGCTAGCGTCAGCTGCCGGTCATTGGAAACCACCATCAGTCCCGGAGTGGTCGCCCCGCCGAACGTAATGGGTTGAACCTTAGCCCGTAAATCGTGCTCCGCATCGATGATGATCAGTCCGGCACTTAACGGCGGGGAGGTACGGTTCACATCCTGGGAAACCAGCGCGCGAAATTTCAGCCCGCTCGGCGGCTGTTTGGTGGAGCTGGATCCGCCGCACGATAGGGCCGGCACGATCAGGACGGGAAGGCACAACAGAAGCGCGGCTCTCTTCAAACGCGGAACTCCCAAGACCATGACAGGCAAAGATTTGAATGCGAAATCACAAATTATAGCAAAGCAAAAGGGTCAGGCATTAGGTCACAACTCTCAGGTCTCTCAGCTGCAGATCGCGGCCGTACCGGAGGTCGCTGAGAGCGGAAGCTCTCCCTGTGCTCTCACACAACCCGCCGCTGGAATTTTGCCACTTGCCACCCGAGACTCGTGACTCAAGACCTCTGCCTCGTGCAAACCTTCCCTCAATCCTGTATTCTCGAAAACCTATGCCCCCGGAATTTCTGCAGCGATTGCATAGCTCCCCCGTCCTGGGTGACGGCGCCATGGGCACCATGCTCTACGCCAAGGGGATCTTCCTAAACCGCTGCTATGACGAGTTGAACCTTTCCCAGCCCGACCTGATCCGCTCCCTGCACCAGGACTACCTGCACACCGGTGCCGAGATCATTGAGACCAACACCTTTGGCGGCAACAGCTTCCGCCTGTCCCGTCATAGTCTGGCCGACCAGGTGCGCGGCATCAATCTGGCCGGCGCCCGCCTCGCTCGCGATGCCGCCAAGAGTTTCGATGTGTGGGTGGCCGGTTCGGTTGGACCGCTCGGTATCCTCATCGAACCTCTGGGCAAGACTTCGCTTGGTGAAGCCCGTGAGGCTTTCCGCGAGCAGATTGCCGCGCTGGTGGAAGGGGGCGTCGATCTACTGATCCTGGAAACCTTCGGCTACCTCGAGGAGCTCCACCAGGCGATGCTGGCCGCGCGGGAGGTGAATCCCAAACTGCCGCTCGTCGCCTCCGTGACCGTGGATGAAGACAGCAACTGCCTGGACGGCTCCGACCCGGAAACCTTTGCCGTCAAGCTCGCGGACTGGGGCGCCGACGTCATCGGTTGCAATTGCAGTATCGGTCCGGTCGCCATGCTGGACGCAATCGAGCGTGTGCGTGCGGTTACATCTCTGCCGCTCGCCGCCCAACCCAATGCCGGAATGCCGCGCTCGGTCGACGGCCGCAACATTTACCTGTGCTCGCCCGAATACATGGCCAGCTACGCGCGCAAGTTTGTGGACGCCGGGGTGCGCCTGGTGGGCGGCTGCTGCGGCACCACTCCCGAGCACATCCGCCAGATGAAATCGGCGTTGCGGGCAGGTGTAGCCAAGACGACCAAGGTGCAGGCCACCGCGCCCGCCCCCTCGCCAGCCGCCATTCCCACCCTTCCCCTGGAGCGACGTTCCAGGCTGGGAGCCAAGCTGGCAGCCGGTGACTTTGTCACCATGGTCGAGATCGTTCCCCCCAAAGGGACGGACGTGCGCAAGGAGGTCGAGGGCGCGCGTTTCCTGAAGTCCGTGGGTGTGGACGCCATCAACATTCCCGACAGTCCCCGTGCTTCGGCGCGCATCAGTAACCAGGCGCTGTCCCTGATCGTGCAGCGCGAAGTTGGTATCGAGGCCGTCCTACACTACACATGCCGCGACCGCAATGTGTTGGGAATTCAATCTGATCTCCTGGGTGCGGCTGCCACCGGCATTCGCAACCTGATCTGCATCACCGGGGACCCTCCCAAGATGGGCAACTACCCGGATGCCACCGCAGTCTTCGATGTCGATGCGATCGGTTTGGTCAATATTGTCCATAACCTGAACCGGGGTTTGGATCTTGGGGGCAATCCCATCGGCGCGGGAACCGGCTTCGTGATCGGCGTAGGCGCGAACCCCGGCCTGCCCAACATCGACGAGGAAATCCGCCGCTTCGCATACAAGGTCGAAGCGGGCGCGGAATACGTGGTCACCCAACCGGTATTCGACCTGGCCCTGCTCGCGAACTTCCTCAGGCGCATCGAGCCCTGCCGCATTCCCGTCGTGGCCGGAATCTGGCCGCTGGTCAGCGTGCGCAACGCCGAGTTCATGAAGAACGAACTGCGGGTCTCTGTGCCGGACTCAATTCTGGAACGCATGGCGAAAGCGGCCACACCCGACGCGGCGCGTGCAGAAGGGATTTCTATCGCCCGCGAGATGTTGGTGGCGGTCCGCGACCTGGTTCAAGGAGCCCAGATCAGCGCCCCCCTGGGCAAGTATTCTGCGGCGGTCGACGTGCTCGAGGCGCTAGGCACTTCGAGAGCTGTGTAAGCGATTGTGCCTGGCCGACTTCCCTTGGCGATTGCCCGTTAGGAACCGAACCGAGCCTTGACAACTGGAAAATGAAAATGTTCCTCTTCCGTGCTTTACAGGAAATTTACAGTCATCGGCTCGTCGACCTGCGCTAAAATGAAAATCGGAGCAACTCCCATTGGCCAAATTTGAAGAGTGCCTCCAGCGACTGGAGAAGATTGTCCGTGAACTTGAGAAGGGCGACGCCCCCCTCGAGAAATCGCTGACCCTCTTCGAAGAAGGCATGCAGCTTTCCACCGCCTGCCGCAAGGAACTGGAAGAGGCGGAAGGCAAAGTGGAAATCCTGCTGAAAAAGAACGGGAAGCTTCAGGCCGAGCCGTTTGAGCCGCAGACCGAGGGGGTACCGGCCCGCGAGTAGCCGGTTCCAAGTCGTGGTTCGTGAGTGTAACGCCTGCGGAGAGCTGTCAGTCCCCCGCTACGTGGCCCGTCCGCAGCCTGGCCCGCCGTTTCCACGACGGTTGACTGCCAGGGGTGTCGTATGCAGCCTTTCTCCGTTGTCGTGTTCCAAAGCGACCCGCGAATTGCACAACATCTGGCCGCGTCTCTCGCGGATCAGTTCCAATCCGTCCACCAGGCACACTCTGTGGGTGAAATGCGCACTGCGATTCCTCGCTATAGGGCCCATGTGGCGATTCTCGACGTCGAGGCCTCGGGTTTTTCTGACGTCGAGCGCCTGCACCGCGAATTCCCCAATGTGTCCATCGTATGCACGCATCGGGTAGCCGACGAAGAAATGTGGTCCGAGGCGCTGAACGCGGGCGCCAGCGACATGTGCCCGGCCTGTGACACGAAAGGTATCCTTGTGTCGGCGGTGCGCAGTGCAACCCAGACTCGCGTTGCGGCCTGAAATGCGGGCGTCGGGCCTGAGGGCCCGGACCTCAGCCGGGCAAGGCCTTTACTCCCGAAGCCGAAGTCCTGAGAACTGAGGCCTGAGGCCTAGTTCTCCGTCTCGCTTGCTATACTCAACCCCACATGCTCCCAGAGACCCTCGAACAGGGGCGCGCCGCCGCCGATGCGGCCCTCGAGCGAGTGCTTCCGCCCGCGAGCCAGCATCCCATCTCGATTCACAAAGCCATGCGACACAGTGTGTTCGCCGGGGGAAAACGCCTTCGCCCCATCTTGTGCATGGAAGCAGGCCGTATGCTGGCCGGTTCTCTTCCCGCTGGCATCGAGGATCTGGGTGCCGCTCTCGAGATGCTGCACACCTATTCCCTCATCCACGACGACCTGCCGGCGCTTGACAATGACGACCTGCGCCGCGGACGCCCGACTTGCCACGTGGTGTTCGGCGAGGCGATCGCGATTCTGGCCGGCGATGCTCTGCAGACTCAGGCTTACGCGGTCCTTGCCCAATTGCGCTGCTCGGCAGAGGCGCGGGTGCGCATTGTGGCCGAGATCGCGCACGGTACCGGCACAATTGACGGCATGATCGGCGGCCAGGTGGTCGATCTCGAAGCCGAGCACACCCGGCCCGACCTGCAGATGCTCGAGTACATTCACCGGGCCAAGACCGCGGCCCTGATCACGGCCAGCCTGGTCAGCGGTGGGCTCTACGCCGAAGGCCAGGGCGAGGCCATTCTGCGCCTGCGCGGTTTCGGGCAGAAGATCGGCCTGGCCTTCCAGATTGTCGACGACGTCCTCGATGTCACCCAGACCTCCGAGCAACTCGGGAAGACCGCGGGCAAAGACTCGGCGGCCGAGAAGGCGACCTATCCGGCGCTGTTCGGCATCGACGAGTCGCTGCGCCGAGCCGACCGGCTGGTAAGCGACGCTTTCCGCGACCTGGAATTCTTCGGATCGTGCGCGGGTACGCTGAAGGATCTAGCCCGTTATCTGGTAGAGCGGAAGAAATAAACGCTGTGGAGCTTCTCGCCGGCTTATAGCCCCTCCCGCTGGCGCCCGTAGCACACGATCCCCGCTTCCGATCCTTCGCCGAGATAGCGAAACCCGTTCCTCTCGAGCACCCGGATCGAACCGCGCAGTTGCGGCAGGGTCTGCGCCGTGACAAGTTTCACCTCGCTATGGGTGAAGGCCCAATCGACCAAACCCGACACCGCTTCCGATGCCAAGCCCTGTCCCTGGTAGCCGGGCAGGATCGAATAACCAACCTCCACCCCGCCTTCCCCAGTGGGCTTACCCCTGAAGCCGCCAATGCCGATGGTGCGCGGCCGCGCACCGCCGGTCCTATGCAAAAGGAAATACCACGCGGCCCAGCCCACAACATCCGGATTCTCCGCAAGATAGTTGAGTGTGAACTTCTTCGAGTTGTTGTCGTTCAGCGGAGGCGGCCAGTCTTCTGGCACATCAGCGGCAAGCAGGCGCGAGAACTCGGCGGGGTCGTTCAAGTCCGCCGCGGCCAGTTCGACAGTCGTGGAACGCAGCAGCAGTCGGGGCGTCCTCAGCACAATGGATTCCATGGTAGCGATGGGAAACGCCGTTAGCGCCGTGGCCTCGTCCCGGGCGCCCAACCGAGAAAATTCGCGAGCTTCGGAGTTTTACTGCGTGAGCCGGATCGCCTGCTGCCGCTCGGTGGGGGTCATCTTGCTCCAGACCATCTCGGCATTCTGCTTCAGGGCGGTATTATCCGGATCTTTGCGCAGGGCTAGAGCGAAATAGCGGTAGGCGGTCGGCAAGTCCCGGGCGACGCAGTGTCCCGTGGCATAGAGTGCGCCCATGGTGATCATCGCCTTAGAATTGGCTTGGTCGGCTACCGGCTTCACGTAGCGCAGGCCCTTGTCGCAATTCTGCGGCACCCCCCGCCCGTAGAGATACTTCTCCCCCAGGGTGACCGGATCGACCTTGGGTGCAGGAGCAGGCTTGGGTGCAGGCGTGGGCTTCACGGTGGCGGCAACCGGGGCCGGCACTTCGGCCGCGGTGGTTGCTGCCGGGGGCGCAACCGGCTCCGGGGGAGATTCGGCCGCGCCGACCGGCGCCGTACTCGCAGCACCCTGACCGGGCTGGGGGCTGCTGGCATCGGAAGGAGCCACCGAAGGTTGTACGGGTGCGGGATTTGCCGCCGCACTTGGCGCTGCCGCTGTTTCCGACGGCGCTCCCGAAGTTGAGGCCGCAGACGCGGGTGCAGGCGCCGCTACAGCCTGCGACGCTGGTGAAACCGCGGGCGAAGGTGGCGCAGCGGTTGCCGAGGGGTTCTCCTGCGCTGGCTGCGATGCAGGCGAAGGACTCGCTTGCTCCGGGCCAGAAGCAGAAGCAGACGCCGACCTTGCCCCCCGCCCGCCGAAAAATCCTGGCAGGTTGCCCTGCCGCCAGCGCAGCCAGCCAAAACCACCCGCCAGCGCGAGCGCCAGCAGAATGCCGATCACCAGACCGCGGGAGGAGCGTGGTGTCTCGTCGTCTTCGAGCAGGTAATCCAGATTGCGGGAATGACGCTCGGCGCCGCCCAGACGGAACATGCCACCGGTGTAGGCCGGGGATAACCCACGCGGCTCGGGCTCTGGTGATAACCCGGACCCGGATTCCCGTGGTCGGGAGCTTTCGGCAATCGGCCCACCCGTTGCTAACCCGGCATTATGTGAGGTTCGAGAATCTGCCGGATGCGTCTCGCCACTATCAGGAGGTGAGCTGGCTCTCGCAGGTGCTCCCGCGAGCAGCGGTCTCCCGCACATTCCGCAGAACCGGTTCTCTGCGGCATTTTCATTCCCGCAATACGGGCAACGCACGGAACGCCTCGCGGTACAGGATCGGGGGAAACGTACCCCTTCAGATTACTTCAAGTTGCCGTCGCCCGCCATGGAGGATTCGTAACATCCCGCAAACGTGAAACCCCACGCCCGCGTCTCGCCCGAAATCCCCCTTGGATGCGACATGGCTCTTGCGGAAGCTAGGGGCTGCCATTCTCTCAAAACACAGGTCAGCGCGACTCACTTAATGCCGAGTCCATCCCTACCGATTTACAATCGAAAGAATCAGCAAGCAACCTCAACTCATAGCACCACCAAATTCAGCTAAAGGAGAACTGCCATGCCTTATGTTCATGTCGGTAAGGAGAACTCAGGCGATATCGATCTCTACTACGAGGATCATGGCTCCGGTGAGCCCGTCGTCCTGATTCACGGATATCCCCTGAGCGGCGCTTCCTGGGAGAAACAGATGCCGGTCCTGCTGGCCGCCGGCCACCGGGTGATCACCTACGACCGCCGAGGGTTCGGCAAGTCGAGCCAACCTACGGCGGGGTACAACTATGACACTTTTGCTGAGGACCTGCACAAACTGCTGCAACATCTCAAGCTACGCAACGTCACGCTGGTCGGTTTCTCGATGGGCGGGGGTGAGGTAGCCCGCTACCTGGGGAAATATGGATCGAAGGGTGTACGCAAGGCCGTGATCATCTCAGGCGTTCCACCGTTCCTGCTGAAGACAGCCGACAACCAGGAGGGTGTGGACGGCAGCGTCTTCGAGGGAATCCAGAAAGCGGTGGCCGCCGATCGTTACACGTTCTTCACTGAGTTTTTCAAGAATTTCTACAATACGGACATTCTGTTGGGCAAACTCATCAGCCAACAGGCGGTTCAAGCCAGTTGGAACCTGGCCGCCGGAGCCTCGGCAACCGCCAGTCTCGCCTGCGTTCCAACCTGGCATGAGGACTTCCGCCAGGACGTGGCTCGCATCGACGTGCCCACGCTTGTTCTCCACGGGGACGCGGACCGGATTCTTCCCATCGACGCCTCGGGTGCCCGCACTGCGAAGCTGATCAAGGGAGCCAAGTTCGTCGTGGTGAAGGAGGGGCCGCACGCGATTCCCTGGACCCACGCGGAAGAGGTGAACCGTGAGCTGTCGAACTTCCTGGGGGCGGAGGTCGAGCAGGACGTAACCTCAGCGACCAGGAAACAAGCCGTCGCGTAAGCGGGCTTCCGGGTGACCACAGGGTGCCGTCCTGGGGGCGGCGCCCTGTCGGATCTCTGGGCTTCCTCGCCTTTACACCTCGTTTGCTAACGTGTTAGTCTCATTGTGGTTACAAAGAAAAATCGAAACCAGAAGACAGGAGTGCACCAGGTTAGTGCTAGCCAGAGAGCAAAAAAGATCCGTCATTGACCAGTACGCTACGCATCCTACCGACACAGGTAGTCCCGAAGTGCAAATTGCATTGCTCAGCGAGCGCATTGATCAACTGACGGAGCACTTCAAAACGCACAAAAAGGACCATGGCTCGCGCCGCGGTCTGCTCATGCTGGTCAGCAAGCGGCGTCGCTTGCTCGACTACTTAAAGCGATACGATTCCGAGCGTTACAAGGGCGTTATCCAGAAACTCGGCATCCGCAAATAGAGGCATGCCGATGGCTCCGCGGGTGTAGTGTATCCCCGTCGGAGCTTCTCGCCTTGGCCCCGTCCGTGTGGGAAGGATTGGGCCTCTGAGAAGGAACTTCGCAACGTGCGTCTCCCCAACCCCGCTCGACCTCGCATGGCACTCGCCTATCCGTGCGTTTTTTCCCGCGCACGGATGCTCTCCTCGTCGCAGAAACCAAGGATGAATCATGAAACCAGAAGTCAGTGAAATCAGCGTAGAACTCGCCAGCGGCAAAAACCTCAACTTTGAAACGGGTAAATTGGCCAAGCAGGCCCACGGCGCGAGTGTCGTGCGCATCGGGGACAACGTGGTATTGGCCACCGCGGTCGCCAATGCCGAGCCCCGCGAAGGCATCGATTTTTTTCCCCTTACCGTCGACTACCGGGAATACACCTATGCCGGCGGTCGCATCCCAGGAGGCTTCATCAAGCGTGAGGGCCGGCCCAGCGAACGCGAGATCCTCACCAGCCGCATGATCGATCGGCCGATCCGCCCCCTGTTTGCCGAAGGCTTCCGGTGCGAGACCCAGGTGATCGCTTTCGTGCTTTCGGCGGATACGGAAAACGATCCGGATGTTGCCGCCATCAATGCCGCCTCCTGCGCGTTAACGCTGTCGGACATACCCTTCCAGGGTCCGATCGGCGCGGTGCGGGTGGGTCTCCTCGAAGGCAAGTTCGTTGCCAATCCAACCTACACCGAGATGCGCGACGGCCTGCTCAACATCATGGTGGTGGGCACGGCCGACGCCATCGTGATGATTGAATCGGGCGCCAAAGAAGTGAAAGAAGAGACGGTGGTGGACGCGATCGAGTTCGCGCACGACCAGATCAAGAAGATCTGCGCTGCCATCAACGAGTTGCGCGCCAAGGTGGGCAAGCCCAAGCGCGTGGTCGTTCCGCCAGAATTCGATGAGAAGTATTACAACGACCTGAACAGCAAGATTGGCGATCGGCTTACGGACGCGCTCGATACCCACAAGCATCCCAAAGCGGAGAGCTACGAGCTGGTGAGGGAACTCCGGAAAGAGCTTATCGCGGCCATCCCGGAAGAAGACGAGGACGCCCAGGACAAACTGAAGCACTACTACGAAATCCTGCGCGAGCGCATTTTCCGCGATCAGGTTCTCGAGCAGCGTCGCCGCCCCGACGCTCGGGCGTTCGACGAAATACGGGAAATCTGGATCGAGGTTGGTATGCTACCGCGCACCCACGGCAGCTGCATCTTCACGCGCGGAGAAACCCAGGCCCTGGTGACAACCACCCTGGGCACCAGCGAGGATATGCAGCGCCTCGAGGTGTTCGAGGGTGAAGCCAAGAAACGCTTCATGCTGCACTACAATTTCCCCCCTTTTTCCGTGGGTGAGGTGGCGTTCCTGCGGGGAGCAGGGCGCAGGGAGATTGGACATGGGGTGCTGGCAGAACGGGCGGTTTCGGCCGTACTCCCGGAAGAGGATGCGTGGCCCTACGCCATGCGCGTGGTCTCAGACATCCTGGAGTCGAACGGATCCTCGTCGATGGCTACGGTGTGCGGCGCGGCGCTGTCGCTGATGGATGCGGGCGTGCCGTTGAAGGCTCCCGTGGCCGGCGTTGCCATGGGCTTGGTGAAGGAGGGCGAGAAATACGCGATTCTCACCGACATCGCAGGGGCGGAAGACCATTACGGAGACATGGACTTTAAAGTCGCCGGGACCAAGAATGGGATCACCGCCCTGCAGATGGACATCAAGGTTGCCGGCATCACCCCGCAGATCATGCGAGAAGCGCTGGCGCAGGCCCAACGCGGGCGCTTGTTCATCTTAAGCAAAATGGAAGAGGTGCTGCCTTCGCCACGCGAGAAGGTTTCAGCCTTTGCCCCCCGCTTCTACACCCTGCAAATCCCGGTGGACAAAATCCGTGACCTGATCGGGCCGGGGGGGAAGATGATTCGGAGCATCATCGACCAAACCGGCGTCAAGATCGATGTTGAGGACTCCGGTAAGGTGAATGTGGCGTCCAACGACGAAGCCTCGGCCGCCAAAGCGTTGCAGATCATTGGTGACCTGACGGCGACCGCCGAAGTGGGCAAGACCTACCTGGGAAAGGTTTCCCGGCTGGCGGACTTCGGCGCGTTCGTGGAGATTTTGCCCGGAACCGACGGGTTGCTGCACATCAGCGAAGTCGCCGAGCACCGGATCAAGGACATCCGCGATGAACTGAAAGAAGGCGACCAGGTGCTGGTCAAGGTTCTGGCCGTGGAAGGCAACCGCATTCGTCTATCGCGCAAGGCGATTCTGAAGGAGCAGCGCGCCAAGATGGGCGGAGGGGAAGCACCCGCGCAGCCCCAGACGGCCGCGATCACCATCGAAGGGGGAGGCAATTTTGAGGACGACGAGCCTAACTTCAATCGGGCCGATGCCCCGCACAGCGCGCCTCCGAGAGGAGAAGATCGCCCGCGTGGCGGTGGGCGTCGCCGCAGAGGACGAGGCGGTCCCAATGGCCGTCACGGCGGAGGCCACGGCGGACCCAGGCACTGAGACCGAGGAATCTGGCAAAACGCTCAGCGGAAAAGGCTGGGCGTTGTTGTGCCTGGAGACTACGTCGGCTAAGCCGGGTTGACCCCCGGCCTGCGGTCCGAGGCGACGAAACTGTGAAAGGCCAGGTTTCCTGAGTTCATATCGACCGCTGCGTGCAGAATCATTGCCGGCAGCAGGGAGCGGGTCGCCACGACGATGGCGGCCATGACGGCGCCGACGATTCCGGCGCGCAGTGCGTCGCGGCGGCTGAGGTAGAGATGTGCCGTTCCGAACAGGATGGTGCTGATCGTTGCCGCCAGTGGGAGTCCGGTTGACACGCGAACGTACCAGAGAACGAATCCCCGGAATAGAAACTCCTCGCAGATGCCCGCGGTGATCGAAAGCAGCATGAACCCCGTGTGCTCCTCGGGAGTATGGGGCAGCAGCGGACTGGCTGCAGCCAACTGCTGGCGCACCTTGTCCAGTTGCTCGGGGTTGGTCAGGACGGCGCGGCGCTGCCGGAGCAGCAGGCCTATGACGGCAGCCGCTAGAACGAGACCGGCGGCAAGACGCGACAGGGTCGTCTCACCCAGCCACAGTGCGGACCATGGACGCTGCAGGTGGACCCACTGCACGCAAACGCAGAGGGTAAGGGTCCACTGCATCAGGATGCCCGCGGTGTACGCACGTTGGCGAGCTCCAGGAACGCCGGCTTTCGTCTGACGGATGAGCCGGGGGTAAAGCCAGACATAGTCTGCGACCGGAGACAGCAGCGCAAGTACCAGGAAGAGGATGTGATCGAGAGGAACATAGGACTTGGGCATGAGCCGTTGCTGACGGACGGATGGTTGAGGCTATCACGGAAGCATGTGGGAGAAGACGACAGAGCAGCGTTCCGGTTACCGACACCGGTCCGGCGGCGGCACAGGCCGCGAACCACGGTCCCATGCGCTCTCGGGTCAGGCCTCGTCGCTCTCTTTCAACTTGGCAATCACGCTGAAATCCTCCAGCGTGGTGGTGTCGCCTTTCACTTCTCCGCTGGTGGCCAACTCGCGCAGCAGCCGGCGCATGATCTTGCCGCTTCTCGTTTTCGGAAGCATGTCGGTAAAGCGGATATCGTCGGGCTTGGCCAGCGAACCTATTTCTTTCGCCACCCACTGTCGCAGCTCTTCTTTCAAGGCATCACTGGGCTGGCGATCCTTTTCCAGGGTAACGAAGGCGCTGACAGCCTGACCTTTGAGGTCGTCGGGGCGGCCCACGACGGCGGCCTCCGCCACGGCATCGTGGGCAACCAGAGCCGACTCGATTTCCATGGTGCTGAGGCGGTGGCCGCTGACGTTAAGGACATCATCCACCCGGCCCATGATCCAGAAGTAGCCGTCCTTGTCCTTGCGGGCGCCGTCGCCGGTAAAGTACACGCCGGGAATTTGTGACCAATACTGGCGGACATAGCGATCGGGATCCCCGTAAATGGTGCGCAGCATGCCGGGCCAGGGGCGACTGATGATGAGGAAGCCGCCATGGCCATCGGGAACAGGTTTGCCGTCCATGGTCACGATCTCGGCAACGACGCCGGGTACGGGTCGCGTGGCAGAGCCCGGCTTGGTGGCAATCGCACCGGGAATGGGCGAGATCATGATGTGGCCAGTTTCCGTCTGCCACCAGGTGTCGACGATGGGGCATCGGTTGTGGCCGATGACCTCCCGGTACCACATCCAGGCCTCGGGGTTGATCGGCTCGCCGACCGTGCCGAGAAGACGTAGGCTGTCCAGCTTGTGCTTTTTCGGCCACTCGTCCCCCCACTTGATGAAGGTGCGAATGGCGGTGGGGGCGGTGTAGAAGACGTTCACCTGGTGGCGATCGATGATGGACCAGAAGCGGTCGGGTTCAGGGAAATTGGGCGCGCCTTCGTAGATGAGGCTGGTCGCTCCGTTCTGCAGTGGGCCATAGACGATATAGCTGTGGCCCGTCACCCAACCGATGTCGGCGGTACACCAGTAGGTATCTTCGTCTTTCAAATCGAATACCAGCTTGGTTGTGAGGTAGGTGCCCACGGAATAGCCGCCGGTGGTATGCACCACACCTTTGGGTTTTCCGGTCGTGCCCGAGGTGTAGAGGATGTAGAGGGGGTGTTCGGCGTCGAGAGGCTCAGCGGGACATTCATCCGAGGCTCTGGCCATCAGCTCGTGCCACCAATGGTCGCGCCCGGGCTGGAGGTTGATGGGTGTGCCAGTGCGCCGGTAGACCACGACGTGTTTCACGCTGGGACACGATTTGAGGGCCTCATCCACTGCCGGAAAGAGCTTCACTTCCCCGCCGCGACGATAGGAACCGTCCTGGGTAACGACCGCCACTGCCTGGGAATCGTGGATGCGGTCGATCAGCGCGTTGGAAGAGAACCCGCCGAAGACGATCGAATGCGGAGCGCCAATGCGGGCACAAGCCAACATGGCGATGGGCAGCTCCGGCGTCATGCCCATGTAGATGGCGACCCGGTCGCCCTTGCGCACGCCGAGTGATTTCAGGACATTGGCGAATTTCTGGACATCCTTCCAGAGCTGCTGGTAGGTGTAGGTGCGGATCTCGCCGGGTTCGCTCTCCCAGATCAGGGCGGCTTTGTTCTTGCGCCAGGTTTGGACGTGGCGGTCGAGGCAGTTATAAGAAAGGTTAATCTGTCCGCCAATAAACCACTTCGCCCACGGGGTAGTCCATTCGAGGACCTTATCCCACTTATTGAACCAATGCAGATCATTGGCGACGCGGCTCCAGAACTTCTCGGGCTCGTCCACGGATTCGCGGTACAGGCGATCGTATTCTGCCAGGCTCTTTACGTGGGCCTGTTCGGCGAAATCCGGGGGGCATTCGAATTTGCGGTTTTCGTGAAGGACAGAATCAATGCTGGTGTCGGTCCCCGGGATGGTTGCCTTGTCGGACATGGGTTCTACCTTCGTCGTGGAGGTTGGCTGCCTCGCAGATTTTACAGCGGCGAAACCGGGAATGTCTTGGGGCATCCGCATCACAGGTGCGGACGCCTTTTCTCTCCGGAGGATTCGTCGCTGCCAGACCTCGTTGTGATTTCCTGATCAGTGGGCGCCTGCTTTTTCGGCGCCCAGGCCGGTGTTCGAGCGGACCAGAAGTTCGTTAAATTTGTGCTCCGAGGTGGGTTCGTGACTGGCCAGCGTACCGGCAAGCGCGCCCAGGAAGCCCAGGGGGATGCTCAAAATACCGGGATTCTCCAGGGGGAAGATCGGCGCGTGATTGATGAAATGCTTTCCATCCGTGCCCATGAGGCTGGGCCCGATCAAGATCAGGGCGATGGAGGCCAGAAGTCCGACGGCTAGTCCGGTTACCGCCCCTCCGGTGTTGAATCTTTTCCAGAAGATGCTCAAAACGATGGCCGGCAGGTTGGCCGATGCAGCGACCGCAAACGCCAAGGCCACCAAGAAGGCCACGTTCGCGGTGGGGCCTAGCAGGATGGCAATGGCAATGGCCACCGCGCCCACCACAAAGGCGGAAAGGCGAGCCACCAGGACTTCTTCTCCGGGGCGGCGCTCCACGCCCCGGTGGATCACGTTGGTCCAGAAGTCATGGGCGAAGGAAGTGGAGGCGCTGATGGTCAGGCCCGCCACCACGGCGAGAATGGTGGCGAACGCGATGGCGGAGATGAAGGCAAAAAAGATGCTTCCCGCCAGCGCCTGGGCCAGAAGGGGCGCGCTCATGTTCGTGCCACCGTGCGTGGAGATGAAGTCGCGACCGACGATGGTGGCCGCTCCGAAGCCGAGGAACGTGGTCATGATGTAGAAGCTTCCGATCAGAATCATGGCCCACACCACGCTCTGGCGGGCTGTCTTGGCGTCGGGCACCGTGTAGAAGCGGACCAGGATGTGGGGCAGTCCCGCGGTCCCGAAAATGAGGGCAAGACCGAGAGAGATCAGATCGAGTGCCCCGTAAGGCGGTTTGAACCGGAGACCAGGCTGCAGGAAATCCTTGACAACCTCCTGTCCCTTTTCGTGGTAGGTGACGTGGGCGATGGCGTTGAAGAACTGGCCGAAGCTGAAGCCAAAGTGGGCCAATACCAGGATACTGAGCAGAATGGTGCCGGCCATGAGCAGGATGGCTTTGATGATCTGGACCCAGGTGGTCGCCAGCATGCCCCCGAAAACCACGTACACGATCATGAGCACCCCGACACCGATCACGGCTGCACGGTAGCTGATGCCCGAATCTTTCAGGAGAAGGGCTACGAGTGCGCCTGCCCCTACCATCTGGGCAATCATGTAAAACGTGCTGACGGTGAGCGTGCTTACCGCCGCCATAGCGCGCACGGGGCGAGGCTTCAGGCGGTAAGCAAGAACGTCGGCCATGGTGTAGCGTCCGGCGTTGCGCAACGGTTCGGCTACGACCAGCAGCACGGTAAGGTAGGCGACCAGCCATCCCACCGAGAACATGAAGCCGTCGTAGCCCTGGAACGCGATGATCCCAGCAATGCCCAGGAAGGAGGCGGCGCTCATGTAATCCCCGGCGATGGCGATGCCGTTCTGCCATCCCGTAACGCGACGGCTGGCGGCGAAATAGGCACTGGCACCGGCAGAGCGCTTCGACGCCCAGTAGGTAATGGCCAGGGTGATAGCGATGAAAACCAGGAACATTATTAGGGACGTGGACATGGTTACCCGGTCTCCTCGTTGTTTTCGATCTCTCCGTGTGCTTTTTCGATGATGTCCTTGGCCAGCCGGTCAAAATTGTCTGCGGCCTTGAGGTAAAGCCAGGCAACCGTCCAGGCCATGAAGAACTGGGAAAGTGCGAAGAGGTACGCCAGGTTCACCGTCCCGATGACCTTTGTCTCCATGAAGTGTGGTGCGTAGCCAACCAGGATGGGAAGGGCAAAGTAGTAAGCGACGAAGAACACGAAGGCCGGAATGATAAAGATCTTTTTGGTGGCCATGAGATCTTTGAAATCCCGGGTGCTGGCAATGCGGTCCCATTCCGTCTGCGAGGCCTGGAAACCCGGAGTACTTTCTGGCATGACTGCCCCTTTTCTGGAGCTCAACGGGCGAGCGCTTCCCATCGGCTTTCCGAAAATAGCCTTGGCGGCACGAGAAATCGATCCAGGATCATTAGGTTCCCGGTGTTCCTGTCCAAACGGGTGAGCAGGCCCGTCGCTTCCAGGAGTCTGGGTCCGGGCAGTTTGCCGTGCCGGTCGAAAAAATGCAAGGCCGGCACTGCCATCGGTCGGCCAACATCCGGGACGCTCTCCAGGAGCCAAGACCTGAAACCTGGATCTGGTTGTCAGGAATTGGCCGGCGCGGGCGGGGATGGGGACCGCTGTCCGCTCGTTCCCTTCCAGGCGATCACCTTCAGATCAAGAACAAAGATGGAGTAAAGCACGGGAACCAACAGGAGGGTGACGAAGGTGGCGAAGCTCAGCCCCCCAATCTGGGCATAGCAGAGTGGCTTCCACAGGGGGCCGCCATGCACGGCCAGGGGGAACAGGGCAAGTACCGTCGCGCCCACGGTGATCATGACGGGGCGAAGCCGCTGGATGCCAGCGTCAAGCAGCGCCTGCTCCAGGGGTTCCCCTTTCTCGTGCATCTCTTCAATGAAATCGAACAGTACGATGACATGGCTGACAATGACACCAATGAGGCTGGCGATCCCGAGGAATGCCATGAAGCCAAACGGAGTGCCCGTAGCCCAGAGGGCAAGCAAGGAGCCGACGACTCCATAAGGCGTGGCCGCAAAGACCAGCAGCGGCTTGACCGCGTGGTTGAACTGCAGGACGAGCGCCAGGAAGATCGCTGCGACGGAAATGGCCAGCACAACCGCGAGGTTCAAGAAGCCCTGACGCTGCTTGGCGTATTCGCCGCTGATCTCCAACAAGTAGCCGGGAGGCAGGTCCTTTCGAAGCTGCTCGATCTGGGGCAGGACGCCGCCCAGAATCTCCGAGGCCAGATGGCCGGCCACCGGAAAACATTGCACGGTCACGGTGCGGAATTGCTCGAGGCGGCGAATACGCTGTGTTTCCAGGGTGTTCTGGAGGTCAGAGATCTGCACCAGGGGAACCTTCTGCGGACCCTGCGAAGCATAGACATAGAGGTTCCGAATGTCGGAAAGACGCGCCCGCTCCTCCATGCGGAGGCGGGCTACGACCGGAATCTGGCGATCGCCCTCTCGCAGGTTGGTCACGGGATAACCGCTGAGAGCGGTGGTGGTGGATTGCGCCACATCCTTATTGGTAACGCCGGCAAGATTGGCGCGGTCGGGGTCGATGAGCAGCCTGACGGTTGAGCTCTCCTCTCCCCAATCATCACGGACCCGTGCGGCAAACGGGTTGCTCCGCAGGATGTCCTGCAGGCGGACCGAGATGGAACGCAGGACGGAAATATCGGCCGCCGAACTGCTGGGGTTGACATCGGCCTGAGCCGCGATGCGAATCTGGATGGGCACGTCTACGGGGTTGGTCTCCAGCTGGCGCACATCGACCCGGGCCCCGGGGATCTGGGCGGAAAGCGCACGCTGGAGTTCTCCGACGATGCGTGGCGTGTCTTCCTTGTCGTAGAGCTCGATTATGACTTGAGCGTAGTTCAATTGCTGCAACTCGGGCGATACCGAGAACCAGAAGCGCGGGCCGCCGCCACCGACGAAGGTGGTCAGGGAGCGCAGAATGGCGGGCGCGGCCTTGTGCTGGGACGAAGGTTCTCGACCATATTTCTCAGCCACCGCCCTCACTACCCTTTCCACTTGCTGTGCGGTTGCGTTGGTGGCGGACAGCGGCGCGTCGTTGGGCAGGCGGATATCCAGGTAGGACCAATACTGGACGTCCTCGGGGAAGAATTGGGTTCTGAGGGAACGGAAGGCGAACGCTCCAACGGCGAGGAAGACCAGTGATCCCAAAACAACCTTGTAACGATGTGCGATGGCAGCGGAGCCTACGCGATAGTAGAAGCCCGTGAAGCCGCTGTGCTCCCGTGCTTCCAGGCTGGCTTCCGGCTTCCTGGGTGGCCGCAACAGGTAATAGCCGAGCAGTGGTATGAAAGTCATGGACACCAGGCGCGAAGCCACCAGGGCGCACGTCATTACGATGGGAAGGCTGTAGAGGAACTTGCCGGTGTTGCCGGTGATCATCAGAAAGGGCAGGTAGGAAACGATGTTGGTGATGGTGGCGAACAGGATGGCGTGAGCCAGCTTGGTAGGGCCGAGCCAGGCGGCGATGACCGGTGGATGCCCATCGACTAGAGAGCGCTTGATGGCGTCGCCGGCAACGACCGGATCGTCAACCAGCAGGCCGAGCGCGATGATCAGGGTAGCGATGGAGACCTGCTGCAGATCAATCCCGAGGAAGTAGGCCATGCCGAACGTCATAGCCAAGGTGATCGGGATGGACAGCGCCATCAGCAGCGCCGAGCGCCATTCCCAAAAGCCGATCCAGGAAACCAACACAACCAGGAGGATCGCCTCGTAGAGCGCATCGATGAAAAGGCTGATGCTCTCCTTCACCTGCAAGGGCTGGTCAGAGGTGCGGGCAATGATGAGATCCGTGGGCAGGAGGCGGCGAACCGCGGCCAGCTTCGCGTCCACATCCTTGCCGAATCGGCTGATCAGTTGGCCGCTGCGCATCTGGACGGCTAGGGTGACGGCACGGCTGCGATGCCACACCCCACGGGGATCGCACCAGGTGTAGTAGTTCAGAAAGCGTGCGGGACTCTGGTAGCCGCGGTTGATATCGACCAGGTCGCGCAGGTAGACAGGGCTGCCGACGTTAGAAGTGGCGATGACCACGTCACCGATGTCGCGCGGCCGGGTGAACTGCCCGGATGGATCCAGAATCACGTTCTTGGCACCGACTTCGAGGGCACCTCCTGGCAGGCTGATGTTGCGGGCGTTCAGCAGGTTTCCCAGATTGGCAGGTTCGACGCCGTAAGCGGCGAGGCGTTCCTGGGAATAGTCGAGATAGATCTGCTCGGGCAGAACTCCGGAGCGATCAATCTTGGCGACTTCCTGTGCCCCAATCAGGGTGCGCGCCATCAGGTCGGTGAAGTTATCCAGTTCGCGATAACTGTACTTGTCGCCGGCGACGGCGGACAGGCGGGCCTCAGTGTCGGCGGGATCGCGGACGATGACCGGAGGCCAGGCATCGGGATGAATCTCAGACTGGTGCAGGTTGTCGCGAACCAGGGATTGAACATGGGCCAACATCTGGGCGTCGGTGAGCGAACTGGTGGCATCCAGCCCGACGAAACCCGAGCCGCTAAAGAAACGGAGATTGCGCACCACGCCTTGCTCGGCCGCGATGTGCGACAGGGTGATGAAGTTCTTGCGGACCTGATCCGCGGAAACCGTGGGCGGGAACAAGGCGAGAACGCTGACCGCTTGGCTGGGCGATCCAGGCTGTCGGCTGGCACGCGCGTTTTCGATCGCCTGGCGGATGTTGCGGGCGCGAGCCGCAACTTCGAGCGATCCGACAGGCGGGCTGGCCACCGTCAGCATGAGCGCTGCGGTATCGCCGAAGTCGCTGTTGAAGACAATCGGACCGGCACCCTGAGGCAGCTTGCTATTCAGGGCTTGCAGCTTGAGATTGATATCGTTAAAAAATTTCTTGCTATCCGTGACGTTGTCCGCCAGTTGTACGTGAACGATGGCCAACCCGGGCAGAGTCATGGACTTGATGCCGAAGTCATCCCGGGTGGGAGGGCGGACGCTGGAGCTGGAGGCCATGGTCTGCTCGATGGGGCGAGTAACCAGTTGCTCGACCTGCTCAGCCTTGACTCCGGGCCACTGGCAGGTGGCGACCGCGACCAGGACGGGAATATCGGGATCCTTGCGCTGCGGCATGCTGGTGTAGCCGAAGACGCCCCAGGCAACGGTGGCGAGCAGCAGGACCCAGGCGATCTGGCGGTGCTCGGTAAAGAAGCGTGCCGTGTTGTGCTCGGTGGCGATGATCTCAGCATCGGGTTTGTGAGCCATGTTTCACCGTCGGGCGATCAAGTAAGTGAGCCATCGCCGCCCGCCCTTCGCGATGGTCGGCGGACGGTTGTTCCGGCAAGGCACCACCCGGTGGCGCCTGCCCCGCAGGCGCAGCAGGTTTGCACCACACCTATGGGTTCACGGGATCACCACCACAGCGTCGCCGTCTTTCACCAGAGTTGCTCCGGTCACAATTACGTTTTCGCCAGGAGTAACGCCCTGGACCACGCCCATGCGATTTCCTTGGGGCTCAGCCAGTTCCACGTTGCGAAGACGGGCAATGGTCTTCGCGCCCAGAGCCTCGACCACAAAAACCGCGAAGCCCTTGCCGGGCGATTGCACCAGGGCGCTCAGTGGGACCGAAGGCACGGGGCGAGCCAGCTTCCGCCCGCCCACCGTGAGCGAAGCGATCATGCCCGCCTTGAGCAAATCCTGGGGATTCGGAATCGTCACTTCCACCGAGTAGACGCGACTCTTGGGGTCAGCGGCCGGGGAGACTGCCGTGATTTTGCCAACGAACGGCTGCTCCAGAGCATCGCTGGTGATGACCTGGGACTTGCCCAGTTGCACGCGGCTGATTACGGTATCCGGCACGCCGAATACGGCCTTGACCAGGCGCGTGTCGGCAACGGTGAAACCGATGACGCTCGGCCCCACCAGGCTTCCCACTTCCACGTTGCGCTTGAGGATCCAGCCGTCAATGGGAGCGGTCAGCGAACAGTCCTGGTATGCGGTCTGGGCCAGGCCGAGGGCGGCCTTGGCGTCGTCGACGGCAGCAACCGCGGAGTCATAGTCCTTTTTCGCGTTGTCATACTCGGGCTTGGTAATGCTGGTGGCATTGAAAAGCGCCGTGGCGCGGTCGAAGCTGAGCTTGGCATTTTCATAGACAGCCTGGGAACGCGTCAATTGAGCCTGGGCTTGTTTGAGCTGGTCGCGGTAGTCCTGCTGGCGGACAGTGGCCAGAACGTCGCCTTTTTGCGCCCAGTCGCCCTGCTGGATCTCACGCATGCGGCCGTCGGCGCCGCGACGCTGCACGATACTATCGACATAGCCGCCTGACTTGAAAGCCAGGTCAACTTGAGCATAGGGGACGATACTGGCTGAGTAACGGGAGCCTTCATCGCCGGTGTAGATCTCGACCGGGGCAATACGAACGGGCGTGAGAGGATCCTGTACCGAGGCCTGCTGGCGGCAGGCATTAAGGAAAGCAATCGCGATGAGGACACCGGAGAGCACACTGGTTCGCATTATCATTCCTCTCCCATGGCTTTTTCGAGGTCGGCGCGCGCAGTCCAGTATTGGGAGAACGCCTGTTCCAATTGCTGGTGGGCGTCGGCGAGTTGGGCCTCCTGCTTCAGCACGTCACTCAGCAGGGCGGCGTTCTGGCCGTACTTGTTGTTGGTAACACGCAGGCGCTCCTTGGCAACGTCCACGTTGAGCCGGGAAACCTTGAGGTAAGCCTGAGCTTCCTGGAGCTTGCGGAAGCGGTTGTCCACATCGATCAGGACCTGCGAGGTGGTTTCTTCCACACCGTTCTTGGCTTCCTCCAAGGTCTTGGTCTTCTCGCCCAGTTCATGGCGCTTACGCCCCCAGTCAAATGGTTCCCAACTGAAGAAAAATCCGGCCGTGCCAATGTTCTTAGGACTGAGTTGCACGTCGTAGGGCGAAATCACGCGCAGGGTCGCGCTGAGGTCGGGAATGTATTGCGACTTGGTAATACGGCGGTCGTATTCCGCCTGCTCGACCTTCAAACGGGCTTGGCGGATTTCGGGCCGCTGCTCCAGGGCCCTTTGCCGGGCCTGGTCCGCGTCGAGGGTGTAGGTCTCTATCTCCGGGACACCTGCAACCTCGAACAGAGTGCGCGGGTCGCGTGCCAGCAAATTGTTCATCGATTCCTTTTGCGTGGCCAGCGTGTCCTCGAGAACGGTGGCCTGGTATTCCGCCTGTGCGAGTTTCGCTTTCACATCCAGGCTGTCGGCTTCAAGCACCGCCTGTTCTTTGAGGTATTCGTCCGTGACGCGATCGAGTTCGCGGTAGAACTTGATCTCGTCCGCGATGGCGGCAAGGGCGTTTTGGGTCTGGATCAGGCCGTAGTAGGAGCGTTTGACGTCGTCGGCGGTGGTCTGCCGCTGGAGCCGAAGCTGTTGGTGGGCTATATCCTTGCCCAGTTGCTGAGCTTTGACGCCCAGGTTGATGCGATAGAGTTGCGTAATGGGCTGGTCCACGCCGCCGAAGGCGAAGGTCGTCCACTGGGCCGGAGTGGTCAAGCTCTTTGACTGTCGCGGAATCGGTCCGACGATCGGGAGGTCCCCCAAAAAACCCGGGGGAAACACCAGGCTCACATCCTGCAGTAGGTGGCCCTCGAGCACGTTGACACTGAAAGCCGGGTAGCGTTGCGTCTTGGTTTCGGCCACGACATCCTGCTGGCGTGCCTCCTCCAGACCCGCGTTCTTGACCAGTCGGTTGTCCTCGAGGCCCAGAGCCACAGCCTGGTCCAGCGTCAGCACCGCCTCGGCACGGGTTTGCGCCCAGCCGGGGAGGGCTCCACAGGACAGCGCCAGCCCAAGGTAAATCTCCCGGAATCGTGATTTTCGGAGCGACACGCGCATCTCAGGCATTGCGAAAGCTAGCGATTATAGCCAGAGATGTGATCCAGATCACAAGTCTTTGTGACCGCCATACCCGACGGCGCGCCTTCCTTCCCGGCATCCTTTAGACCAGGGTTGGCCCAGGCTGGCCGTAGCGGGGTCCACGCATCACAGACAGCCCGGTAAGAAGAAGTTGATAAAGGGATCATCATGAAGCGCATATTCAAAACCATGGATGCAAACGAGGCGGTAGCGCACGTGGCCTATCGCCTGAACGAGATCATCGCCATTTATCCCATCACGCCCTCCTCGCCGATGGGGGAATGGGCAGACCAGTGGGCTTCCGAGGGTGTGGCTAACATTTGGGGGACGGTCCCACAGGTGGTCGAGATGCAAAGCGAGGGAGGGGCCGCTGGCGCCGTGCACGGAGCCCTGCAGACGGGAGCGCTGGCCACGACCTTCACCGCCTCCCAGGGCCTTCTGCTGATGATCCCCAACATGAACAAGATCGCGGGAGAGCTGACGCCTACAGCCTTTCACGTGTCGGCCCGGACCGTAGCCACGCACGCGCTGTCCATCTTTGGAGATCACAGCGACGTAATGGCTTGCCGCACCACCGGCTGGGCGATGCTGTGCTCGAACGCCGTGCAGGAAGCCATGGACCTGGCCCTGATCGCTCACGCGGCATCGCTGGAGTGCCGAATTCCCTTCCTGCATTTCTTTGATGGCTTCCGTACTTCCCACGAAGTGAACAAGATAGAGATGCTGGCGGATGCGGACCTGGAGGCCCTCGTCAATCTGGATCGCGTGCTGGAGCACCGGCGGCGGGCGCTCTCGCCGGACCATCCCGTGCTGCGGGGGACGGCGCAGAATCCGGATGTGTTCTTCCAGATTCGCGAGACGGCGAATCCCTTCTATGATGCCTGCCCGGCCAAGGTGCAGGCGGTGATGGACAAGTTCGGGGAAGTGGTGGGCCGGTCCTACCGGCTGTTCGATTACTTCGGAGCCCCGGATGCGGAGCGCGTGGTGGTGATGATGGGGTCGGGCGTCGGGGCGGCCGACGAAACGGTCGCATGCCTGAACGCGCGGGGTGAGAAGCTGGGGCTGGTAAAAGTGCGGTTGTACCGCCCCTTTTCGGTCAAGAGTTTCTGCGAGTCCCTGCCTCCGACTGTGCGGCGCATCGCCGTGCTGGACCGCACGAAAGAGTCGGGAGCCGCGGGCGAACCGCTATACCTGGACGTGGTCCATGCGCTGCAGGAAGGGCTGCGGCGAGGGTACGGTAAGGTGCGGACCGAGATGGTGGTGGGTGGACGCTACGGCCTTTCGTCCAAAGAATTTACCCCGGCCATGGTCAAGGCCGTGTACGACAACCTGGATGCGGCCGTGCCCAAAGAGGGTTTCACCGTGGGTATCCGCGATGACGTGGGCCACACCAGTCTGGATTACGACCCGGAGTTTTCGACCGAGCCCGAGAGCGTAGTGCGGGCGATGTTCTACGGGTTGGGCGCCGACGGGACGGTGGGCGCCAACAAGAATTCCATCAAAATCATCGGCGAAAACACCGACAACTATGCTCAAGGCTACTTCGTCTACGACTCCAAGAAGTCGGGTGCCATGACCGTGTCGCACCTGCGCTTCGGCCCTAGACCGATCCGTTCGACGTACCTGGTGTCGAAGGCAAATTTCGTTGCCTGCCACCAGTGGATATTCCTCGAGCGCTACGACATGTTGGGCGGCCTGGTGCCGGGAGGGACATTCCTGCTCAACAGCCCGTACGGTCCGGATGAGGTCTGGGACAAGCTGCCTCGTGAAGTCCAAGAGCAGCTGATCACGAAGAAGGCGAGGTTCTTCGTGATCGACGGTTACTCGGTCGCACGGGACACGGGCATGGGCAGTCGTATGAACACAATCTTGCAGGTGTGCTTCTTTGCCATCTCCAAGGTGCTGCCACGGGAGGAAGCAATCGAGGCCATCCGGCAATCGATCCGCGACACCTACGGCCGCAAAGGCGAGGAAATCGTCAACAAGAACCTGAAGGCGGTGGACGAGACCCTGTCCCACCTGCACGAAGTGAGGGTGCCGGAGAAGGTTACCAGCACCCAGACGATGCCCCCCGCCTTTGTGGGTGACGCGCCGAAGTTCGAGCGCGAGGTCTTGGGCGTGATCTACAGCGGACGGGGTGATGAGCTCCCGGTGAGCGCCTTCCCCGTGGATGGGACGTTTCCTACCGGAACCGCGAAGTGGGAGAAACGCAATATCGCTCTGGAGATTCCCGTGTGGGACACCAAGACCTGCATCCAGTGCGGGAAGTGTGCTCTGGTGTGCCCGCACGCCGTGATTCGCATCAAGGTTTACGAGCCGAAATACTTGGAAGGCGCGCCGGCGACGTTCCAGGCAACGGACGTGCGCGACCGGGAATGGGCGGGGTTGAAGTACACCATTCAGGTAGCCCCCGAGGACTGCACGGGCTGCGGAATTTGCGTCGATGTTTGCCCCGCCAAGAACAAGAGCGAGACCCGGCTCAAAGCGATCCACATGGAAGCGCAACCGCCGCTGCGGGTCCCCGAGAGCGAGAATTGGCAATTCTTCCTCAAAATTCCGGAAATGGACCGCCGGAGCATCCGGGTCACGACCATCCGTCAGCAGCAAGTGCAGGAGCCGCTGTTCGAATTCTCCGGCGCCTGTTCGGGCTGCGGAGAGACTCCCTACCTGAAGCTGCTCTCCCAGCTGTTCGGCGACCGCGCGGTGGTGGCGAACGCCACCGGCTGTTCTTCCATCTACGGGGGAAATCTGCCCACCACGCCCTGGACGAAGAATGCTGAGGGCCGGGGCCCGGCGTGGTCCAACTCCCTGTTCGAGGACAATGCCGAGTTCGGCCTGGGATTCCGCTTGTCGATTGACAAGCAAACCGAGTTCGCGCGAGAGCTGCTACAGCGACTGGGAGCCTTCATCGGGGACGAACTGGCGGCGGCACTGCTGGCTTCGGAGCAAAAGGACGAGGCCGACATTTACGAGCAACGGCAGCGGGTTAGCCTCCTCAAAGAGAAGCTGCAGTCGATGAATTCGCCGGAGGCTCGGCAACTGCTGGCCTTGGCCGACCTGCTGGTGAAGAAAAGTGTCTGGATTGTAGGTGGTGATGGCTGGGCATACGACATCGGCTATGGCGGTCTCGATCACGTGCTGGCCAGCGGTCGCAACGTGAACCTGCTCGTGCTCGACACCGAGGTGTACTCCAACACCGGTGGGCAGGCCTCCAAGTCCACACCGCGGGCGGCGGTGGCAAAGTTCGCAGCAGGCGGAAAGCCCGCTCCCAAAAAGGATCTGGGCCTGATGGCGATGAGTTACGGAAACGTGTACGTGGCCAGCGTTGCCATGGGAGCAAAGGATGAGCACACACTCAAGGTTTTTCTCGAGGCCGAAGCCTACAACGGACCCAGCCTGATCATTGCCTATGCGCACTGCATCGCGCACGGCATCGACATGACCACTGGGATGCACGACCAGAAGGCGGCGGTGGACAGCGCACAGTGGCTGCTCTACCGCTACCATCCGGACCGGGCGGCCGCGGGTGAGAATCCCCTGCAACTCGATTCACGCACGCCTGTGCGCAAGGTGCAGGATTACCTGCAGATGGAAACGCGCTTCAAGATGCTGACCAAGAGCCGGCCGGAAGAGGCCAAAGTGCTGTGGCAGCAGGCCCAGCAGGATGCCGAAGCGCGGTTCCGTCTCTATGAGTACATGGCCCAAAGGAAGGCGCCGGAACCGAAGGCCGCAGATTAGGAAGAGTTGGTCCTAAGCCAGCGCACGACGCGGTTGCTGGTTCCCTTGGGCACCCGCATACCGCGACCCGCACTGGCCAAGGAGGAATCGTGATTGATCTAAGCACAGAATATCTCGGACTCAATCTGCGGACACCGCTGGTTCCCTCGGCATCGCCTTTGTCACAAGAGGTGAGCGCCATTCGCCGGATGGAAGATGCCGGAGCCGCGGCTGTCGTGCTGCAGTCTCTGTTCGAGGAGCAGCTTCGCCAGGAATCGCTCGAACTGGATGTGCGTCTGAGCGAGGGCAGCGAGAGTTTTGCCGAAGCCCTCTCGTATTTTCCCCAGGCTGGCGAGTTTCGCCTGGGACCGGAGGAATACCTCAATCACATCCGCAAGGCCAAACAGGCAGTGGGCATTCCAGTCATTGCCAGCCTGAATGGAGCCACCGTCGGCGGGTGGACGTCGTACGCCAAGCAGATCCAGCAGGCCGGAGCCGACGCCTTGGAGTGCAACATCTATTCGCTCGCGACCGACCCCAGGGTAACCTCAGAGGCGGTGGAGCAAACCTACTTAGACATCCTGAAGGCGGTGAAATCCGCCGTGACCATCCCCGTGGCTGTGAAACTCAGTCCCTTCTTCAGCAACCTGGCCAACATGGCCCAGCGGCTCGGAAAGGCGGGGGCGAACGGCCTGGTGCTGTTTAACCGCTTTTACCAACCGGATATCGATCTGGAGGAGCTGGAAATCAAACCCAACGTCCTGCTCAGTACTCCGCAGGCGCTACGCTTGCCCCTGACCTGGATCGGGATTCTTTACGGGCGCGTCAAGTCCGACTTGGCTGCCACCAGCGGAGTCCATAATGCTCCGGACGTGCTGAAACTCCTTATGGTCGGCGCCAACGTGGCCATGCTGTGCTCGACCCTGCTGCGCAATGGAATTGATCACATCCGCCATATCGAGCAAGCCATGTTGCAGTGGATGGAACAGCATGAATACGAGTCCGTGGGGCAGATGCGCGGCAGCATGAGCCAGCTGCGCTGCGCGGATCCGGCCGCGTTCGAGCGGGCCCAGTACATGCGCGCGGTGAAGGGAATCGAGCATGTGCTGCTGGCCGGGCGTGAATCCTGGAAACCGTTATCCGGAGATTAGATTTCTCGCTCGGACCGACACCACCGCAACGTCAGCTCCGGTTCGATGCTGTTTTGTCCCCAGTTTTGGCCCGGCGATCGATTTCTTCCTCACCGTACATGGTGCCGCGGCAGGTTCGCGCCCTGCAATGGCAGGAAGCGTCATCGTTTTCATCGCCGTCGTACAGGTTGTAGTCGTAGACCAGTTCTTCTCCGGCAGCAATGTCGCGCAAGGCGATGATCCAGATATGACCGTCGATCTCGTCGGTCTCGCAGTTGGGGTCGCAGCTATGGTTGATGAAGGCGGCCACCCCATCGCCGTCGACCACGGTTTGCCCTTCTCCGAGGCAGAACAGGTAGGTTTCTTTGCGCTCCGAGTAGAGTTCGTCGGCCTGTTCCTTGCTCAGATGCGGTCCGGTGTACTCGACCACGCGGGCGTCTGCTGCGATGGGCTCGGTCGTGTAACAACCGCAGCCATGAATCCCTGACTTGCGTATCACCAGGGCCATAGAGACCGAAAGTGGCCACCTGCGAGGGCCCATGCGGATCCAGAAAGGTTAAGCCGATCGAACAGGTTCGCGCTCCGGGGTTGTTACGCGCGAACCGCCACATCGTCGTGGCGCGTTGGGGTTACAGCATTGGCGGCAGTCTCGCCCGTCGCCTGGTTCCGTTCCGCTGGCGGGAGTTCCCCCAGAGGACAACCGGGCGAAAGCCACGCCAGCTTCCGGTCGATGATGTCCTGGGAGTACCGGGACAGGTAGTGCACGATGGTTTCGACGCGGATTTTGATGCTGCCGGCGGGCTTGGTCGCGTCCAGGTCACCAAACTTGAAGAACAGAGTCCCGGTGGCTTCGATGATTTTCTGGGTGGGCGTGTAGGTGGGCTGGTCCATGCCGCACTCGTAGCTGGAAAGTCGGACCACGCATGTAATCCACGGACAGCGGGCCGCGACTTTGGCGCCCCAGAGGATCTCGTTGGTGTTGCTGCTGTAGGAGGAAGTCCAGACGTCCGAGATGTCGAATGGGCTGCGAATGCGGCCCTTGCCGAGGTCGTCTTCGAACATCCAGTTCATCAGGTCGGGATCGTCGGGAAGGTACTGCAGCCATAGGATGGGGTAGCCGTGCGCCTGCAGCTCGGCTTCGATTTCGTGGCCAATACCGGTGTCCATGTGATAGGGGCGGGCCAGCACGAGGATGCACGGCTTGTGGTTGCGAGCGCACCAGGTGAGGATCTCCCGGCTCTGCTTTCGGGCCTTGGCAGTGAAACTGTCAAGGGCGGAGAAACCAGCCTGCACGGCGCGTTCCGTCTCGTCCAGATCAAGATCGAAGATGTCTTTCAGGTCTTTGTAAAGCTGACCGGTGACCATGTGCCGGTCGCCCAGCGTCACGAAGGGCGAGGCGTACTGGATGCCGTTGTCGGCAAAAACGTCGGATTCCTTGAGGAAGCCGGCCTTGATGTTCTCCGGCCCGGCCATCACGCGGGTGCAGGTCACAGTGTCTACGACATGGCCGTACAGAATCGAGGGCAAGGAATAAATCATAGGACTGAACAGGATGTGGATCTTCTTCTTCTGTCCGAAGATCAGCTCACCATAATGGCCGCTGATGGCCTTCACCGGATAGCAGCAATCCACCGTGCCGCGTCCCTTGCCGAACTCGCGACCCTGCTCCTCCGACGTATCGGAGCTGAAAACGATGTTCTCCGGGGACACGCCCAGCGCCCGCAGGAAACCCACCCAGAACTGGTGCGTGCTCCAGATGTTCAAGACCTTGGGGATTCCCACGCGCAGCTGGGAACGGTCCTTAGACTGTGGCGCGGCGGAAGCCTTCTTTGCGAACCAGGTCGGCAATATTCGGGTAAGCATCCTTGGTCTTCTCGATTCCAGCCTTGATGACTTTCATTTCATTGAGGTCTTCGACCAGCCCCTTGGGACAGGAGTTGTTGACGATGACGCGCTCCCAACCCGGCTCCAGAGGAACTTTGCTCCAGGAGCGTCCCTGGCCGCCGAGCAATTGCACATCGATGAAACTGCGCTGGCAGTTCACCGGGCACCAGTGGCATACGGTGTCGACCGAGGTCGCAGTCTTGTAAGAGAGGTTCTCGATGGTATCAAAACCGCGGAATGCACTGCGGCCACCCTTCTCGGACCAGTCAAGGGCAACCAGGGCTGCACCGATGGCGCCGGCTTCGCCGGAATACGGATGAACCACGACTTCGGCATCGGGAACCTTGCTGAGGATGAAGTCCACTTGCGTTTTCACCACGGCAAGGTTCTTGTGCGTGCCTCCCTGGAGGATGTACTTGCGTCCCACCTGGTGGAGATTGTTGAGTCCGCCGGCGTAGATCCACACGTTCAGGGGCAGAATGGCACAGAGGGCGGCGAGTATTTCGTCGGCTTGCCAGCCCTTGCGCTGCTGGTTCACGATATCGCTTTGCAGGAACACGCCGCAGCCCATGGAGAGCTGGGGCATGGCCAGGGCGCGGAACGCGCCGTCGGCCATCTCTTCCATGGGAATGTTGAAGCGCTCGGCCACGCCCTGTAAAAAGGCACCGTTGCCGGAGGAGCACTGCGAGTTCAGGCGGAAATCGGTGACCGCGCCATTGTTCAGAATCATGATCTTGACGTCGACTCCACCGACGTCGCAGATGCAATCTGCATCGGGAAAGAAATGCAGCCCCGCGGTGGCATGGGCAACCGTTTCCACCACCGGACAGTCGGCGCCGAGAATGCCCTTCAGCAGGTCTTTGCCGTAGCCGGTAACGGCAAGGGCGAGGATGGTGCCATCACCCAGCGCCTTGCCAATCTGACGGAACAGAGACTTGGCGTCTTCAATCGGATTGCCCTTGCTCAAGGCGTAACAGGAAAACAGCAAGTCTTTCTCCGGCGACAAACAAACTGCCTTGGCGGTGGTCGATCCGAAGTCGCAGCCCACCACCACCGGACCGAGCCCATTGACGTGTGCCCGTGCGGGGACCGAGGCAGCCGGACGATGGCCATTCCCATGGCCATTGCCGTTCCCCTTGCTCTTGCCGTTCCCCTTGCGGCCGTAACGGGTCTTGAAGGATTCCAGCTCATCCAAGTCCTTCCAGAGACCGCCCCGTCCCAGTTTCTTTTTCTCCTCGTGTTGGCCTTCCGTAATCCACCATTGCAGCTTGCCGGCACCCTGGTACAGACCGGTGGACGCGGGCTCGCGGCGGGCGACCTCGACGCAGCCCTGGGCGGCATAGTAGAGCGCGTCATCGGGCACGCGGATGAGCGAGGCCGGATCTTTGTCTTTCGGCAGCTCCACCTTCCGTTCGGTCCACAAATGGGTGAGGTGGTGGCGCCACGCTTCCTGCAATCCCTTGAAGAACAGGTTGGGTCCACCCAGCAGGAGAATTTCGGGTACCGGGGTGTTGCCGCGAGTGAGCGTGGCTAAGTTCTGGTAGACGACCGCCTCGAACAAGGAGGCGATGATTTCGTCGACGGTGACACCGGCTTTGAGCAGAGTATTGGCATCAGCCTCCGCGAAGATGCCGCACTTGCTGCTGATCTTGTGCAGAGTATAGCCCGCGTAACGCATCTGGGAGAGTTGCTCGGGGGGAATCTCCAGTTTGCGCGCGGTCTTCTCAATGAAAGTGCCGGTGCCGCCGGAGCAGGCGGCCTGCATCAGGACCTGCTTGCTGCGGGTAGCGCCGGAACCGTTGAAGAAGATGGTCTTCATGTCCTCTCCGCCGATCTCGCTGACGAAGCGGACGTTGGGGTGAAGCTTTTCCACGGCGGCAGCGACCGCCACCACTTCTTGAATGATCTTGCCGCCCACCAAGGAGGCGATCAGGCCAGCCCCGGAGCCGGTGAAGAAGATCCGGTCCGACCCCGCGGCGAGGCCATGCTGGCTCTCCAGCCGGAGCAGGAAGTCCAGAACTTTCTCCGCCTGCCGGGTGTTGTGGCGCTCGTAGGCTTGAGACAGGATGTCTCCGCGGGGAGAGCACAGAACGTACTTACACGTAGTACTGCCCACGTCAATGCCGCACAGCTTGCCGTCGCCCGCCTGAACCGGCATTACCGGAGCCGGTTGCAGATTGAGCGGATCGCCAGCCAGTGGTTGAATCTGAAGCAAGTGGTCAGTGGCCATTTCCCATGAGCCTCGTTCCGTGTCCGGCCTGTCGTCCCGAGGTCGTCTCTCGGTAACGACACGACAACTGCCGCGACCGCCGCCTAAATCATTGCTACGCGCGCCCCAGCCCGCACTGGCGGGTCAGATGGTAGACGTAGTTGGTGGCCCGTCCGGGATGTCCCATGTGCGGTACCCGGTAGGTCGCTTTGCGAACCTCGGGATGCCGCGCCTCGTACTGGCGGATGCGCTCCACGCTCAGGCCGGTTTTTTCCAGAGCCTCTTCGAACTCTGCCTGGGCGCGTTTCTTGGCTTCAGTCAGGATCATCTGGCAACGGGACAGGGCATGGACCTCGGCGTCGCCCTTGATTTCAATGGGCGCGTAAAGCAGGTCCGGATACTTCCCAATCACATTCGCCATTGACCCGATCGACATGGTGTTCGGCATGCAAGAGTAAGGGGAAAGCTCGCAGACCATGTGGGCTTTCTTGTGGTGATAGGCATAGAGGGCCTTGCCGATCAGCATGTGCCCTTCGCCGCCGCGAAGTTCGAAGTGATAGAAGGGCTCGGCCAGACGCCGGAGCTCTTCCTGGTCAGGCAGTTCGTTGGGCAAGCCACCCAGTGCTTTGCGAAAACGGTTGTACGTGCCGCGATAGAGTCGCTCCACCGCATGCAAGATCACTTCCTGGGTGCGGGGATTCTTTCCGGGGTGATGGCGGCGTTCCAGCTTGCGAATGGTCGGATGCATGAGGTAGTGCAGCCACACAGCCACCGGTGGAGGCGTCACCTCGGAATCCTCCAGTTCAAGCCAGCGCTTGATGTTGTAGTTCCCGTCCCCCTCGTGAGTTTGTAACCAGAATTCACCCGTGATTTTCACCTTGGCCTTCGCCCGCAGGTGGTCGACCTCGATGGCATCCCATCTCCGGAAGACCTCACCCAGGGCGCTGGTGAAGTAGTTGCTGCCCAGATGCCAGGCAAGAGTGCCCAGCTTCTTGCCGCGATGGGGACGGTTACGGAAAACGTCGTAGAGGTACTCGACACTCTCTTTCAGCACCTTGTCGGTTTGGCCGGGATTCACTTCGTAGGGCCGCGTCATGTATTCGAGATCGACCAGCACATCGCTGACCAGGATGGCCCAGATGATGCCAAGACTGAGCGGCATGTTGAGGTCCAGGCCGCCGCCTCCGGTTTCTCCCTGGTCGAGTTCATCCTGGGCGAGCAGGAACAGGCGGAAGTCGCGCAGGCCGAGGCCATCGAGGGCCATGGAGTAGGACTCATGGTACTGGCCGAAGCGGCACGGACCGCAGGCACCGGCCGTGAGGAAAACGTACTTGTTGTTCACCTCCTCCTTGCCATGGACGGCCACCTCCTTTTTGAGGAAGTTGACCAGGCTTCCGGTAGTAAAGATGGTGGGACAGCAGGCACCGACGTCGATCAGTTCCTTCCCCGCGTCCAGGTCTTCACGCTGGATGTTAGGCAGGGGTTCCGCATGGTATTTCAGATTGTGCAGGGCGCCCTGGATCAGCCGCTCGTGCTTCCAGGTGAGACCGCCGTAAAGGATCGTGACCTTGTCGCGTTCCTCGCGGCTAAAGGGTCGGGGTCTGTACGCCGTGTAATGACTTACGGGAGGCGCGCTTGGCGTCGGTAATACGGTGAGCTGTCCCATCTACTTTCTCCTTTCCGGGCAGAAGCGGTTCGAAGTCCAGCTGCGATCAGTAGGAACCCTCCAGGGATACCAATCCAGGTTCGGGCACAACGGCCGCCGCCGCGTGCTGCCAGTGATGGGCAAGCGCGGGATGCCGCAGGCCGTTGCGGCGGATACATTGAATGACAACCACGAAAAACGCTGCCCCCAGCAACTGGGCGGCGATCGGAAAGTGCAGAGCGGTGATGAGGTCGTAGTGATCCGCGATCCGGCCCACCACCACGGGCGCGATGGCCATGGCGAACAGGTTAACGAACAGATAGTAGAAACCAAGAGCGGTGGCGTGACCCTGGGGAGGAACCATATCGTGGATGGTGGCGGTGAGCGGCCCGTGGTACCAGCTTAAGAAGAACGCACCCAGACCGAAGCTCACCAGGAACGCGAGTTTGCCGGAGGAATGCAACGCAAAGTAGATCGCCGGAGCCCCCAGTACGAAGCCAATCGGTATTACCACGGCTCTCCCCCAGGTGCGTAGGCCGGATAACCAGTCCGACAAATACGCCCCCGTCGCAATCCCGCACGTGCCTCCCACCACGATGGTGAGAGCCAAGGCGGCACCTGCTTCGGCTGCGCTGAACCCCTTGTAGTCCTGCACCAGCTCCGGGCCCCACGCCACGTAAGCGTAGCCGGCGAAGCTGCTGAACCACCCACTGATCAACAACCCCAGAAATGCCGGCACCCGAAGCAATTCGCTGATGGGCATACTGGGTTGCGAGACACGAACCCCGCTGCCGGTGCTCGGGAGCCTTAGTGTGGTTAAGCCTAACACGAGTCCGGGGATTCCTACGATAAAGAATGCGGAACGCCAGCCAAAATACGCCGCCATGACGCCCCCCAGGGCGATCCCGGCGGCGCCCCCGGCGAACATTCCCGCGTCAAAGGCACCCTGCACGCGGGCACGCATCTCTCGGGGAAAGGTGGCACTGATGAGTGCGGCCCCGGCGGGAGTGTAGGCAGCTTCGCCGACCCCGACGAGACCGCGCGCTACCAGCAGCGTGCGAAAAGAGGTGGCGAGCCCGCTGATGAAGGTCGCGGCGCTCCAAAACAGCACACCGGCGCTGATCACCGCCCGGCGAGAAGTTCGGTCGGCCAGCATGCCAAGCGGAAGACTGCTCAGGGAGAGCACCACGGTAAAGGCCGTCGCGAAGTAGCCAAGCTGAACATAACTAAGGCTGAACTCGCGACGCAGGTGGGGAAACAATGAGAAGATGATCTGGCGGTCAACGTAATTAATGAAGTTGACCAGCATCAAGATCAGCAACACTTGCCATTGAGTCCGGCTGAAGGCCGGTACTTTCATCTGCCAAATCCTCCCGGTGAAAATGGTCCCCTTCCCCACAGTCCTGTAGGAGTTGAGTACCCTATTCCTCTCATAAATCACAAGCGAAAAAATACGACAAACTCGACAAGGCCATGTCGTGTCGCCAAGGTAATTGATATAGGAGGGGCGGCAGAGTAGACTCGCCCGGATTCTCATCCTGGGACCGAGTCTTATAGGGGTGCCGAAATGAGCACCGGGGGCGTGCAGCCAAGAGCGGAATTGGAGCAGCGCGGAGGGGGGCTGCTTGAAGGTTGGAAAGCCATCGCAGACTATCTGGGTAAAACCGAGCGTACTGTCCAGCGCTGGGAAAAAACCAAGGGGCTTCCAGTCAGGCGGTTACGAGCGGATTGCGAAGAAGAACTGCCGCGAGTCTACGCCTACCGCTCGGAACTCGATGCCTGGTGGGCACAACTGACGGAGAGAGAGGACAAAACGGATCCGGCCATGCCGTCTCCGGAGCCGGCTTCGGGATTTGAAGGGAAGAGCCACCAAGACAGACGACGGCTTTTGGCTTGGCGACAGATCCTGTTCTGGGCGATTGCCGGTATTGTCTGTGCCAGCTTGGGTCTCGCGACCTGGCGGAAATACCAGCTGCGCCACGCACCCGGTCGCAAGGTGGTGCTGGCGGTCCGGCCCTTTCAGAATCTAAGCGGAGACCCGGCGCAGGATTACATTGGAGCGGCGCTGTCAGAAGAACTTGTATCGCGCCTGGGCCGGCTTCATCCTCAGAGATTGGTCGTCATCCGGCTCAGGGGGGCATATGCCAACGAAAGCTTGGAACGCCTGGGCAAGGGCTTGCGCGCAGCCTATGTGTTGGAGGGCAGCGCGCTCCGTGCTGGCGATCAGGTGGCCATCACCGCACAATTGATCCAGATCGATAACCAAAGCATCACTTGGGGGCAAAGCTACACCGGAGATGTGAAGGATCTGCTGCGCATCCAGAACGACGTTGCCGCCACCATAGCCAGCGAGGTTTTGGACAAGCTCCCGCACGATGCGCCCCCAGCCAGGGAGGTGAATCGCGAAGCGTACCTGGACTATCTGGAGGGGCGGTACTTCTGGAACAAACGTACCCCTGATGGTTTCGCCAAGGCGATCACTCTCTTTCACAAATCCATCCAGATTGATCCCAACTACGCCCCTCCCTACGCTGGTCTGGCGGATTGTTACCAGCTGTTGGGATCTGCTCCCTATACGGCTCTACCTCCGCAGGAGGCCTTCCCCAAGGCGGAGAAAGCGGCAAAGAACGCGCTGCAGTTGGACGAGACCCTGGCCGAAGCCCACGTTTCTCTGGGTACTTCCCAACTGGTATACGAGCGGAATCTCCCGGAGGCGAAGAAGGAGTTGTTGCGCGCTCTCGAATTGCGGCCCGATTACGCTACCGGCCACCAGTTTTATGCTTACTACCTGACCTCGGTCGGCAGCTTGGACGAGGCCATTCGGGAGCGCCAGAAAGCAGTCGAATTGGACCCGTTGAGTCCGCTGTTGGCCTCAGCTCTGGGCGAGGCCTATTACCAGGCCCGGCAATTCGACGGCTCCATCGCCCAGAATGAAAGGGCGCTCGAACTAGACCCCAGTTTTGCCATCGCGCTGGTGAATATTGGACGCGCCTACCAGCTGAAGGGCATGCACCAGCAGGCGCGAGCGACGTTTCAGAAGATTCTTGCCCTTTCCCCTGACGAGCCCGCGGTCCTGGCCTTGTTGGGACACGTGTATGCCAGTTCCGGTGACGCGGCCCAAGCGGAGAAAATTATCGTGAAGTTAGAGGAAATCTCCCGGCACCGTTATGTCCCCAGCCTTTACATCGCTCTGGTATACACCGGGATGGGCGACAAGGAGCAGGCGTTTCAATGGCTGGACAAAGCGTACGCCGAGCGCAGCGAATATCTTGTCTACCTGCCGACAGAGCCGCTGGCCGATCCGCTGCGCGGCGATCCGCGTTTTGACCAGCTCCTGAAACGGCTGGGCCTGGCACCGGTGAAAATTCCCCAAGCAGCACTGGAAATCTCCAGTGAGAAACTTGCGCCCGTGACCGCTAAACTAGGACATGTACCGCCGTAACCGTCCATCCACCACAAAAGAGCCATTCCGAGGTCGCCCCGGCACACTTACGATGAGGTGCATCGGAGAGAATCATGCTGGAGAGCGCGATTCGAAACGAGCTGTTTCTGGAGCTGGCCGAGAGCTACGAGGAAGATCCCAGCCAGTTCGTGAGTTTGCCTCAGCCCACCGTAGCGTCGGCCATGGCACGGGAAGTGGTCGCGGAGTTGCGCCACGAAGGTTACGTGGAAGAGCAAATGCGTGGCGTGATCCGGCTGACGGCCCGTGGCTATAAGGCCTACAAGACCGGGGTCATGACGCTGTTCGCCTTCGAAAACTAGCATCGCGAATCTCCGCTAGCGCCGTTCCCGCCGCTTCTGCCGTGGTCAGGACCCGTACAACCCGGTTCGAGAGGGCGCAATCCAACATGATTTGGAGCCATTCTAGCTAACGGGACCGTCCTCCCCGCATGCTATAATCGCCGCCAAATTGGGGAAAATGGCAAACCGCAAATGATACCTTCCAGGGATTGCAGGCACGAGGGACGCGGCTGGCGTTGTGTGCTGGTCCTGGCCGTCATTACTGCGATCACGATCGGTCTTGCCACCCGTTTTTCAACCAGTTCGACCCGGCTTCAGCCTGACAAGACGGCGACAAGTCGATCCCTGGAACCCAAGCGTCAGCACTTCAACGGTGACGCCATCCGTTGGGTGACTCCGCCGGTGAGTTTTTCCTTCTTCAAGCCGGTAACCCTCCAGGCGCGAGCCAGCGCGTCAGAACCCCTCATTTCTGATCCATGCTTTGTCCAGGCTCTTTGCAACCGGCCACCTCCAGGGCCCAATCCCCTCAGCTAATCGTCTCCGTCAGGTAAAGGTGATGGAGTTGTGACGCGGTCGCTCGCCCGCGTCGTCGTTCTTCACACGGTCGCCTGACTCGCCCTTCCTCAGTCCGGTCGCGGCCCCGTGGGGATTGCGCATGAGTGCTGATCTCTTGATAAGTGAGCAGGATCTTGACGCGCTCCGGCGTCTGGAGACCTGCGTCGTGTCGAATGCGATCGAGACGTTCGAAGTCAGGCTGCGGAATGTCGGTTTCACCGGGCCCGGCATTCGCTGCATGTTCGAAGATTGTCCGCCCATGGTGGGATACGCGGCTACCGCGCGACTGCGCAGCAGCGAGCCGCCGATGGCCGGCCGCACGTTCCACGACCGCAGCGATTGGTGGAACAGCATTCTCTCGGTTCCCTACCCGCGAATCGCGGTTCTCGAGGACATGGATGACCCGGCGGGCATTGGCGCCTTCCTTGGCGATATGCATGGGGCAATGTTGCGTGCGCTGGGTTGTGTGGGGTACGTGACCAATGGCGCCGTCCGCGAGTTACCCCACGTCCGTGAGATGGGGCTCCAGGTCTTTGCCGGGAGTGTCGCGGTTTCTCACGCCTATGCCCACATTTTTGACCTCGGCGCAACCGTCTCCGTGGGAGGCCTGGAAATGAAACCCAGCGATCTGTTGCATGGGGACCGGCACGGCTTGCTTACAATCCCGAAAGAAATTGCCCGCGAGATCCCCGCGGTGGCCGCCAGACTGCAGCGTGCCGAGCAGCGGGTGATTGCTTATTGCCGGTCCAAAGACTTTTCCCTCGAGGGACTGCAGAGAATCACCAAGGATGTGAGTTAGGGGAGATGCTGGCCAACAAGCGCCAGAGAAGGCTGGTGTTCGGCAATGAATAAAGCTTACCGCGTCCGCGGAATTCGAGGACGACCGCGCCGGAGAACAGCGCTTCCGGGCGTGCTCGGAGGTGGGCTGGTCGCGTGGTTGGCTCTCGCGCTAGCCGCCTGTTCGGGTGACCACACGTCGAAGGTCGAAGCCAAAACCCACGCCGCTGTTACCGTTGGAGTGACGAAGGTCGTCAAGAAGACTCTCAGCCGGGACATCACCCTGTCATCCGAATTGGTGCCCTTTCAGGAGATCGACGTGTATGCGAAGGAATCAGGTTACGTGCAGAAACTGTACGTCGATTATGGAACCCACGTGACACAGGGCCAGGTCATGGCGGTGCTGGAGATTCCGGAGTTAGAGGCACAACTGGAACAGGACCGGGCCGGGGTCCAGAACGCTTCCAACCAGGTGGTGCGGGCGCAGCATGAATTGAGCCGTTATCAAGCGCAGTATAAAGCTCTGCACCTTGAGTACACGCGTCTGAATGCAGTGTTCGAGACCCAACCCGGCATCGTGGCCCAGCAGGAAGTTGACGATGCTCAGGGGAAAGACTTGGCCGCGTCTTCTCAGGTGGACGCGGGCCAGGCGGAACTCGAGGCGGCGCAAAGCCAGTTGGCAGAAGCCAAAGCCAAGCTCGTACACGATCAAACGCTGTACGACTACTCCAAGATTCGCGCCCCATTTTCCGGAGTCGTTACCCAGAGATACGCCAACCTCGGCACCCTGGTCCAGGCCGGCACGGCTTCGAGCACCCAGGCTATCCCGATCGTAAGGCTTTCCCAAGACGATCTGTTCCGCCTGGTCATTCCTGTTCCTGAGTCTTACGTCCGTTACATTCGGGTGGGCGACCCAGTTCGTGTTCGTGTCCCATCCCTCAATCGAACCTTTCCGGGAAAGGTGGCGCGTTTTTCCGTCGACGTCAGGCTGGATACGCGCACCATGCACACTGAGGTAGACGTGCGGAATCCGGGGCTGGTGTTGATGCCAGGGCTTTATGCCGAAGCCGATATCGCCCTTGAGCATCGCGAGGACACTCCCGCCGTTCCCCTCCAGGCCATCAACCATGTAGGGGACAAGACGACGCTATTGGTAGTGAATCGCGATGATCGGATTGAGGACCGACCCGTCACCCTGGGACTCGAAACCGCCACCGATGCGGAAGTCGTTTCCGGCTTGAGTCCCGGCGAACAAGTCGTGGTCAGCGACCGCAGTGGCCTGAAGCCTGGGCAGAAGGTTCACCCGCAGGTTGTGGAGATCATGCAATACCAGGAGTCGACACAGAACGAGTAGCCGCGGTTTGAAGCGGAATAGCAGAGTACGAAGGCGAGAGAGAGCATGTCTGGTTTCTCCATACGCAACCCATACTTCATCATCGTGATCTGTCTCGCGCTGGTGGTCATCGGCGTGACCAGCCTGGCACGCATGCCGGTGGACCTGTTCCCCACGATCAATCTGCCGGAGGTGGTGGTGGCGACCTTCTACTCCGGCATGCCCCCGCAGGACATCGAAACCGACATTACCGATCCTCTGGAACGTTTCTTCACCTTGGCCAGCGGTATTGATCATATGGAGTCACGCTCGCTGCTGGGCGTGAGCATCATCCGCGTTTACTTCCAGCCGGGGACGAGCGCCGATGCTGATGTCACCGAACTTTCGAATCTCGCCCTGGCCGATCTGAAGCGGCTGCCCCCAGGAACCCTTCCGCCGGTGGTGTTGAAGTTCGATGCCTCCAGTCTTCCCGTCTGCCTGGTCACGCTGAAAGGAGAGGGGCTCACCCAGACCGAGCTCCATGACGTGGGTCAGTTCGCCATCCGCAACCAGATTGCGGTGGTGAAGGGCGCTGAAATTCCCCCGCCATTCGGAGGCAAATACCGGCAGATCATGGTGTACGTCGACCCCTACAAGCTTGCATCCCGGCAGCTGAGCCCTATGGATGTGGTGAGTGCGGTAAACAACTTCAACCTCATCCTTCCCGCCGGCGACGTCAAGATGGGTCCCTTCGATTACTACGTGTACTCCAACAGCCTGGTGAGCAACATGGACCAGTTGGGGAAAATTCCGGTCAAGACCGAAGGCACCTCATGGGTGTCGGTCAATGATGTGGGCGAAGCCCAGGACGCGAACCAGATCCAATACAACGTGGTGCGGGTGGACGGCCAGCGGTCGGTCTATCTGCCCATCATGAAGCAGGGGGGCGATACCAACACCATTGAAGTCGTGAATGGCATTCGCGGCATGATTCGCCATCTTTTTGACATTCCCAAGCAACTACGGGCGACGGTGGTGTTCGATCAGTCGACGTTCGTGAAAGAGGCCATCAAGACCTTGCTCCACGAAGGTTTGATCGGCCTTGTGCTTACCAGCCTGATGATCCTGATTTTCCTGGGCAGCTTACGCGCGACCACCGCGGTGTTTCTTTCCATTCCGCTCTCGGCACTGGCTACGTTCGTGGTCCTGAACCTGAGCGGCAGCACGGTCAACACCATGATTCTGGGTGGATTGGCGCTGGCCTTCTCCCGCATCATCGACAACTCGGTGATTTCCCTCGAGAACATTTACCGGCACCTGGAGATGGGTGCGACACCGCTCGCGGCCGCTGAGGTCGGTGGCAACGAAGTGAGCCTGGCGGTGCTGGCGGCTACGTTGACGACAGTAGTGGTCTTCTTTCCCGTCACTTTCCTTTATGGGGTAAGCAAATTTCTGTTCAGCGCCCTGGCGCTCGCGGTGGTGATTTCACTGTTTGCCTCATACCTGGTGGCAATGACGGTCATTCCTCTGTTCTGCTCCCGATTCCTCAAGGCCGTGCCCCATGGCGAGGATCACCGAGAGACGCCGGCGCAGTCGCCGCCGGCAACGCAGCCGAGCCAGTCCTGGTGGGAGAAATGCAACGCCGGCTTCAATGCCTGGTTCAACCGCATGTTGGATTTCTATGAGTACTGGGTGCGCCGCGCCCTGCTGCACCCGGGACGCACCGTCGCCATTCTGACTGGCGTCTTTCTGGTCAGCCTGGCAATCTACCCCTTCCTCGGAGTGGCCTTCTTTCCCCAGACTGACGCCGGCCAGTTCACCATCAACTTCAAGGTGCCCACGGGAACGCGCATTGAGGTCACGGAGCAATACGTAGCGAAAGTCGAAGATCTGATCCGGCACGTCGTGGACGCCAGAGACTTCAAAATGGTGGTCTCCAACATCGGCGTCGTTCCCGACTTTTCGTCTTTGTACACCACCAATGCCGGACCGTACACCGCGACCATTCAAGTGGCGCTGAATGAGCCTCACCGCCGAAGCAGCTTTGAGTACATGGATCGCGTGCAGAAAGAGATCGTAGCCCGCTATCCCGACGTTCGTACCTTTCTCTCCAGCGGTTCGATGGTAGACGCCATCCTCAATATGGGCATGCCGGCTCCGGTGGATGTCCAGGTGAGCAGCCCGGATCTTCAGCAGATCTACGACGTCGCGCAGGCGCTGGCCGTCCAAATCCGGCAATTGCCTGGCGTCGGCGAAGTCTACATTCCGCAGGACCTGAACTATCCTGCGCTGCGCCTCGATGTGGATCGGATCAACGCAGCCAAACTCGGGCTCAGTCAGAAGGAGGTAGTAGATAACGTCATCACCGCGCTCAACTCCAACTACATGATCGCTCCCAATTACTGGGTGGACTACAAGACAGGGAATGACTATTACCTGACCGTGCAGTACTACGAGCGAGGCCGGCCATCCATTCACACCTTCGAGGACCTGACCAATATTCCGATCCGCGCTCCGAATCTGAAGCAGCCAACGACTCTGGACTCGGTGGTCAAACTGCAGAATGTACAGACACCCACCGAGGTCGACCACTATCAGATTCAACGGGTGACCGACGTGTACGTAACCCCCGCCGGGGAAGACCTGGGAAAGGTCGCAGACGCGGTGCGACACGTCATCGGCCAAATGAAGCTGCCGGAGAATGTGCGCGTCAACCTGCGGGGCATGGTGCAAGGTATGCAGGAGTCGTTCAGGAGCTTCGCCATCGGCCTGTCGCTGTCCGTCATTCTTTTGTATCTGATCCTGGTGGCGCAGTTCCGCTCGTTCAAGGACCCGGTGCTCATCATGCTGGCGATCCCTATGGGATTCATCGGAGTCCTGGTCATTCTTCCGCTGACCGGAACCACGCTCAACGTGATGTCGCTCATGGGGGTGCTGATGCTGGTGGGGATTTCCGCGTCGAACAGCATCCTGATTGTGGAGTTCGCCCACCGCCTGGAAGAGCAGGGTAGATCGGTGGAAGAGGCAGTGATTACTTCCTGCCGGGTGCGCCTGCGCCCCATTCTGATGACCTCCCTGGCGACCATTATCGGCATGGTGCCGATGGCGCTGAAGCTAGGTACGGGGAGCGAACAGTACGCTCCGCTGGCGCGTGCCATCATCGGCGGCCTGACGGCCTCCGTGGTGCTCACGGTTTTCATCGTGCCGGCCGCTTACCTGCTGGTGTATCGCCAGCGGGAAGCGCAGGTGAAGCCGCTGGGCAATCGGTGAGGGTTGCTATGAAGGCATTCCCCAAACCGGGTTGGGGTGGAGACTGATGCCGCGCTTCTCCATCCGCAATCCCTACTTCATCATTGTCGTCTGCCTGATCCTGCTGGTCATTGGAGTCACCAGCCTGGCGCGGATGCCGGTCGATCTGTTCCCGCCCATCAACCTGCCGGAGGTGGTGGTGGCGACCTTCTATTCCGGCATGCCCCCGCAGGACATCGAAACCGACATTACCAATCCCCTGGAACGGTTCTTTACCCTCGCCAGCGGCATCGATCACATGGAGTCGCGCTCTCTGCTGGGCGTAAGCATCATTCGAGTCTATTTCCAGCCGGGGACCAATGCGGACGCGGACGTGACCGAGCTGTCCAACCTGGCCCTGGCAGACCTGAAGCGCCTTCCGCCCGGCACCTTGCCTCCGGTGGTGTTGAAATTTGACGCGTCCAGCCTTCCCGTGGCCCTGGTGACGGTAAAGGGCCAGGGACTCAACGAGACTCAACTGCATGACTACGCCCAGTTCCAGATCCGAAACCAGATTGCGGTGGTGCCGGGAGCGGAGATTCCACCACCTTTCGGCGGCAATTATCGGCAAATCATGGTCTACGTCGATCCTTACAAGTTGCAGTCCCGGCAGTTGAGCCCGATGGACGTGGTGGGCGCGGTCAACAACTCCAACCTGATTCTGCCTGCGGGGGATGTAAAGATCGGTCTCAACGATTACTACGTCTATTCCAACAGCCTGGTCGACACCATGCTGCAACTGGGAGCCGTGCCGCTCAAGATGGTGGGCAGCTCGTGGGTGTCGGTGAACGATGTGGGCAAGGCGGAGGACGCCCACCAGATTCAGTACAACGTGGTGCGCGTCGACAGCCAACGCTCCTGCTACATCCCCATCATGAAGCAGGGCGGCAATACCAACACCATTGATGTCGTCAACGGTATCCGCAAACTGGTTGGGCACCTCTACGACATTCCCAAGCAAATGGTGGCGACGGTGGTCTTCGACCAGTCGGTCTATGTCAAGGAAGCCATCCGCACTGTGCTGCACGAAGGCCTGCTCGGACTGGTGCTCACCAGCCTCATGATCCTGATCTTCCTGGGGAGCTTCCGCGCGACCTCGGCGGTATTGCTGTCCATCCCGCTATCGGCGCTGGCCACGTTCGTGGTGTTGTTCATGATGGGTAGCACGGTCAATACCATGATTCTCGGAGGCCTGGCGCTGGCGTTTTCCCGCGTGATCGACAACTCGGTCATCTCGCTGGAGAACATCTACCGCCACCTGGAAATGGGGGCGGTGCCCATGGTCGCCGCGGAAGTGGGCGGAGCGGAAGTGAACCTGGCGGTGCTGGCCGCCACTCTGGTGGACGTGGTCGATTTTTTCCCCGTGGTCTTTTTGTATGGCGTGGCCAAGTTCCTGTTTTCTGCCCTGGCGCTGGCGTTTGGCCTGTCGCTGCTGGCCTCGTTTGTCGTGGCCATGACCGTCATCCCGTTGTTCTGCTCCCGCTTCTTGAAAGCTGTGCCGCATGCCGCGCACACGCATGTTCAGAAGGAAGCGTATGAAGTGGAACCGACATCCACGCCCAGCCACTCCTGGTGGGACAAGTTCAATGCCGAGTTCAATCGCGGCTTCAATAAGGTTCTGGACTTTTACGAATATTGGGTACGCCGCGCGCTGCGGCGCCCGGGGCTGACCGTTGCAGTGCTCGGCGGCGTGTTCCTGGCCAGCCTGGCCATTTATCCCCTGCTGGGGTTAGCCTTTTTCCCCCAGACCGACGCCGGCCAGTTCACCATCAACTTAAAGGTACCTACTGGAACCCGTATCGAAAACACCGAGCAGTACGTCTCCAGAGTGGAAGATCTGATCCGGCACGAGATTCATCCACAGGACCTGAAGATGGTGGTTTCCAACATCGGCGTGGTCCCGGATTTTTCCTCCCTGTACACGACCAACGCAGGACCCTATACCGCCACCCTCCAAGTCGCCCTGAACGAACCCCATCAGCTGAGCAGTTTCGAGTACATGGATCGTGTCAAGAACCAGATGGCAAGCCAGTATCCGGATATTCGGACCTTCTTTTCGAGCGGCTCCATGGTCGACGCGATCCTGAACATGGGCATGCCGGCTCCCATTGATGTGCAAGTCAGCAGCCCGGACCTCAAACAGATCTACGGCGTGGCGCAGGAACTGGCAGGCCGTATTCGACAGGTCCGGGGAGTGGGAGAAATCTACATTCCGCAGGACATGAATTACCCAGCCTTGCGGCTCGATGTGGATCGCATTCACGCCGGCGAGCTCGGACTGACTCAGAAGGACGTGGTCGACAATGTGATTACCGCCCTCAATTCCAACTATATGATCGCGCCTAACTACTGGGTGGACCGCAAGAGTGGCAACGACTACTACCTGACCGTCCAATACTTCGAGCGCGGACGGGGCGCGATTCGTGACATGACGGACCTGGGGCAGATTCCCTTGCGGCGGCAACAAACTGACGCGCCCACCCCGATGAGCTGCGGCCCTACCCTGCCAGAACGGACCTCACCGAGGCCCATGGCGGTATCCGATCCGCCCAAACCCTCCTGGGCCTGCGGACAGAATCTGCCGGAGGCGGCTGTGAAGCCCCCCGCCACGGCTTCGCCCGCGCGGCCGACCACGGTTCTCGACAACGTAGTCCGGGTGAGGTACATGCAGACGCCAACCGAACTGGATCATTACCAGATTCAGCGGGTCATCGACGTCTATGTCACTCCGGCAGGCGAGGATTTGGGCCGGGTCACGAACGCCATCGAGAAAATCGTGCACCAGGCTGACATTCCGGCCAACGTGCGGGTCAACCTGCGCGGAATGGTGCAGGGGATGCAGGCGTCCTTCAAGAGCTTTGCCCTGGGCTTCCTGCTTTCTTTTGTTCTGCTGTTTCTCATTCTGACCGCTCAATTCAAATCGTTCGTTGATCCGCTGCTCATCATGCTCGCCATTCCCATGGGATTTATCGGCGTCCTCATCATTCTGCCACTCACCCACAACACGTTAAACGTGATGTCGCTGATGGGAGTGCTGATGCTGGTGGGAATTGCAGACTCCAACAGCATTCTGATCGTCGATTTTGCCCACAACCTCGAGCACCAGGGCTTGTCAGCGGCCGACGCGGTCATCACCGCCTGCCGGGTGCGTCTGCGGCCGATTCTGATGACCTCGCTGGCCACCATCATCGGCATGATTCCCATGGCGCTGAAGCTCGGCACAGGCGCTGAGCAGTACACCCCGATGGCCCGGGCTATCATCGGCGGTCTCACCTCCTCGGTGTTGCTCACCATCTTCATCGTGCCGGCGGCGTACCTGCTGGTGTATGGCCGGCGCGGCCAGACGGCCACGGAACCTGAGCCCCGCGGGACAGCAGAATGAAGCCCGCACGGCGCCGCAGCCATCTGGACTCCACTGTTTTCGAGAAGGTTCATCCTATGAAGCACAGTCTTACGCAACTGGCAATTCTGATCCTGGTTTTGCCTCTCGTGGCTGCTGCCCAGACATCGATCAGCCTGCGCAGCGATGCCTCCTTGCCGTCCGCTGCAGCACCGCAGGCCGTTCCCAGCCAAAGCAATTCGCAGGTGCAGCCGACCACCCCGTCTTCTCCTACTCCGCAACCGGTTCCCGGCAATCCCACGCAGCTGACCTTGAAGCAGGCGGAACAGTTGGCCATCAGGAACAACCCTCAAATCTCGGTGGCACGGCTCATCGCGCTGGCTTCCGAACAAGTCACCCGCGAGGTCCGCTCCAATCTGTGGCCGACCGCAGCCGGAGAGATCACCGGCGTCGGCGCACAGTCGGGCAGCCGGATCACCGCAGGGGCCTTGAACAACCCCATCATTTTCGAACGGGCCGCGGCTGGCCTCGTATTCAGCCAGTTGATTACCGATTTCGGACGCACTAACAACCTCATCTCCAGCGCCAACTATGCCGCCAAGGCCGAGAATGAGAATGCGCTGGCTACCACGCAGCAAATTCTCCTGGCAGTGAACCGGGCGTTCTACAACGCGCTGCAAGCGCAAGCGGTGTTGACCGTTGCCCGGCAGACCGTAAAAGAGCGCCAGACCGTGGCCGACCAGGTGGGCGCACTCTATAAGAGCAAGCTGAAGTCAGAACTCGACTTCAGTTTCGCCAACGTAAACCTGGCGCAAGCCCAGCTGTTGCTGCTGGACGCGGAAAATAACCGGGATGCTGCCCAGGCCACGCTGTCGATGGTGCTGGGATTCCAGACCCTGCAGAATTTCCAGCTTGTCGATGAGCCCTCTCCGAACCAACCTCCCGCCAGCAATGTAGATGACTTGATCGGGCAGGCGTTCTCTGCCCGGCCGGAGATTCGCTCGCTGGAATTCCAATACCAATCCGCCAGGAAGTTCCAGGTCGCCGAGAGGGATCTGCTGTTCCCGACCATCCGAGCTATGGGTGCAGTCGGAGTGACGCCGGTGGGAGATGCCGCCGTGGCTCCCAGCCCAGTCGCCTTTAACAACAACTACGGTGCGATCGGGGGCAACATGGAGATTCCCCTATTCAACGGCTTCCTTTATTTCGCACGCGCCAAGGAGGCAAAGCTGCGCGCTCAGGCTACCGATGAGCGCCTGCGCGATATGCGCGACTTGATCTCCCGCGATGTCCGCACCAGTTGGCTCAATGCCAACACCGCGTTCCAGCGACTCGCGGTAACCCAGCAGTTGCTCGATCAAGCCAAACTGGCGCTGAACCTGGCACAGTCTCGTTACAACCTGGGTCTCGGCTCAATCGTGGAGTTGAGCCAGGCGCAGCTGCAGGAGACCCAGGCCGAAATTGCATATGCGCAAGCCGGTTATGACTATCGCCTGAGCCTGGCCGTCCTGGCCTACGAAACCACAGGCATCTAACGTCGTGAGTGCTTTCCGCATAGCACAGTTTCGGGCAGCCCTTCACCGGGCGCACGACGCGTGGTCAGGAACCCGGCGACGTCCCAGAAAGCCGCCCTCGATGACCACCCGCCAATGGCTAGTCCTCACTTTCAGCGTGGCCGCCCTGGTGGGCGTGATTTTTGTGCTCACTCTCTATTACTCGACGGGAAGGTAGACGCGAGGCTGTGGCCGGGCGTCGGATCCCGACTGCAGACGAAACGCTGACGGGACGGTGGAAGCTCCTGGCGGAGTGGCGAAATCTTAAGACCGTGTCGGGGAGCGGTATTGATCGCCAAGCAGTGCTAACTGACCGGCTGGAATGGAAGGTGAAAATCCGCATCGTGTCTCGAAATGAGAAGCTCCCAGTTCGATTCCAGAAGAAAGATAGGTGAAAACGGAAAACAAAATGGTTGCGGGAGGCGATTCCCTGGTGTATGGTTGCGGCCAACTTCCAGCCACTTTGCCCCCCGTCGCGAGGAGTTGTGTATGACTGACTCGCACCATCTGGTTAGTTTTGGCATGCCTCCTGGCGTCCGCGCTCTGCTCGAAGCTGGTATGACCCTACGTATCTCTCCGTTGGCAGACAGGCAGGAACTCCCAGACGCGAAGCCTGAGCCCGAAATTCTCTTGATGCGTCTCGGGAGATCCGGTTGACCGGCCCAAACCTGGGGATTGCCAAGCGATTTCTGGCCGAGGCAGCGCTCCGAGAAGGGGTGCGGGGGTGAGGTTTTTATGGCAGTAGAAGCAGCCAGTGACCGCATTCGCGTGTTTGTTGTGGCAGAGAATCGATTGTTGCGTGAAGCTCTGGCCGGATTGCTCGCCAAGAAGAACGACATCCAGGTTGTGGCATCGGTAGCGCTCACATCCGAGGTGGTATCGCGAATCGCGGAGCTGCACCCGCAGGTCCTGCTGCTGGATGCCGCGGCCTTCGTCTTTTCCGGCACCTGCATCGTGTCTCAAGTTCTCCGCGATGCATCCTCGCTTAAGGTGGTGATGATAGGAATGGCCGCGGATGATGTGGCCACCTTCTTGCGTTGCGTACAGGCCGGCGTCACCGGCTACCTGCTGACCGATGCGTCCGCGGGCGAAATTGTTGCGGCAGTCCGGAGCGTGGTCCGAGAAGGTGCGGTATGTCCACCTTGTCTGTGCACCGCCCTGTTCGATTACGTCATCCGACAGAGCCCCGCGTTCGAGCCCGGCGAACGATTGCCCTTGGGCCTCACTCGCCGCGAGCAGCAGTTAGCCCAAATGATCGACTCCGGACTGAGCAACAAAGAGATCGCGGCGCGTCTGAATATCTCTGACCAGACTGTAAAGAACCATGTCCATCACATGCTGCGCAAGCTAGGTACCAGCGACCGCATGGCCGCGGTCCGGGTGTGCCGGCAGCAGGGACTGGTCTCGTAACGCGCTCCGTTCGCTGCGGGATCGCGGTACCGGTTCGTTCTTCACGCTGAACGAATGCAGGACCTAGACCTTCGCCCGCCGTGGTTCCCACGTCCGCAGAAGGGTTTTGCTGGGTGGACAGGCCGGGCAAAGGTCGTGCCTGAGGTTCCTCCCCCGAAGAGATGTTTGTGTCCTTGGATCTCGCTTTGCTGGGAACGAAAAATTCCCTCACGTGGTACCCATCGCGCTCGACGCCTTCGAACTGGTAGAGCCTGGGTTGGAAGTGATCGGCTGCCTGTTCTCCATGTATTCCTGACCCGGTGACATTCAACCCCGCCTTCGCCAGTCTCACATCACATACAAGCGAACGAACCGCGACGGATAATAAATTGGAACGTGGTGTTCTGCGGATCCAAAAAACGGCCCGGGTAACATGGCCAGAACGTACGAGTGGCGCCGTTCAAGAAAGCAAGAGAAGTCTGCGGGGGGACATGTACAACTTTTCAAGCCAACCGGTCCCGGTGGTCATGAAAACATGATCCTGGAGGCCCTGCCCCCGGAAGAGCGCAATCAATTGCGGCAGTATCTGGAGTTGATTCCCCTAAACTTCGGAGACGTACTCTGGGAACCCAACCAGCCTATCGAGTGCATATATTTCCCGACCTCCGGGATGGTTTCCTTTCTAGCGGTGATGCGCAATGGAGCAACGGCGGAAGTAGGGATTACGGGACGGGAGGGATTCGTGGGAACCGCCATAGTCCTCGGTGCCCACGCCGCCCCGGTTCGAGCCATGGTTCAGAGCGCGGGAAGCGGTTTCAGAATCGAAACAGAGTTGCTCCGACAAATACTGCCTCGAACGCCGCAGCTCGAACAGATGCTTCGTCGCTACGCCTATGCCCAGGCAATGCAGATAGCACAAGCAGCCGCCTGCAACTGCCTGCATCAAGTTCCTGAGCGCCTCGCCCGATGGCTCGCCATGAGCTATGACCGCACGGGGTCTGATCTGCTGCCTCTCACCCAGGAATTTCTTGCCCAGATGCTCGGCTGTCGTCGCTCATCCGTGACCTCGGCAGTAGGCCAGTTGCAAAGGGCCGGGCTGATTCGCGCCGGCCACGGTCAGGTCCGCGTTCTTGATCGAAAGCAGTTGGAGAAGCGGGCGTGCGAATGCTACCCGATCATGAAAAAGCTTTCCGACCAGACGCTCACCGGCTGATCACTCCCTTGACACGTTGTGTCCCCTTGGTGCGGTACCGTGCAGACAGCAGTGATCCCAGTCACAGATAATATGGCCCCTCCGCACTATTGCTTAAGTCAGTCTCCTGAATCGATCCGGGTCTGAAAGGCCGAGAAACTGATCCAGCGCGGGACTCTTCCCTCGCGTCAATGTAAGGAGAGGGCTATGGACGAACAGCCCTACCGAGTCCTTATTCTCGACAGTGATCCCGATACGCTGATCACCCTGCAGCATCTTCTCGAGGATGCCGGAGTCGACGCCACCATTACCTGGGACGAAGCTGAGGCTAGGCAACTGGTTGCAAGCGAGGTTTTCGACCTCGTCCTTCTTGGCGATCATCCTCCGGAACTCAATGCTGCACTGCTGCTCGGCGCGGTCAGTACTCACGGCGCCTCTCACCCAAGTTTGATCCTGCGAGACAAGGTCCTCGAAAAAGACCTCGAGCTGTTCCGTGGGCTGGGTGCGGTTGGCGTGGTTCCAAAGCGAGACCCGTTCGTAGTTCTCGAAGAGGTTAGAAAAGTACTAGCACCAAGGGCCCCAGGGCTACGGCGTCATCCGCTGGCATGGCCGAAGCCCTTCCGGCAGGCGGCCTCTTGAAAGTCGTCATGCAGATCCGGGTGCAGAAAGGACACGGCCATCACCGGGTAGGTCAACCGGCACGATTCCCAGAATACGATGGTGGAAAAATGCATTAATCCCGCGTGCTCCGCGACCTTCCACAGCCTGCGCGAGGGCAGGGTGTTTGTGAAGGAAGTTGAGGGTGATTCCCGCGTCGACGGCAGGGGGTATCCCCGGCAAGTTGGTTACTTTTGGCTTTGCAACTCCTGTTGCCGGACCCTGACTGTAGTAGTTGAGAAAGGAAAGGGTGTTAGAGTCGCGCCGCTGCCTGCCTCTCGGCCTCCTGCCCGGATCGCGTTATAAGACAACACCTGTAAAGGTCGAAAACGTTCAACGAGAGATGGCTGACTCGAACTTCCCATCATGCCTCAGCGAGGAGACAGCATCGCTTTCGTGACATCCCGGACTGGATTGGGGGACCGGGTTTGCCAGTGCTGAGACACCTGCTATTGGAAGGGGGTCCGACAGCATGAGTACAGGCCTTCCCGGTGCTCCGGCGTGCAAATTCCTCGTGCACAACCCCAGGCAGCGCGACTAACGGATCGCTTTTGCAGACCACCTTACCCGCCAGCCGACGTTCCAGCGAACGACTGGATCGTTATGTTCCGAGATCTGCTCGCTCAGGATCCCACTGCTGCCTCCCGGTGATGTCCAGAAAAAGCGGAGTGCGTCCTGGTGATTTTGATTGGCTGGCGTTTAGCCACGCCCGCGGTGGCGTTTATTGCGGCGGGAAAGGACGTTTCGCACTACAATTGCCAGGGGTCAGGGGGGATGAAGGTTCAGTCACGACATAAGCCTAGTGTCCACCGCAGAGAATCAAACGGGCTTGGTCCTAGCGTCGGAATGCGCATGACTGCGGGGAAAGCACTGCGCGAACGCGTGCCGCGGGCGTCGCATGCCGACTGGGTGGCACCCGTGGATCGTCCCAATCCCGTGGAATTGCTGCGGCACTCCGACCAGGGCCGGCTGGCGGAGCTCTTGCCCATACGCTACGCCCGCATGCGGCAGTCGCCGTTCGCGTTTTTTCGGGGTTCGGCCGCAGTGATGGCGTGGGATCTGTCCAGAACTCCGGTGAGCGGAATACGGGTGCAGGCGTGCGGCGACTGCCACGCGGCGAATTTCGGAGGCTTCGCCAGTCCGGAGCGGCAACTACTGTTCGACATCAACGACTTCGATGAGACGCTGCCCGCGCCCTGGGAGTGGGATGTCAAGCGCTTGGCAGCCAGCATTATCCTCGCCTCCCGGGACCTCGGCTTGAGCGGCGGTGTCTGCGATGATGCCGTTCTGACCATGGCCCAGTCGTATCGCCAGCGTGTACGCGACTACGGGCGCATGCGGGCGCTCGAAGTCTGGTATTCACACATGGACGCCGAGGTCTTCCTCGCAGGCGCGAAGACGGCAGAGGCAAGGAAACGCTGGCAGCAGGTGGAGGAGAAAGCTCGGCACCAGACCGCGGAGCACATTTTCCCGAACATTGCGAACGTGGTCAACGGGCGCACGCGCATCGTGGACCATCCGCCCCTGGTGTACCACCCACGGGAGAGCGATCTGATCCGGAAACATGTGACCCGGATGTTCCGCCACTACCGCGAAACCCTGCCGCAAGAGCGCCGGGTGATTCTCGACCGCTACCAGATCGTCGATGTGGCGCGGAAGGTCGTGGGAGTCGGCAGTGTCGGAACGCGCTGCGCGGTGGTTTTGCTGATGGCCGGCGAACATGACCCGCTGCTGCTGCAGTTCAAGGAGGCGCTTCCCTCCGTGCTGGAGTCCTACGCGGGCAGAAGCCGCTACGCCAATCACGGCGAACGTGTGGTAACCGGGCAGCGCATGTTGCAGTCGGCCAGCGACGTGTTCCTGGGGTGGACGCGCGACGAGCAGGGCCGCAGTTACTACTTTCGCCAGTTGCGTGACATGAAAATGAAGATCGATCTGGAAACCATGGCCAAAGCGGACTGGCTTGAGTATGTCGAGATCTGCGGCTGGGCACTGGCACGCGCGCACGCGCGGACCGGGGATGCGGCGCTGATCGGCGGGTACCTGGGGAAGAACGACACCTTCGATTGCGCCCTGGCAAAATTTGCGGGTTCCTATGCGGACCAGGCCGAGCGGGATCACGCGGCGCTGGTGAAGGCCATTCGCTCGGGGCGAGTGGCGGCAGAGGAAAACGCCGCGTAAACCATGGCGTAACGTTCACGTCTGCAGTGCACCAAACGGGTCTTGAAGACCATGAAGCAACCGGGGTAGGGCTTAACCCTCTCGTCGATGACGTGTTGCAGCTTCTCGCCCCTCATCCTGGTCAGGATGAGCACGAGCGAACATTCGTACGGTCCACGACTTCCAGGACGCGCGCGCGGGCTGCAGGCGATCCGTGCCGATCAGAAGCGGAACGTGGTGCTGGCAGAGCGCAGCAACAGCACCGGTGCCGTCCTTCCGGAAGACATAGACAACCGTTCTGCGTGCACTGTCTTCAGGTGTCTGTCTTCAGGTTGACAAGTCCAACGAACGAAAGTAATAGTCATTGTTCGCAACATGTCGTAAAAACGCCCCAATAGCATCCACCTGCTAGGGGTTGAAAGACACGAAGCGCATGATGGCACGAAAGGTTGCTGGCGCCTGTTGGACAGCTGTACTCGCAGCCTGCGGAAGTGTAACGGCGCAGACACCCTCTGTCCGGATTGAAGGCCCAGATTTGCTCGCTGAGGCCAGCCGAACCGCCGGCACTTACACACTGCAGCAACGAACGGGCGGCGCTCAATTCACGGCGGGCGTCGCCGCCAAAGTCAACGGTCGCTGGCTCCATTCCAGCGACTACCCGACGCACACCGTCTCTTCAGGCTCGGGCCCCGACGCCAATCAAGTTCCCGAACTCACAATCGTGAGTGGGGGCTTACCGGGAGAGCCGGAGCTTGTGTGCTCCCTGTGGCTCCACGGAAAACCTGCCTATGCCGAGGTCGAGGTTGCGGTGCGGAATACCACCCAGCAGCAGATTGAGGTGCAGGCGATTCGGGCGATTGAGATCCGCGATAGCCAAATGCTTGATCTGGGCGGCCCGGAGTCAGCGGATCGCCTGCTCTCCGACAGCTTCAGCGAAGACCGGCCGGCGATGTCCATACATGACCTGGGCGATGATTCCAAGGGGCTGTATCGGGGGGTCGGCAGTCAGCTCATTTACAACCGCCGCAGTGGCAATAGCCTGTTTGTGGGTGCTTTGAGCTCGGAACGCTGGCTCACCGTTCTCCGCGTGCACGCGGAGAAGAATTCCGCAAAGATCGTTGGCTACGAAGCTGAGGCAACCGGAACAACCGAACTTGCAGCTGAAAATTCTTTACGGACCTCGCCTCCGCAGGACCAAGTCGAACTGAGCCTGTCGCTCGCTCCAGGCAAGGAGATGGCCTCAGAGAAGCTCATGATCGGCCTGGGATCAGATTACCACGCTCAGCTGGAAGCCTACGGCAGCCTCATTCGCGACCTGCATCATGCTCGGGTGGGGATACCAACCCCCATCGGTTGGTGGAGCTGGACGGCCTATTACTTTGGTCTGAACCAGGGCGCGGCACTGACAAATGCCCAGTTTCTAGCCGAGCACTTGAAGCATCTCGGTTACCGGTTCTTTCACATCGACGAGGGATACCAGTATGCCCGCGGAGAATACACCACGGAAAACGCGGCCAAGTTCCCAGCAGGAATGAACGCGCTGGAAGCCGGGGTTCAAGCACTGGGACTGATCCCCGGCATATGGACTGCACCTTTTGAAGTCTCCGAGCGTTCCTGGGTTTACCAAAATCACCAGGACTGGCTGGTGCAAAACTCCGAACGACAGCCCATTCACGCTGGGTTTGTGATTGCCCGGCGGGCCAACAAACCGCTCGATGCCCTCTACGTCCTTGATACGACCAACCCGGACGCACAAGACTACCTTCGTCAGACCTATAAGACGCTGACGCGGGATTGGGGAATTCGTTACATCAAGCTGGATTTCATGGAAGATTCCGCCATCGAAGGCCATTACTTCCGTCCCCATACAACCGCGCTGGAGGCTCAGCGAATCGGACTGCAAATCATCCGCGAGGCCGTCGGCAATGACGTAATCCTGGATAAAGATGGCAGCCCCATGCTCAATCCCGTCGGGATTGTTGATTGCGGACGGACTTCGCAAGATACCGGCCACACCTTCGAAGCCAGCCGGGATGCGGCAACCGGCATTGCAGCGCGGTATTACATGCACCGAAATTTTTTCGTGAGTGATCCAGATGCCTTCACGGTGTCTCGCCAAAACGTAACTGAGCAGGAGTGGCATGGTGGCAAACGGGCGCTAACGCTCGATGAGGCCCGGGTCTCCATTGCTTTGGCGGCGATTTCGGGAGGAATGTTTGAAATTGGCGATGATCTGCCGACGCTCTTTCTCGATCCGGACCGCATGGCGTTGGTGCAGAATCAGGTGTTGATCGATATCGCCCGCTACGGCCACGCATCTATACCGGTTGACCTCATGACGTATACGCCGGAAGAGGAACTACCAAGCATTTTTATGCTTCACGAAAGCAAACGGCAAGCGATCCTCACGGTGTTTAACTGGACGGAGAAGGAGCGCCAGCAGAATCTGCAATTCTCTGACCTGGGCTTGCCGTTGAATGGGCACCATCAGTTTTCCGATGTTCTTGCAGACCGAACGCCGATCCGACAGAGTCCGGAATCGGTTGCGATCACTCTCGCCCCCAGGTCGGTGCGAATGTTGAAGATTATCGAACTTTCCATTCCGGCTGCCGCACCCAGCGTAATTGCACAAGTTCCCGAACATGCGGCCGCCGGTCAGCCGGTGCGCTTTTCGGCTGCCGTCGGCCCGGACGGTCCGCCAGCTCTTGCGGACCATTGGAACTTCGGAGACGGCACGAGTACATACGGGGAGGCAGTAGAGCACACCTTCACTCATCCGGGCACGTTCACCGTCCGCTTGACCGCAGAAGGACTGGATGGCATTCCGTTTGATAAGACGTACCAGATTTCCGTGACCGGGAGTCTGGACACGAGGTTCAATCCCGAACACGCGATCCGACGTGAACGGAAGTGACACTAGGGCATACCGGCGGTGCCTGGATGTCCTACATTCAAATCGTCTCGCATATAGATTCCTCTCGCAGCGACCTCTCTCCTCGGGCTGACCGCGTCCGCGAACTGATTGCCGAGCTGCGCGCTGTTCTGCCCTTTCGTGGATTTCCGTCCCGGAAGGCAAGACCACCGTGTTTGCGGGCATGGAGATCCGTGCTCGGCGGGGGCTGCATGGAAGACCTGCGCTCCTCGCCGGGGTTTTGGCCCCTGCCAACCGGTCGCCGGCAGCAGACCCAAACCGTCCTTCTTGCAATCTGCTGAGGGAATGCGCGTGCGGCTCCCATCAGGCGAGCACCCTGGTTCTGCCCGGTCGGCGGGCGCGTGAGGCGTCATTCCACGCGCAAAGCATCGATGGGGTTCAGACTCGCAGCTTCACTGGCAGGTCGATACCCAAACAACACGCCTACCGCGCTGGACACGGTCAGCGCCACCGCAACTGCCACCCAGGAAATGGTGATCGGCACTGCGGTGCGGATGAGACCAGCACCGAACCAGAGCAGCACGAGCGCGACGATCACGCCGAGCATCGCTCCCACAAAACTGATGCTTACTGCTTCCAGCAGAAACTGCAGGCGAATTTCTGCAGACGTGGCGCCCAGGGCTTTCCGGAGGCCGATCTCGTGGATTCGCTGGGAGACATTGGCCAGCATGATGTTCATGATGCCCGTGCCCGCGACGGTTAGGGTCAGCAAGGCCACGGCGAGGAGCACGCCGCTAATCGCGAGAGAGACCAGGTGGGCGGTCTCAAGGAGAGAAGAAAGGTTCTCAATCGAGTAACGCGCCCCCGGGCGGTGCCGGCTGCGCAACACCTCCGCCATCTGCCGGGTCAAGGCTGGCACGTCACGGGAGGAAGGGGCCTGTGCATACAAGACCTGGAAGAAATTGTCGCCGGTGATGCCTCTTACCAGGGGAAAAGGAATGAGGAGAGTTGCGTCCTGGATCTCCGACCGGCCAAAGGTAGGCACACCCTCCCGGAAGGTTCCGATGATGGTGCAGCGAAATTGATCGACATGAATCGTACCGCCCGCGGCCGAATCGTAACTCCCACTACCGCCCGCAAGCTGATCCGTCACCAGGCAAACCTTGGCGCGGGAGCGGAAGTCTTCAGCATCGAAGTATCGTCCCGAGGTGATCTGCAGGTTGCGAATCTCACCGAAATCCGGGGTCACACCCACCAGACGCGCATGCAGCAGCTGGCCTTGAAGCGTGAAGTCTATTGGCGTGTCGTAGGTGCCCGCCACTGGACTGCCAGTGGGGAGAACCTGACGCAGGGCGACAAGGTCTTCGGGCGTCAGTTCGTCTTCCAACGGCGACACGGATGATCCGCTTCGGCTGAGTGAGGCGTAAGCCACGTTGGCGCCAATGCCCTCGATCTGGGAGACAACGTAGACCTTGCCGACAGAGGCGATCGTGATGACCAGCACGATGGCGGCGCTGCCCACCAAAACGGCCAGCGCGGTGAGAGAAGCCTTTATTTTGTCCGCCGCAATCGCCCCCCAGACGAATCGAACACTTTCACCCCAGGGGATCCTGCGTTCGGTGTGGGTCTCAGGGAAGCGCATGGTTGGTCAGCAGGTAATTCCCGGAATTCTCCGCCACGACGTGCAGGCTGGGGCGGCCGACGAGTTGCTCGAGATGACGCAGATCGGTGCCGTAGACCAGCAGGTAGCACCGGCCGGCTCCGTTCCACAGCGATTCAAACCTGGAGGCGTCGATGAAGACATCGGGGGCGCCCGGAGCGTAGGAGCCATATTCCAAGTTATTCTTGCGGCCATTCAACAGCAGTGCGGCGCGGTTGGTATAGAAGAAGACCGATGAGAAAGCGTAGTACGCATCGGCTTCGATGAGTTGCCCAGGCGGGCTCTCGAGCAGGCTTTGCGCCAATGGGTAGGAACCCAGGTACGAGTCGAAGCGGATCAAGGCAACGCGCACCGCCTGGAAGAAGACGATCATGCTGGCGGCGACGATCAGGGCCGTTCTCCGCACGTTGCCTCCCCAGACTACTAACCCCAATGCTCCCACCCCAAAGGCGAAGGCCGCAAGGCCCAGCGGAAACTTCAGGTATGCGAAGGAGCGGAGCGTCAGGTCGCTCATGTGGCCGAGGGAGAGGGTGTACAGATCGGAATTCTGGGTCAGGGCATTGGCGATGCTGCCCGGCGTGGGCCACCGCCACACCTTCACCACCAAGAAGGTCAGGGTCAAGCATAGGAGGGTAAAAAGAGCCAGCAGGACGCGAGTCCCCAGGCGAACCCTGGGTCCTTCCGCTGCGAGGGCGGAACCGGCCAGCAGGGCCAGCGCGGGATAGATCGGCATTGAGTAATATTCCTGCGTGGTGGAGAACGTGAAAAACACCATGACCACGACGATCCAGCACAGCGCCATCAAGCGCACACGGCCGGGGCGCGAATTTGGGCGGAAGGAAAGGCCGGGGGAAGCGATCAGGTAGACGGACCAGGGGAAGATCCAGACCAGGTTGAGCAGCCAGAACCACAGCCTTGGCACGGTATTGTAGTCATGCGGGTAGCGCAGGTTGAGAAAGCGGAGCAAGTGTTCGTTAATGACATAGAACCAGAAGAATCCGTGGTATTCGCCAGGACGGCTGTGGAAAGTGAGCGTCAAGAAGGGTGGATTGCGGAGGGTCGCAAGGACATGCCACGGGGCTGCTATCGTGAACGCCACGACAACCACGATTCCCAGGTGCAATCGGGCCCAGGAACGCGCAGAGAACAATTGCCGGGTGAGCGCCATGTAAAGAAGTCCGGCCATGACAGGAAACACGACACCGATCAGTCCCTTCAATAGCAGGCCGGTCCCCAAGCAGGTACCCAGCAGTACCGACCACGCACGGGGAGGCTCTTCCCTGCCCTCCAGCAAACGAAGCCACGCCCAGATGGCGGCGGTGATGACCAGGGTGAGGGTGGCATCAGGAATGAGGATACGAGTGAACAGGAACAGTCCGGCTGCCGTAGCAAGAGCGAGCCCGACATAGAGCCCCGCTCTCTCCCCGAAACCCCAGCGCCCGAAGCGGTAGGTCACAAAGCACAGCAACACGGTCGCCAAAGCGAGTGGCAGCCGTGCCGACCAGTCGTGGACGCCCAGAAGGCGATACGAAATGGCCATCATCCAGTAGACAAGAGGAGCCTTCTCGAGATAAGGGACTCCGTTGAGGCGCGCCGTCACCCAGTCCCCAGAAGCCAGCATATTACGGGCAATCTGCGCCTGGACCGCGTCGACATCGTCCATCAGCCGAGGGGGACTGAGGATATTGGAGACGAAGACGAGGCAAGCAGCGGCGATGACGAACCAACCGCCTCGAACACTTTGACGAGCGGGCGTTCGCTCTCCACCTCGATGGATGGTAACCCGATCTTCCATCGTCTCATCCACATGAACAGAACCATCAAGCCCCATAGGTGATAACCCCAGTTCGCCGTTCGCTCCATGTGTTCGCGCAGCACTCGAAAGACTGCGGGCCAGTGAAACAGTCCGCTCTCCGATACCGCCTCCTCACAAAGTGTATCGAGGAGCAAAGGCCGAAGAACTCCTCGAAACCATTCGTGGATAGGGATGTCAAATCCGATTTTGGGCCGACGCAGGACCGTGCCCGGCAATTTGTTCTGCATTAAGCGGCGCAATACCACCTTGGATGTAGCCCCGCGCAGCTTGAACCGTGCTGGCAGCTGGTTGGCAAAATCGACAATGCGGGGATCAAGAAATGGGGGCCGGACTTCGAGTGAATGGGCCATGCTCATCCTGTCTACCTTGTACAGGATGTCATCAGGGAGGTAGTAGTGCTGGTCGAAGTCGAGGTAACTCTGCAAACTGGTGCGACCGACCATTCCAGCCACCACCTCCGCCAATGGTCCGGAATTCACATAAAGGAACAGCTTCCGCTTCTCCTCTTCGGAAAACGTTCCGTTCCAGAAGATGTGTGCCCGTTCCGGAGAAAGCAGGGATCCCTGCAGAAACCGCTTGAGCTTGTATTCAAAGCTGATTTTTTCGTCCGATGCAGGGACACGCCGGGCACACGCCAGAGCAGTGCGGCGCAAAGCAGCAGGAACCTGCCGGGCGATGGCGCCGTAGCGATTGGCCTGGTAGGTGAGGTAGCCAGCGAAGAGTTCGTCAGCACCTTCTCCCGTCAGCAGGACGGTGACGTCCCGCTTGCTCATCTGCGCCAGATACCAGACCGGCAGAGCCCCAGCGTCGGCGCTGGGCTCATCCGAGTAGTACGCGATTTGCTCGATTGCATCTGCAAGGTCAGCCTCAGGACCGAGGTCGAACTCGGAATGCTCGGTGCCGTAGTGACGGCTGACTTCCCGAATGTAGCGACTTTCATCGAAGGAGTGCCCGTGGAAGGTAATGGAGTATGTGCGCAACCGGCCGGCGTAGGCTTGCGTCGCATAGTGCAGAACCGTGGAGGAATCCAGGCCTCCACTCAGCCAGATGCCGACGGGGACATCGGAAACCAACTGTTCACGGACCGATTGCGCGAGAAGCTCGTCCAGGTGCTGTGCCGCCTCTTCGACAGAACGTGGCGGGAGCCCCATCGCCGGGAAAGGAAGAAAGCTGCGTACCGTGGCACGTCCATTCTGCCACTCCAGCATCTGACCCGGCATCAGCTTGGTGATGCCTTCCACCAGGGTGAAGGGGCCGGGAACGTAGTTCAGGCTGAGAAAGCAATCCAATCCGGAGAGGCAGATCCTGCGGCGAACGGACGGGTGTGCGAGGATGCATTTCAGCTCGGAAGCAAAAAAAATCTCACCTTCATGCAAACAATAATAAAGAGGCTTAATGCCCATGCGATCGCGGGCCAGGATCAGGCGGCGTTCCGATTGAATCCATATCGCGATCCCGAACATGCCTCGGAACTTGGAGAAGCAGGCACTACCCCAGCGCTGGAATGCTTGCAGGACGACCTCGGTGTCGCAGTGGGTCCGGAAAGCGAATCCTTCCCGCTCGAGCTCGGAACGAATCTCGGCGTGATTGAAGATCTCGCCGTTGAAAACGACAACCAGGTTCCGATCCGGACTAAGCAGCGGCTGGTCACCGCTCTCCAGATCCAGAATACGAAGTCGCGTTGCACCCAGGGAGATCTGGTCGGAGGTGTAGCGTCCCTGATGATCGGGCCCACGATGGAGCAGGAACTCCAGACCCGAAGTCAACAGGCCAGACGGTAATTCGCTCGAGAAGTGGGAGTACCCGAGAATCCCACACATGAGTAGGTATCGCATTCGCTGAGTGGGGAAAGAGACCCAATGCAGCCCCAATTGTCTCTGTCCCGGATGGTTAGCTCAGCGAAGCTGGTAAGTATACGCGCACTTCATGGTTCTTGGCTGTGCTTATTGTGCACTATCTTTCGGTCAGAAAATCAGCGCGCTTGAAACGTCATTAC
>DASPST010000113.1:0-337192 GCA_035623795.1 Terriglobales bacterium
GACCCGCTTGCCCTTCGAGGTCGGCTGCAGTCCGTCGGCCGCAAGCATGACGCCCGCCTTTACCAACTGTTCGTTGTACTTCCCCATCTTGGTAAGGATTTCCGTATCCGGAAGAACACCGGCCTCAGATTCCTTGCTGGCCTTTACGATGACCATAACTCGCATTGTGATGTCTCCTATCTTTTGTGAATGTGAGTGGATTCGAATCCGTCTATTTATACGTCGAACGAAAAACGTCTCCCTCGACAGGCTGCGGCGGACTCCATAGCTCTGCTCAGAGTCGGGACACGGCCTACTGGCAGTGTCCGAGCTGGTAGTTAGGTTCGGTGAACTCGCTGGTGTGAATGGCACGATCTGCTTCGTCGTCGCGCCAGCCCAGCCAATGTCCTTCTGCCGACAAGCGACAAAGCCATGGCGCCCCATCCGCAGCAAATTTCTCGTAACGGTGCCGCGAGCTGAGAAAACGAGTTCTGCAAAGTAGTACTCAGTCACGCCGTCACGTGATCCCGATCACTGCAAACAGGCCTCGGCACAATAAGCTCAAAAGCTACAAGTCGCCTGAGCTCCAAGAGGTAGTGGGGACGGTGACCTACACACAATTATTAACGGCAAAAACCAAAATGCGCTCCTACAAGACTTTTGCAGCGGAACAGGTCGACGGGTCATTTAAGTACATCCACGAATTGAGCAGGAAATGACTACTGGAGGCAGCTATGGCGAGTGGGGAGAGCCTGGGCAATCCCAATCAGCAGCAACCACCATCGGTACTGCGGAGAAGATTTGTTGAGGTGCTGCTGGGAAGCGGGTTCGTGGCTACCGCCGCTGCATTCGTCTATCCGGTCCTGCGCTACTTAGTCCCGCCGACAACTTCCGATCTTGGCAGCGATGCTGTGGTGGCGGGGCGTGTCGGAGAACTAAAGCCCAACAGTGGAAAGATTTTCCGCTTTGGTAATCGCCCCGGTCTGCTGATCCGCGAGGCCAGCGGAGAATACCGTGCTATGTCTGCCACGTGCACGCACCTCTCTTGCACGGTTCAGTTTCGGGAAGATCTGCGCGAAGTCTGGTGCGCCTGCCACAACGGTAAATACAATCTCGATGGCCGCAACATTTCTGGTCCCCCGCCGCGCCCACTGGAAGCCTTCGACGTCCAGGTTCGTGGCGAAGAGATTTTTGTGCGGCGCCGCCGGGAGACTTGAGATGAGCGTATTACGCAATGTCGGCCATTGGCTTGAGGAGCGATTCCAGTGGGACGATCTGGTCGCTCCGCTGCGCGAGAAGACTGTTCCGGTCCACCGGCTCTCCTACTGGTACTTTCTTGGCGGCATCACTCTCTTCTTATTCGTGATCCAGGTGTTGACCGGGATATTGCTGCTTCTCTATTACCGGCCGGGCGCGAACGAGGCTTTCGAGAGCGTGCAGTACATCATGACCCAGGTGCAGTTTGGCTGGCTAATTCGCTCTATCCACTCCTGGTCTGCCAACCTGATGATCTTCACGGCATTTGCCCACATGTTCAGCGTACTTTTCCTAAAGGCATACCGCAAGCCACGTGAACTCACCTGGGTCAGCGGAGTGATCCTGCTATTTCTGGTGATGGGGTTCGGCTTCAGCGGTTACTTGCTGCCGTGGAACACCCTGGCTTTTTTTGCAACCAAGGTGGGCACCGAGATTACTGGGCAAGTCCCCATTGTCGGCAAGCCCATGATGATCTTCCTGCGTGGTGGTGAAGACGTGACTGGCGCCACCTTGACCCGGTTTTTTGGGTTCCACGTCGCGGTATTGCCTGGATTGGCAACCGTGTTGATCCTTGTGCACGTTCTGCTGGTGCAGCGCTTGGGTATCAGCATACCTCCGCAGTTGGAGATGGAGTGGGACGCGAATCCGTCCGCAAAACGGGAAATGAAATTTTTTCCCAACTTTGCGCTTCGTGAACTCATGGCTTGGTACATAGCGTTGGGCGTTTTGGGTGCTTTGGCGGCAATCTTTCCGTGGAACCTCGGGGTCAAGGCAGATCCCTTTGCCCCTGCACCGGCAGGAATCAAGCCCGAGTGGTACTTCCTCTTCATGTTTCAGACCCTTAAGCTCATCCCAGCTAAGGTGTGGTTCATCGACGGGGAGGTTCTTGGTGTGCTGGCTTTCGGATTAGCTGGCCTGCTGTGGGTTCTGCTGCCGTTTTTTGAAGGTGACCACCCTTCGCGTATGAAATCGTGGATCACGGGTCTTGCCATCTTTGCTCTCACGTACATGACAGGTATGAGTCTTTATGGCCATTTTGCAAAGTAAGACCAGGCGACTAGCGGCGGCGATCATACTTTGGCTAATCGGGTTCGCTGCGTGTGCGAGTTATGGGCAAACCCCGGACTCCTGTCTGGATTGTCACTCAGCCCTGCCTGAGCCCTTGGGAGTCAGCCAAGAAAAATTCAGCCAAGATATCCACGCGCAAAGGGGCCTGACCTGCGCCAGTTGTCATGGGGGCGATTCAACCAGCGCGGATCCAGATCAGGCGATGAGCCGTAAGGCGGGTTGGAAAGGGAAGATTGAGCGCAAGCAGATTCCGCAGTTGTGCGGGAGTTGCCATTCCAATCCAGCCTATATTCGCCAGTTTAACCCCAGCTTGCGCACCGACCAGTTAGCCGAATACGACACCAGCGTGCACGGCAAGCGCCTCGCCCACGGAGATGCCAAGGTTGCGGTATGCACGGATTGCCATAGTGTCCACGATCTAAGGGCACCCAGCGATCCGCGCTCGACCGTCAATCCCGTCAATGTTGCGAATGCGTGCGCTCGCTGTCATGCAGACGCGAATTACATGAAGGGACACTCCATCCCGACGGATCAATTCGCGAAATACAGTACGAGCGTCCACCATGACGCGCTCGCGGTTCGAGGAGATCTGAGTGCGCCGACTTGTTCCACGTGTCATGGAAACCACGGCGCCGTACCGCCAGGAGTCGACAAGGTTCAGAACGTGTGCTCGACCTGTCACGTCTTTCAATCTCAGATGTACGAGAAAAGCTCGCACAAAGCCGCCTTTCAAGCGGCTTCTCTTCCGGGATGCGTCGTGTGCCATAGCAATCATGGCATCCGTCATCCAACGGACGCGATGCTCGGCGCTGGTCCCGGGGCTGTATGCATGCGGTGTCACACTCCAGGTGACGCCTGCGATCAAGCCAGGGCGGGATTGTTCGCTGACTTGAATCGCTTGGACGAGGCCATCAAAGGGGCGGACCAGGTTCTCGCCGTGGCGGAGTCTTCTGGCATGGAGGTGAGCGAGGCTCGGTTGGGACAGAACCAGGCACGGGATTCGCTGACCAAGGCTCGAGTCACGATCCATAGCTTCCGCACGGATCTGGTAGGTGAGGATGTTCAGGCCGGCTTGAAGATTGCTGCCAAGAGCTTGCAAGCCGGTCAGAAAGCCATGGCGGAGCGTAATTACCGTCGCGTCGGTTTGGGGATGGCCCTCGTCGCGATCGGGATCATGCTGGTTGGGCTTCGTCTCTATATCAAGAAGATAGAGAGCTGAGGCGTAAAAAGTAACTTTCGGTGCGCCACACGACTATCGGGAAGAATCACTCGGTTCGGCATGAAAGGAGCGAGCGAGGCCATCACAGCGTCTCAACGCCCCCGCTCGCCCAAAGTAAAGTTGCCCACATGCCGCAGCAAACCGCCGCTGTGCCTCGCATCGATACTTAGGTCCTCGGCTTCCTCCCTTGGACGTCTATCTGGGCCTCGAGGCGACAGGTACGTTCCGCACAAAGGCCTGGTTCAGAGTCCGCACCTCTGCGCCGGATGTCATCCAGGCCGGCTGCAGACACTGTCGCGATGTCCGTTGACGCTTCCCACAGGCCAATAGCGTTTTGCTAAGATCCCGCAACGGACATGACCGCCCCGATCAGACCAATGGGTTTTACCTCGCCGACGCAGTTCACCGCATACGGCAGTCTGTGCGTGCTCTGGGGCAGCACATGGATTGCGGTCCGGGTCCTGGTGCGTGATGTTCCACCATTCCGCGCGGCCGCAATTCGCTTCGCGATCGCCGCAGCCATTTTGGGCGTCGCCTCTGCGGGAAAGAAACTACAGTTGCCGTGCTCGCTTCGCGAGTGGCGAACCCAGATCATACTCGGCATCGCCATGATGGCCGTTCCTTATGGCTCGGTATTCTGGGCCGAGCAGCACATCAATGCCTCTCTGACGGCATTGCTGTTCGCCTCCTTCCCGCTGGTGGTGGCGATCTGGAATCTCTTGCTTACCGGCCAGACAGTCCCCCGCCGCGCTCTATTCAGCATCCTGGTAGGATTCAGCGGAACTGCCGTGCTATTTTTCAAAGGCGTACCATACTCAACTTCGAGCCGGCTAAGCGCGTTTGTGGTCTTGTTGGGTGTGCTTTCAGCTGCGTGGGCCACCGTATTCGCGAAGCGCGAAGGCCTTGCAATCAGTCCCCTAGTTAGCACCGGGATTCAGATGGCGGTCGCCGCAATAGTGACGACCGTTGCCAGCATAGGCCTCGAAGGCGGACAGGACTCGCATTGGACAACGCTATCCATTTCCATGCTCCTGCTGCTGGCCGTGTTTGGATCGGCAGTCGCGTTCTCCCTCTATTATTGGCTGCTGCGTGATATTGCTGCCTACCAACTCGGCACTATTGATCTGATTGTGCCGCTGGTGGCGACGACCGAGGGCGCCGTCCTGCTCGGCGAGAACATCTCAATATTGATGATTGTTGCAATGATTGTGGTGCTGGGATCGGTATTGGTTGTCATCCGCAGCGAGAGCCCGAAACAGGTGGTGGCAGTTTCGGGACATATTGAAACGTAACAGACGCAAATGCCTTACGTATTGCAGTCGAGCCAGAAGAATCGGTGTACACCAAGCGCCGTGAACTTACGTATTACTGACGCGAAACACGCCGGTCGGTGGCTCCCCCACGCATAAAGTCGCTAACCGTTTCCAAGCAAAGGCGTACGCTGCCCGCAAAAGGTGTTTTTCTACCGCATGGCCTGATATCTGGGATGTGCGTAGTAGCCTTTGCGGGCATAGACTTTGTAGCCCTGCTGCTCGGTGACGATCCGGATTTTCCGGAATTTTCCATCCCAGTTCTGGTTCTCCGGGTAGTAGCCGAGACTGTACTGGTGATGGAGTTCGTCTGAGATTTCGTCCAGCGCGGCGTTTAGCTTGTCCATGCCTTTCACCTCAAGCATGCGGCCTCCGGTCGCCTCCGCCAGCGTCTTCAGCACTTCTTCTCCGTGATCATCTTTTTCGTAGGTATGAATCACGTCACAGTGGTCGAAGTGGGAGCTACCGCGAGGAGGATCGTAGATCTGCAGGACGTAAGCAATCACATCATTTTGCAGCAGCACATCTAAAGCGTCCTCCAGGGTGGATTCGCTCTTAGAATCTCCCGACATGGCAACAACTACCACCGCCTTTCGTCCGACCTCGTGCTGAAGGTAACGGAGTGTGGAAACGCGGAGGGCATCATAGAGGTGCGCCTCACGGCGCTGGTTGTAGGGCTTTCCCGTAGGTCCAATGGGCGGAATTGGTCCGGGGAACGTTTGCGGCGCGGGCGCCTGATCGGGAGTACCAACGGTCGTTGCCCAACTGCTAATCTGATCCACTTTCTCTTGCAACAACGCGGTGTCGGACGTGGGCACCTGGAGTGTGTCCACGCGCGCATGATAGCTCAAGATAAAGCCGAGATCCGTGGGCCGCACAACATGCTTCATGAACATGCTCGTGGCCGCAGCCTCCTCGTTAAGAATCCAGGCCATACCTGTGCCCGTATCGAGCAGCACGCCAACATTGAGCACCACATCGCTGTGGTGAGCAAAAAACTTAATGGGCTGCTCCTGCCCATCTTCCAGCACTCGGAATTCTCCCTGGTCGAGCTCACTCATTAGCCGCTTCTTGTTATCGCGAACGGTGAAGTACACCGAAACCAGGTCGACGTTCTTCTTGATAATGTTGTCCTGGTCGGCCCCGTCCTGCGCAAAACCGGCTGCCGATGAACCCATGTTGAGAATTGAGAACGCCAGGATTAGGAGAGACCCTTCTATCGTCCGACGCATAGGACACTCCTTTAAGGAGGAGGCTGTCCGGGTAGATGCAGCCATTCCGCCGCGAGGTTGTGCTCACCCTCGGCATAATTGAAGCCACGGAGAAAATGAGCCCATGTTGGTGCAACGGTCGGGGCAACGCCGCATCATGTTGTGCTCTTTGGCAGTGGCACACATATTCATGCCCGCCGGTCCTTGGACTGAGCGGATCGACAGACCTTGGCAGGGTTTCGTCAAATATAGGGTCGCCTGTCGTTTCGTGAAATCTGCAAGAACCATCGTGTCCTTGTCTGTGAGCGTGGGATGGTTGAGGGCGGATGCGGCACGCGCGCCTCGGCGGAACCTTTCGAGCGCCTGCGGGTCATGAGCCACATCTTCGGGCAGGAACTTCAGCGCGACGAAACGACCAAGTTCGGTGTCTTCCGCCTTGTAAACGACACCCATGCCTCCACCGCCCAGCTTCTCGACGATGCGGTAGTGCGAGATGGTCTGCCCAACCAGTTGGGTGGAGTCGCCCATTGGCGGAAATACTAGGTGGGACGGAAACAAAGGTCAACGCATCGAAGCCCAATTATTGCAGCATGGCGTACTCGGCTTTGGCTGCTTTGTAGATCGGGATGTCGTGGTCGGCGTCTTTCCAGAGGGTGAGGAAATCCCTGTAGGCAGCTTTGGCTTTGGCGGTATCGCTTGTCATCACGTAGGCACGGCCAATTTGAAGGTGCACCAGTGATCCCGTGACAGAATTGAGCACGATCCCCCGATGGTCGAGCAGTTTCTGGAACTCAGCAGCTGCCGCTGTGCCGTTGTGCGCTAGTAGGTAGGCTTGGCCGCGCACGTACGCCGGGTATAGGCTTGCTATGTCACCCATTTCGTAAGGAGCCGCCGCCTCCAGATACACGAGCGCTTGAGACGAGTGTCCTTTGCTGATTTCGGTGGCAGCATTGATCGCTGGTAGCCAGTAGACCTTCAGGAGGTCGTAAGCTGGGTAGCTCCTCTCCAGTTCCTCAGCTAGCCCCTGGGCGCGGGTAGTGTCGCCGACGCAAGCCAACGTCAAGGCTGACAACGCCGTCACATCTCGCCCCCGAGACAGCGCCAAGGCCGCCGTGACTCCTTGCCTCGCTTCCACCTTGTTGCCCACTTCCGCCTCCCGCTGGGCCGCATTGATCTGCCATAAAGCTGCGGTCTCTTTGGCGTCAGAGCGGATAGCCGAGTCCACGGCTCGGCGCGAGAAGTCCCGCGCTTGGCTCAGCCGTCCGTAGTAGGCTTCTGTGTCAGACTGCGCCGACAGTAGCCAGTCGTCATCGTTTCCGGGTTTGTCACCAGACCACACTAGCTGCTGCTGCATCTGCGCAGAATCTTCCTGCAGAAAGGCAAGATGGTATATGTTCAACCGCAGAAACCCACTGTCCAACTTGTGCGCGAATGCCCGATCGAAGGTGACCTTAGCTTCATCGAGGCGGTTTAGGTGGAGGTAGGCTTCCCCCAGGGCCGCATAGGTGGTGACGCTGTCCGGATCAAGTCGCAACGCTTCCTGAAATTCCGCTAGCGCCTTTTCATACTGCCCGATGATGAAATAGTCCGCTCCCCTGTCAAGGCGCGGAAACGAATCACGAGGATAGTTTGCCGCCCAGAGTTCGTTGACCTCGGTCGCCCTCGCGAATTCTCCTCTGGCAACAAAATACGCGGCAGAGATACGCAGTTTTTCCCGTTCGTTGGCACGGTCGCGCAATTGGTAAGCTTTGGTCGCATATTCCACCGCGAGTGACGGTTGGCCGATATTGGTGTAGCTGATCGCCAACCCGGCATACGCCATAGGAAAATTGGGGTCTAGTTCAATCGCCCGCTTCAGAAACGGCATGCTCGGCGCGTCTCCCTTTTCCTCCTTCAATTTGACACCCATGCTGTAATTTTTCAGGGCTTCGAGGGAAGATGTCGTAGCTTCAATCGGAACATCAAACCTCTGCACCGAAGGCAGCGACTCGCCCAAAGCGGCCCGTAAGCTGGAAGAGGCTCGACTCAGTGCCTTCAGAACATCTTCCTTGCTTGTAGCCTCGGCCTGTTCTTTGGCCAAGGTGTCGCCCGTGGTGCACCCAACGGCATTCAGGTCAATGAGGTAATGGCTTCCCAAGGCGGATATTGTCCCGCCCAGCAGAGCCGTGCTTCCCGTTCTCAGGCAAACCTCCCGGCCGACATCGGCCGTGATGGGTTCGCTCCTGCTGCGACCCATCATCCGCAAGGTCTCACTGACTTTTCGATCAGAGAGCACATTCAGGAAGGGAGACTGTCCCAGTTCCACCGCCAACGCCTGCTTGAGTGCATCATCAAAAACGGCATCCCCAGTGTTGTTGTCGAAGTCGGCGAGAACGATGGTGTCCTTCTCGGTTAGCGGCTTGGTTTTATGCGAACGATAGTAAAGCCCTCCGCCGATCAGGGCCGTGGCTATTACGATGGCCGCTGGGACAACGACCATCCAGAGCTTCCTCATCGGAGCGGCAGCAGATGATTCTGCCATCGTGCTGGAGCTTGTTGCCACCAAGTGCCCGCTCTCGGTGTCCCGCTTTAGGCGTTGCAGATCGGTGCGTATCTCCGAAGCGTGCTGGTATCGAAGGTTGCGGTCTTTTTCCAGACACTTGTTGATGATCTCTTCCAGCTTAGGCGGAAGATCGGGATTCAGCCGCACGGCTGGCGTGGGCGTCCCGTCCAGAATGGCTTTGAAGATCACACCAGAACTCTCGCCCCGGAAAGGCAACGTTCCCGTCACCATCTCGTACAGAACTGCGCCAAACGAAAACAAATCAGTCCGGGTGTCCAATTCCTTTGTGCGAACTTGCTCTGGTGACATATAGGCCATCGTCCCAACTGCCGTTCCCGGACTGGTCAACTGCTCGGCGCTGGACTCGGTGGTCGGGGCACTTCCATCCGCACCTGCTCGTGACGCAACTGACACCTTCGCCACCCCAAAGTCCAGAATCTTGACGTGCCCGCGCTCTGTGACAAAGACATTCGCAGGTTTGATATCGCGGTGGACTATCCGCTTGGAATGAGCCGCGTCGAGCGCGTCGGCGATCTCAATTCCAAGCGACAGTACCTCGTCAATCTCCAGCGGCTTGCCAGCGATCATGTGCCGGAGAGTCTGTCCTTCCAGCAGTTCCATCGCAATGAAGGTTCGCCCATCGGCTTCATCAATCTCGTAGACCGTGCAAATGTTCGGGTGGTTCAACGAGGACGCGGCTTTGGCTTCACGCTGGAAGCGGCTGAGAGCCTCCTTGTCGTTGGCAAGATCATCGGGAAGGAACTTCAGCGCCACATGGCGACCGAGCTTAAGGTCTTCTGCCTCATAGACAACGCCCATCCCTCCCCCGCCGATCTTGCGGAGGATGCGGTAATGGGAAACCGTTTGCCCCACTGGTTCGAATGAAGTAGCCACCGACGGGATGGTACGGGGAAGCTGGGTTGGGGTCAATCTGAGTGTGGTCGCATCCCGATGTTACGTTGTGCCGTTCCGTCGCTGGGGTGCAGCGCGGATGCGGGGGGCTGGAAGGATCGCGGCTCTTCTCTTGCTCAAGGTCACGATCTAGAACTGTAGACACCTGAACACATCAGCACCCGGTTAATTCGAGCTTGCTCTGGCCGTTTTGAGGCTATTTGCTGGTGCGTGGAAGTTCCTCAACTTCGATAGTTCCTTTGAGGGATTCAACCCCCGGGTAGAACGTATCTCGATATTGATAAACGCCGGGTTGTTTGAGTACAACGGTTCCTGTCTGCCCTTCAAGAGGTCGTCAGTCTCCGCAGCGGTGTCTTCGACGAGAAATTGCTGCGGTGGGTCATCGATGTTCACCCATGTCACCGGTGTTCCCGCCTGCACGCGGAGACGGCTGGGATGAATGGTAAATCGGACGACGGTTGCGATCACCGCGCCTGCTGCGGAATTGCGCAAGAAATCGCATGCTAGGCAAGCATTCAAAGCCGCAACATGCAATGAGTGTGAAAAACCGTGGTCATGGGAGCGATAATGACAGCCCGCAAATGCTGATTCATTTCGTTAGGCGAGACAATGAGGCATTCTGGACCTCCGCCCCCTGGGTCGGAGTCGCGCCGGGGCGGTTGGCCTACCACTGCCATTCCTTGCGACCGAACTGGCTGGGTTTCATGGCGTCCAGCAGCAATTCGTCACTGATGGCGGAACCAGCAGCACGGAATGCTTCCTCCCAGCCCTGGCAAGCAAACTGACGACACGCAAGCGGCGTGACCCCTCATGGTTTGCATCCCATTCAACGTCCAACCGCCTTCGGCAAGCACAATACGCCTCAATCTCTTGCATGGATGCAAGCAAGAATCCTATACCTTCCACGGATTCAGGATCGGGACTGCCGTGTGTGCGAAATCGCCAACATTGCGGGATACCAGAGTTAGACTAAAGTGGAGTGCCGTCGCAGCAAGCAGAGCATCGATCGTCGCGAATGCTTTTCCTTTTCGTTTCGCTTCTGCAGCCAGCAACCCCCATCGATCGGCGACTGCCGCATCGACCGGTAGAATTCTTCCGGAAAAACGAGCCTGAAGTTCGATTTCTAGCCATGTTTCGAGCTGAGTTCGGCGCTTGCTCTGCGGGAGACCCGCCAAACCCTTTCGGATCTCCCCCAACGTCAGCACGCTCAAGTAGAGAAGCGATTCATCCACCGCATCCAGCCACTCCAATACGCGAGCTTCCGGCTTTGGCCGTACGACCTCCGAAATGCAGTTTGTATCTAATAGGAACCCGCTCATAGCTCGACGTCACGCCCTTCGTCTTTCGAGCGCTCCAGATCGAGTTCAACACCAAGCAGGGGAGACTCACGGAAGAACTGAACCAGGCTCTTCGGCTGATGCGATCTGCCTACGAGCCTCGCATATTGCTCGTCTGCAATCATGACCACACCTTCCTTGCCTTGTCGGGTGATGTGTTGTGGCCCTTTCGTTCGAGCCAGGCGAAACACTTCGCTGAAGCGAGCTTTGGCCGTCTGAATCTGCCAAGACTGGCCAACTGCTCTTAGACTCTCAACTTTCTGTGGCGGCTTCTTAGAGGTTTTGCCCATGGAGTCTCCTTCTTTGCGACCGGTCTGACTAGTCACACTACAACGGCTGCCGAGAAAGATCAAGGCGAACTGCACGTCACCCTTCCGAGGCGGGGTAGGGATGTGTTAGGAACCCCGAGGAAAAGTCTGGGCAATTCGACATGCCAAACTAAGGCAGTTCCAAACTGCCTGCCTGTTTACATGGGGTAGCCCCGGTGAGTTCGGATTTCACCCCTGTTCTTGTCAGGCATCGCTGCCCATTGCAACTGGATCTCGCATACGTTCATCGTCGTGTCGCACCGGGCTTCGACTTTTTAGCAAGTTTTCAAAGATAGGTGTTGCCGGATATTCCCTATTGCAGACTCATTCTCTCTCGGTAGCAGCGGTTCCATGGGTACTGGGAAGTGCCGCGGCTTGCCTGGATTCACATCGACGAAGGAAGATGCCAGTGCGCGCAGGATTCTCCAGTCCCGCACGCACGGAAGTCAGGATTAGCGCCGAAAACCACGCAACAACTAGCTCGATCCTCGATCACACGCCAATCCTTCCTGCCATCAGGATTTGGCTTGCTTTATTAGGCACCTCGAGGACTGCCCAGTCGTCGCCGCGCCCAGCTCCGTGCCTGTGGGCGAGTTCATCCGCGACCTCGGCGTGCTTCTTTTCGAGTTTCTCGGCCTTAATGGAGCCATCAACCAAGGATGGCCCACGACAGCAAATGGTTGACTGCTACAAATTGCTTCGGCGCTACTTCAGATTGTCAACCATAAACAGATCCGACAGGATCCAGGTGTAGCCGAAAACGTAGTGCTGCTCGTCGGCTGAGAATCCCGGACAATTGGCCGATACCAGACCAGCCACGTTGGACGGGCTGAACGTCTTCCACGGTGTCCTGGTGCCGTTTTGCAGATCCAGGCGAGAGACAGGGCACGACATTTCGCCACGGTGCCCCACCAGCAAAGTACGTCCGTCGTCGGACCAGCCCAGGGGCACATCACCTGCCTCGGTTCCTGGCAGCGGTTGCGGCTCGCCACCACCGTCCACCGAAACTAGGGAGAGTCCTTGTCCGGTAATGGCGGCAACTCGCTTTCCGTCGGGAGACACCGACCTCACTCCGCGAATGGAGAATCCTTCGGGAGAGACAGAACGAGGCCGGCCGCCGTCGACGCTCATGACGTAAATCCGCGACGCATGGCCAGGCTCGTGGCCGTCAAAGACAATTTGCTTGGAATCGGACAGAAACAGGCCCCTGCCGGGGATCACATTGGGTGTTGAAAGCACGCGCTGTTGACCGACGCCCGTGGGAAGAAGTGTGAAGTCCGGAGGCGACATGTTCTGGCGAAGCACGAGGGCCCATTGACCGTCGGGGGAGAGGGCCCGCGCTGTTCCCTGCCCCAGACGAACGGCGGAAGCGCCGTTGGTGTCGCGGGTGAACACGGCATATTCGCCTCCGCCCGCTTCCCCAGCTTCGATAAAAAGCAGCGTCTTTCCATCTCGACTGAGATCAGCCGGCACCGTCCAATCCTGCCAGCTTAAGTCGCGCTCCTTGCTTTCGCCGGGCGCCAAACCCACCGCGCCCGCCCGCATTGCATCCCGCGTAATCAGGGCGCGACCCCCCGCGCCCACGTCATGCAGCGTCAGGGTTCCCGGAGCGCTCAACAACGCGCGCATTTTGCCAGAAAGACCCACCCCACGGAGCGCGCGGCTGAATCCGGTGTCCGTGGCCGTGAACCACACCTCATCGCCGGAGGGAGACCAAGCCAGACCGATGGTGCTGGCCCAGCGTTGAGTCAGATCGGACTTCTTACCCTTGAGGTCAACGACGCTGACCGTACCGCCGTCATCGCCGAGCAACGGGTGATCCAGGAATGCCAAACGATCTCCCTTGGGAGAGAAGCGGAGATTGCTGATCCAGCCTGCAGTCTCATAAAGCACCTTGCCGACGGGATATTCCACGCGCCTTTTTCCGTCCACCACGTGAGCAACCGCCAAAGCGGATCCGTCCGGAATCCAATCCGCCTCTTCGACGTTGTCGAGCAGATCGCGGGGAGCGTCGGCGCCAATGGAAAGCTGTGCTAAGGTTCCTTGATGGGTGAAAGCGTTGTCGCTGACCCGAAAGTGGCGCAGAACCGCCATCTGTCCGGCAGAGGAAACCGCCAGAACGATGGTCTGGGGAAGCCCCAGGTCGCGCGATTCGGTGGAATTGGGCGAACTAATGAAAACTGCTTGCGGAGCACCCTCCCAGGCGGCGCTGTAGATGGCCGAGCGCGGGTCGGGCGCAAACCGTGCAGCCGTCAAGTCGCCACGCCGGAACGTCAGTTCGCGAAAGGTCGGCACCGGCCGCACGGATGAACGTGCCCCGGCCGAGAAGGCGAGGAAACCGACTGCGGCCAAAGCCAGCAAGCCAGCACCCGCTAGCAGCGGGATAGTCTTGCTTTGGGTGCGCTCCGGAATTCTCAGCTCTGCCGAGAAGGGCTGACCGACCTCGGGACTCGAAGTTGCAGCCGCGGTCGTGCCGGATTCTTGCGTCGCCGATGCATGACGAGAGGAGGACTGCTGGTCGCGGTGCAGGCGGCGAAGATCCGCCCGCATATCGGCCACGCTCTGGTACCGGAGTTCGCGATCCTTTTCCAGGGCCTTGTTGACGATGCGTTCGAGCTCCGCTGGCAGCTGGGGATTCAAACTGACCGGCGCCACGGGAACTTTGTTGAGAATGGCATTGAAAATGGCCGCCGATGTGCTGCCCTCAAACGGCATGCGCCCCGTGCACATCTCATACAGAACGACTCCGAAGGAAAATATGTCAGTGCGGGCGTCGAGTTCTTCTCCGAGCGCTTGCTCTGGGCTCATGTACGCGACCGTGCCCAGCGCCGCGCCGGGCGAAGTGAGATCTTCAACTTTGCCGCTCGCCGTCACCACCGTCACGGCGGACGCTCCCACGCGTTCCCGCGTAACTTTTGCCAATCCGAAATCCAAGATCTTGGCGTGCTTGCGGTCGGTCACGAAAATGTTGGCCGGCTTGATGTCGCGATGAACAATGCCCTTGGCATGAGCGGCTTCAAGCGCATCGGCAATCTCAATGCTGAGGCTGAGCAACAAGTTCGGCTCTATGGGCCGATATCCGATGCGATGTTTTAGCGTCACACCTTCAAGGAACTCCATCGCGATGAAGGATTGGTCACCATGCGTGCCAACTTCATAGATGGTGCAGATACTAGGATGATTTAGAGCGGAGGCTGCGCGTGCCTCGCGACGGAAGCGTTCGAGCGCCTGCGAGTCGCGGGCGAGTTCGTCGGGCAGGAACTTGAGTGCGACAAAGCGTCCCAGCTGGGTGTCTTCGGCCTTGTATACGACACCCATGCCGCCACCGCCGAGTTTTTCGAGAACGTGGTAATGAGAGATGGTCTCGCCGATCATTGAGGTGAAATCTTATGGTCTAGAGATGGGACAAGTCAATGCAAGCAGAGAGGCTTGCGGCTACCTGCAAGTGAGGCGGGTTACGAGTTCGGATTTGAGTAGCTTCACGACCTCGAGGACTGCACAGCATCCAAGAGTCGGTTCAAAGGCGGACTTTATCTCTGTGTCAGTTTATGCGAAAGGTCCTCATATTGACTTTTTTGAGCCCTGGTTTCCCTACGCAGCTTCGATGTGTTCCCAAGCGCTCCTAAACGCACGCAAGGCATAGAGAGCGTCCTCGAGAGCTTCTTGTTCTTCGCAAGTTCCAGCCGTGTAGAAGAGTTCTCGGCACCGCGCCAGAATCGCTTGTTCCGCTTGGGATACCTTTTGGGGTATAACGCTCTTGTTTGTTTCGAGAATGGCGACTCGGTAGAGAGCCTTCCAATCGCTATGGTCAGGGCTGGGCGGAAATGCGGTCTCCATAATTCAACCTTCAACGAGGGTATTAGGCAATATCCTGATTCTCTAATGTCTAGAGTTCAAATGAAGAATACAGATGTCTTGAATCTGGTTAGGTGATGGACACTGTCATGGAACGACGAGCAGCGAAAACAGTGACGCCATTCGTCTTGCCCAATCGTAATTGGGGAATGTCTGCTTCGACGTCGTGCGGTTTAGCATTTGTCAGATCACTTCATGTCAGAGCTCTGTAACGCGGGTATTGATAGCAAGCAGTTCGAAGAGCTCACGAGCTGCAACCCCGGTGGCAATGATTCCCCAAAGCTGCGGACTGCGTCCTTCCTTTCCGACGGGACGTACTTTGACAGGGGTTGGATGCTTTCTTCGGCAGTTCCAACGGACGTCAACCGGGAGATGAGCTGCCCACGAACCCCATCATCGATGTCACGCGAGTGATCGTCGGTGCGCCGCGCCATCAGCAGGATGGTGGAAGTGGTTGCCGCCGTGAACGCCGGTAAGGCAAGCAGAAATTTCAGCCACTTGCCGGCAGTTTCGGCTGCCACCACAGAATGCAGCGGCCCGTACAGGGGAATACGGGCGCCCAGTCGACCGAGCGACCACAGCCAAATTGCATCAGCAGGTTGTTTTCTGATCTTCGCCAGCAGTTCACGGCCAAGCAGAGCGCGGGTGCTCGCGGCCAAGTGCTCAAGGCTCGCAAGCAAGCGCCATGCCTCGTATTCCAATTGCCGGTTCACGCGGAGTCTTTTCTTGCCAGCGAAGCGAACGCAGCCACCCAATAATGGCGCGTATTTTCGGTAGAGCGTTTGCTGCTCACTTGCGTTGATGCCACCGGCGATCCGGCGCAACAGTATCAGCATCTCGACCTGACATTGCAAATCGCTCCCGCAGACGGACTCATTCAAGGCGATTCTTCGCAGATGATCCAGTCGCGCATTGTCACCCGAAGCGCCGAAGCCGGGACGCAAACAGAAGCCGTAGAGGTTGAGCCAACGCACGGTGTGCCGCGGCGATGTCTTTCGTGACTTGGCGATTTCATTGAGCACATCACAGAACTGCCGAATAGTGAAGATCGGCCACGAGTCTTTCTTCAGGCCGAGCGCTGTCTCCATCTCGCTAACGAGACTTTCGGGGGAAGTGGTGCCACCTTCCACGGAATTGGCAAAAGCACTGCGAATCAAGTGCGCAGCGGATTCGACCGATGCGTTGGAACTTGCCGATTGATCAACGGCCACGGCTTGCGGCTGCGTCGAGTCGAGTTGTTGGGCTTGTGCCTCCTCGCCCCGCAGTTCGAATTGGAGTCGCCAACGATGCGAGGTGTCCCGCGCTTCACACCAGAGTTCGAGTGTGCCAACCTCGGTGAAACTCGCTCGGAGACGGACAATCAGGTGAACCTCGCGCATTTTTTTGCCGTAGCGCAACAAAGTTCCCAGGGGAGCGTGGCGATGAACGTTCGCCTCGTCCAACAGAGCGACTTCGCCTGGCGCATCGTGGCGGGTGCGTGAACTGTAGAGCATGAACGACACCGGGCGGTTAGCTAAAACGGAGAATTCCCGGTCTAACAGCGGAAGCGTGGTGCCCTCTTCGACGCCGGCAGGCAAAACACAAATGCCCTCGAGACCGTCTTCCGAACCCAACCCGATGTAGTACGTACGCGCGCTGCCGGCCCTTATCCGCAAACCGATGCCGCGCCGTACGCGGCCATAGTAGGCTGCCCCGCGTGCGACCGCGCTACCTACCGCTTCATTATTGAGGACCTTGGGCCGCCAGCCGCTTTGCGTTCCACCGAACCAGGCCGCGATTACCTCGACAATCCTCTGGCGAGTGACCGCTGGCGCGCAGAACCCACCATTGAAGAGCACTGCATCAGGTCGCACCATTCGTGGCTTGGCCGATGATCCCTGCATGGCGACAGCCGCTTGCATCAGAAACGCAGCCAGGTGCTTGCTGATGGCGGGATCGCTGGCGTAAGGCAGGCCGAGCTCGCGCAGGGCGCTCGACCGACCGCGCGCCGGCATATCGTCAGGCGTGGTGATCGGCAGGAAGCCGTCAATGAGTATCTGCAAGACCTCTTCGCGCGTCAGTTCAACGTTGAGCGCCTGTCCGATGACGGCCCGGCCGGTCCCCAGGATCGTGACCGTCACGCGCTCCAACGACGAATCACTCAGTAACCGCTCCTTGGCTGCACAACAGGCTCGACGTAGCGCGTAACGCTGTCGCAGCGTGAGCTTGATATCCATAAGCTTATCTTCCAACCGGCGAGCCAATGCGAAATCGAGGTTGTCCCCGGCGAGCAAAAGGTGCTCACCGATGGCGGTGCGCTCAAACTGCAACTCGCCATCTGTCAAACGAGCCCGCACCAGGCTGAAGTCGCTGGTGCCGCCACCGATGTCGCAGATCAGAATCATTTCTGCATCACGGAGCGGTTCACCGTCCTGGTCCCGCGCCAAATTCCGACCGTCTGCCTGGGTTTCTCGCTGGGCTGCGATCCAGGCATAGAACACAGCTAAGGGTTCTTCGAGCAGAGTGACATTCTTGAGTCGGGCACGGCGCGCGGCTTCGACTGTCAGCTCACGCGCCTCCTCATCAAAGCAAGCGGGTACGGTCAGGACGATTTCCTGATGCTCAAAACGCGCTTCTCGGTCTGTCCCGATTGCGCCATTCCAGGCATCGCGCAGATGCATGAGGTAGCGCGCGGACGCCTCGATCGGGGAAATCATTGGCTGCGGCGGTTCCGCTTGCGCCGGCAGGATCCTGGCACGGCGATCCACGCCGGGATAGGAAAGCCAGGACTTGGCCGACGATACCTGGCGGCTCGGTACCAGTGCTCCCTGTTCGCGTGCGAGCACACCGGTGACCATGGGCGGATCCTCATCCCACGTGGCGCTCACGGTTCCGGCAGACAACTCCTCTTCGAGCGGGAAGTACAGAAAAGAAGGAAGAGCGGGAAGCGTGCGGACTTCCCCCTGCGCCACCAACTGCGGCACGGCGAACACATGAATGGTGGAGTCTCGATCGGCGGCTGCGTGAGTATCGATGTACGCCACCACAGAATTCGTGGTGCCTAGATCGATGCCGATCAGATAGGGAGCAGGCATGGACAAGCTCACCGCGCGGTCTTTTCGCGAATGTTCAGCTCAAGCTTCCAGCGGTTCGTCCCGTCGCGGGATACGCACCAGAGCTCAAGGGTGCCGAGTTCGGTGACGCGGGTCTCGAGCCGCACCGGTAGCACCGTGCCCTGCTGGCCGTCCAGTTTGAGCGTGACCTCCAAAGGGCTAAGTTCCTCGAGTTCGCTACCCCAATCCTCCAGCAAGCTGCCGGGACGGTCCTGCTTGCGGACGCTAGAACTCAGGAAACGAAATTCGGCTGGTTCACCAACCACGAGGCCAAACTCTCGGTCGGGAATCGTGGCCTCGGTGCCCTCCTCCATGCCGAACGGAACTACGCAGAGCGCCTTGAGCGGAGCTTCCATACCGGGCACGGCAGGCATGGCGGACTCAATTCCAATGTAGTAGGTCCGCGAAGCGCCGCTGCGGATACGCACCCCGCGACCACGGCGCGCCTTGCCGTAGTAGGCTGCTCCGCGCGCCACGGCGTGCTCCAAGTCGGGGGCTTCTAGGATCTGCTCTGCCCCGAGCGCGTCTAGCCCTTCTTGTCGCAACCAGTTATTCAGCACCTCGACCACCCGGTCGCGCAGCACCGACGCTTTCATCACCCCTCCGTTGAACAGGATGTGGGTGGGACAGGCCAGTCCGCTCGGGCCACGCCGGATGCCCGCTGCCTCCGGGCTGTTGCGAACTTGCTCCGACAGAAACCGAGCGAGGTGCTTGGTGATGGCCGGATCGGCCGCGTACGGCAAGCCCAATTCCTGAAACCCGACACGACGTTGCCGGGCGGGGAATTCGTCGCTTGCTACTTTGGGGAAGAATCCTTCGACCAGCACCAGATCGAGGTCTTCTCGCGCCAGTTCCGTCTTGATCGTGCCGCCGATGAGTTTTGTGCCTTTGCCCAACAAGGTGACCGGGTGCTTCTGCGTTTTACGCGATTCGAAAAGCTTTTCCTTCGCGATACGGCACTGATGCCATAAGCCGTGCAACTGCCAAATATCAATAAGATGACCCGAGTCTTTCAGGCGTCCTTGCAAAACGCGCGCCAGCGCCAGATCCATGTTGTCGCCCCCCAGCAGGATGTGATCGCCGACGGCGACACGTTTCAGCGTCAGTTCGCCGTTTTCCTCGGAGACCGCAATCAGGCTGAAGTCGGTCGTGCCGCCGCCCACATCGCACACGAGAACGAGGTCGCCAACCTTGATTCGCTTCCGCCACGCGTCTCCTTGGCTTTCCAGCCAGGCGTAAAAGGCTGCCTGCGGCTCCTCCAGCAACGTGACCTTCCGATAACCGGCCTGCTCGGCGGCACGCAGGGTCAACTCCCGTGCTTCTTCGTCGAACGAAGCTGGCACGGTGAGTAGCACGTCCTGTTCTTCGAGAGCGAGTTCCGCTTTTTTTCCTGCCTCGCCGCTGTCCCACACCGCGCACAAGTACCGCAAAAACTCCGAGGACGCTTCCACCGGCGATAGCTTGGGTACCTCCTCGGGTGCTTGCCACGGCAAGATCGGTGCAGTGCGGTTCACCGCCGCGTACGAGAGCCAGGATTTGGCGGAGGCGACCAAGCGGTTTGGACTCTCCGCGCCGCGCTTGCGCGCCAGTTCGCCGATGACGACCTTCGGCTCCGCGTCCCATGGCAGCGCGAGGCTGCCCTTGGGAAAGTCGAATTCTCCGGGGAGATAGAGAAATGACGGCAGCAGACTGCGTTCCGCCACGTCGTTCGGATTCACGAGCTGCAGAATGCTGCGGATCTCGATGCGGCTTTCGTCGTCAGCAGTGGCGTCGCACCTCGCCAGCGCTGAATTGGTTGTCCCTAGGTCGATTCCAACGATGTATTTTGCCGCCAAGGAAACTCTCCTCTTGATACCCACACTGTTCGGCAGATGTGGATTTACGGTTACGCGAGCTCGACCTCAGCCGGCGCAAGCACCATCCGGCCCGCACCCTGGGGCAACGGCGGCAGATTCACTTCCTTCACCCGCCAGCCTTTGTGCCGCAACACACCGCGAACTGGCGGCTCTCCCGCTACGTTGCCGATCAATTTGATGGCTGCCGGCTCAAAGCCCGCTGGCACCGTCACCGGTTGCTCCTCTTCGGAGTTCAGAATCGGCTCCAGCTTCAGGTAACGTTCGAGCACCTGCCGGCAAGCTTCGTGGATGCTGCGGACAGCGGCTCCGAGCTGTTCGTCGGGATACGGAGAAATGTTCTCCGCCAGGAAATCAATGAGCCGCCCGTCTCGTTGCAGCAACGCAAGCATTTGTATGGCGCGATCGAACGCTTCCAGCGGCGGCCGTTCCGATTCCCTCAAGTGCGAGGCGGGAGATACAGCCGGGGAGGGCGCCTGCGCAACCGGTGCCGCCGGCTTCCCCAGCTTCTGCGCAATGTCGTTGGGAATGTCAGCGTGAAACAGGATTGAAAAGAAGCATCGAAACGCAAAATCTATTCGTTTCCAGAATCCGATCATGGCTGCTCCCGATCATTCAAAAAACCACGGCATTAGAATAATTCACGGCCGGCTGCGCGCGTCGGTGTCGGACAAATAATAGGCGCCAGCAGAATTGGGATCTGGTCGAGAATTTCTGAGTGAAGTTAGAGTGACGGACGCTTCGGCGTGTGCAAGACCCCAGCGCCTGAACTCGGGTGTTAGACAGAAGGCCGGGCGCTAGGATGGCCGCGTGCGCGCGAAAGCGCCGCGTCCACCTGACGGATCTTTTCATATTCGCAGTTCCAAAACGATTGGCTCTTCATGCTCTCTAGATACGATGCAGAATAGCCGAACCTGGTCCAGGTTGCCTCCTTGTAGGAGAAGAGCCGATGTTTTTCGCCGCGCGACCGCACGTCAAGAATCTCCGTGGAAGTTCCGCCACGGAAAATCTGTTCGAACCGGTCCCCTAGCATCGCCTCAGTGAGGGCTCCCGTGCGCCGCTCCAGGTCCTGCAAAACCGATGGATAGCGGTCGAATCCGTCGGTAGCAATCGTGACCACGTTGTCCTTACGTCTCAGACCGAGATGACGTGAAGCGCGCATCGCCCCCAGGATGTTGCAAATCCCGGAGATACCGAACACGTCATGAAGGAAGTGCAAAGCGCCCGGCCGCAGATGCAGGACACGTTCGACGAGCGCTTGCTGGCGTTGCAGCAATTCCAGCCCAATCACGCAGTCGTCGTCGTGGATCAACATCACGTAGTCGGTGGTGAGCACATTGTGGATAAGGGTTACCATCTTGTCACCGATGCCCTCGATGCGGTGCGTGCCCCGGCCGTTATTGAAGAGCGTGGAACACTCGCGCGGCTCCAGTGCGCAAATGGCGGCGTCCGGGAATCTCGTTTTGATTTCGTCTCCGGTGGCCAGAGTACCGGCGGAGCCGGGCGCGGCGACAAAAGCCGCCACGCGCCCGTTGCCATAAGCTCGCGCCACCTGCAAGACACTGCCGCCGGTCACGTAGCGATGGAAACGGTAATTGGGCAGCAGTTCGAATTGCGCCAGCACCTTGTTGCGCGGATCTTTCTTGTACTCTTCGGCGCGCTCGAGCACTAGAATGACATCGCTTTCTGACCCCGGTGTCAGGTCCAGGCGTCCGCCATAATTCCTGATCCGCTGGTATCGTTCAGCACTCATCTGTTCTGGCATGATCACCACGGCCGGGTAGCCCTTCAGCCTTGCGATGTAGGCCACCCCAATTCCGAAATTGCCGGTGGAAGGCCCGATGATCGTGCTCTCGTCCCGGCGAATCTCGTCGGCGAGTTCACCCTCTAGCAGCGTTGCATAGGCCGGACCGACCTTGTGGCTGCCGGAAGGAAACTGGTGGCCAACCAGCACAATGATGTTGGCCTCAACCCCGGTCAACTCCCGGGGGAGCAGGATGTGGCGGACCGTGTTGTCTGGCGCTTTCCAGGTGATGTTGAAAAGGTTCGCCGCAGCGAGTTCGTTCGCGCGCGCCGCTTCCGCTTGCTTGCGGAGGGACGCGGGTAGAGTTTCGGGGTACAACATCTCGTGATAGGTCGGTCCGAAAATCGGCGCGCTTGTCATGAGCCTTGCCTGGCGCGGTCGTCCTATAAGCGCTCCCAAAGCTTCTGTGCTTGGGCTCTGGCTTTTTCGCAGATAGCGCGCTCATCGATCGTGACGCAGCGATAGTCGCGGACCACGAATCTGCCGTTCACCACCAAGGAATCCAGCGGCGCATGCGCAATTCCAAAGAGGATGTGGCCCAAGAGATTCTTTGCCATGAGCGGCGTCGGGGGATAGTAATCGACCAGCATCAAGTCGGCGCGGGCACCGCGCTCGATGCGACCGATGTCCCAGCCCCAGATCTTTTTTGCAATGGTGCGGTTGTTCAGCAACGCCGCCGCATACGCCTCGGAATTGCCAGCTCGAGGATCGCGCGTCGATAGCTTCTGCACGTGGGAGGCGGTTATAAATTCTTCCCACATGCGGGGGGAGTAGCCATCCGACCCCAGCCCCGCCATGACCGATCGGCGCAGCAGCCCGGTGAGGTTGGTGGCGCCCACAGCATTGTTGCAGTTCGATTGTGGGTTGTGGATGACATTCACTCCGCGCCGCACAAGGCAAGTCATGTCTGCCGCCGATACGTGTACACAGTGCGCGGCCAGCGTGCGCTCGTTTAGTACGCCGACGTCACACAAGCGCCGCACAGGACTCTTGCCGAAGCGGGCCCGAGCATGCTGCACATCGCAACGGTCCTCAGCGATGTGGATATGGAAGCCAGCACCCAGTGTTTGATTGGCTTCCACGCACTGCCGCAGAGTGGCATCCGTCAGCGTGAACGACGCATGCAGGCCAAAATTTCCCTTGACCATCGCGTTGCCGTCCCGGCGGCCTGGGATGCGCTCAAGAAAACGAATGTTTTCGGCGATGGCTTCCTGGGCGCGTGTCGGACCGTTGCGATCGGAGGTCTCGAAACACAGAGCGCCACGCAGGCCGACCTCCCGAAAGGCACGCTCGACCGTGTCCAAGCTTCCGGGACAGGCGTTTGGGCTGGAATGGTGGTCGACCAGAGTGCCCACCCCTGCCTTCGCGGATTCGATCAGGCCCACCATCGCGCTGTAATAGATGTCTTCTTGGTCGAGCGCCGAGTCCAGGCGCCACCAAAGCTTCTTCAGGATCTCAGAGAAGTTACGCGGCGCACGTCCGGGCAGGGCGATCCCGCGCGCGAGCGTGCTGTAAAGATGGGTGTGACAGTTGATGAGCGCCGGCATGAGCAGCTTGCCCTGTGCGTCAACAATCTCTTCCTGGCTGTGGGCACTGAGGTTCTGTGCGCCGCGATCCCGCCGGACCCAACCGATACTTCCGTCCCTGCGCACTCGAACCGCGCCGCAATCGATTACGCGGTCCGCAGAGTCAAAGCAGAGAATACAAGCATTACGGATGATCATAGCCACCTACTTCCGCGACACGAAATTCTGGCTACGCCGCATCAGCTGGTGCTCGCTTTCATCGAGTCCTCGACTTCGTACGCGACCTCCTCCTCGGCCATGGTCAGTGCCATGATGGCCTTCGAGGTGTGCAGACGATTTTCCGCTTCGTCATAGACCACCGACTGCGGACCGTCGATGACCGCGTCGGTCACCTCGTTGCCGCGATCGGCAGGAAGGGGATGCATGTACAGGGCATGCGGTGCGGCAAGCTTCATCATGTGCTCGTCGCAGATCCAGTCCGTGTATTGCTTGGCAATGCGCAGCGACTCTTCGGGCTTGGTGCCCATGGTGTCGAGACATCCCCAACTCTTGGGAATGACGACGTCGGCGCTGCGGAACGCCTCTTCCATGCTGTCAACAACTTCGAACCTCGCGCCGGAGCAGCGGGCGTTGTTCCACGCAATCTCCATCGTTTCCGGCATGAGGAAGTACTCGGGGGGATGCGCAAGGGTGACGTCGATGCCAAAGCGAGGCAGGAGCATGATCAGCCCCTGGGGGACGGAAAGCGGCTTCGCATAGCTGGGAGCGTAGGCCCACGACACAGCCACCTTTTTGCCGCGAAGGTCCTTGCCGAGTTTGTCACGCATGGTCATCAGGTCGGCCAGGGTTTGGCACGGGTGGTCCACGTCGCACTGCATGTTGATAACCGGGACATCGGCCCAGCAAGCTACCTCGCGCATGTACCGGTTACCCTCGCCGGGAACGAGATCGTGGCGGATGGCGATGCCGTGACCATAGCGCGACAGAATAATGCCCGTGTCCTTCGGGCTTTCGCCGTGGGACACCTGCATCGCCTCTGCCGTGAGGAAATGCGCATGGCCACCGAGTTGCGTCATGCCGGCCTCGAACGAGTTCCGGGTGCGCGTGGACTTATCGAAGAACATGAGAAAAATTGTCTGGTCCGGCAGGTAGCGGTGGGGGACGCGCTGCTTGAACTTGCGCCTCAGGTCGAGGGAAAGGTCAAGCAGAACCTCGATCTCATCGGCCGTCCATTCCTGGGTGGTGATGTAGTCTCTGCCCTTAAATAGTGCTCTCCTGGTGATGCCGGGTTGTGTAGACACAGTCAACTCCCTAAAGCCCGGCCACATTCGCATAGTGGACGTGGCGGGGATCCGATACAGCTTCAAGTAAGAACTTGAGCTGCAGATATGGCAGCAGGTTGAAGCGTCGTGCGGTAGCGGTCTTGTCATCCTTCGCATGCCAGCTCAGCAGTAGGTTGCGGCTGGACTGGATCACGTACGCGCTGCTTTCGTCTTCGAACCGGGCGCAATCAGCCAAGGCATCGAGCGCCAACCGGTAGGACTTGCCGGAGATGGTGCCGTAGATGGTTTTGAGGCCCTCTGCAAACTCGATGAAAAACCCGTTTTGGCCGGCGTGTCGGCGGTAGCTTGCCAGGCTGCCGAAAAAGCGCGGCTTCTCAGCCTGGGGGCCGCCATCTTCGGGACAGAACACGGCGCAGTTGCCGCAGTCATTGCAGGCGTCGGCATAGTTCGCAAACTGGCGGCACCTCCTAACCTTGAAGGTACCGCCGTCAACCGCCTGGAAGGCACCGCCGGGCAGAAGGTCGTAATTTTGGTAGGCGATTTCGACGGCAGGGGTCTCATAGACGAAGTTGGCGTCGTTAGGGCACAGGGGCACACACTTATCGCACGCAACGCAGTCGTAGAGCCAGAGTCTGGAGCCGATTTTGCGCGGCGTGCCCCGATTCTGCTCCCAGCGATAGCGCGGGTCGGCGGTCGCCTCCTCGACCAGCAGGGGTGTGTTCAACAGGCCGGCGTTATCCACCAGCAACTGCTGAAGGCCTGCTAGTTCCCGGGAAAATGGTTCTGCCACGGATTCGGACAGACCTTTGGCAACGGGGTTGAAGTCTCGCGTGATCTGCTGGCAAGTAGCGCAAAGGGTCGTACTCCGGTCAGCCAGCCATGCCTGGAGGCGTGGTGCGACATCACCGACGATCCATGCTTCCGCGGCGCACAGCGCACGACCGTCGTTTCCCGGACCAAAGCACCGCAGGGAATGGATCAACTGCTGAATGGTTACGTCAACTGCGGCAGGGCCCTGCCCGGCGTGATGCACGACAAACTCGGGAATGGTGGGTGCACGTACTTCCCGCATCCGTGTGCCGAGGTTCTCCAAGTACCGATGCAGGCGTCCGTAGCCGCCGGGCCGCAGCAGGTCCGTGCAGGTCGTGACCGGGACAAAGTTCATGGCCACCATGTTCGCAATGTTGTTGGCGGTCAGCCCGGCGGAGAACGACAGGGGGACCGCAGCGCCCATCTGTTCGCGGAACTTCTTCACCAGGTTGAGCGTGAGCACATGCAGCGGTGGCCCGGACATGTACATCAAGTCATCGCGGAAGACCTGGCGATGATTGCGAACTACCAGCGTGTTACTGAACTTCAAGGAGAAGCGGCGGCCCCAGGCGTGGGCCACGGACGTGAGGCGGGGAACGAGGTCGAGGACTTGATCGAACTTGAGGTCGTTCTCAAACGCTTCGTCAGCCAGCAGGATCTCGCGGTAGCCGAGGACATCGTGGAGCAAGTGTGCGACCTGTTGCCTTCCGAGCAACGTTGGGTTCATCTTCACGCAAACGTTGACGTCCATCTCCCCCAGCAGGAAGGTGACGATACCCTCGATTTCTTCCGCCGGGCATCCGTGGAACGTGGAGAGAGTGACGGTGTCGCTAACGCACGGCGAGAACGGCAGATGGCGATACCGGCGGAAACGTCCGCTAAGGGTTGCGCGCAGGCCGTCGATCACTGCGGTCGCGTTTTTCATCCCCTGGATCCAGGCGCGCACGCCGGGCGAGCGGATGCCATCCAGGTTGTAGCCGACACTCATGTCGAAGATCGTGTCGGCGATTTCGCCGGGGAAGTTCTCGCCGAGTAGGCCCGAAGCCTTCAAGATCTCGAGGAACATGGCAGCCGAGACGTACTCGCGCAGCGATTGCTCCAGCCTCAGTTCCTGCGACCACTCGACGTTGTAGGTCAGGTTGGCGGCATCGATGCAAGGACGGGGGATCTTCAGTTGGTCGAGAATCTGGACGGTTTTGAGTTCGATGTTGCGGGCACCTCCCAGCCAGCACAGCACGATGTTCTGGAGCATTTGATCGTGTGGCCCGGCGGCCGGGCCTAGCGGCGTGGAAGCGCGATGGCCGTTGGACACTACGGAAGTATTCAGGCCCGGCAAGCCGCGGAAGAATTTTTTCCCCGGAAGGTCGAATATTTTCCTCTCGCGCTCATATTCCAGAAAAGCGCGTCGCAACTGCAAATCGAGTGGGATTGGGACCAGTTCCGCCATGGTGGTTTCCCGACCCTCGCTTCCGCCCGCGGAGCGCTACCGTGCCTCTGGACCCTTCGCCTGTTCCTGCTCGAGTAGGTGCACATAGACGAGCGGGAAGGCTGCGTAGAACTGCGCCGCCCTTACCAGGTCGTCGATCGCAACCTTTTCGTTCACCGAGTGTGCGTCCACTTCGTCGCCGGGGCCGAAACCAATGGTGGGCACGCCGCAGGTACCCATCGAGCCGACACCGTTCGTGCTGAAGGTCCACTTGTCTACGACCGGTGTCGTGCCATTAAGCTGCTTGCAGGTCTCGATGGCGGCCTGCACGCCGGGATGCGATTCCTCGAGCACCCAGGTTGGGTAGTACTTCTCCATCGGATACACCAGGCCGGTGTAACTCGGTCGCTCGTACCGCAAGACCTCGATCTCAGCGTGCTTGGCCTCGGGCAACGCGCGGATCTCGGCCAGCGCGGATTCTTTCGTCTCGCCGGCAGTAAGCCGCCGATCGAGGTGGATGGAGCATGATGAGGGGACCGCACACAACGAAGGCGAACAAGAGCGAATCTCGGTGATCGCGACCGTGCCTTTGCCGAGGAACGGATCACTGCGTAGGCGTGGGTTGAGTTCCTCGACTTCGCGCACTAGCGCGGTCATTCGGTAGACAGGATTGTCACCGCGCTCCGGGGCGCTGGCATGGCACGAGCGGCCCTGCAAACAGACTTCGATCTCCATCCGCCCGCGATGGCCGCGGCACACCCGCAAACCGCTGGGTTCGGTGATGAGGACGAGGTTCGGCTTGATACCATCCTCGCGCAGGATGTAGATCCACGAGAGCCCATCGCAATCCTCTTCCTGAACACTACCGACCATCCACAGGGTGTAATCACCGACCAGTGCGAGATCCTTGATCAGCTTGGCCGCATACACCATGCTGGCCATGCCGGCTCGCTGATCGCAGGCGCCGCGCCCGTATACGTAACCGTTCTCCACCTTACCCCTGTAGGGGTCCCACTGCCACTCGCGCGGATCACCAATACCGACGGTGTCAGTATGCGAATCCATCATGATGACTCGCTTGCCACGGCCAATCCGGCCAAGGATGTTGCCCATGGGGTCAATGCGGATCTCGTCGAAGCCAACTTTCTCCATCTCCCGCCGGATGCACTGGATCACCGGGCCTTCCTGGCAACTCTCGGCCGGAATGGAGATCAGGTCGCGCAGAAAAAGCACCATGTCGGCTTCGTAGGACTTCGCCCCGCCCGCCAGGCGTTCACGGACGTGCTCGATGGCCTCCAATGCAATCATGATCAGTCGGAAGCTACCGCGGAATACAGCCCCGCGGGCTCCCCCGCCTCCTTCTCTCGCAGCGCTCGCCACACGTCCTCCGACCGGATCGGCAATCGCCGGAACCGTATTCCGATGGCTTGGAAGATCGCATTCGCGATCGCGGGGGCTGGGCCGTTGATGGCTACTTCGCCGATCGATTTGGCGCCGTACGGTCCCAGCGGTTCCTCCGTCTCGACCAAAATCGTCGTTATATCGGGCATGTCTTTCGCGCAGAAAATCTTGTAATCGAGGAACCGGGGATTGATCATGCGCCCCTTATCGTCCAGCTGCATCTCCTCGACCAGCGCGTAACCCAATCCCTGTGCTACAGCGCCTTCAACCTGGCCTTCCGCGAGCCACGGATGAATGGCAACCCCAGCATCCACCGCAGTTACCAGGTGCAGCACGCGAACTTTGCCCGTCTCGGTATCCACTTCCACTTCCGCAAAGGTTGCGCAGAACGGCGGTGGGCTGTCGTTGGTGGAGTGCGACGCGCTCTCCATGATCTGCACCTTCTCCTTGTAGGTCACCTGGCGCGCAATCTCGGCGAGCGGCCACGCGGCCCCGTCGGCGGCAACGATGTGGTTGTCGCAGCAGTCCAGCTTCTCCGCCGGAACCTTGAGGATGCGCGAGGCGACTTCCAGCAGTGACGAGCGCACCTTGTCCGCGGCCTTCTTGACTGCGCCCCCCGAGATGATGGTGGTGCTCGAAGCATAGGCACCGACATCAAAAGGAGTGAGGTCGGTATCGCCCGAACAAATGTTGATCTTGTCCAGGGTGACGCCCAGCGTTTCGGCAGCGATTTGCGAAAGGACGGTGTCCGCTCCGCCACCGACATCGGCGGCGCCAACCAGAACCTGGTAAGAACCGTCTTCGTTCAACTTGATCAGTGCCGAGGCCCAATCAATGCCAGCAATCCCGCTGCCTTGCATGGAGCACGAGACGCCGACGCCGCGCCGCAGGTGGCGGGCCGGATCGGGCCGCACCTCGCGTTTCTGCTCCCACCCGATTGCCACCGCTCCGCGCTCCAGGCACTGCTCGATGCCGCAACTCCGGATCAATCGTGGTAATCCCTTGCGGCCTTCTCCCAGTTGGGCCGAAAGCTCGTCGGTATCTCCCAGGCGGATCAGGTTCTTGCGGCGTAACTCAATCGGATCCATGCCCAGTCGCTCGGCGGCCTCGTCCATGAGACTTTCCTGGGCGAAGAAGCCTTGCGGACAGCCGTAGCCGCGGAAGGCGCCCGCGACCGGGGTGTTGGTGTAGACGACGTCGCAGTCGAACTTCATGTGAGGAGCGCGGTAGAGGGGCAGCACTTTGCTGCCGGTGTTTCCCTGCACCGTCATCGAATGGCTGCCGTATGCGCCGGTGCTGGCAAGCACAGCCATCTGGCTGGCCAGGAGCGTGCCATCTTTCCTGAAGCCCATCTTCATGCGCAGTACCTGCGGGTGCCGGCTGCGCGCCATGAAAAACTCTTCCCGGCGCGTGTACTCGATCTTCACAGGCCTGCGTGTCGCGAGGGTCAGCGCCGCGCAAATGTCCTCCAAAAGCATCTCCTGCTTGCCCCCGAAGCCACCGCCGAGGCGCGGCTTAATGACATGCACCCTCTGCAGCGGGATTTGCAGGATCATGGCCACCTGCCGTCGGACGTGAAACGGTATCTGCGTGCTGCTGCGGATCACCAGGCGGTCATCGGGGTCGAGCCAGGTGATAGTGACATGCGGTTCTAGGGAACAATGTTGGACGCGTTGCGTCCGGTACTCGCGTTCCAGGACCAGGTCGGATTCGCGGAATCCATCCTCCACGTTGCCGAGTTGCTTGTGGATGGTCGCGGCGACATTGTGGCATGCATCGTGGATGCCGGTAGAGTCGGGCTCGTCATGGATGACCGTAACCGCTTGGTCACGAGCGTGTTCCATGTCCAGAACGGCGGGCAGGACCTCATACTCCACCACAATGCGCCGCAGCGCTTCTTCGGCGATCTCTCGTGACTCCGCCGCTACTGCCGCCACGCGGTCACCGACGAAGCGAACCTTGGAATCGAGCAGATAGGTGTCGTAGGGAGAAGGTTCCGGCCAAGCTTGCCCGGCGGTCGTGTGGGGTACACGTGGAACATCCTTGTAGGTGAGCACGGCATGGACACCGGGCACCATCTTCGCCTTGCTTGCGTCGATGCGCTGGATTCGAGCATGCGCGTGCGGACTCTCCAGGATCTTGGCGTAGAGCAAGCCGGGCACATGGATGTCATCGGTAAAGGCCGACCGTCCGGTCACGAGCTTCGCCGCATCAAGCTTTGATACGTTGTGCCCGACGACGGCAAAGCCATTCTGAAGCGACCCAGCCTGTCGGCGTTCGTGCTGCTGCGCCACGGCAAGGATCGCCTCCACCGGTTTCCGGTAACCAGTGCAACGGCACAGATTGCCGGACAGCGCATTGCGCACCTGCTCTTCGGTAGCGCTGGGATGCGTTGCCAGAAGGGCTTGTGCATTGAGCACCACGCCGGGGGTGCAGAATCCGCACTGGATTGCCCCGCGCTCCACCAGCGACTGCTGCACAGGAGCCAGCCCTGCTCCGTGTGCCACGCCTTCGATGGTAACCAGTTCGCGCCGGTTCGCCTGGGCGGCAAACATCATGCAGGAATTAACCGGCCTGCCATCGAGCAGTACGGTGCAGGCGCCACAATCGCCGGTTTCACAACCACGCTTCACTCCGTAGTACCCTTCGCGTCGCAATATATCCAGCAGCAGATCGCCGGGCGCGATCGTCCATTCGCACATCTCGCCGTTAACGCGAAGCGAAAGTTCCATCCTGGAAGTATGCATCGCCAGCTTAGCTTGCTTCATAGGGCACACTCCAAGTGCTGAGTGCACTCCTCGAGCGCGCGGCGCAGCAGCACGCGGCTGAGCTCGGTTCTGTATTCTCCCGATGCCCGCATGTCGGTGATGGAGTGGATCTCCTGAGCAGCGGTATCGGCGGCTCGTTCGAGGCGTGTCTGGTTGAGAATACAATCGGCCAGAACAGCTTCCGCTTTCAGCGCCCGCATCGGCCGCGGAGCCAGGGCTCCCAACGCGATCCTGATCCAGGTACAGCGGCCCCGGCGGTCGAGTTGCAGGCCGGCGGCGACATTCACCACCGCGATGTCCATCTCGGTTCGCCCAAATCGCTGGAACGACCAGGCGGTATGGGGCTTGCAGGGTGGGATCACGATCTCCGTCAGCAGCGACCCATTGGCGAGCGTTTCGTGCAGACCCCGAAAGAACTCTGCCAAAGGCACCTGGCGTCGGCTCCGCAATCCTTGCAGAACGACCTTCGCGTCCAGGCCTAGCAGCGGCGTGTTGGTGTCGGCGGCAGGAGAGGCATGGACCAGGTCGCCTCCGATGGTGGCAACATTGCGCCTTTGGATCGTCCCACAACACGCCGCCGCCTTGGCCAGGATGCCACCAGCCAGATGCTGGACATGCGGAGAATGCTCCAACTCCGCCAGAGGGGTAGTTGTCCCGATCCGCACACTTTGGCCTGAGCGCCGGATGTAATCAAGACCGAGCCGCGTGATGTCCACCAGGTCCGTTACGGAACGGCCAGCCCGCAACACTAGGTCGCTGCCACCCACAACCGGACAAGCCTGTACTCCGGGTTGGTGCAGCAACCGTATAGCTTCGTTAACAGCGCGAGGCTGGTAGAAGGCCCGAATATGGTCGAACATAGCGTCCTCCACCCGACCTGCATGCCCTTCGCGAACCGTGCCCTGTAGCCCGTAAACCAAGCATTTCCTTCAGGCTAGCAAAGCGCTCTTAGCTTGCCTGTGACGTGCGCCCCTACAGGCGTGTGATGTTTCAACGTTCTTGCCGGGCGGGGTCGTGGTACTTGCGGATCAAACGCTCGGAGTGGACGAGAACCGCAGCCTCATCCTGCACGAAACGTTCTGGCAGCAACCGCGGCGGCGCAAGCTGCGAGTCAGTGTTTGGAGGACATGATGGTGGATGTTGATGAAGCCGGGAACGGCAATGTAGGTGCGTGCGTCGACGCGTGGTGGCCGCTGGCCCGACCGACTCACCGTCTCCAGGATAGATGAAAGCACCGCTGCCGCCCTTCCGAATCTGCGGTGAAGAGCGGCGTGATGACTCGGATCAAGAAGGAAAATCGGGTTCGGTGTGAACCTCGGCAAACCTATTCCTGTGCAGCTGCACCAGACTCGGCAGAGATCAGGCCCTGCCTGCGCACTATTTCTTCCAATCCGCCTCCGTCCGGGGCTACCTCAAAAGGTCCGGACACCGCTTTTTGTGCAGCGCGGATGTCTTTCAGCCCACTGCCGGTGATAATTGCCATCGCGCTCGAATGCCTAGAGATGATGCCTTCGCTGACGGCACGCCTCAATCCCGCCACCGATGCGGCTGCGGCCGGCTCGGCGAAAACGCCGGCCAGCATGCCCGTATAGCGCACCGCATCCAGGATCTCGTCGTCGGTAACATTGATCATTGTGCCGCCTGACTCACGTACAGCCGTCAGGGCCTTCTGCCAATTACGCGGAACGCCAACAGCAATGCTGTCCGCGATGGTGTCGGGAACGACGGGCCGCAAGGATGCACCGGTGCGAAATGCCTCGGTCACCGGAGCCGCGCCGGCGGCTTGCACGCCCAGCATGCGGGGAGTGCGATCAATTAGGTCGAGGACCCGCAATTCGCGGAAGGCTTTCCAAGCTCCGGCGATGGTGCAGCCGTCCCCCACGGACAAGGCAACCCATTCCGGCACCTGCCAGCCGAGCTGTTCCGCAATCTCCAGCCCCACGGTTTTCTTGCCTTCCACCAAGTACGGGTTGATGGCGCAATTGCGGTTGTACCAATTCCAGCGCTCGCACGCCTTGTGCGAAAGCCGGAAGGCGTCATCGTATCCGCCCTGCACACGAAACACAGTCGCGCCAAAGATCAGAAGCTGTGTGACCTTCGGCTCCGGCGCCCTGTGCGGAACAAAAATGACGCTCCGCAGACCGAGCGAAGCCGCCATCCCGGCCAGGGAAGACGCAGCATTGCCGGTGCTGGCGCAGGCGACGATCGGGCTGCGTTTGCTGAGTGCGCGGACGACCGCAACCGAGCTAGCGCGGTCCTTGAGCGAACCGGTCGGATTGCGCCCCTCATCTTTGAGACGCAGGCTGCGCACGCCAACATGGTGCGCGAGTTTAGGGACGTCGCAAATAGGAGTCCAACCCACTTGCAAGCCTGGGAGGATGGAGCGCCCGGCGATCGGCAGCAGTTCGCGATAGCGCCAGTGCGACTGATCCACACGCCGAAGCAGCACCTTGCGGCTAAGTAATCGCCGGACGGCGGCATAGTCGTACTGCACGTCGAGGATGCCAGTGATCCCACAACCCGGGCATGTATAAGGAACGCGCGTCGAATACTGCCGGCCACAGCTTACGCATTGCAGATGGAGCACGTAGGACACACTTTTTCTCCGGTCCACCTTTGTAACCTATCCCATTCTCCACAGTCGAGCTGACACGCCAATGCACATCGGCAAACCGCTCTGAACCATCGGAGTGGAGCCGATTGAGCTGCCGGTCAATGCCAACTACCACGCTCGTCGCGCCGCCTACGATATCAAGAAACTTCGTGGCAAAGACTTCCTGAGCAAAGCTTCCTCACTCCCGCCGATCTCTTGTTCCTCCGCAAGCCCTCCGCACCATCGCCGCGATCGTCATCCTACGAGAAAACTCCTCCGTCCCATGCTCGCCGCGGTTCACCCCGAATCAGCCACCCGCCACGAAACTGCACTCCAGCGGCCAACACTATGAGAACCTGCGCCAAGATATGCTCACCCTCATGCAAGACCTCAGGGTCGCCGTTTAGCAACCGACAACATTTTGTCGATGTTAACGCCCCAAGCGCCTAGGACAATTTCTCGTTCTTTGCAGTTTGAGCCCGCTTCCCCTTGCCTGACGAGCCCTGCGGCCGGGTGCGCTCCGTAGATTCACGAGCCAGAAGCTTGACCGAAACGTTGCGGCGAATCGGTTGTCCTCCCAGCTGACCGGCGAGCCTCCTCAGCAGGACTTCCGCTGCGGTTGCTCCGATATCATAGCTACGAAAAAAGACCGTGCTGATCGCAGGCCGCACAACATCGAACCAATCCGTTTCACCAAAACTGATTAGGCCGATCTCCGTGGGACAACGAAGCCCCCATTCCTGAATCGCTCGAAACGCACCGAGTGTCATGGGGGGATTTTGAATGAAGATCGCGTCTGGGCGCGGGCGAAGATTGAGCAGGTTGCAGGTCTGCGCGTAACCAGACGATACATCAAAATTGCCTTCCCGGATGAGAGGAGGATCCTCGCGACGGCCAGCATTCTCGAGCGCCTGGCGATATCCAGCCAGTCGCTCACGGGCATTGGCAAGATGCAATGGACCTGTAACGGTCGCGATCCGTCGGTAGCCCGCACGGACCAGATGCTCAACTGCCATCTTACTGGCGCTCGAATTATTCACGCCTACAAAGTCCGCTGGGATGTCGGTGTACGCGCGGTCAGCGAAGACGATAGGAACTTTGCCTAAATCATGTCGTTGAACATACTCAGGCGGACGATCGGATGCGACGACGGCCAGCAAACCATCAACCCGCCGTTCGAGGAACGTTCGGTAATACCCTTCTTCCTTCCCTTGGTCGTTGTCTGAGCTCCCCATGAGCAAGGTGTACCCCGCGTCAGCGAGGACGTCTTCCGCTCCTCGAACCAGCGCGGGAAAGAACGGATCTGCGATGTCTGGAACCACGACTCCGACGGTCTTGCTCTTGTTGGTGCGCAGATTCCTGGCAAGCATATTCGGCTGGTAGTTGCACGCGCGAATGGCTTTCAGAACTCGCGCACGAAGTTTTGGGCTGACGTATACGTTGTTGTTGATTACGTGCGATACCGTGGCCGTGGACACAGCCGCCTGTCGTGCCACGTCATGCAAAGTTGCCATATGCCCTCAGTACGAAAAGGTCGCTCGTCAGCTCCGCCAAAAGAAAGCCCTTGACAACTATATTTAAACGTTTAACACTTGCCAATTGCCTTTTCCTAGTGGCTGCGGTATAGCGCCGAGGGGAACATCGAAGATAGGTCGAAGACTCCGCAGGCTCGAAGCGATAAGAAAAACGGAGGCAGGAAGCTGGCAAACAATATCAGATCCAGGAGATGGTCGGTGGGCGCGTTCTTTCTCTTCTGCGGTCTATTGTGGACCGCATTTCCCAGCGGACTGTCGGCCCAGACTCCCTCAGCGCTGTATCCCGTCATCTATTCTACGGACCTCTACTACTCCTTCATTATGGACAACGATGATCCGTTCGACGCCGCTGTGTTGCTCAAGTCGCCCGAGCTCGATATCAAGGGCATCATTCTGGACAATCACACGTACCCGTCGGACGGCGAGAAGATCCTGGAAAGACTGATGACGTACGCGGACCGGCGTGTTCCTTACGTGAAGGGTCTCGGCGAATTTCAGATGCGATCGGCAACCGACCAGGGGCTCTACGCCGCCAACCAGGAAGGCGTTGAACTTATCCTGAAAACACTGAGAGAGTCCAAACAGAAAGTGGCGCTGATCGCCGTGGGAAGTCTGACCGATTTTGCGGTGGCGCTCGAGCGTGATCCGAAACTGCTCAACGAAAAAGTCTCCGTGGTCTATGTCGTGGCAGGAACTCTGGAAAGCCGGGTTCAAGACTGGAACGTCAAACTCGACCCTACCGCCTTTGTGACCATCATGCGGTCGAGTCTGCCGATCATGTGGGTGCCTGTGGATACGTCGATGTGGTATCTTCCGGCGCCACAACTGCTGGTTCCCACAAGAAACAAGCTGGCGCATTTCCTGCTAAACGAGTCCTTGTATTACTACCTGATGCTGGATGCGCAAGCGCGAACCCACAAGGACAGGTACGAATACTACGATCTTGGCTTGCGGATGTGGTCCACGCCCGCGTTTGTGATGGCCGTGCACGACCCCGCCGCCTCAGAGATGTTCGACGTCGAGCCCGCCAAGGTGGAATTTGATGATGATGGCATGATCAAATCCGTTCACTATGGGGCCGAAAACGCAAATGTGCGTCTCGTGCGGCGGGTCAACGGCGCGAAACTGAACGAATTCATCGTGTCGCGGATCAACCGCTGATACCTCTTCGATGACTCCAGGACGCAAGGCTTTTTCACGCAAGCCAACCATTCGTCGTCCTTTCGGAACGAATCGAGGATGCAGATATGGCAACGGACACGGGGAGTGAAAGGACCGGCGGATCCGCCGAAAATTTGTTCCCGATCACTGCTGCCGGCGCGAAATCCGCCGATATCGTTTGTATCGATCTCTCCCTTCCCTTGTCCAACGAATTGCCTGTGTCATGGCCGACTCTGCCAGCCTTTCACAAGTCGCTGCTGAACTGGTTTGAAGCCTATACAGAGCCGAGTGGAACCATGGTTCCCAGCAAAGGCTATTTCTACGATCAAGCGCTTTCCATGGACGAGCACTGTGGAACGCACGTTGACTTCCCGATTCACGTTTTACCGCCAGCGCGCTTACAAAAGCTCTCGGGCAATCCGCCCCAGGTATCGCTGAAATCCTTCGTCGGGCCGTGCGCCATGGTGGACGCGCGAGAACACCTCGACCAGGCCGAACCTGGTGCCAGTCCCAGAGTTAAGGCGGACACGGTGGAGCGGTGGGAAGAGCGCAACGGTCAACTCCGTGCCGATGAGATCGTTTTGTTGGACACGGGATACACGGATCGGTACTTCCATGCATTTCCCGAAGGGCGCCGCTTCCTACACCAACCGGTCATGGACCGCACTGTCCCGGGGTGGCCCGTACCGGATGGATCTTTTTTCGAACATCTCCGCACCCGCGGCGTCCGCCACCTCGGCATCAGTTCACCCAGCATGGGGGCGCTTGATGACGGCTTTGGAACACACCTGGCAGGTATTCAAAGAGGAATCGTCTTTACCGAAAATCTCATTCGACTCTCCGCGCTGCCCGCCAGGGGAGCCTTTTATATAGGGCTCCCGCTAAGCATCGCGGACCAAAGTGGTTCGCCAGTCCGCGCAGTGGCGTTAGTTTCTCGATAGGAGGCCGCCAGTGGGGCGTGAACGAAGAACCGCAGTGATTTCTGGCGGAGCGTCTGGAATTGGGGCGGCAGTGGTGCGCGGGTTTGTAAAAACAGGGGTGGCTAGCGTCTTCATCGACCGGGACGAGAAAGCTGGGCGGGCATTGTCGGCAGAACTCGCCTCCGTTGGCGAATGCCTCTTCGTACCGGGCGACGTCTCCAACGAGCACGATTGCCAGAAAACAATCAAACAAGCCGAAGAGAAATACGGACCGGTGCACCATTTGGTCAATAACGCGGCACTCTTCCTCTATCGATCATTGGAAGCCACCCCGGCAGAATGGGCGGCCATTCTCAGTGTGAATGTCGTAGGACTCTCATTGCTTAGCCGCTTCGCGGTGAAATCAATGCGGAAGCTCGGACGAGGGACCATCGTGAACATCAGCTCCATCAGTGCATTTCTGGCCCAATCGGGCACTATGACATACAACGCGACGAAAGCCGCAGTGTTGGAAATGACGCGCTGTATGGCACTCGACCTAAGCCCCCTTTCGATACGCGTCAACTGCGTCTGCCCGGGTTATATACGAACGAGCGCATACGAGAGTTACGTGGCCGGGTCAGGGCGTCCGCCTGACGAAGTGGATAAGGAATTGTCGAGCAGAACCATTCTCAAACGATTAGGCCGGCCCGAGGAGGTTGCGAACTGCGTCCTTTTCCTAAGCTCGGAAGAGTCCAGCTATGTAACGGGTGCGGCCATGATGGTGGACGGCGGCCTGACAGCTTTCTGAAAGCGCAATCGTATGCAAGTAACCCACATGCGATCTCGACACTTCAGACTTCCACCCAGCATCCCTTGGCAGGATGCGGCGCTCAAAGTTGCCGCGATTGATTTCGTGATCCTGGAGCTCAAGACGGACAACGGCCTGGTTGGATACGGCCTTGGCTATAGCGTGGGCCCAGGTAGTTCTGCCATCAAGGCGCTGTTGGATGATGGTTGTGCAGACCATGTCATCGGACAGGATCCATCCGACTTCAGAGCCATTCAGCAATCCCTAGGGCATTACTTGCACCGTGCCGGCCAAGGAATCAGTTCTTTCGCCATGGCTGCCATTGACATCGCTCTTTGGGATTTGGTTGGCAAACACCGGCAACTGCCCCTATACAAACTCATCGGGAAGGTTCGAGAGTCTATCGCGTCTTACGAAAGCGGTATCGATCTCTTCATGACGCCCGGACAGCTTAAGCAAGATCTCCTCACCAAGAAGCAGCGCGGTGCAAAGGCCGTCAAAATTAAGGTCGGGCGCAAGAGCCTTCAGGATGATCTCGATCGACTAACGGCTGCTCGTCAGGTGCTTGGCCCAGAAACTCCTCTGATGCTGGATGCCAACCAATGCTGGGAACTCAGCGAAGCACGCCGCCGGCTGCAAGCATTTGAGCCCTTCGAACCATACTGGATGGAGGAGCCGCTGGGCCCGGCAGATATCGCCGGACACGCCGAACTTCGTCGCAACTCGGCAATTCCGATCGCAGTTGGAGAGAGTCTCTACAACGCCGCGGAGTTCATGGCCTACCTCAAGGCAGATGCTGCTGATATCTACCAGCCCGATGTGGTCAGAGTCGGAGGAATCACGTCATGGTTGAAGATTTCGAACCTCTGCGAAGTCTGGGGCCGCCGCGTGGCGCCTCATTACATGAGCGAACTCTCGGTTCACGTTCTGTGCGCGATCAACAATGGCCTGTTTCTGGAGATTGTGAACGGCGGCACGTTTAGCGACCTGGGAGTTTGTCCAGCACTGACAATTGTGGATGGCCAAGCCTTCCCCCCGACAGTGCCCGGAAATGGTTTGGTTTTCGATTGGAACCGCCTAGAGACATTCGAAGTTCGAGCGTAAGGCCACAGTATCTGCGAAATCCGCACACTCGATTTCGCGGGCGGAGCTTGTATGGCCGGAAGTCTGAAGCTCTACCGCACGACCGGCGGCAACTTTGTTGAGCGTGGGAACACGTGGTTTGCCTTGCCCGGCGCTGCTGGCTTTGAAGTGTTGACTCGCCGTGACGACTTGTTGCCCCACCTTACCGGGATCATTTCCGCCCTCACGCCCACTGCCGCTCCTGACCCCCACACCTGGCTCGCACCGATTGCAGAGCAGGAAGTTTGGGCAGCCGGCGTGACATATTTCCGAAGCCGCACCGCGCGCATGCAGGAGTCAGAGCACAACACCGCGAAACACTTTTACGATCTTGTCTACAACGCCGAACGTCCCGAGCTATTCTTCAAGGCGACGCCAAATCGAGTGGTTGGCCCGGGAGGAAATGTCAGGATTCGCCAAGACTCCCGATGGAACGTTCCGGAGCCCGAACTGGCGCTACTGCTAACGCCGACAGGCAAGATCGTCGGCTACACCGTCGGAAACGACGTCAGTTCGCGCGACATTGAAGGCGAGAACCCGCTTTATCTTCCGCAAGCGAAAGTGTACGACCGTTGTTGTGGACTGGGCCCCTGCATCCTTGTTCAGGATGACCCGTTGCCGGACGACACGACGATCCGACTCACCATCCAACGCGCGGGGGCCGTGATCTTCGAAGGCCAAACCAAGCTCGCGGACATGAAACGCTCCCTGGTCTCGCTGGTTCAGTACTTGTTTCGTGACAATGTTTTTCCGAAGGGCGCGATTCTCCTCACCGGTACAGGCATCGTTCCTGATGCACCGATGACACTTGAACGCGGTGACGAGTCGCATATCAACATATCCGGAATCGGCGTCCTCACCAATCAAGTGATCTGATGCGACCGACGGTGCCATCGCCCGACTCAACCTATGCTTTCTCTGTCTCCATGAAATTGCACGCGCGTTGACTGCGATCGGAAGAAGAACTACGGGCCGTTGACAAAACAATCTACAACTCACTTCCCCAAGGAAGATAACAATGCCGAGCTGTCGCCCACAGCGCCGACGGCAAGGCCAGCAAGCCCTCGATGGCGACTCTGGGTAAGGAGACGATTCTTCCCGTCTGGTTAATTCCTGCTTTGGGAACAACTGACCCATTTCTTTCCCCGCAGAAGCAACTTTTTCTAGGCTCTTGATCACGTTAGCGCTCTACTGGGTCTGACGATTCATGGAAGTTAGACCCCGCGCTGGGAGGGAACGCCACGAGTCTGCGACCTGTAAGCACGCTGGTCCGAACAGTCTTGAAGACAGCCGACTTGCAGGAGCTCATCCACCCACAATTCGTCACCACGACGAATATGTGGGCTGCTGACGCCTTTGCCATAACCGAGATTCGGAGACAACGATGGAAACCTATCACTTGACCGTCAACGGCCAGCGTCGCGAGGTGACCGTCGATCCCTCGACGCCGCTGCTCTGGATCCTGCGTGACAACTTAAAGATGACCGGCACGAAGTACGGATGCGGCATCAGCGCCTGCGGCGCGTGTACCGTCCATCTCGCCGGTACCGCCACGCGCTCATGCGTGGTCCCGATCTCGCGCGTCGGCGATCGGCCCATTATCACCATCGAAGGCATCGAGGCTGATCCCGTCGGCCGCGCCGTCCGGAACGCCTGGGTCGAGCACGACGTCGTGCAGTGCGGCTACTGCCAAAGCGGACAGATCATGACCGCCGTCGCACTGCTCAAGCAAACTCCCAAGCCCACCGACGCGAACATCGAGGAATCCATGGGCGGCAACATCTGCCGCTGCGGAACGTACGTCCGCATCCGCGAAGCGATCCACGACGCTTCGCGGCAGCTCAAGTAAGGAGGCGCGATGGCTACCGCAATGCAAACCGGGTTGACTCGGCGGACGTTCTTCCAGGTCTCGGCCTCCGCGATCGGTGGGCTGATGGTTTCGCTCTATCTCGACCTGCCCCTACTCGCTCAGGACCAGAAGGTGAAGTCCCCCCCCGACGCCTTCATCGCCATCCATCCTGACGGCAACATCATCATCCAGGTGAATCGCCTGGAGTTCGGACAGGGCGTCTCGACTGCGCTACCGCTGGTGCTCGCCGACGAGCTCGACGCTGATTGGTCGCAGGTTGTTCCGGAGCTTGCCCCCGCGGCGGACGTCTATAAAGACCCAATACGCGGCATGCAAATGGTCGGAGGCTCAGGCTCCATCAGCACCTCATTCATGCAGTACCGCGAGTTGGGCGCGCGTACCCGCGCGATGCTCATCGCCGCTGCTGCCAAGCGCTGGGGCGTCTCCCCCGATGCGTGTAGCGCCGAGGCTGGCGTCGTCCACGGTCCCGGGGGAAAGTCCGCGAAATATGGCGAACTGGCATCCGACGCCGCCCAGCAACCTGTACCCGCGACCGTCACGCTGAAGGAGCCTGCGCAGTTCCGCCTGATCGGGAAAACCACGAAGCGCCTCGACAGCCGCGCCAAATGTGATGGCTCGCAGAAGTTCGGCCTCGATGTCGATCTGCCCGGCATGCTCGTCGCCCTCGTCGCGCATCCTCCGGTCTTCGGCGCGAAGGTTAAGAGCGTCGATGACGCCGCCACACGCAAGCTCACGGGCGTCAAAGATGTTTTCGAAGTTCCCGTCGCCCCCGGTGGCAGCGGCGTTGCTGTAGTCGCCGACAAGTTCTGGACGACGAAGCAGGCGCGGGATCGCCTGAAGATTGACTGGGAGCTTGCCGGTCTGCAGCTTGCCGACAGCGATGAGCTGTGGTCCAGGTTTAGAGAGCTGGGCCGGACCAAAGGCATGGTTGCCATCGCGCGTGGCGATGAAACCGCGATCGACCATATCCCAGAGTCCGACCGCATCATCGCCCAGTTCGAGTTCCCGTACCTCGCGCACTGCCCAATGGAGCCGCTGAATACCACTGTCCGCTTCGATGGCGACAAAGCCGAAGTGTGGGCGGGCTCGCAGCTCCAGGGCGTGGATCAGATGGCCATCGCCCAGACGCTTGGCCTCAAGCCTGCACAGGTGACCTTCCACACCGAGATGGCCGGGGGCGGCTTCGGCCGACGGGCTGTCATTGACAGTCACGTTCAACGCGAGGCCGCCGCCATCGCTCAACACCTCAAGGGAACACCGGTCCAGCTCATCTGGACGCGGGAAGACGATGTTCAGGGCGGCTACTACCGTCCGATGCATCTGCACCGCGTCGAGATAGGCATCGGCAGCAACGGCATGCCGGTGGCGTGGCGGCATGTCATCGTCGGTCAATCGCTCCTCGCGGGCACCCCGTTCGCGCCCAAGGGTGGCGGCGTGGACCCAGCTGTTGTGGAAGGTGTCGCCGACACACCGTACAGCGTGGCAAACTTCCACGTCTCGGCCCATCAACCCACCATCAACGTTCCCGTCCTGTGGTGGCGCTCGGTCGGCAACACGCATACCGCATTCGTCATGGAGACACTGATCGACGAGCTGGCGACACGCGCCAAGATGGATGAGATCGAGTACCGCCGCCGGCTGCTCGATCCCAAGGCCAGCAAACTGCGCGCCGCAGTTGATCTGTTGGCCGAGAAGGCCGTTTGGCGCAACGGGCTGCCGCAAGGACACGCGGTGGGCATCGCCTGCCACTACTCGTTCGAGACGGGCGTGGCGTGCGCGGCCGACGTCTCGCTCGACCACAGCCGCCCACGTGTCCACCGCGTGACCGTCGCCGTGGATTTGGGGCTAGCCGTTAATCCGCTTACCATCGAGTCCCAAGTGCAGGGCGGCCTGACCTTTGGCCTTTCGCAACTCGTGCCCAAGGGCGCTATCACTCTCAAAGACGGTCGCGTGGAGCAGCGCAACTTCGACACCTACGCTCCACCGTACATCAGCCAGGCACCCCTTGCGGTGGACGTGCACATCGTACCGAGCACCCAAGCACCAAGCGGTATTGGCGAACCGCCGGTTCCAGTCATCGCGCCCGCGGTGGTCAACGCGCTGGCGAAGCTCACGGGCAAACGCTATCGCACGCTTCCGCTGGCAAGTCTTTGAGTCGAGGAGCGGCGATCCTTCGAAGCAAATAACGGTCCTCCCCTTCCAGCATTCCACTTCGCTGCCCAACCAAGGCCTGAGTCTTTTGGTCTCGGTCGGACTTTCACCAACGGGTTGATATTCCCATACCTGGACACATGGGATGCGAAGAGGGCGGACGTGGGTGGTCTGGTCGGAACTGCGGGAGAGGCACTGCAAACAGTGTATCCTGTCTTCCTTATCCTGGGAAAACAACTGACGAGATGTTTCTATCCGCACTTCAAGCCAGAAGGAGAAGTTCCAACAGGGCGCTCGCTGTCTTCCGGCATCTGGGCGCGTTGGGATTGTTCTTTTTGGCGATTCTGGACGGCACTCCTCTGCCCACGTTCGGCGGTCCTGACATCCTGATCGTCATTCTTGTCGTGAGTCGCCGCAATCCTTGGTACGAGTACGCGGCTGCCGCGACAGCAGGCTCGGTGATTGGCGCATATCTCACTTTCAGACTCGCCCGAAGAGCCGGACGAGCCTATCTCGACAGGAAGTTTGGTGGACGACGAATCCCCAAGCTGATGAGGGTTTTCGACCGTTGGGGTATGAGCGTCGTGATCGCTTCATGCGCGATTCCATTCCCGTTACCCACCAGCATGTTTTTCGCTGCGGCCGGCGCGTCCAGCGAGTATCGCAGCCCCACGTTCTTGATTGCGGTTACCCTTGCTCGCGGTTTTCGGTACACATGTGTCGCGGTGGTCGCGCACCTTTATGGACGACACGTGATCCGGGTCCTGAGGCACCCAACTCAGTACTGGGGCTGGCTTCTTTTATTCAGCGCCATTTTCGTCCTGCTGGTCGCGACGGGAGTCCTGATCAACAGGCGTGTCGCTGAGGCGACCGGGTGAAAAGCGCGTTCACAGGATGTGATCGCGAAAAGCAGAAGGCTGCGCTTATAGGGATTGATGACAAGAATGGGATTAACGCGTGCAAACTGCTCGGATTCACTGCGATCATGGGCCACGAAAGTACTAGGCGCGGCCAGGCACTTGCGGACCGGCCGCTAGAACAATTGTCCGGTCGGGCCCTAAACATTGTGAGTATCGATCACAACTGGCCCATCCCTCCTTGAACAAATTGTAGAGCCCATTGCCCAAGCGATGAAACGACTACCCCGTGGACTTTGTCCGCGACGGGATGGCACGGATGTTGCTGATCCGAGGTTTCAGGAATCAGGCCACATCTAGGACCACTTTTCAAACTAGGTGTGTGCCCAATTCACTGGAGGCCCACCGAGCACAGTCGGCTTTTTTTACTGTGGATGAGAATTAGTTACGTACTCACCGCGTTGTCTTCTTGGGGTCGCCGGAGCGTAACAAGCGAAATCAGGCCGGAGTACCTTGAAGCCTTAGAACTTGCCTCACGGTCAAGGGGACATAGATGAAAATGACGAAGTTTTTGTTGCGCACACTCATCGTGGCTGTTGCGATCTTTGGGTAGGTGAAGCCGCACTTACCAAGTACCGATTCTCAACACAGCACCCATGGATACACGCAGGGCATTCTGGGGCTGGATCATGACGACGTTGTTCATCCAGGTATGGCAGTACTCGACGTTCACCAGACGCCAGGCAAACGGTCGTACTACCACCCAGTCGACTCCACCTCCAAAGCCAAGGGCAGGTCCGTTGTTCGTGATTTCAACCGAGTAATCACTCCGTTTGGGATAGTGTGGCAGAGTTCCACTGCCGTCATTCCATTCCCCAAGCAGCTTGGTTCGCAGTGCTTTATCAACGGTTTCGTGCGTAACCTTCTTGCCTCCCAACATCATCTGCAGGTAAGGCGAGACGCGATGTGCCGCCCTCGGAGTCCACCGCAGTCCGCCGCCGTAAAAAAGTGAGTCCCCGCTCTGGTTAGACGCCGGCATGTGCATGATCAGGCACCCACTCACCTCCGTGACGACCTGCAGCTGTGGATTTACCCGTGCCGCCCCGGAACCGCCTCCACCAATGCAACTGCCACCCCCAGGAATGATTCGTATAAGGGAAAGGCGCTCAGCTCGATGGGTGCTGCTTTTGGGTAAGAGTGCGATTCATCTTTGGTCTTAGGTGGGGACCCATATTGGAAGGGCCTTTCGCCTGTAATCTTGTAGTCCGCGATCAGTTCTTGGCGGATCCGATAGTTTTCCCCAAATATGCCCATGCGGGTTTCACGATGCCAAGGGAATCGAAAGGCCATAAGGTTGGCAAACCCTCTTCCGGGATTCAAGAAACATCGAGCCAGGAAGATCAGCGGTCGATTGGCGGTACGATTTTCAAGACCCATGATCAGGTAACGATCTGCGGCATCCTCTCCAATCATCGCGACGATCCCCAGGCTGGGTGTGTCGGCGAGTGTAATGAACCCAGGTGAGGCATGCAGCATGACATTGCCGATCGACGCTTCACTGATTGGGCCGATCTTCCACTGGGTGTGCCATACGGCTGAATACGCCAGGGAGCGCATAAGGCTAATGAAATACTCACGCCCGTCGCCCCACTGGACGTTCCGGTATTTAGGATCATTTTGGCGTTCAATGAAACCAGAAATATCTCCTTGAAGGGTATGACCTGCGTATGGTGCCATAAACTTGTCACCATCACTCCAGCCGCGCAACTCGCTTACGGAATCAATGTAGTCCTCAAACCAGTGGCCGTTTAGCGCGTCCCGAGTGCCGGCTTCGGTCGCGAGATTAAACCCGTGCATGATCCCGGTGAAAAAGAGTGACTCGCGTGTGGCTGCTCCCCAGCGGAATCTAGTGTCTGTTGGAGACTCGCTCGAGGGCTGGGGTTTCACTGCCGAAAATGTCTCGCTGGGTTGTTGGCTGGAATTGTCAGAAAGCCAGTCGACGGCCAGAGCCCTATCTAGCGGGAGATGGAAGAGAGGGGAACCAGAATCAGCCGACACGGTGGTATGCATCTGCTCAAAGCCGGATGGTTCACCTACGCTCCCCGGGGGGTCGGTAGCAAGATCAGACATAGATTGGCCGAAGCTGGGAATCGACAGAGTCAGAAGGGCCCATGCACACAACACTAGGCAACCCCGGGACAGATTCTCCAACAGATCGTTCATGCGTGCACTGTTGATGGGTGCACTCCATAGTTTGGAAGAATCATCGGCAGCCAATTCTAAGGTTGCTCTCTTACTCTCGGTGACTCTGGGACGAAAGAATTATCTTTTTGCGCTTTCCGAGGCAGAAAAGTTGATCGAACAGCTACGACAGAAGTTGCAGATCGCTGGCTTAAAGGTGTTGGTTTTGGAAGAGTGCTTACGGCTACGGCGGATCGAGAAATACGGAGCAGCGAGAAGCTATCCAACTACCAGTTGGAGACGCCGGAATAGGAGTCCGGGGTTAGTCAACAGGAAGTACAAGCCGAGAGTGAGCGTCCCGTCATCGAAGCGGCGTCATGGAGATGGCGGGTCAGCTGAAAGCGCGCCGCTCCCATCCCGGACGTCAGAGCTTGCCAGCCGATCTGCCGCGAGTCGAGAAGGCCCTCGCTTGTCCGACCGAGCAGTGCTGGTGCAGTCAGCGCAGCATCGGGACCAGGGTGGATTGGTCCCCAACCAATTTCCTTGCCCGCGCGACCCGGATGAGCCGATGCACCAGCGGCTGCGGCTATTTACTGCGCCCCCAGGCAGATGCCAATGGTCAATCATCTGCCACGCCAGCTGGCTGGCCGCTTCTCCAGAAAGGCGTCTATTCCTTCTGCGGCATCCTCCAAAAGCAGATTGCACGCCATCACCTCGCTGGCGATGCCGTAGGCTGCCTCGAGAGGACGATCGACCTGGCCGTAAAACGCTTGCTTGCCGAAGCGGACCGCTGCCGAGCTGCGGGACAGAATGATATCGGTGAATCGCTCAATTTCCAGGTCCAGTCTGCTGGCAGGAACGACACGGTTGACCAGCCCCCAAGTCAATGCGGTCTGGGCATCTATGGGTTCGCCCGTCAGCAGCATCTCCATTGCGCGCTTTCGCCCGACGTTCCGCACCACGCCCACCGCCGGCGTCGAACAGAACACGCCGATGTTGACTCCCGGCATAGCGAACATCGCCGTGTCGGCTGCCACGGCAAGGTCGCACATCGACACAAGCTGACAACCGGCGGCCGTGGCGATGCCATGCACGCGGGCGATCACCGGCTGCGGCATCTCAGTGAGCGCCATCATCATCCGGCTACAGGCGTCGAACAGTCGCCGCTGCCAGCTCTTGTCGTCCGTGTGAGCGCGCATCTCCTTGAGGTCATGCCCCGCGCAGAAGCCCTTTCCCTCAGCGGCGAGGATCACACACCGTACGGAGGGTTCGCTGGCGATCGCATTCAGCTCCGCATGCATGGCGGCGATCATGTGGCTCGAGAGCGGATTGAATCGCTCAGGACGATTCAGAGTTAGGGTAGCGACTCCATTGGCGAGAGTTGTGAGGACAAACGGCTCTTCTGCCGTCAACATACCGTCGGCGTGCATAATACTCACCTCGTTCGGTCAAGCAATTGCTGAAGTGTTCCACGATTTCGGGCCTCCGATACTTTCTTTCCGAGCAGGAGTTCAACGAAGGCGTGGACACTCTACCCGAACTGTGGCAGGAACCATGGCGTTGAGCCTTTTCCACCCTCCCGTCCCGAATCGCGCGAATTTCATCGTGCAGAAGTTGGGGCTTTCTGCAAATTGTCGGATGGGTTTTCTCGCCAAGAAAACGTAACACCGCGCGGAATTAACCGGTTTTCGTAGGCCTGCCGTTCCAACTGCTCGCGGAAATCCGGATGTGCGAGCGCAATGATCGCTTGAGCACGTTCGGCGACGGACTTTCCCTTCAAATTAACGATGCCGAACTCGGTAACCACATACATGACGTCCGATCGCGGCGTTGTCACGATGTTGCCGGGTGTAAGGGCAAGTACGATACGGCTGCGGCGCTCGCCTTGCTTCTCGTAGGTTGACGAAAGGCAGATGACCGACTTGCCTCCCTTGGAGGCATACGCGCCCCGCACGAATTGCAGTTGCCCCCCGGTGCCGCTGATGTGCCGGTGGCCGTCGGATTCCGAAGCCACCTGGCCCTGCAAATCGATCTGGGTAGTGTTGTTGATGGACACTACCTTGTCGTTTTGCATGATGATGTGAGGCGAGTTCGTATAATCCACCTGGTGACAGTACATGTCCGGGTTGCGATTGGCTGTAGCGTAAAGGGATCGCGAGCCTAGGGCAAACGTATAAATCACCTTGCCCGGATCCAACGTCTTCCGCGATCCGGTCACCAGGCCTGAACGATAAAGCAGGCCGAGGCCGTCGGTCAGCATCTCCGTGTGGATTCCCAAATCCTTCACTCCGCTTTCCAGCAACAAGGAGCATACGGCGTTGGGCATGCCGCCGATCCCGATCTGAAGACAAGAGCCATCCTCGATTTCGGCGGCAATGCGCCGGGCTACTGTACGATCAATGTCGCTCGGCTCCGGGTTGGGCAGCTCCGCGCACGGTTGCTGATCACCCTCAATGATGAAATCGACCTCGCTCACATGCACGCCGTTGTCTCTACCGAAAACGTAGGGCACCTCACGATTGATCTCGACGATCACCAACTTCGCACGTTCGATCACGGCCCGTTGCCAGAGATTCGCCGGGCCAAAGTTGAAGTACCCGCCGTCGTCCATAGGGCACGTCTTGAGAATGGTGATATCGACGGGATCGAGAAAGCGTCGGTAATAATCCGGCACCTCTCCCAGATTTAGCGGCGTGTAGTTGCAACGACCCGCATCGTGCTTCCTGCGGTCGTAAGCCGAAAAATGCCAGCTGAACATGTGGAAATGCTTGCCTTCAGGATCGTCTTCGATCACAGCGCGCGGACGCATGGAGAGGCAGGAGCGGATCTTGACGTTCTCCAAGTCGTCCTTACGTGCAGCCAGCGCCTTATCGAAAACATCGGGCTGGCAATGTGTGGCGCCATAGTCCAGCCACATGCCGGATTTAACGAAGCTGGCGGCGTGGTCTGGGGAGATCGTTTCACCAGTCATCTGTCGGCCCTTTACTGGAGAGTACTCGCGTTCTCAACAAATTGCCAACAGCTCCCTCGGAAGTCATGAAGGAGGTGGCCGAAAGCGCCACGGTGCTACGATCCCCGGGCGAGATCGAGGCCGGCGGCATCGGCGAACAAGCGAAAATCTCGGTCTCGCGTCAAGAGAGGAATACTGCGATCAACGCAGCTCTGAGCGATCAGCGCGTCTCCGAGACGCGCCTTGCGGCGCGTTGCGTATCCTCGCCTCGTTCGCCTTTTAGGAAGGCAATCCAGGTGCTTCTGTCAGCTGCGATCATCGATCGGCTTTCAGTTCGGCCAGGGTGCGCCTGAAGCGAACCTTGCCTCGGAGTTGCCGTAGTCGAGCGTAAGTTCGTGATGCCGCGACCAGCTGCAATCCAGTGCGGACCGTCTGCGTAATGCCTGTACCGCTGGCTCGTTGCGCCTTCTCGAGTAGCCCCCGGGGAATCTCCACCGTGATTTTACGGTCTGTGTCCATAAGCTCCTTCCCGTTCAGCGACGATCTAAGCGTTGGACAGTTTGCGGAATGGACCGCTGAGAACGAATTTTAGTGGATATCCTTCGATCTGTTGTGGCAGTCGGGCCCGAACTTCGGGGTCATCGGAGTCCAGGTGGACGGCTATTGTGAAGTTTCCAGCTTCGTCTTTCTCTACCCCGACGCCACAGACGCCAGGTTGTCGCAGAAGCTCCGCTGAGTGCCGTCGCTTGACCTCGCGTACTTCTTCCTCGGTTGCCATAGAGATGCCTATATAGTCTAGCTCTTAAGCTAATGTCACTCCCAATGCCTGCAGATCATCGTTGATATGGTTCGCAATCGTATGGGTTGACGACCCAGCAAATAGGAGACCTACAGCCAAGTTTGAAGTCCGCTCGACGATCAGCGAGCCTGAATCACCAGCCCCACTGAAAGCTTGCCCATCTAGCCCAACGACTATGATCTGGCCTCCGAATGTGAAGTTGCCGGTTTCGTATTGCACCGTTACGTCCGTGTCGACGCTGGTCACACGCCCAGCCGTATAGCCGGTAGTTCGGCCAAACTTTTGAACGCTCATATCGATTTGCGCGTTGCCCGTTCCCTGCGGCGGACCAATTTGGAGAATTGAGTTCGATACGTCACTGGATTTCAATACAGCTGCGATTGCACAGTCCACTTGGTTTGAAACATTTGGTTGTAGCGGTACAAACTTCGTCAATTTTGCGATCTGATCCGTGCTCTGATTCCCCCCGTCCAGCAATCCTGGCTGAAAAATGGGGGACCCCGCTGGCAACTGGCCCTCATCAGCTAATACGTGGTTATTGCTGAGAATGTAGCTGCCATTAGCATCTTTAACGAGCGCGCCGAAGGTGCCCGCCATGACAAACTGACCGTTGGGATCAGCGAAGCCAACCGAACAGCCGGGTGGAGCTGGCCTGATTCTCGTTCGCGGGTTCGGGGCGGTCACGGTCGCAGCGCCAGCCCCAAGCGCGCGAAATAGGCCAACTTCTTCGACGTCGGTCGGCAGACCGCTGATCGATTTGGGTAATATGTGTTTTTGGCTAATGTGGCTTTCATGATATTTGGCACGCACCAGGAACTTCACCGCCAGGATTCCAGTGCATCGACGATCCACCAGCTTTTCACCGATTCCCACGCCCATTAGATTCAGGGCTGGATCCGGAGTAATGGCAGCGGTCAGGGCGCGCGACGCAGGCATCGCCTGGCGCTGGAGCAAACGCGAGAACCATTCTTGCTTGGCTGCCCGGAGATCCTCTACATTGCCTGCCAGGCTGACTTGCAGCACTCTCACGCTTGGTTTACCCGGAATTGACCTTTTTGTCGTCTTCCTTGGCATCTTGGCCTCCTCGCCAATGTGCTTCTACCGCGGCCGCTGCAAATTCTTGTCATCGCGGACATTCAGATGCACTTTTGTGTTTTGGTGCGACCCTAGTGCCAACATGGAACTGAAGGGCACACAGCTACAGTCGGTTTGACGTTGACGGAACATCTCCGCAAGCAGGTCTGATTCTAGACCCATCGGACGATCTTCACGGCACCACGTTAGAAGGTGTGATTTAAGCGTGCGCTGAGGCGGCGGGTGCCGGGTGGTGTTCAAGCTCACCCCTTGATTAAAGGCACAAAGGAATCGGAGTTGGTCGAGAGCGACCTCTCCATCTTTTCCGTGAAAGCGTAGCGCACCCGTGTGGGGTAGCGCCCCAAAACCGTGGTCATGGCAGCGATGATGACAGCCCGCAAAAGCTGATTCATTTCGTTAGGCGAGACTATGAGGTGAGGCCGGGCCTTCTGGATCTCCGCACCCTAGGTCGGATCCAGGCTTACAAAACGGGACCTCATCCCGCCGGGGCGGTTGGCCTACCACGGCCATTCCTTGCGATCGAACTGGCTGGGTTTCACGGTGTCCAGCAGCAGTTCGTCTCTTGCACTCGCCCTTTGTGCCTTCGAGGCTGCGGCATCGTCCGGCGATCCATAGACTTCGTTGAATTACGGCAACTAAAGCCCCATCTCGGCAACTCCACCGCCTCTCAATCTGACCGCGGTGAGCCGACCAGAGGGTCTTTCCTGATGATCATTATGGAAGCAACGGACTTCCCATGCTCTTATTTTTCCGCGGCCCCTTCCTTGATCGGATTCCCATCGTAGTCAACTAGATCGATCGAGCCGATCGAAAGCTTTCTTAGTTCCGGCTCGATCTTGGCGCGATCACCGGCAGCCACCACGATGCAAGTGTCTGGGTGAACGTACTCGCTTGCGACTCGCTGCACGTCCTCCGGCGTCACCGCATCGATCTTGACCGGCAGCTGCCGGTAATAATCGAGGGGCAGATCGTATGTAAACAATTCCCCAACGGTGCCCGCCATGCGCTCGCTGGTTTCAAACAGTCCGGCCAGCGACAGGGAGAAAGATCCTTTTGCCAGCTTCAGTTCGTTGCTGGTCAGCGGTGCCGTATGGATACGTTCCAGCTCTTTGAAGATTTCGCTCACGGCAGGTGCGGTCGCGTCAGTGCGGATGCCGCCACCGGCGGCGAAGATCCCGGGACCGCGACGGTAGCGAAAAGTTGAGAACCCGCCATACGTGTAGCCGTGCTCTTCGCGAAGATTCATGTTGATGCGGCTGGAGAACAAGCCTCCCAATACGTTGTTCATGACCTCAATGGCAACATAATCGGGCGAGGAGCGTGGCACACCGATTCCTCCGGCCAGCACGAATGTCTGCGGTGAACCGGGCTTATCCACGATGTAGATCGCTCTGGTCGTTTTAGCTTCGACCGGAGGTGGGTTGTGCTTACCCGTGTCACCCTTCCAATTGCCAAAATAGTTTTCTGCCAAACCACGAGCCTCATCGGCCGTCAGATCGCCGGCCAGGATCAGAGCAGAATTAGCGGGGGCATAGCCCTGCTTCCAGAAACTCGTCATGTCGTCGCGCTTGATTGCGCCATTCGATTCCGCCGTGCCGATCTCGCGATACCCATAAGGATGATCCGGCCCGTAGACTTCGCGCAGGAATGCGCCGAGGGCGAGTTGTACGGGCTCGTCTTTGATCTGAAGGATGTCGGTCTGGCGCTGCTTGCGAATGCGCTCGATCTCGGTGGTGTCGAACTTAGGGTTAAGGACCACGTCGGCGAGCAAGTCGAGCGCCGGATCTACGTTTTGCTTTAAGATGCGGATCGAGGCCGCGGAAAAATCTGCCGTAGAAAAGCTGCTGATCGCAGACCCGATCTGCGCAGCATCATCGGCAATTTGCGGCGCCGAGCGGCGTTTCGTGCCTTCCGTCAGCATGGCGGCGGTGAACGACGCTAGTCCTGGCTGGCTGATCGGATTTGCGTCGCTGCCGGCCAGGACAAAGACGTCTGCCGACACGACGGGCAACTTATGTTGTTCAACCAGCAGCACGGTCAGTCCGTTGGCCAGCCTAAAGCTGCCAGGCACGGGCAAGCTGAGCTGCGAAGCAGGACCGGGCGGAGGCGCATTCTTGCGCCAAGCCTCGTCTGGCATGGTGCTGGCAACCCTGGTCGTCTCCTTCGATTCCGCTTCTTGCTCTGCCGAAGTGCGCGGCGGATCATCGATGACCTTTTTGCCTGGCACGCCGTACACCACCACGCTGGAGCTTGTCTTGAGCTCGCTGTCCGCGATGCGCTTCAGATCGGCCACAGTTGCTTTGCTGTAGCGCCCGATATCTTTTGGCAGGTATCCTGGATCGCCAAGATAGTGGTTGTACTGATTGAGGCGATCTGCGACCCCACCAAATCCGCCCAGCCGCTCCAGTCCCTGGATAATGCTGGTTTCAATCACGTTGCGAGCACGATCGAGTTCCGCTTGCGTGGGACCGTCCGCGCGCAGCTTGGCCAGCTCGTCATCGATCGCCTTCTCAAGAGCTTCGGGCTTCACTCCCGGCTTGGCAGTCGCCTGGATCTCAAACAACGAACCGAGCATCAAGCTCTGGTTTTGCACTTGGACGTCTTGTGCGATCTGCTTTTCGTAGACCAAGCTTCTGTAGAGGCGACTGGACTTGCCGCCACCCAATAATTGCGCGATCAGATCACATTCCGCATTGCCGGGCTTGTAAATTGGCGGGGTAATCCACGCTGCGTAAACGCGTGGCAACTCCACCTGGTCAGTCACGATGGCTCGCCGCGGCGAGGTGATGGTCGGAATCGCGGCGGTGATCTTCGGGACCGGTGGCCCCGAAGGAATTGTGCCCAAGTACTTCTCAACCAGGGCCTTGGTTTTAGCCGGGTCAATATCCCCGGTAATCGCCAGGCTTGCGTTGTTTGGCGTGTAGTACTGGCGGAAAAACTCACGAACATCATTCAGGCGGGCGGCCTCGACATCATTATGGGAGCCGATTACATCGGCATAATAGGGATGGTTCTTGGGATAGACTTCGTGGTACAGCTGCTCTTCCACCAAACCGTAGGGAGCGTTCTCTAGACTCTGGCGCCGCTCGTTGCGGACCACGTCACGCTGATTGGCGAGCTTCTCGCGATCCAGCGTGCCCAGCAAATAGCCCATGCGATCGCTTTCCAGCCACAAAGCCAGTTCAAGCTGGTTCGACGGCAGGGTCTCGAAATAATTAGTGCGGTCGAAGTCCGTGGTGCCGTTAATGTCACTGGCGCCGGCCCCTTCCAGGTACCGGAAATGCGCCTTAGGGCCAACGTGCTGCGAACCCTCGAACATCATATGCTCGAACAGGTGCGCGAAGCCGGTGCGTCCTTGACGCTCATTGGCAGGTCCCACGTGGTACCAGAGATTCACTGCGACCAGCGGCAGGCGGTGGTCCTCGTAAAGAATTACGTCGAGGCCATTCTTAAGCTTGTATTTCTCGTACTTGATCTGCGGGAGCGGGGTTTGCGTCGGCGGCGCGGCCTGGGATTTCGGCTGTTGAGCCTGTACACAAGCCGCGAGCAGAGCGAGGAGGCAAAGAAACCCGTAGTAACGGCGCAAGACCTTCGGCATGAGTTCCATCTCCTGGAAGGCTCGAAACATTGACTAATAAATTTAGCCAGACAAGGGAGAGCCCTCTTCTGGACTGGTACGTTCCTGGACGTGCGAAGTTCCAATGATAATCCAGGGGGCGGGGGGGAGGCCCAGGGGCCCGGCAACGCAGAGGCCCATGGGGGTCTCCAGCCAAATGTGGGCTTTCGCGTAGCGCAGGCACCGCGAGGAAGGCAAGGGTCCCCGGGGTTAAGCTTGGCACGCTACGCGAATGGGCGTAAGTAGGGCGGGCTTCCAGCCTCGTGTAAACGAGCCCAGGAACGCGTTGAAGGCGACGTTGGCTTGGTGGAAATCGTACCCCTGGAGCATGACACTTCCTTTCAGCTTGCCGATGCTCGCGGCGGCTTCGGCGAGGCGTACGTTCCGTCGAAGCTCATCGTTGCCAATGACGCCATCGCGACGGTGGAGAACCTCAAGTCTTCCGACGTCATGTTCCGCCTGAGTTTCGCCGGGTACCTGGTGGAAGCGTGTTGTGACCTTACGTTGGCGCTGATCTTTTACGTGCTGCTGAAGCCCGTCCACCAGTATGTTTCGCTTCTCGCCGCATTCTTCGGCCTCATCGACACTGCCACCTTTGCCGCCGCCGAGCTGTTTTATTTTGCGCCGACGCTCGTCCTGAGAGGCGGTGGTTATCTGAAGAGCTTCTCAGCCGATCAACTGAATACTCTCGCGCTCCTGTCGCTAAACCTGTTTGGATTGGGAGCGGTGATATTCACCGTCTTCTACGGCGTGGGTTGGGTTTTGCGTGGCTACCTGATTTTTCAATCGGGTTACTTCCCGAGGTTCCTCGGCATCCTGATGACGATGGCTGGTTTGGCTTTATCGTCAGCAATTTCGCGTTGTGCTCGCGCCGGGATACCGTTCTGACTGGCTTCTGATGTTGATGTTGCCTGGGTTGCTGTTAATCACCGTTTGGCTCCTCGTCAAAGGCGTTGACCTTCCGAAATGGGAGGCGAAAACAGCGGCAGACTATAGGTATCGTGCCTTGCTTGGCGATGAGCAAGCGGGAGGCCGCGGGCTCGAGTATCAGCGCCTCGGAGTTGTCCACTGCCCGGCAAGCAGTAGTTTAGGACGTTCGGCCTTCTGCCTCTGGCGTCTTGCCGAGTGCCATTTTTGCCTGAAGGACTTTCTTGAGCCTTTCGAGGCGATGGTATTCCGTTTCTCGCTCGAGACGAAGGTTCTTCACTTCCACTTCGTGGGTATTTTGCGTGGGCGGGGAAGCCTGCATGATCGGAGACCCTAACAGCCTTTTTGGAGTCAGTCAATTGGGCACATTTCAGGCAACTAGGGAACCAGGCGGAAACCTGTGTCGGGGCGTGTGGATGACAGAGAAGTTCTGAACAGTTGAGCCACACAGCTGAGAGTGACCGTATGCCCGGTGTGGTCCCGAAATGACGAAGATCCCAAGCCGAACCATTGCGGTAGGACCAGCAATGGGTTTAAGGAGCAATTTCCGCTTTGCCGGGCATAGGTGGAAAAGCAATCGCTGACCGGGATAAGCCGAGCGATTAGGCTGCGCCTTGTTTGAGAATCTCGTAGAGATAAGCGAAATCCCATTGGCCTTTCCCGGCCTTTACGGCCCGTTCGATGAGCTGAAGTTGTGGGTCGGCAAAGGTGTGATTGACCCGATGTTTCTCGCACCAACCAATGAGTTCCCGAGGCGCTACCGCCCAAGTTTCAAGCGCGGCTTGCGTGTTCCCGTAATCTTTGCCTTGAATCTTGTCGCAAAGATCGGCGAGCGCGGCCTCAATGGCTGGCATGAATTTCTTGACGACCTGCAGATATCCGTCTACGGGAAGATTCTCCGCTTCGTAGACGATATACCCATGAAGAAAGCCCAACATCGCTCCCATGGCAAAGGAAAGGCCGGCAACATCGGTTGCCGAAGCCTGGCCGATTTCCTTTCCAACAAACATTGCATTGTCACCAAAGGCAAGCAGGACTGGCTTCACCCGATTGAAAAGCTCATTAGGGCCTGAATACAGAACCGTGCCTTCCGGCTTCCCGATATCGACCGGATAGTTCATGATCGCTCCGTCGAGGTAGTCAATTCTGCGTGGTCGAGCCCAGGATTCCATCTCCCTAGCCTCATCGGGAGTTCCGCTGCTTAATTGCACAAGCACTTTGCCGCGAAGCGCGGACTCAATTGCCGGCTGTCGGACCAGTTGATTGGTCGACTCGTAGTTGTTGATGTTGACGATGACGATTTCAGCGTTGCCAACCGCTTCCAGCACGCTTGGTGCGACGTGTAGACCGAGCCGGGACAAAGATTCCGTCTTTGACGAAGTACGATTCCATATGGTTGTATCAAATCCTCTCTCATGCAGAGCAGCTGCGAGAGCAGATCCCATGTGCCCCGCCCCGATGACGGTGACCTTTTGATTCATAGCATCCTCCCCAAGGAATCTGACTCAGCAAATCTCTGGTGGACTTTTACTGAAAACAGCCAGACGTTTCCGTCACCGAACTCAACCCGCGTTCCGCAAATCCATGAGTACACCAATTCATGTGAGGGGGATTCGCTCAATGAGTCGGGCGAGGTCTAGCTTCCTCCCGACACGCTGGCGCTGCCGAAGCTGCGACCACTTTGCGCATGCGAATTTCGGCGCCATTGCGTTCGAACGAGACTTCGTCCATCAGTTGATTGATGAGATAGATCCCCCGACCGTGAGTGGAATGGAGATTTTCCGCGGCGAGTGGATTCGGCACGTCGCCGAGGACGAATCCCTCTCCGGGATCGCGGACCACGATCACTACGTCCGAAGATCCGGTACAGGCCACGCAGCACTCCACGTTCTTGCTGGGATCGTTGTTGCAGCCGTGGACGATCGCATTTGCGAGCGCCTCGCGCAGAGCCAGCTCAATCTGACCTTCGTTTCCTTCCACGCATTTCATCTCGCGAGCGATCTGCATGACCCCGTCCACGACTCCGGAAATTGCATTGGGATTGGCGGAGATGGTCACGTCCAACTTGCAGGCTGAACATGCGGGCAACAGGCCGCTCAGGCGTTGCACGTGCTCAAGGGCATGCTGCAGGTCGACGATGGTGCGGTCGCGCTCAGCTTCGGCGCGATCGCGTTCATCGAGGGCGGCGCGCAATTCGATCAAATTCTTTCTCAGCTCAAACTGCGCCTGCACCTGGCGGCTCAACGCGAGGAGCGCCTTTTCCTGACTGGGAGTGAGTTGGCGCGGGACTACGTCCACGACGCACAAGGTGCCCAGTGGGTGGCCGTCGGAGCTGGTGAAGGGCGCGCCGGCGTAGAAGCGAATTTTGGGATCAGACAGGACGAAAGGATGCGAACTGAACCTGGGGTCCTTCGTCGTATCAGGCACGATGAAAAGCTCCGCCTGCTGGATTGCAACCGCGCAAAAGGAAACCTCGCGCGGCGTTTCGCTCACGCTCACACCGACTTTCGACTTGAACCACTGCCGGTCGGAGTCAATCAGCGAGATCAGCGCAACCGGGGTTTCACAGATGTGCGATGCCAGAATCGTGAGATCGTCAAAGGCCTTTTCCGGTTCAGTATCGAGAATCTTGTACCTGTGCAACGCCTGCAGACGAGCTTTCTCGTTGAGTTTCATCGTGGCCTCCGCGATCCAGCTTTGAACGCAGTAAGTTTACTGGTTTTGTTCGGAAAGGGTAACAAGAGGTTCAGCGACTCTTAAACCATTCCCCTGAACACCTCTTTCATGGCCTTCGGGGGCGTACGCAGCTTTTGTTCCAAACAACACTTCCCCGGCTCCGTCCAGAAGGCAATACCAGCTCGAGTGATCGCCCAGGTCCAAACCAATGGTCAATCTTTGAGTCTCGCAAAGTTTTCGTCTGCTTTGCCGCTGCGGTGCTAATCTTCTTCATTGCCGGTCTCGTTTGTCTCTTGCGCTTCGAGCCCGGCGATAACTTGGGAGCGTACAGCATCACGTCGGAGTACTCTGCGAGGCGGATGTGAAAGGCTGGGGTCATTGGTGGCTCTGTCAGTAACGACGGTTCCACACCAATCATGGAGATCCTTACCCTCGACAAGGAACTGACCTGCGTGGGGCATGCAAAGGAGCACACACCATGAAGTCGGGGAGCAGATGGGCATACTTGTCACTTGCGCTTGCAGCTGGTGTCTTTTGCATGGTCTTTGCGCTGAGCGGGAGCGCTCAGGTGCATACGCAAACTACTACCACAACTGGTAAACCTACCCGGCAGGTGAAAGTTGACCGTGCCGAGGTGGTCCTCGTATCTGGTAACGACCTAGTGTTGAAAATGGACGACGGCACGATCCGGCACATTGCCAATGTGCCAGACAGCTTCAGGGCGACCGTAGATGGCAAGGAAATCGGCATTTACGACCTAAAGGCCGGCATGACGCTTGAGAAAACGACAACTATCACCACCACTCCCAAGGTAGTGAAAACGGTGCAGACTATCAATGGCAGGGTGTGGCACGTCAACCCGCCAAGCTTTGTGTTTCTGACCCTAGAAGACGGAAGCAATCAACGGTTCGAGATCCCCAAGGGCCAAAAGTTCAACGTGGAAGGGCAAATGGTAGATGCTTGGGGATTGAAACCGGGGATGAGTATTACAGCTACCAAAATCGTCGAGTTCACGGCGACGGAAGTTGAGCAACAACGAAAGCTGACGGGCTCAATGCCGCCCCCACCGCCAGCGCCGCCGGCAGATGCTCCTATTCTGGTTGCGAAATAGCCCATGGGTAGCGGGGCGCTCCTTCATAATGCATTGAAGGGGTCCGAACGCTCTCGGGGGGTAGGCAGTATCATCGTATTCCTGGGAAAACCGGCTGATGCCAAGCGCTTCGAGCCGATTCCTATGCACGCCACCCCTGTGGATCCTCCCGTGATCTCCGTAAAACATTACGATCCCGCCTTACCTCCGTTAGACTTCAGTAATACCACGTCAGAGCCATTGTCGAGCTGTGGGCTTTGTCTCAGACTGATCGGTGATTGGGGAGCGAGCCATGAGAGCAAGCAGGCGAAGAGTGATGGCTGATCCGAATACAGACTGGTATTCCTGGGTGCTGCCAATACTGTGCCTAATCCTGCTCGCTGGTCTCTTGTTGAACCGGTGAAGCTGGACATATGCAATTCCCGCTCCGCCACGTTTATGGGGCATCCGACATGTCCCCACCGTAAGCTCTGCCAGGCATAACAAGAGTTAGGGATTCTCGAACCGTTCGAATTTCCATTGCTGGAGATCCAAATGACCTCTGCGTGCAAGGGCGGTGGCAAGTTCGTAGGCAAGTGGAGCGTCAGCGTTCGCAACACCACCCCATGCCCAGTCTGCCGCTCGTCTCAACCGGTGAGACCATATGGCGGTCGCTATAAGATAGCTGACCACCGAGAGCCTGAACCTGATGCCGGAACGTCACAGGCAGGTCAGAGTTGATCATTCCTCTTGTCGCCAACTCTCGTAGGACTGGTAGTGGTTAACTGTTGAAATATCTTCATGGCACAACTTGGTGGCTGACACTGCGAACAGGCGGGGCAAGCTTGCGAGAACGCCTGTTGGCATCAACTTGCTAAGTTCCAACCGTTTTATTTTTCTCCTTTGCTTGGCCAGAGCTTAAAGACCTTCAATTGCCTTTATTCGTCCGCTCTTTATTGCTTTGACTAGGGCAGCATGATCGGGCTGGGGAATCCAGTTGAAGGCGAACGCGATTCCGGTGTGAAGTCGAACACCATTCCGTTGTGATTCCGAATAGCATTCCGGTCTGAAAGCCAACAGCGTTCCGCTGGGAAGGGGAACAGTTTGTCTCCTCCAGCGGAATGGTGTTCGGCTTGGAGCGGAATGTTTTCCAGAAGCGAAGAGCAGGAGGGCAGCGACCGCTGGACAATCACCCGGCATTGAACTCCACGAGCGAAGGAGATCGAGGGTGCCGACCAGGAGAAAGTCCATGCGGAAGATCAAAGAAGTTCTGCAGTTACGGTTCGAGCTGGGGTTAGGGCAGCGGCAGATCGCGCGCGATCGGGCTGAGCACGGTGCATGACTATTTAGACCGGGCGACAGCGGCCGGGATCGGCTGGCCGTTGCCCCAAGGCTTTGGTGAAGCGGAACTGGAAAGCAAGCTGTTTGGAAACCAATCCGCGGGCGTGCGAGCAACAGCGCAATCACGGCCACAACCGGATTGGAAAGGAATTCACGAGCAGCTGCAGCAACATCGCCATCTGACCCTGCAGTTGGTATGGCAGGAATATCGCCAGGCTCGACAAAGCCGTGATGCGGGTTTTGGCCAAAGACTCTGCCTGGGTGCGCAACCACGAGAACATTTTCGTAATCGGGCGGCGGCGTGGGCAAGAGCTTTCTGGCTTCGGCACTGGCCCCAACAGCCTGAATGGCTACTCAGCACTCTATCGGCGCACTGCTGCCTTGTCGCGCGAACTGGCCCTGGCCCGCGCCGATGGCAGCCTACGCCACTTCCTCGCACGACTGGCTCGCATCGACGTCCTGGTCATCGATTGACTGGGCCATGGCTCCGCTGCAGGAAGCCGAGCGGCACGAAGTGTGGGAAATCTGCGAGGATCGCTATCAGACTCGCTCCACCATCCTCACTTCCCAGCTGCCGGTCTCGCGCTGGCACGAGCAGATGGGCGATCCCACCATCGCCGACGGCATCCTCGATCGCTTGGTGCACAATGCCCATCGCACCGAGATGCGGGGAGAGTCGATGCGCAAGAAACGCAATCCCCCTCTGGAGGAGAACGTGGGGAAGAAGGAATGAAGTTGTAAGAGCTTGAACTCGACTTTGCGAACGGTGTTCGCACGGCTCCATTTGTCGGACACGAACGGTGCCCAGGGGGGATTCCTGCCTAAGCCCCTTTTTCTTCGCCGCCTCGGTCGAAAAGTAGGATAATTTACTGGTAGGCTGACCTCTCCGAAGAGCTTGCCAGTCGAGATGCAGCACCCCCTGAGGTGAGCGGACCAAGTTCTAACATGAGTAATTCAATGTGTGGGAGAGTGCCCCTCGCCCTCAGGTGCGCGTATGACGAACCCGCACCCCGTGTTTCTTCTGTGTGTCGCCGTCGTCTTGGGTTTGTCTAGCGTTGTCCCAGCGGAAGACGTGCCTGAGACAGCCTACGACGAATCCGAATCATTGCCCTACACGAGCACTCCCGCATTTTCCACCGCAGTTCCCAGCGCCGTCGTGCCAGTACCAGTTGGGCAACTCCTTGTTGCACTGTCTCGTCTCGGTTCCTTGAGGAATCTATGCACGCTCCGTTTTGAGCAGGGGAGAGGCTGCCGTTATCCCATCTGCGATTCCCTCACGATCCTCGATCACACTCTTCGCTGTTAGAAATTCAGACGAAACTCCCATCGTCGCTTGCGCTTCCAGATCATGGCAAATCGCAATGAAGCAGGACCTGCGACAGCTTCGATCAGAAAGTTCAGGGAACCCGAAAAAATGAAGTGGTTGGCATACCGGAGTTGAACAAGCACAGAAGGGATATTCAAATCAGGAGTCTCACTATGAAGCATGAACTTACGGTGGGCTCAAACAAATCGTTTCGAGTGCGTTTCGGGTCCAACTGGCTGCGGTTGGCTGTCGGCAGTGCCATTCTGTTGCTTCCGCTCGTCGGAGGCATTTGCGCCTGGAGGGCGCCACATCTTTTCGCCTTCCAGAACCGCCTGTTCGCGTTGACGGTGACGTTGGGTCCGGCAGCTATTTACGCCTTTGGCTACTTCCGCGTGTTTCCCGATGTGCTGGGGACAGAAACAAAAGAACACGAAGACTCGCTCGTGCAGCGGTGGGCGTCTCTCGCCCGCATGTCGTCAGCGGTGGCGATCATCATTACCTGGGTCTGCTGGGCCTCCATTGTGGCAAGGCACTTTCGCGGAATCATCGTTCCGCTCAACCAAACTCCGGCCTTCATCAACTTTTTCGTTCTGGGAACGCTATGCGGCAGCCCCGGTCTCTGCATCGTCGGCGCCATTTTCGCCGCGGCCCTGATGACAATCACCGTGGTGGCGAGCGAGCAGTTCGTGGCTCGGACGATAGATCCGACATCTGCTTGCTCCAACAAGAATTGCCCTGCCGTCGTGCTGCGAATCGTGGGACAGTGCGGCGAGTGGCTGATCAGGCTCCTGCGGCCGAAAGCCGCCTTGCTGCTGGGAGCGGTGCTGATCCTCCTCAGCCTGATGGGAGCTATGGGTCCATTTGAAGGCCCCGGACTGGAGGTTGTAACCGGGGAGCAGCATTGGGCGACGGCGGAATATACCTTGCAGGGGCCGGCAGATATGGTTCTGTCCGAGGCCGGCCGTTGCATCTACGCCGCAACTCTCGCCCTCGCAGTGCTCGCGCTGGCAGCTCTGGCGGCGCGACGCAAGGGTGACCGACTGCGCAAAACGAGGGTACTCGCGTCCGTCTCGACGGTCATCGCAATCTTTGCATTGTGCGATCTGCCGCTGGGCGTAGCCCGACTGGATTCAACGGTGCCGCCGTTGCTCAACCTTGTTGTACTGGGACTGCTCTGGGCATTACCGATTGCTCTCTGGATATGGCGGGAGGGCGGCGACAGCGTGCGCTGGAACCGGACGCGCATCGGAGTCATGGTTTTGTATCTACCGGTTGTCCTGGCGGCACTCGCGCTGCTTCCCCTTACTCTCATTCTCGCACCCGGCTACGCGGGTTTCGTGTTAGGCACCGGGTTTTTGACATTGGGTTTCCTGCGAAGTCGCTGGGAGGCAACAGTTCTGCCCATACCGCTCGAAACCGTGCCGAAAATCCCTCAGGCGGCTTGACCTGAGGATGGAAGTGAACGCTTCAACAACTCAAGCGGAGGAGGCACTTTGCTCCACGTTGGCCTGGATGTTGGGTCGGTCAGTGTGAAACTGGCGGCCCTTGGCAGTCATGAGGACTGCTCTCTCATTTCTCGTCTCGCCAACTCCAGTCCCGCCTTTTTTGTCCCCAAACTGCCTCAAGCGAAAGGATGGGCGGAGCGTGCCGTCGTTTGTTCCACGTACCGGCGAATCCAGGGCAATCCGCTTCAGGCTGCCTCAGAGCTTTTGCGCGAATTCCAGGCAACAGTGCCGGAAGAATCGATCGCCGCCATCCGCTTCACGGGATCAGGTGGAAAAACGATCGCCGCTCTGTTCCATGCCGAATTTGAAGACGACATTCGCACGCTGGTTCGTTGCATCCGCGTGTTTTATCCGCAAGTCCGGACCGTGTTTGAAATGGGCGGGGAAACCTCGAAGTATGTCCTTTTGAGCAAGGATGTGGGCGGCTCGAGCAACCTTGGAGTTCTGGACTACCAATTCAGCACCGATTGCGCTGCAGGGACTGGATCTTTTATTGATCAGCAGGCCTCTCGCCTGAAGTACGACGTGGAGGACGTCGGCTTTGCAGCCTGCCGTGCCGGTTGCGCAGCCCGCGTGGCAGGCCGGTGTTCGGTGTTCGCCAAGACCGACATGATTCACGCTCAACAAAAGGGATACACAGCAGACCAGATCCTTCGTGGCCTGTGCGAGGCGGTGGCCAGAAACTTCAAGTCCAGCATTGTCAAGGGAAGGCACGTCGCGATGCCGGTAGCGTTTGTTGGCGGCGTGGCGATGAATGCTTGCGTGATCGAGGCACTCCGAGAGGCATTCGGGCTCCGGCAATCAGATTGCCTCGTCCCGGATCTGAACTGTTGGATGCCCGCTTTGGGCGCAAGCCTAGGCGCCAAGGAAGCGAGGGCCAACTGCGCTGTGGCCGGACTTGGCAAGATGCCGTCGGCAGCGGCAGCGGTAGAGCAGATCCCGACGAACGATCCTCTTTCGCTCGACAACGTGACCCTGCTGCGGAACAGAGCACCGGCGGCGGCGCGGCCGCAAGGGGAGACATGCACCGATGCTTACCTTGGCATCGACGTTGGGTCGGTGAGTACGAATTTTGTGGTGCTGGACGCCGCTGGCCGTCTGCTGAAGGAGATATACGTGCCTACTTCGGGCCGGCCGATTGAAGTAGTAACCGCGGGACTGCGCGAGATCGAGGAAGAACTTGGCTCACGCCTCCACATTCGAGGCGTTGGCACGACGGGATCGGGGAGGGAACTGATCGGCGAACTCACCGGAGCCGACACGGTGAATGACGAGATCACGGCGCACACAACCGGTGCGCTGCACGTATGCCGCCAACTCGGAATGCCGTTGGTGGACACGATCTTCGACATTGGCGGGCAGGATTCCAAGTTCATTCGCATTCGCAACGGCGCGGTGGTCGACTTCACCATGAATGAAGCTTGTGCCGCCGGAACCGGCTCGTTTCTGGAGGAGCAGGCGGAGAAACTGGGAGTTGCGATCAAGGACGAATTCGCGCGGCTCGCTCTCTCCTCTCGCAGCCCAATCCGGCTCGGCGAGCGCTGCACCGTCTTCATGGGACGCGATGTGAGCAACCTGCTCTTGAAGGGCGCGGCCGTGGCGGATTTGTGCGCTGGGCTGGCATACTCGGTCGCCCTCAACTACCTGAATCGCGTCGTCCGCGGGCGAAAGGTGGGCGACATAATTTACTTCCAGGGAGGCACCGCGTTCAACGACGCGGTCGCAGCCGCATTTTCCATGATTCTAAGAAAGCCCATCGTGGTGCCGCCGCACAACGGCGTGATCGGTGCCATCGGCATGGCGTTGATCGCACGCGATCGCATGCTGGCGAGCGGAGAAAACACCAGATTTCGCGGATTCAATCTGCAGCGGGTGAAGTGGACCAGCCGAGACTTCGCTTGCCGTGCCTGTTCCAACTATTGCGACATGAAAGAGTTCGTGATTGACGGAGAGAAAAGTTATTGGGGCGACCAGTGCTCCGACAAGTTCCGTAAGCGCTCACGCACCGATCGCCAGCCGGTCGTAGAAGATCTGCTGTCTTGGCGCGATCGATTGCTGGTAGCAAGGCTTCAGCCGCCTCAGGAAGGACGGAAGACGGTCGGTATTCCTCGGGCCATGTTCTATTACGATCGCTTCCCCTTTTGGTGCACCTACCTGCAGGAACTGGGATACAACGTCGCGGTTTCGGACTTCACCGACCGCACCACCGCAGCCAAGGGGGAAGAGTTGGCAATTGCCCAGCCGTGTTTTCCAGTCCAGGTAGCGCACGGCCACGTGCAGGCTTTGCTGGAATCCGGCGTGGACTATGTTCTGCTTCCGAACGTTGTGGATGCTGAAACACGGTTCATGCAGGCCGAGTCCAAACTGTGCCCCTGGAACCAGGCTTTGCCGTTCGTGGTGCGTGCGGTCGAAAAGCTGGAGCGTCGTCTCGACGGCAAGCTCCTCTGCCCGACCATTCACTTCCGCCAGGGACAGCAACTTGTTCGGGTGGAGTTGCACCGGCTGGCGGATCAGCTTGGAGTACGCAAAACAGCCAGCGATCTTGCCGTGGCCGAGGCATATCGAGCGCAACGCGAGTTCGCAGAGGGTGTGCAACGTGCGGGGCAAGCCGCGCTGCAAATCTTGAGAGTGAGGGGTGAGCCGGCAGTCGTGGTGCTGGGCCGTCCCTACAACATCTACGACCGCGCCGTGTGTTGCGACATTCCCCGCAAGCTGCGGGCGCTATACGGCATTAACGTGCTGCCCTTGGACCTTCTGCCGCTGGATGGCGAGGATGTATCCCAGATCAACGACAACATGTATTGGCATTCGGGGCGATTGATCCTCGCGGCTGCTCGATTCGCACGGACCAGTCCCAACCTCCACCTGATTTATATTTCCAACTTCAAATGTGGTCCGGATTCTTATCTCAAGTCATTTCTGGAAGAGGCCAGCGGAAAGCCCACTCTGGTGCTGCAGTTTGACGGTCATTCCAATGATGCCGGCTATATCACCCGGTGTGAGGCTTTTCTCGATAGCACGGGGTTTTTGCGATGCCAGTCTTCAAACATCGCTGCATAACTCGCAAGGTTGGCGCGGACCATCCCTTGGCCGGAAAGAAGGTCTATCTCCCCGCTATGGCCGAGGGTAGCGTCGAAGCACTTTGTGCCGCAATGCGATGGCTTGGTATTGACTCGCGTCCAACACCTCCCTCGGATGCGCGCACTCTCGAGTTGGGCAGTAAGTGTACCGGGGGCGACGAATGCTTTCCCGCCAAAGTGACAACCGGGGACTTTCTCAAGATCGCTCAGCAACCGGGCTTCGACCAGAAGCGTACGGTCTTTTTTATGGGAACAACCGACGGTCCATGCCGATTCGGGCAATATGCGCCGTTTCTGCGCAAGGTGCTCCGCGAGCTAGGTTACGGAGAAGTGCGAGTCTACTCTCCTCACGGAGAGCACGGCTACAGCGACTTCCAGGATTTTGACACCGCTTTCGTGAGGACGGCGTGGCGTGCGCTGGTTTCAGCGGACATTCTGCGGAAACTCTTGTTGCAGATCCGGCCATATGCAACGGAGCCGGGGGATGCCGATCGGGCTTACCGTGAATCGGTTAGTGACCTGTGCTGGACGATAGAGCACAGTTGTTCCGACAACGCATGCCAAATGCATTCGATAGCGGCCTCGATGCTGCGCGCAAAAGATCGCTTTCATTCTGTCCCGGCAGTTTTCGATCGCACACGTCCACTGATCGGGATCGTAGGCGAGATTTACTGCCGGCTGAATACCTTCAGCAACCAGGATCTGGTTCGCCGGCTGGAAGCCCAGGGCGCGGAATGCTGGATGAGTGACATCGCCGAATGGATTGCATACACCAACATGGAAGAAGTGCGCAATCTGAGGCTGGCGGGACGCGCTCATTCCTGGGCGATGCTCAAGTCGAGGTTGCGTTCCCGGATCCAGCGAAGGGATGAACACACGCTGCGAGCACGGTTTTCCGAGGACTTCGTCGGCTATGAGGAACCTGGCGTCGAAGAAGTACTGGAGTTGGCACATCCCTATCTCCCGTTTCCCGGAGCCGAAGGCGAGATGGTCATGAACATGGGCCGAAGTGCCTACCTTGCACGGCACGGGGTGGACGGGATCGTTGACATCAGCCCGTTCACCTGCATGAACGGAGTCGTCAGCGAAGCCATCTATCCCAAGCTCAGCCGAGATTTCGCGGGGATCCCGATCCGAAATTTCTATTTCGATGGCCAACCATCAGATCTCGACCGCGACTTGGGAATGTTCCTCGACATGGCACGGTCGTATCGCGACAGGAAGCCCTTTGAGCGTTCGTATCCTCCGCGGTTCCTGCAGCACGGGCGACACTTCGATAGACCCACTTTGCTTCGTAAGCAATCAGATCAGCGTGCCATGGCGGGATAATCGGCCTCGTCACGGCCCCACGTGCATCGCCCTAGGCATCGCGCTGGAAAAACGCAGCACAAGGATGGGATAGTGTCACTGGCAGAGAACGCGCAAGTTGGAAACGGGAGAGGCGGCCAAGAAGATCACCTTCCAGTACGATCCTGCCCCAGCCAGATTGCCGTCCCGGCTCCGTCTGGTCACCGCGCACATTGCAGTGTCGGAGTGGAGGCCGTCAACGAATACCCTATGGCTTCCACTGCCCTACTGCTGTCAACACCTGCACAAGGCCCTCTTTCTTTTTCAAAATCTCGGCCACCGCCGCATGATCAATGTGCGCGGCAATCGGCTTCGAATCATTCGCGATCACCCACGCCGTCGCCGCCACAATCACCTCTCCAGACTTGAAATCCACGGCATCGACCTTGTCATAGGTATCACTCGATTTGTGGTGAACTTCCTCGTAATGCGTCATGTCCACCCACAGATCGAGCGTCGGCACACCTTGCAGCATGAACGGGCCATGGTCGGTGTCGTACGTGACCTCCATCGAAAGCCCCCCGCCGCCAAACTCCTTCAGCACCGAATCGCTGATCGGCTGCATGGCTTCTTTCAAGTCCTTGCGTCCTTCCACCTTCCATCCCTTGGGATGACCGGCCCCATTGTCGGTGTTGAGCACGGCCACGCACTTGTCCATCTCCTTCAGATGCGCCTGCACATAAGCGTACGATCCGAGAATTCCTTCTTCTTCCCCACCCCATAAAGCGAAGCGAATAGTCCGTTTTGGAGCCTTGCCGAGCGCGGCCATCGCACGAGCAATCTCCAGAACCGACGCCGATCCCGTCCCGTTGTCCTGCGTGCCGGTGCCGAAATCCCATGAATCGAAATGTGCCCCAATCAAAATCCACTCGTCCGGTTTCTCGCTGCCGCGAATCTCGGCAAGGACATTGTTGACCTGCATGGGGCCGGACGTGATGTTATGGATTTCAAACTGGATCATCACTGGCCCTTTTTCAAGGTCCCGTCGAATCAGCTCCGAGTCCTCCATCCCCAAATGCGCCTCAGGCAGCGCGCCTTCATGCCCACCCCAATCCAAAGAAAAGGCATTGATCACATTGCTTTTCGCCCAATCGGGATTGAGCATCGCTAATGCGCCCGCATCTTTGAACAAGCCAGGCGCAGCGGTCAGATCGGGAAAAACTTTCATCCAGCCGTCGGCGAAAATCTTCGCTCCATCCAGCATCACAATCTTGCCTTTGATCTTGTCCGCTTTCGCTTTGATAGCGTCGGTAGAGATATCGTCAACCAGAATCACTTCTCCCTTGATTCCACCCGGCGGAGTCGATGGCGCCCAGCCCATCGACTCGATGTGCAGTGGACGCGCCAGCGGCGCCAGTATCTCACCGCGTGCCGATCCACGCTGCCAGCCATTGGGCATGGTGAACGGCTCCACCTTCACGTTCTGAATGCCGTAGCTGCGAAACTTGGCAAGCGCCCACTCCACAGCCCGAGTGTGCGCCGGCGATCCGCTCAGCCGCCCGCCAAAGCCATCTGAGAGCTCGCGCAACGTGGTCATGGAAGGCCCAACATAAATCGATCCGGCAAGCTGATCCGCGGTGGCCTTAGCGTCAGGGGAGACCTGCGCGAAGGAGAATGTCGGCACAACCAAGAAAAGACGGAAGGCACACGAAAGAGCACACAGACAGAAACGTGTCATTCAGAATCCCCCAGAGTTTTTAGGAAGTCTGTTCAGAGCGAAGTGTGCATTCTGCTACATGCTCAACTCGCAGCGCAAGTTGGCAGCTTTGCCGAGCATCCCTCGACTCAACCTCTAACCCGAAGAACCCTCCCATGCGACTCGTGCAGTAGACCTGGAGACGCCGGAGGGAGCGCCGGGGGTGCCGGCGCTCCTCGAGTCGGTCAAACCTGCAGGCGGGTCCGCTGCAGTTGCCCCGACTAACAAGATTAGCGCTTAGCCAGGGTTCGAATCGTTGTTCTGAAGCAATGAGCCATTGCGCCGACACAATGGCTCTGGATTGCTGGACGCTAAAGCGGAGAGGGCTGGTGACAACTTCAAAAAGAAGAGCCGCCCCAAACATCGGGCGGCGTTGTTTCGAGTCATGAAGGATTAGGGTACCTCCCCAATCTAGGTCCGAATCGCTGGTTTAGGCGGCAACCACGTTTTTCTCCAGTTCCTCTTTCACCGTCATCTTGATTGGAATCTTGAGTGCACGAGAAATTGGACACTTGGCTTTCGCGCTCTCGACAACGTGCTGGAACTTCTTGGCATGGACTTCCGGGACGGAGGCAACCACGTTCAGTCTAATCCCCGTGATGTCCCAACGGCCTGCCTTCTCTTCCAGAGTTAACTGTGATTCAGTCTTTACGTATTGATCTTCAAGCCCAGCTTTGGCCATCTCACTGGCAACCATAAGTGATATGCACGAGGCTACGGCCGCCGCCAGCATCTCTGACGGGCTGGTGCAAGGCTCGTTACCTGTACCCGAGCCAAAAGAGTACAGCGCATTGTGAATTACCCCGCTCGACGTAGAAACTGATCCCTCCCCGGCGCCGACTCCTGGGCTTCCCTTCCATATTGCAACGGCGCTGCGAATCATAGGCACCTCCTCGAACACTTGTCTTCCTATCTCCTTTTGCCCATTGGTTTCACCGTTGGGCCCACTTTGCCTCTGCGGGTGTGCACTCAACTGGCGGGAACTGCTCTTCGGAGAGGCGAGAAAAACTCCCTCCTCCATATTTTATTGCTCTCTCGGCTATGGCAGCGAAGGAAAACGGTCTCCCCCACGCCTGGTCATTTCCACATTGGGTCGCTAACTGTGGGCTGCCAACACCGTCTGGTTTCACGTCCAGGAAATACCTCGGTCCACTGCCTGTCGGGCGATTGTCGTGAAGCGGAGCGGGTTCATCTGATCCTGGAGCTGTAAATCACTAACTCATTCTGCATGAATAACTTGTAACCGGAACCGCCAATTCATCTCGAATCCGGACTGGGCATTACGAAGCATCTACATTGGCCGCAGAAGCGACTGCGGGAGTGCCCCAAGAGGCGCTTTGACCTCCCCGGTCTCCTGCGCATCATACATTCCGTATAGGGTTGTGCGTTAACGGCGTGCACGAACCGAAGTTGGGGTATGAGAGTCTTGTTTGTACATCCCTCCTGTCTCATGTACGCAGAAATTTATCTGAGACTGGAGCCACTGGGCCTGGAGTTGGTGGCGCAGGCAACGCGCCGTGCGGGGCACGACGTGTGCCTGCTTGATCTGCAGATATTCAGCCACCGGGACTATGCCCGAATTCTCGCCGAATGGCACCCCGATGCTATCGCGTTCTCAGTGAACTATCTCGCCAGTGTTCCCGAGGTGGTGGATCTGGCCAAAGTGGCACGCCTCCAGCTACCCGAATGCTTCATCTTTGCCGGCGGCCATAGCGGATCCTTCGTTGCCCATGAAATCCTCAACCACGCTGAAGGGGCGATCGACTGTGTGGTGCGGGGAGAAGGCGAGGAGATCACCCCCATTCTCCTTGCTGCGGCCGCTGACGATCGCAACTCGGTTCATCACTTGCCCGGCGTGGTAAGTCTGAACGGGGAGGGACCGCCTCCACGATTGCTGGGCAGCCTGGATGAGGTTCGGCCAGCGCGCGACCTTGCGAGAAAGCGGCGGATGTATTTCATCGGCGTGCTGGATCCTTGTGCTTCCATCGAGTTCACGCGGGGTTGTCCCTGGGATTGCTCGTTCTGCAGCGCGTGGACCTTCTATGGCCGTAGTTACCGCAAAATGAGCCCCGAGGCAGCGGTCGAAGACCTTGCTAGTATCCGCGAGCCAGCCGTCTTTATCGTCGATGACGTAGCTTTCATAAACGCCGAAGACGGCTTTGCCATCGGCCGGGAGCTGGAGCGACGCGGTATCCGCAAGCGCTACTATCTGGAAACTCGCAGTGACGTGCTGCTGCGCAACAAGGAAGTCTTTGCATATTGGAATCGCCTCGGGCTGGTGTATATGTTTCTTGGGCTCGAGGCCATTGACGAAGAGGGCCTCAAGTCCCACCGCAAACGCATTTCGCTCAGCCAGAATTGGCAAGCGCTTGAGCGTGCTCGCGCGCTCGGCATCACCACCGCGGTCAACATCATTGTCGATCCCTCGTGGACGGAAGACCACTTCCGGATCGTCCGCGAATGGGCGTTGTCGGTACCTGAGATCGTTCACCTGACCGTCAATACTCCCTATCCCGGAACCGAAAGCTGGTTGACGGAATCTCGCAAACGGACAACAAGAGACTATCGCCTCTTTGACGTTCAGCACGCGGTCTTGCCGACCACGCTGCCCCTGGAGTGCTTCTATGAGGAACTCGTCCGGACGCAGCAGGTATTGAACAAAAAGCACTTGCGATGGGCAGCGCTGCGGGACACATTCTTTCTTGCGGCCAAATATCTAGCCCAGGGGCAGACGAACTTTGTGCGCATGCTCTGGAAGTTTGGCCAGGTCTATAATGCGAAGCGCCAACTCGCCGACCACAGTCGCGCCGTTAGATATGAAATCAGCTCACCCAGACCTTCATCGCTAGTGGCAATAGATCCATCCACGCTATACGTTCATCGTCAAGACCATCTAAGTCAACGCACGGCCTGAGGGTAAGACAAGGCTTCGGCGGCCGCGGCGACGAGGCGATGGGGACCACCTGGAGGTATCGCGACCTGACGCCGCGAGGCCGTCGGGAGACTTGGGAGGAGTCGCCAGAGAGGTTACCCCCAGACCCCGCATACAAGTGGTGGAACTGGCACGACAACTACGCCGCCGAGGCCTCGCCTGACCCGAAGTGGGTCGAGGTGTCCGACGCTGGAGAAGCCGCCTTCCGAAAGCGCGACGCAGAGGCGAAAGCGAGCTAAGCAAGGGCGACCACTTCGCCGCCTTCGTTGCGCGCGACCGACGTCAACTCTTGGGCACATCCGAACGGTTCCACCATCCGCCACCAAGAGCCTGAAACAAGGCGGCCGTGTCGGCATATCGACTTGACTGAGCCTGCACGAGGTTAATCAGGGCCTGCTGGTAGGTCTGCTCCGCGCTCAAGAGAGTGAGATAGCTCACATAGCCGACCTGCATTTGTCGGGTTGTGAGATCGAGCGTTACCTTGGCCGCATCTCGGGCGGCTGCCGCAGATTTTACCGCGTCGGCGTCCTGTTCGAGCGCGTGTAGGCTGTCCGCGACATTCTCAAATGCAGTCAACACCGTGCTGCGATACTGTTCAGAGGCCTGAACATAAGCGGCTTTCGCGGCACGCTCACGGTGAATCAAGGTGCCCCCCTGAAAGATGGTCTGCGTGACGTTTCCGCCCAGATCCCAAAATCCCGTGCCTGCCGCGAACATATGGGTAAAAATCAGGGTCATGCTGCCGACGTCTGCTGTGAGGTTAAAGCTAGGAAGCCGATTCGCACGCGCAACCCCGATGAGGGCGCACGCCGAATGTAGATTCTCCTCCGCTTGGCGCACGTCCGGTCGTTGCTCCACGAGTTGCGAAGGAAGGCTCAGCGGGAGCTCCTGGGGAAGCTGGAGACTCGAGAGTTCAAACTTTTCAGCCAAGTCCTCGCTTGGGAACCCGCCCGAAAGCGCAGTGAGAAGGTCACGTTGTTGCGCCAACTGCTTGAGCAGCGGCGGCAGCGTGGCGGTGACTTGAGCGAGCTGGGATTCCTGTGCCGCGACATCGAGCCGGCCCACATAGCCCGCCTCGAATTGCTTGCGCAGTACTTCAAGCATGTGAGTATTGATTTCGATCAGTTGACGTGTGGCATCAATCTGGGCCCGCAAGGACGCCTCTTGGATGGCTGCGGCGGCAACGTTGGAACTCAGGGTGATGTGCGTTGCGGCGAGGGCAAAACGGGCTTGCTGTTCCTGCGCTTTCATGGATTCTACTGTCCTTTTGTTCAGACCGAACACGTCTGGCACAAAGGAAACCCCGACCTGCGGCGTGTACAGGCTGTAGTAGAGCGATCCCGAAGCGGTAAAGGGCGACAGTTCACTCGATGATTTCGAGTTGTTCGCTGAAAAACTACCTGCGACGGTCGGATAGTAAGCGCCCCGTTGTGCCAGGACGTTCTCTCTTGCCACCAACAAAGCCGCCTGTGCCGCTTTGATGTCAGGATTGCTCTTGAGCGAACGCTCAATCAAATCGTTGAGAGGCTTTGAGTGAAACAGTGTCCACCATTCTCCGGGGATATCTTGCCCTTGGGCGATGTGTTGCGCCTCTCCACCGGGGACATTCGGTGTGCCGCTGGTGGTGGAAGGTGGAGCCGGCGCATAGCCTGGAACTTTTGGAGCGGCGGGCCTCTTGAAATTCGGCCCCACCGCGCAGCCCGTGATGAGCAGCGAAGTTGAGGCTACGATGAGACCGAGCAGGGACGATTTACGAGTAACACTCATAAGCATCAATTCGCATGCTTGCGACTTATGGCGGTCCCATTGATCGCTGCCCTACTTGCCGCTCCACCAACGACCGCGGGATTTGTACCTCGATTGCCCGAATTCTTAAATTGCTGCCCATTGAGTACGACGTTACCTGTCAGGGGAACAGGTAGTGTGCGCTGGTTGACGATCTTTGGTTCACCTGCGTTGGGTGTGTTCAAATTGCGCTGCTTTGCCTTCCCAACATTCTCTGTTGTCGAACGCTGCCGACTATTACGAAGCGGAGTCGGGCGAGTTGCCTTCACTAGAATGGCGCTACTTTTCCACTGGTTCTTGCCCGAAACGTGGTGCAGATTGGCTTGTTGATGAGGGGGCTTCCCGACTTCCTGCTGCTTGTCATCGCCAGCCAGGGCGGTCGTGGTGTGCCCGACATTTCGCGGATGATCGCTACCTGCATCTGTGGAAGTCGATGAGTCTTGCAGGGGCGTGAGATTGGAAGTGCAGACGTAGGCTGCCCCCTGCACTTGAAGGCCGATCATGACGAGCAGAAAACAGGCGGTCTTCATTTGGATTCCTCTGGTGCTAGGTGTTCTCGTCGCCGAGAAAAGTCATCCTCAGTGCGGGCACTGCGACAAGAAGCATGAATGGACCAACGAGCATGCCGCCCACAATCACGGTGGCAAGCGGACGCTGCACCTGGCTTCCGATGCCAGTGGAAATTGCAGCGGGAAACAGACCAATACAGGCTGAAAGGGCTGTCATCAACAAGGGGCGCATACGGCTCGACGCGGCGCGGAACATGGCATCCGTCGGCGTCCCGCCGCGAAGCTGTCGTTCATGGTTGTAGTAGGTGATCATCAGGATGCCGTCCATGACGGAGACGCCAAACAGCGAAACAAAGCCAATCGCCGCGGAGATGCTGAAATTCAATCCTGACACGTACAGCGCCAAGGCACCGCCGGCAACCGCAAAGGGGATTCCTGCTAGCGCGAGTAGGCTGTCGCGCAAGGAATTGAATTGGGCATAGAGCAGCCCAATGATCAGTATCAGGCTGATCGGCACTATGATCTCAAGCCGCTTCTTCGCCTCCTGAAGGTCTCCAAACTCACCTGCCCAGACCAAGCGATATCCCGGCGGAAGTTTCACATTTTTTTCGATTCCCTGTTGAGCTTCCTCGACTGTGCTGCCGAGGTCCCGGCCGCGGACACTGAACTTCACCGGGATGAACCGCTGCACGCTTTCGTGATAGATCCAGGCTGCACCGGTATCCAGGCTGATCGTTGCGAGCTCGCTCAACGGGATGTATGCGTTGGCGCCGGTAATGGTTGTGTAGGCGACTTTGATGTTGCAGATCTTTTCGACGCTGTCCCGGTATTCGGGTGTGTACCGGACAACCAGATCAAACTGGCGGTCTCCCTCCAGAACCGACGTTGCTACCGCTCCACCCAAAGCTGCCTGAATGACCGAGTTGACGTCGCCGGAATTGAGTCCATACCGAGCGGCTTTAGCACGATCCACCTTGATATTCAGGTTCGGCTGCCCCAGGACCGGGAAGATACCGAGATCGGCCACGCCATGAACCTGGTTCATCTGGTCCCGGACCTGCTCAGCCAGTTTGGTTAGAGTTTCGAGGTTGGGGCCGACGATCTTGACCGAATTGGAGCCTTTGACACCGGAGATGCCTTCCTCGATGTTGTCCTGAATGTATTGGGAGAAATTGAAAATGACTCCGGGCAGTTCGTTGTTTAATTCGGTTTGAATCTGCTCTGTCAGTTTCTCCTTGGTCAGGCTGCTCGGCCATTGGCCGAACGGCTTCAGCGGTGCGAACAACTCCACATTCGAAAAGGGCGAGGCATCGCTGCCGTCGTCGGGCCGCCCGTGTTGGGAAAGAACAGTAATCACCTCTGGATGTCTGAGCAGAATCTCACGCATCTTTCTCGCTGCCGCCTCGCCGTCCTGAAGCGAAAGCGTGATCGGCATGGAAGCCCGTATCCAGAAATTGCCTTCTTCAAGATGCGGCAAAAATTCGCTGCCCAGCCGAGATGCGAGCAGCACCGACACTGCCAGGAAGGCGATGCTGATCGCAACCGTGAGTGGGCGGCGTTTAAGCGCGAAACGCAGCGCCGGATTGTAAGTACGATGCAATACGCGGACGACTATTGTCTCGGCTTCCTTGACGTGCTCGGGAAGTAGCATGGAAGCGAGCACGGGCGTGATTGTGAATGTTGCAATCAATGCACCCGCCAAAGCGTAACCATACGTGCGCGCCATGGGGCCGAAGATCTGACCCTCGACGCCTTCCATGGTGAACAAGGGCACGAAGCCGGCCAGGGTGATGAGCGCTGAGAACAGCACGGCTTTGTCTATCTGAATCGCGCTGATCAGAATCAGGCGTAAGCGATCCGTCCATCCCTGAGCGGTCGTCGTGTGTCCCGGCAGCCTCGTCGGGTCCGGCCCCCAAAAACCTTCTGTGAGGCGCTGGAGCAGGGATTGTCTTTCCGCCGGCTGCGCTTGGAGATGCCGGAAGATGTTTTCGACAAGAATCACCGCCGAATCAACGATGATCCCAAAGTCAACCGCGCCGAGAGAGAGCAGGTTTGCGCTCTCGCCAAACATGACAAGGAGAATAATGGCAAAGAACAGGGCAAACGGGATGTTGACCCCAACGATGATTGCGCTGCGAAGATTGCCGAGGAAAATCCACTGAATCAAGAAAACCAGCAGGCATCCGAAGATTAAGTTGTGCAAAACGGTTTGCGTGGTTATGGCGATTAAGGATGATCGATCGTAGAAAGGAACGACCCTGACCCCGGGTGGAAGGCTGCCATCGTGATTTAGCTTGTCAATTTCCGCCTTCACCTTTGGAATCATGTCCGCCGTTTTTTCCGTACGCCTCATCACCACGATTGCGCCAACGACGTCATCCTGCTGGTCGCGGCCCAGGATGCCTAGTCTGGGTCTGGAGCCGACCGACACGTTTCCGATATCTTTCATCAGAACGGGAACGCCGTTCACCTGGGTCAGCACCACATTCTCAATGTCGTCAACCATGTAGCCCTGGGTCAAGTCATCGCTGCCGCCATCATCAATAAGACCGACGCCACGAATGTTGACGGACTGCTGGCCAATGCGAATCTCACGCCCGCCAACGTTGATGTTGCCGTTGCCGACAGCTGTCAGGATTTGGGGCACGGTGACGTTGTAGGCTTCGAGCTTGTGAGGATCCACCTCGACCTGAAATTCCTTGGTGGGACCGCCCCAACTGTTGACGGCCGCGATGCCGGGAATCGTCAACAGCCGCCGCGCTACAACCCAATCCTGAACCGTGCGAAGATTGGTAATTCCGAAATGCTTGGGGCCGATCACTTGGTACCGATAAATTTCGCCGGTGGAGCTGTTGGCTTGTATCGTCGGCACGAGATTTCCCGGCAGACTCACGTTCTGTTGCATCGCCGTCGATGCCTGGCTATACGCGAAAAAGTAGTCCACCCCATACTTGAAGGTGACCCGCACGAAGGACAAACCGTAAAACGAAGTCGAGCGAATGACATCAATGCCCGGAGTGGCGTAGAGCCCGATCTCCATGGGACGCGTATAGTAGCGCTCCATCTCCTCGGCGGAGAGACCCGGTGCCTGCGCCGTGATCTCCAGAATGACTGGGGTCGGATTCGGATAGGCTTCGATATTGAGTTTCTTGAAAGCAGCGAAGCCGGCACCCGCAAACAAAAGCAGGCCCACCACGACAATCGCGCGGCGGCTGAGGCAAAATGCGATCAGAGACTTGAACATGACTTGTGGTGGTTGATGTAAAAGGGGAGATGTCCCGTCTAATCTGACGGTGGGGCTTCCAGCATGTTGCTCAGAAACACCGCGCCGTCGCTTATCACCAGTTCTCCCCTCCGCAAACCATCGAGAATCTGAACTTGATCGTCTTTCCGCAGACCCGTCTTGACGACTCTTTGCACAAAATGCCGGCGATCGGTCGTCACCCAGACCACCATCGTGCCATCGGGTTCGCGAACTACACCGTTGGCCGGCATAGCGGTCGCTTCGACGGGGCCGTCGACACGAATGACGAAGTTCGCGAGCATCCCTGGACGTAGTTCGTCTTTCGGGTCAGCGATTTGGGAGCGGATCGTCACACGATGCGTGTTCGGATCAACCATCGCGTAGACCTTTGACACTTTCCCCTGGAACACGCGATTCGGGTAGGCCATGAGCCTAACTTGAACGGGCTGTCCTAAGTGAAACAGCGGGATATCGCTCTCGATGACATTGGCCAGCATCCATTTCACCCTCACATTGGCGACCGTGTAGGGCGCTGTACCGTTCCCGGGCTGCACTAAAAGTCCCGCCGGCGCATTGAACGATGTGATCTGGCCAGCAAGGGGGCTGCGAACGACCAGCGCGGGATCGATCTTGCGCGAGGCAATCATTTGGTCAATCTCCGCCTCCGTTTTACCGAAGACTCGGACCGCGTCCCGTGCGGCTTTCAGAGCGCCGTCGGCAGTTTGTTGGTCGGAGATTGCTTGCTCCAGCTCCTTCTGCGGGACGCCTACGTTGGTTGTATAAAGGTCCTTAGCGCGAGCCAATTCTTTGGTGGTAAGTTCGTAGGTTGCCGCAGCGCCAATCAAGGCGGACTCTGCTTGGATGAGGTCAGGGCTTCGAATCGTGTAGAGTGGCTGGTCTTTCTGGACCGCAGTCCCCAGTTCCACAAATGCCTTCATAATGGTTCCTTGATAAGGCGGAAATACCGGCACCGACAGATCGTCGGCAAAACTGATAGTGCCGACCGTTTCTTTCTCGACCGGAAACTGGTAAATCCCCACTGGCTCTATTCTGATGGAACTCAGTTGGCTTGGCGAAAGATCCACTGCCGGATCAGACTGCGACGAGTTCGATACGGAACTGTTGGCCCGCACTAGGTTCGTGTTTCTAGACTGGCCCCGGCCGGACAGAAAAATCGCGGCTGCGACAACGGTTAACGCTGCTGTCACGACCGCTGCGACGGTTCTCCTCTTCCCAGGTGGATAATTTCTCATGGCGAGACTCGTTGGTTGCTTGCGTCCTTAAACCCTCGGGTACCGTAATCTGGAAGTCAGAACGCGATTCCAAGAACGCCTTTGCTCCTGCCGCTCTTCGAGATACGTGCAATGAATTCAGCCATGCCTGCGTAAATCAAACCGAAACGCCAGGTGCAGATTGCACAAGAGGCCGTCGGGCGTCAGTGCCATGATCGAGACGTTTCCCCGACTCCCTCGCCGCTTGGGTGTGAATTACTTTCTATTCCGAAGTTTCAGGTTGAGCAAGACACTCAATGGTCTGTGGAGGAAACATTTCGATTCCCAGGGCACAGTTGATCGGCCAATGATTTGATTGGCGAGCAGCGGAACCTGAAGACGAATGCGCATTTTTATAAACTGAGCGCTGGAATCTTTTGATTCTGAGAACCTCAAACCTTAGGTGAATCGTTCGAGTGGTTTCTGGAGGCCTAACAAGCATGGTAGAAGTACTGCCCGGAGGCAACTTCATGCTTCATCTGGAGTGGATCTGGGACAGTCGGAACCGAACGGCCATTTTGTTGGCCAGCGGTGCCCTCGTCCTGGCAATCGCTGTTGTAGATTGGTGGACGAAACCGTACTTCTGTTTGGGCTTCCTATATCTATTCCCCATCATGCTGGCGGCGGGGTTTCTCCCGCGCTGGCTGATCGTGGGGCTGGGTTTGGCCTCTGCGTTGCTGAGCGAACGATTCAGCAACCTTGACCCTTCCGATGCCCACATCCGCCTGGGATTTGAAGCACTTGCGCTCTCCGGCTGCGGCCTGCTGACCGCTGAGGTCCTCCGAAACCGGCGATTGAGCATGGAGGCTCAGCAACGAATCCGGATCCTGGTAGAAACGAGTCCGGCGGCAATTGTGACGATCGACGAGCGGGGCTTTATTGGGTTGGCCAACCACGCTGCGGCTGAACTCATGGCCCCGCGCAACGGAGACCTGATCGGGAGGCCGATCGCTGCATTCCTACCTGAACTGCATCAGGCGTTGCGGTGGGAAGAAGGACCTCAGTTCCGAACGTCGATGCAATGCCGCGGCCACAGAGCTAGTGGAGAGCCATTCCTTGCTGATGTCTGGTTCTCCACGTACCGGGAGGGTGGCACCCCCAAGCTAGCCGCCATAATTGCCGATGTCAGTGAAGAGCGAAGTGGTGACGAAGCTGACTCCCGCCCCGCAGCAGCATCCGATCATCCTGAGAGGGCAGTTTTGGCTGACCGCGAGCTGCAGGCACTCCGCCGGGTGGTTCAGGGGTTGACAAATAAGGGGATAGCGATGCAGCTAAACGTGTCTGAGAGCGTGGTCAAGAATACACTCCAGCAACTGTTCGCGAAAACTGAAGTCCGCACCCGAAGTCAATTGGTCCGGGTAGCGCTGGAACGTTACCGGGATCTCTTGTAACGCCACTCCTAGGGTTCCCGGGCCGGGCAATTGTCAGCGGCGCGGAGAAGCCATGATGATTACGTGCCTCTTTTTCCGACGCAGGGGTAAAAAAGCACAGAGCAAAGAGCCGAAAAGCCAAGAGGCGTCTTTCTACCGCATTGCCTGATACTTAGGATGGGCGTAATAGCACCATCCCAGTTCTGGTTCTCCGGGTAGTACCCGAGGCTGTACTGGTGGTGCCGTTCGTCTGAGATTTCGTTCAGCGCGGTCGTTAATTTATCCATTCCTCTGACTTCGAGCATGTGGCCATCCGTGGCTTCCGCCTGCGTGGGTCCGATTGAGTGAGATCTTCACCGTTCTCCTGTTTTCTCATCCTTCGACACCGCCTTGAAGTCGTGGGTCACGCCGTTCTTGTCGGTGTAAGTGCCCACGATTACGCTGTCGTCGTGATTGCAAGTGGATTGGAGCTGACAGCTCCTGGCACGTCGCAGGGGATGTACCTATCGTGCCGAAGAAGAAAGCCGTGGAGTACTTCCGCTCCGTAGCACTCGTCAGAGTTATTCGCGACGGCATATAGGCCTGCAATCTCTCCTCTTTCATTGATCCAGCGAGGACCAGTGCAAGGAAACGAGCCGCCGCTTGGGAAACTTATCGTCCGGAACCTTGCCCTGCTTGTCCTGTAGGAAGCCGTAGAGTGGCCTGTCCGACCCTGTGCAGTTATCACCAACCAGCACTCGGCCATTGTCCATGGCTGACAAAACGTCGCTCGAACAGGGATCGGCAAGAACACGCCGGAATTTGCCATCCTGAAAGACAAAGCCAATCTCAGTTCCGCTGCTGTTGATATAGTTCCCGGTCACATCTCCTGCATTGTTGATTCCACGACCGATGGTCGAAACTGCGCCTGGAACATCAACCTGGGTAAACTGCCCGTCATGCAGCAGAAACGCGTGGTCGACGCCGCCTGCATCTTGCATCCTACCTGCGATGTCCCCACGAGCATTGATTGCGCGGGCCGATGTGAAGGATGCTCCGGGAACATCAATGGCGGTGAAGGTCCCGTTCCGGAGCAAGAAGTCGTGAACGACACCATTGACATCGTCGTAACGTCCCACAAGGTCGCCGCGGGCATTGATTCCGCTTGCAACGGTTTGACTGGCGTTTAGCATCGCGCACCAACCTGGGGCGTATGGGGAACCCAGACGAAGCCGTGTCGGCTGTGACTTCGCACTTATGTCAAGGATGCGGAAGTGCCGCTGGTCTTCGCTGATGGCAGGAAGACAGCCGGACGTCGAAGCTGCGCCGTCGTCTGAGAAGTGGCAGTCGTGACCAATCGGTTAACGCATCATCGTTCTGCGCCCACATCGTGAGCAAAACCCGTCGCCGACAAGCCAAAGTTGAGAATTAATAATGAAGACCAGGACTAGGAGAGGCACCTCTATCGCCCGACTTATGGGACGCTCCTTAAGGAGGGGTTGCGGTACACCCATTTCGTTGCGAGTTGTTGCTCACAATGCCGCGAACGCCATAACCTTGCGGTTTTGGTTCTGGCAACGGTAGAGTTAACCAGAGGATTCTGGTCCTGAACAGCGGTCCCGCGTTCGGCCGGTCTTCGAATTGTTGTCCAAGTATCGGCACGGGGAGAAATTTCTTGCATTCCCTGGCCCAGTCGCGATCCACCACTCAGCAGAGACGCCACCAGATTGGAATTTGTGCTGTTCCGCTCCTCGTCCTTGTGGTCGTCTTGGCTCTCGCGCAAAGCGACGAGGAAAGCTTTCTTAAGCAGCGCGAAGAAATGGTGCGGACGCAGCTCGCCGGGCAGGGCTGGGCAACCGAGGCGGTGCACGACGCTCGGGTACTTGACGCGTTTCGTGAAGTACCGCGACACCGCTTTGTGCCTGTCGTGCTGGTGCGGCAAGCTTACGAAGATCATCCCTTGCCGATCGGCTATGGCCAGACCATTTCGCAACCCTATATCGTTGCCAAAATGACGGAGTTGGTTGCGCCCAGTAAAGACCAGCGCGCCCTGGAAGTTGGCACAGGTTCTGGTTACCAGGCTGCCGTATTGTCGCGGTTGGTGGCTGAAGTCTACACCATCGAAATTATCGAGCCGCTCGGTGTGGCAGCGCGCGATCGTCTGGCCGCGCTCGGATACAGGAATGTCAGTGTGCGCGTCGGAGACGGCTACTTCGGCTGGAAGGAGAAAGCGCCCTTCGACTGCATCGTGGTAACCGCGGCGGCGAATCACATCCCACCGCCGCTCATCGAGCAGCTCAAGCCTGGTGGGCGAATGGTGATCCCGGTGGGCAATCCTTTCCAGACACAACAACTCGTATTGGTAACCAAGGGCAACAAAGGTCCGCACGACCTTCGGGTGCAGGAAATCATGCCCGTGATGTTTGTACCTCTGGTGGGCAGGTCGAGCGGACAGTGAGATAACAACGTAAATGGCAGAGGCACTGAGACGGTCTCATCAGCCACCGTGTTGATGGTTTTCATCATTCGTTTCTGTCCACATGAAGTGTCGGGCGGCAGTAATTTTTCTGGTGTCGGCTGCAGTAGTGGCTGAGGAGGTGGTGCTGGTGCGCGCCTTCTCCATCGGTCTGTGGCATCACTTCGCCTACATGGTGATTTCCATCGCGCTGCTCGGCTTCGGTGCGAGTGGCACGCTCCTGGCGGTGCTGGCGCGAGGGATAGGGCCATTCGGTGCCCGAGCTGGGTCGGAGGGCGGTGACGCAAGCTGGCTTGCGGCCTCCGCCGTGCTGTTCGCAGTAACCCTGCCCCTCTCGTTCGCATTCGCGCAGAAAGTTTCCTTTGAGCCCTTTCGCATCGTTTGGGAGCGGCAGCAGTTGCTGTACCTAAGCTGCTACTACCTCGTCTTATTTGTGCCGTTCTTTGCGGCGGCCAGCGTTATTGGCCTCGCACTTGTCACCGAATCCAGCCAAAGCCCGCAGCTTTACTGCTACAACCTGGTCGGCTCCGCGGCGGGTGCGGCTCTAGCCGTGAGTCTCCTGGAAATTGCTCCGGTCGAGCACGCGGTGCTGGGTGTGGCCGGACTAGCACAGGGGGCCGCGGTGTTGGCTCTGCTCGATCTGGTAGCGTTGCGGGCAGCGCCCCGTAGTCGGCAAGCGGCCACAGTCGTCCTCTTGGCGATGGTAGGGCTACTGCTCTTCTATGCGACCCACCTGCCTGCGGTGCGAATCTCACAGTATAAGGGCCTGAGTTACGCCCTGAACCTTCCTGGAGCGCGCCTGCTGGCCACCCGTTCGAGTGCGATTGGCCGCGTGGACGTGGTTGCGAGTCCGTCCATCCGTCAGGCGCCGGGGCTGTCGCTGGCGACGCCGCCGGAGGCGGCCATCCCGCCCCAGCTTGGGCTCTTTGTGGATGCAGAAGCCGTCGGAGCCGTCACCGCCTTCGATGGCGACACGGGCAAACTTGGCTACCTCGACTGGATGAGCACGGCGGCTCACCAATTCACCCGGCCCGATTCACCCCACGTGTGTGTTCTGGGAGCGGGCGGCGGCGCGAGCGTGCTCCTGGCGCTGCGTCACGGCGCGCAGCGCGTGGATGCTGTCGAACTGGACGCCAACGTGATAGGGCTCCTTCGCGAAACCTTCCGCGACTTCAGTGGCGCGTTCTACGACCGTCCTGATGTTCAGGTCCATCTTGCTGAAGGACGCGCCTTTCTCGAGGCTACACCTACGCAATGGGACGTGATCGATATTTCGCTCGTGGACTCGTTTGCCGCGGCAGCCGTCGGTTTGGGCGCCGTGAACGAGAGCTACCTGTACACGCGCGAGGCGTTCGAGACCTACTTGCGGCATCTGCGCTCCGGAGGCTTGCTGACGGTGACACGGTGGGTACGGATGCCGCCACGTGACGAGCTAAAACTTCTTGCCACCGCCATAGCTGCGCTAGAAGACATGAGTCTGCGCCCAGCGGAACGGCTAGTCCTGGTGCGCAGTTGGGCAACCGCCACGCTTCTGGTCAAGCGGGAGCCCTTTACCGCGACAGAATTGACCGCGCTGCGCCGCTGGGCCGAAGAGCGGTTGTTCGACGTGGCATACTTCCCGGGCATGGCGGTAGGCGAAGGGAATCGCTTCAACATTCTCCCGCGCGACTGGTACGCCGAAGCCGTTGATGCGCTGCTGGCCCAGGGCGCACGCCGTAATCGATTTTTCCATGAGTATCCATTCCTCTTGCAGCCCGCCACCGACGATCGCCCCTATTTCTTTCATTTCTTCCGCTGGCGCACCCTGCCGATGATGCTCCGCACTGCCCGGCTGGCTTGGATTCCATTTGTCGAGTGGGGCTACCTGATCCTGCTAGCCACACTGATCCAGGCGGCGCTGGTAAGTGGTTTGCTCATGATCTTGCCGCTGCTTCTGTTGCGACACGGCACACCGACCCCTCCCCGGTCCGGGCCGGGTGCAAAGTCGATGGTTCTCGCCTACTTCCTGGCGCTGGGGATCGGCTACATGTTCGTGGAGATGGCGCTAATCCAACGCTTAGTCTTCTTTCTCGCAAACCCTATCTACGCAGTGGCGGTGGTGCTAGCGGGACTTCTGCTCGTCTCGGGCTTGGGCAGTGGATGGGCCGCCAGGCTGCTGCGGCAAGGGCACTCCGAGCGATGGCTTGCCTGCCGGGCCGCCCTCGCAGTGGCGGCGACCGCGATCGTATACGCGTTCGGGTTGCGCGCGGCGCTAATGCCATTGCTCCGCTGGCCTCTCAGTGTGCGCATGACCGTGGCATGCGCGGTAATGCTGCCATTAGCGGGCATGGGCATGCTGTTTCCGCTCGGGCTTCGCCACCTCGGCCGCGCCCGTTCGGAGCTCTTACCCTGGGCTTGGGCAATTAATGGGTGCGCCGCGGTCGTGGCTACTTCACTGGCGACCCTGCTCGCGTTAGGGGCTGGACTCGTTGTCGTGCTGGTTGCTGCGGCCGGCTGCTACCTGGTAGCAGCGCTGGTGGCGCGTAAATGGGCTCCTGCCCAGCAGGCGTGATCGCTGCCGGGCCTTCCCGCTGGCGATGGTGAGTCAGCATGTCACGGATTTCCGATTCGCCACACTCCGTCCGACCGGCTAGGTCACATCGGTGAACGTACCTTCGCATGGCTGAATCAGTTCCGCCGTCTCCGCGGGCCCTATGAGAAAAGGCCGGATGTCAAAGACCTCTCTTGGCATTGGCTTTAGGAGACTCGATTTCTTCGGCTCGCCCCAGCGCACTCCGGTCCTGCGCTTCGCTCCCACGCACGCCAATTCCTCCCCTAAATTCAGAAAATAGGCATCTTCACATCACCCCAGAAACTCTGACCTGGAGGATCAATGGTCTCGCCAACATGGCCGGAAACAGAGTTGACATCGGCAACATACACGGGGGTCATCTTGGCGCTGAGCGCAAGAATGTTTTCCAAAGGCACCGGACGCCCGTCCGGACCGTCGACACGTGAAAAGACCAGCCGATATTCTTGCCCGTCCGAACCCATGAGATCGGTTCGCGGGTGCACATCAAGGAAAGGCAAAAGACAGCCAACCAGGTACTTGAAGCCGGACAGACGGATATTGCCTGGTCTCATATGATGCGACCCAACATCCGCAAACATGCCAATCATGCCGTAGTCGTGCGGAAGAATGTGGACGACAAACGTGGCGGATTGCGCATGCTCCAGCGCTCGCCGGACACGAGAATCGGAGACTGCCAGAGCGACTACGCGCTGCATGTCTTCCGCTGTCATGGAGTACACCGAGATGATTTCCGTGTTTGGTGTGTCGGTGGAGCGGGAGAGATGACCCAGCGTGTAGGCACGCAGCCCTGCGCCTGCCAGAAGGATCACGCAGGCCGAGCTTACGATCGCGAGCCGGGCTGCCAGCCGCTGATCGCGCATCCCGCCAAATACGAACTTGAATATACGGCCGCCGGGATTCCCCGGCAGGAACATGCCCGTGCTGCGCATGTGCTCGGCATATTCAGGATAAAGAACCAGCATCCGCCGCTCTTCCACACAGGCAAGAAAGTAGTAGGCAAAAAGCATGCCTAGAAACAGCAGGAATATAATCGTCCGTGGCCACATGGTAAAGAGTCCGAACGCCGAGATGCTCAGACAGAGATATTGTGGATGGCGGACATAGCGGTATGCCCCCGACGTCACAACCTTTCGACCAAACAGATGCGAGCCGTAAATCTGCAGGGCAAGAAGAAGGAAGCCGACCAAACCGAAGCCGAAGGCGTAACGGCCCAGGTCCCAACGCAAGAACTCGAGGAACGAACTCGTGGTAAACACGGCATGGGGAAGCAGAAATCCGGTCAACCAGGCCGTGGCTCTTGAGTGGTTGAGCCATCTCAGCGCAGGCCCGTAGGCGGCATAGAAGTAGAAGGCAAACGGACTGATCATGATGACGACTTCGAACATAACCAGCCCATAGACAACCGCAACCATACGCGACAGCCACCGCCGCCCATCTCTCTTTGGCGCGGACGGCGGGGTGACTGGGGCGGCCGTCATAGAATCCTCCGCGCGTACGTCGTAGCTACTCGAAGAGCACCCTGCGTTCCTACATCTTTGCGGTGGCGGATTCTGCGAAGTACTTCCGTCGCTTTTCCGACCGCCCTGGCCCCGAGCCCATCCGGCCGTATCAGGCGCACCTGTTTCGCGATCGTAAACTCTTGATCGAGAGGCGTTAGGACTGGGGCTTCACTCAGAGTTTTGGCGTCGCGGGTATCGGGCATGCGCCTCCGACCGGAAATGAGCTCCAGTTGAACCGGATAGGGACCAAAGGGCCGCAGCATGAAGGCAAAGTCGTGTGCCAGTCAACATTTGTCGCCTTGCGATCACTGGGTCCGAGTGTAGCGCATAGAGTCGGTCGAAAAAAGCAAGTCATCTCGGGACCGAAACCCAGTTCTAGAGGTGGGTGGTCGGCCTGTCGGGTGGAATCCGTTTCCGCAGCCCCGGCGGCGAGGTGCCACGGACGCGTGACGTGGTAACTCAACCTTTCATGGAGCTCGGGATTTGGCGCCCATCCTTGAGCTCCCCACTCCTCTAAAATCTGTGTAACTTTCCTCGACCTGAAGCGTACTGCCTTATGGATGCCAGGAGGAACAAGGCGAAGGAACCGCAGCCCCGCCTAGGCCAAGCCGAGCAGATGGAGGAGTTGGATCTGGAGACCGTGATAGAGCGCGCACAGAGCCACGATGCCGAGGCCCTGGGGGAAATCTATCGCCGCTACGGCCGGCGCGTATTTGGCCTGTGCCGGTACCTGCTGGACTCACGAGAGAGCGCAGAAGATGCCACCAGCGAAGTCTTCCTTAAGGTGCAGCGCTCCATCGAAAGCTACGACGGTTCGATACCGTTCCCCAAGTGGCTGGCACGGGTGGCTGGCAACCAGTGCATTGACTCTCTGCGCCGCAGGCAGCGTAGGCGGCAGCTGATTGTGGAAGATGAAGACGGAGGTATGGTGACTGAGGCCGTTGGTCCGGAGCCGTCGCCGCTGGGCGCTGTCCTCAGCACGGAAGCCAGAGCACAGGTCCGGGATGCCATCGCACGCCTGCCGAAGAGTTATCGCGTGCCGTTGGTTCTGCGCTACTACAGCGAGCTGAGCTACGACGAAATTGCGCAGCAGTTGGGCCTGCAGAAGAACTACGTAGCAGTGCTGATATTTCGTGCCAAGCAGGAGCTGCGCCGAAAGCTGGTTCCTAGGAGCAAGTGATCATGGAATGTTATTCGGAGCAAATCTGTGCCCTTTTCGTCGATGGCGAACTGGCAGTGGACGAGGCACGGCGCTTACGCGACCACCTTGCCACCTGCCGACGCTGCCGAGAACTGGTGGATGCATTGCGGGCTGAGAACCATGCTCTGAGCCGGAGCTTGCAGGAGCTGGCGGAAGAAGCAGTCGGTCCGGTGAACCTTTCCCGTTTGCGCTGGTCCTGGGTGTGGGGTGACCTGGCAACGATGGCCGCGTTGCTGGGGCTCGGCGCGATCGTTTGGGTTTGGATCGAGAATCTGAAGATACCGGAGGCGGTGGAATGGTTCAATCCCTTTAGTTTCAACGGGCTCACCAGTCTGATCTTCGAGTTCTCCTATTACTTTGCCCACGGAGGTGCTGCCATGCTGGCTGATTATGCGGCGGTCATTGGGGGGCTCGTTTTGCTGTTGCTGTTGGGCCGCAGCGGCTGGCTGCTGAGACGCCGCACTCGGCTGCGGCCGACTGGCCTACGCCTGCTAACGGTGGTCCTAATGTTGTCGTTGTCGAGCTTCGCCCTTGAGCGGCGTCACGGTGAGTTCGTGAACGTGGCCGCGAACGAGACTGTGGACGACACCCTTTTGGCCACCGGCAATACTCTGCGCGTGGACGGCGTGGTCAATGGTGACTTGCTAGCTTTTGGCCGAATTTTGGAAGTGCGTGGCACTGTGAAGGGCGACCTGGTGAGTTTTGCCAAGAGAGTCGTGGTCAGTGGAACAGTGGAAGGCCGAATCTACACCCTTTCGCAGGCGCTCGACCTGGACGGGCAATTGAACCACAGCCTCTACGGCTGGGTGCAATCCTTGCGGGTGGATAGTCATGGCCGCGTGGGCGACGATCTCTTGGCTGGCGTTGGCGACTTCAGTCTCGAGGGTGAAGTAAAGCGGAGCGTGAGCATTTACGCTGGCAGCGCCGACGTGAGTGGCAGTATCGGGCGCAACCTGACCATGGTCGGCAGTGGCCTTACCCTCACGAGCACGGCGCGGGTCGGCGGCAATCTGAGCGCTCGCGTGCGCCAGCTGAAAGACGTCCGCATCGCCGAGGGCGCGACCATCGCGGGCAATCGTGACATCCGAGTGCAGGCGAAAAAGAGCCAGTTCGTGCGCCCCAGATTCTACTTCCACCAGACGGTTTGGCTGGCTGCGGCCATGCTGGTGGGATGGTTGGGCCTGGTTCTGTTTCCCGGCTTCTTCCAAGCCAGCACTCAGGCGGTGGGCTCAGGCTGGCGCAGCCTGGGACTGGGGGTTGGGGCTCTGGCGGGTGTGCCAGTAGCCATCGTCGCGGGAGCCATCACGCTGGTTGGCATTCCGATCTCGCTCATGTTGCTCGCGGCGTATCTGGCTGCGATCTACTTGTCCAAGGTTTGGGTGGGAGCCTTTCTGGGGTGGGTGCTTCTGAAGCCGGCGGGGGCCACGAAACGCGACTGGTTGCTGGGACTACTGGTGGGCCTGTTGATCCTCACCGTCGTTGGGTTCATACCCTATGTTGGCGTGCTGGTCCGCTTTGCTGTAGTTTGCCTAGGTTTGGGAGCATTTGCCTGGCAGCTTTATCGGACTTCACGACCGGTGGCGACGGCACTGATGTAGTTACCTCTTTCCCGACAGTGCGCTTGCGCGTTTGCTCCCGAAACTGTCGTCGTAAATACGACGCTAAAGGTCAGCCTTCTGCCCCCCGCGGCCAGAGTCGTCGAGCGCAGCGAACCTGGCCTACTTGCTTGACTTTCATCCGGGCATTGAGGGGGTGACGCAACGGAGGGACACTCCTGTAAAACATCCGAAGCCCATTCGATTTCGTTTTGACGCCTAATCAGTAGCTGGGCACATCAGTTCATCATCATTACAGCGCGGACGCGGACCTCCCCGTCAGCCACTCGGTTCGGGGCACTCTCATACTCCTTGCAGGACAGACGGCCTATTGCCGGGCGTTGCCGCACTCTGATGGCAGATCTTGATGGTCCGCTGACGAGAGGCACTATTTGTGTTTTCTTGGCACGCTGGCGAGACGCTCAGCAATGTGCAGATAGGTGTTCGCGTTGAAGACAAGTCCAAAATGTGTGCCTCCCACCTCGATGTCCACCTTCGGGTCACCCGTCCGGCAGTAGCGCCATTCCACGATTCCGTCCTCACGGCTGTAGATGGCGGTTTGCGCCACCGATCTCGGCCACTTCCGACGGAGAGAGCGCGCGAAGGCGCATGAACAGCGGCTGGTTGCACATCCCTGCGGCGGCTGCAGGTAGCGCTTGCGAATACGCTGGCGTACTACGTTGCCTAGAGTGAGCACAAGTGGATGCACCACGAGTCCGCGGAAAGGAGATCCCAAAGTGGTAACGGAAGCGATGCGGTCGGGCATTCGAACCGCTGCGGATCGGGCGAAGATCCCACCCAGGCTATGCCCGAGTAGGTGCACTCGCTGTCCCGTGTCGGTGTACGCTCTCTCGATGGTCGCCATCAGGGTTTCCGCCAGCACATTGGGACAGTCGGCAGCTATACACATACCGGAGAAGTATGGACGGTAGCCGACACGGGCGAGCCAGGCGTGCAGTTCAAACAAACTTAAGTCCATCCCAAGAAAACCGGGGACCACGACCACTGCCGTTCCATCTCCTGCAGGAACACCGAGACCGTAATACACCGGAGACAACCGGAGTGTCACAAATTCCAGAACCGAGAAGGCTTCACTGAGTATAGGCAGCGGGGAGGGAATCTCTTCGTGAGGAAGAAAGCGAGCTTTCGATGGTCTCTTCAGACTGACCGCCTTGGAAGTCATAGGCCGGTTTTTTGAACTATGCAAGCTCCATTATCAACTTCTGGCCATAGGGGTGACGCAATATATTCTTTAAGCTTTGCGCACCAGAGTCCTCCGCCTTTCGTGTGAAGCAAGTGACTTGAGCATCCCCGCTATCTCCACATGGAAACCTTCGCACGAGTACAACTTGGCGAATATCGGTTCGAGCGCTTCGCTAGCCTGTTAAGCTGGTCAAGAGTTAAAGTCGAAACGCGCGGATGGAAGCAATGGATCTCATCGATCGGCTGGCGGACCACAAGACGCTGGGTGCGGCGCCTCGCGAGGAACTAGCGTGGCTGGCCTCGCACGGCTCCCTTCGCCAAGTGAACGCTGGCGATGTGCTGACCGCGAAAGGCGCGAGGGTGGAGGGCCTGTTTGTGGTGCTGTCGGGGCGCATCTCTATCTCCGTCGATCGCGGCGCCGGGCTGCACAAGATCATGGAATGGCGGGGAGGCGACGTCACGGGTTTGCTTCCCTACTCCCGCCTGCTCAGCCCACCGGGCGATACGGTCGCCCAGGAGCCTTCAGAGATCCTGTACGTGCCTCGCGACCATCTCCGCGCAATGACCCGCGAGTGTTATGAGATCACGGCGATCCTCGTCCACAGCATGCTCGATAGGGCCCGCGCTTTTAACTCTAGCGACCTGCAAGACGAGAAAATGGTCTCCCTTGGAAAACTGTCGGCCGGGCTGGCCCACGAGTTGAATAACCCTGCGTCTGCCCTCGAACGCACTGCCGTACTGCTTGAGGACCGGCTGGAGGATTCCGAACGGGCTGCGCGCGCGCTCGGCGCGGCAAGGCTGACCGAGTCTCAACTGGCGGTTGTCGATGGGGTTCGCGAGTCCTGCGCGGCCACGAGGGTGCGGGGCGTCCGGTCACCCATCGAGGAAGCCGAACGAGAGGAAGCCATGGCTGACTGGCTCGCCGATCACGGCCTGGACACCGCGATGGCGGAAGCGCTGGGCGACACGGCTGTGACGTTTAAGGGGCTGGACCGACTGGCCGGAGCCGTCGATGGATCGGTGTTGAACGCCGCGCTGCGATGGGCCGCAGCCGGATGTGCGGTTCGAGGTCTCGCCTCGGAGATTCAGGACGCCGCCATGCGTATCTCGGGGCTGGTGATGGCAATCAAAGGCTTCACTCACATGGATCAGGCAACGGTCGCCGAACCGGTGGACCTGATCCAAGGTCTGAGCAACACGGTTGCCATCCTCAGGTCGAAGGCGCGGGCGAAATCTGTTGCCGTGGCAATTGACGCTGAACCCGATCTTCCGCGTGTCCGCGGCTTCGCCGGCGAACTCAACCAGATCTGGGCCAATCTGATCGACAACGCCCTCGATGCCGTCCCCGACTCGGGCCGCGTCGAGGTGCTGGCAAATCGTGAGGGGCGGTGCGTAAGGGTGCGCGTCGTCGACAACGGGAGTGGCATTCCCGCACAGATCCGTGAGCGCATCTTCGACCCCTTCTTCAGCACCAAGCCGGTGGGGCAAGGGATCGGCTTGGGCCTCGACATCGTTCGCCGGCTGGTCCGTCACAACGATGGCGAAATCTCCGTGGAATCGCGCCCGGGCCGGACGGAGTTCCGGGTCGTCCTGCCGCTCGCCGAGACAGACGGCGAAACATCATGAACAAGCCCGTCCTCCTTATCGTGGACGACGATCCGCAGGTGCTCGCCGCCGTGCGGCGCGATCTCCGCTCCCGCTACCGTGAGCACTACACGGTGATGAGCGCAGCATCGGGAGAGGAGGCGTTGGCTACAGCCCGCGACCTGAAAACCCGCGGGGATTCGCTGGCAATGGTCATCAGCGATCAGCGCATGCCGGGTATGGCGGGGAGCGAAGTGCTCGCCAAATCTCGGGAGATGTACCCGCTGGCGCGGCGCGTCCTGCTCACGGCCTACTCGGACATTCAAGCGGCCATCAAGGCCATCAACGAGGCGCATCTCGACCACTATCTTTCAAAGCCGTGGGATCCACCCGAGGAACGTCTCTACCCGGCGATCGACGATCTCCTGGATGCCTGGCAGGCCGAGTATCTGCCCGAGGCGAAGGGGTTGAGGCTGGTCGGACACCAGTGGTCACCCCGGTCGCATGCCATCAAGGACTTCCTGGCCGGTAATCTCATTCCCTATCGCTGGCTCGACGTGACGCGAGACTCGGATGCCTGCCGCCTGCTGGAGGCGGCAGCGGTGAGCGCCGACGAGCTTCCGGCGCTGTTCTTCGATGACGGATCCGCCGTGCTGCGCAACCCGGAGCCGCGCCAGGTCGCCGAGCGCCTCGGCCGACCGCTCTCGGCAGCCTTTGAAGTTTACGACCTGGTCATCGTCGGCGCGGGTCCGGCTGGCCTCGCGGCGGCCGTCTACGGCGCATCGGAAGGGTTGCGTACCCTGCTGCTTGACCGGCACGCACCGGGCGGGCAGGCAGGCGCCAGCTCCCGGATCGAGAACTATCTCGGGTTTCCGGCCGGCGTCAGCGGCAGCGATCTGACACGCCGCGCCCTGATGCAGGCGCAGCGGCTCGGCTCGGAGTTTCTAGCGCCACTCGAAGTGACCGGAGTTTTGATCGATGGGGGATACAAGCGTCTCATGCTGGCCGACGGCCGCGAGCTGGTTACGCGAGCCATGCTGGCCGCCACCGGCATGTTCTATCGAGAGCATCCCGCGCCCGGCGTGGCGGAGTTCACGGGCGCGGGGGTGTACTACGGGGCCGCGATCACGGAAGCGCCTGCGATCAGCGGCCGACGGGTGCTGGTGGTCGGCGGGGGGAACTCGGCGGGCCAGGGCGCCATGTATCTGGCGCGCCATGCGGAAGAGGTGCAGATCGTAGTCCGCCGCGATGACTTACGCGGCACCATGTCCCACTACCTGATCGATCAGATCGCGAAGACGCCGAACATCCGGCTGCGGCCCCGGACCGAGATCGCACGCGTCGAGGGCGAGGGTCACGTCGAGCGGGTCGCGGTCACTTCGCTCGAAGATGGATCGTGCCGGGTGGAGGAAGCCGACGCGCTGTTTGTGTTTATTGGCACCCGTCCGCGAAGCGACTGGCTCCCTCCGGACGTGCTGCGTGACGCCAAGGGATTTGTGCTCACCGGCCGGGACATGATGGCGGCCGACGGGTACGCAAGTATCTGGAAGGAACGCCGCGAACCGCTGCCGCTCGAAACCAGCGTGCCCGGGGTGTTCGCGGCCGGTGACCTCCGCGCTGGCGCAATGAACCGTGTCGTATCAGCCGTAGGCGAGGGGGCGATGGTGGTACGACTCGCGCACGACTACCTGGCGCTGACCTGAGTCCAACAGGACCTGCCGGCATTGTGCGCAGTTCGGGTGCGGCCGATACCCGCATTTATTGCGAATGTAACACCGCTGCCTGCGCAATCGTCTCTCGAATACTTCGGGCGGTTCCCACGGACTTCTTTACCTCCGAGGGCAAGCTTGCGATCTGGTTTGAACCACTCACTGTGATTCCTTCATTGCTTGGTGGACCCGGTTGGGCTACAGTAAATGTTGGGCGTTTGGGCGAATTCGTAAGCCTTGGTGCGGTAAAATTCTCCGCTTTATTCTTCGACGCACATTCCTGCCGGGGCAAGTCATTGGCCTTGGGGTCAAATGAAACGCGAACCTACCTTCACGAGCCAATCCATTAAGAGTGGTACAAGACTGGGAGGGTACGAGATCCTCACATTTCTTGGCGCGGGCGGCATGGGAGAGGTGTATCGGGCGCACGACGTTAAGCTGGGCCGAGATATTGCCCTCAAAATCCTACCGGCAGAGTTTGTGAACCATCCCGATCGCTTAGCTCGTTTTCGGCGTGAAGCCCGGATGTTAGCTGCGCTGAATCACCCCAACATCGCCACCATTTACGGGCTGGAGCAGAGCGATGACCTGCATTATCTGGTCATGGAGCTCATCGATGGCCTGACCTTGTCTACGCGACTGAGTTCGGGTCCGCTGAGTGTCCATGACCTCCTTGACGTGAGTATCCAGGTTGCGTCTGCGCTGGATACGGCACACTCGCAAGGCATCATTCACCGGGACATTAAGCCATCGAATATTGTTCTCACCAAGAAAGGCCAGGCCAAAATACTGGATTTCGGCTTGGCCAAATTGACCCAATCCAGCGACTCGGAAATATCGTCTTCGGCCTCGACGGTCGACCGCGAGGAGCCCCTCAGTAAGACCGATACCCTGTTGGGCACGATCCCCTACATGTCGCCCGAACAGGTGCGCGGCGAGGACATCGACACACGCAGCGATTTGTTTTCCTTCGGACTCGTAATCTACGAGATGGCTACGGGACGTCGAGCATTCACCGGGAGAAGCAACGCGGTGATCTACGAAGCGATCCTGAACCGTGCCCCGGTTCCGGTGTCACAATTGAATCGAGACATCCCCGCTCAGCTCGAGCAAATCATCAACCGCACTCTGGAGAAGGATCGCCGACTTCGGCACCAGACCGCAGGAGACTTGGTAGCTGAGCTCCAGCGTCTGAGGCGCGACGTGGAGTCTGGGAGTTCCCGGTCGGAGATCCCCCGCCCGCAGATAAAACGGGATGTCTCCAAGAAGATCGGTTGGATGTTGGGCGGAGCTGCGCTTGCCGGCCTGCTCTGGTTTCTGAATGGCATGGTGAGCCCGCCACGCCCCACGCCGACCGTTTTATCCGTCATCACCAACGACGGCCGACAAAAAGAGCTTCCTTACCTGTTTTATCCCATCGTGACCGATGGTGCTCGCCTGTATTTCACCGAGGTCAAGATCGGCGATCTCCGTTTCGCCCATGTCTCCACCTCGGGGGGAGAAACCATGCTGGTTGACACACCCTTCCGGTTCCCTCGCATGGCCGACATCTCACCCGACCACAGCGGGCTTCTCGTCCTGGGTTTCGAGGGTTCGGAATTGGAAGCCCCACTGTGGATCATCCCCATACTGGGCGGTGCCCCGCGACGGGTAGGCGATCTCACGGGTCATGATGCGACCTGGACACCTCAAGGAGATGTGGTGTACGCCAACGGATCCGATCTCTATTGGGCGAAGGCAGATGGCAGCCAAGCGCGCAAATTTGTTTCGGGGGCGGGTATTCCCTACTGGTTGCGCTGGTCGCCCAATGGTCGCGTTCTGCGCTTCACCATCAGCGATCCGGGGACTGACGCGACATCTCTCTGGGAGGTTTCAGCCGACGGAAGCAATCCACATCGTTTGCTGTCCGGGTGGAACGATCCACCGGGCGAGTGCTGCGGAAATTGGAGTCCGGATGGGGATTACTTCGTGTTTCAATCCTCACGCAATGGCCGGAGCGACATCTGGGTGCTCGCTGAGAGAGCCCGGTTCTGGCCAAGGCGGAAGCAGGGGCCATGGCAACTCACCGCCGGGCCCATGAGCTTTTCGGCTCCGGTCTTCGGCGGGGATGGCAAGAAGGTCTTTGTGATCGGACAGCAGCGTCGCGGAGAGTTAGTTCACTACGATGCGAGGTCGCACCAATTTCTGCCTTATCTCTCGGGAATTTCCGCAGATCGCCTGGGATTTTCCCCAGACGGTCAGTGGGTGGCCTACATCACGTACCCGGACAATACGCTGTGGCGCAGCAAGGTAGACGGAACCCTCAAGCAGCAGCTTACTTTCCAACCCCTGGCAGTTCACCTACCACGATGGTCCCCTGACGGGACCTACATCGCTTTCGATGGCTCCAAGGATGGCAAAACGAAGAAGGTCTATTTGATTTCCCCAAGGGGAGGCAGCCCCCTTGAGGTGTTACCTGGGAATCAATGGCAGGGCGATCCGACTTGGTCCGCTGATGGGCGCTCTCTTGCCTTCACCGGATCCACACCCGGGCAGAGTTCCGGCACAACGACGAATATTTGTGTCGTCGATCTCACGACCCGTCAGCTTTCGTTTCTGTCCGGTTCGGCGGGACTGCTTTCCCCACGATGGTCCCCCGATGGGCGATACGTAGCGGCAACCACCATGGATTCTCAGAAGTTGATGTTGTTCGATACGGAGAGCCGCAAGTGGAGTGAATTAGCGACGGTTGCAGTTGGTTACCTGAACTGGTCCGGAGACAGCAAGTCTCTTTACTTCGATTCCTTCGGAGCTCACCCTTCCATCAAAAGGGTTAGCATTCATGGTGGGGTAGTGGAAGACGTGCTCAGCCTCGAGGATCTACATCGCGCATGGGGTCCTTATGGACCGTGGTTTGGCTTAGCCCCCGACGACTCCCCGTTGGCGACCCGGGATGTGGGCAGTCAGGAATTGTACGCGATCCAGTGGCCTAACCGATAATGAGGGAACGGGCAGGATACACCCCAGCGGCTCACAAGTCGGGATCACACAACGGGGATCCCGACGCCTGCCGCATAAAGCACCGTCTCACCAGCACCTAGGGCAAGATCCCGCTCGATCTTCTCATCATCCAGAGCCGCAGTGCAAAATGGAGCTAGCCCGAGCCACGTCGCAACCAGACAGAAAGTCTGGCAAAAATGGCCTGCCTCAAGCAAAACCACTCGATATGCGCGCGAGAACCGATAGCGCCACATAATGCGAGAAAGCACCGTCGTCATCACGAACAGGACGGAGCAGTGCCGCACCCAATCCTGGTGGCCACATAGCTGGCCCATCCGATCCGCCACTATGCCTGCCTTTAACAGCTCTAAACAGTGGCGGTCCGGCCTGTAGTGATAGACACCGCGTGCAAGACCCTGCACTCGGGAGCACCAGCAGTAGACCTCCAGCGATTGGCGAGCCCCTCCCGACGGACTGGTCTTCACCGGCAGGTTGCCCAACCCGGGCCACGTGACATGACTGGTAAATCCCCATGTGAGTCGGAGGAGAACGGAAAGCTGCTCGAGCGAAACCCTCCCCTCTCCAAACGAGCGATGGGTACGTCGGGTCAGCAGCACCTCGGGGAGTTGGCCACGAAGATGTGGGCCAGGATCGGGTAATTCGATGCGTGGCCTGCTCCGATAGGGCTTGATCGCAGGAGGCGGTGGTTGTCGGCGCTTCAATGCGCGGTTGAACCGAGCTTCCTCAATCAGGAGGGGTTGAGAGTGTGCATCCCGCGTGGCAAAGTGGAAAAAACGAGCCTCCACGCCCCAAGTTTGCCAGCAGGCCAGAGCGTCCTCTCGCTTGGATTGTGCGCCACCCTGAACTACAACCGCGGTATGCGCGATCAGTTGTCGAAGGCCACGTCGAACGGATCGAGCGGAATATTCGGAAAGCGACTGCTCTACCTCTCGAGGTGTACACCACCCGTTCAATGCCGCCAGGATCGGTACCAGAACTGGCGAGGCCTCAAATTCTTGTCCCGTTAGGTAGTTCTTGCAGTGCAGCGCGTCGTCCTGGAAGAAAAAAACCAGACAACTCGAACGCTTTACCAGAACACGGCGACTCCTCATGCGATCTCAGAACGCCGGGTAGCATTAAGGATGGTTGCACCTCGGACCATAGTGCCAAGGTGGGCCTTCGAATTTTTGCAGGCACTTCTTCAGGCAAAGAACCAGCTCTTTTTCGGCCTGGGTTAACTTACGGTGGCGTTCGGCGATGCTTCGCTTCACCTCCGCGAGTTCCTTAGCGGCGTCTCCTCCTCGTTTCTTCCTCCTCCTCTTTGTGGCCATCGATGCCCCTCCCTTCAAGCTATGGCAAGGCGGTGGAATTCTCAGCCACTGCCTCCCTCGGCTTCTTAGAAATATTTGCCTTCGTGATAGGACAGCCACTACGGTCGGCACATCTTGCACCCTACGACCAGTGCTGTCAAGAACTAACGGGGGAGTGAATGGACCGTTCACGCAAATGCTCAACCAGGAAATCAGGTCAAGGTCTGGTCCAGTCAACGCCGGAGCGTTGTTCCTATTGCGTTGTTGCGGTCAAGCCGGTGGGCGGAGCCGGTGTGCTCTCGTCTTGCACCAAGTAGAAGAATGGGTCAACTGATTCCGCAACCGGTTGACCACTTGCGCCCAACAATTGCCAGGGCGGACTCGACGTGGTGCCCCGGAGGAACTTGGCTCCGTTGGGGTTGGAGGCCGTGGCTGGCGTTGCGGGGAAGTTCGCAGGATCGGGCGTGTTCCATGCCGGGAAGACACCGTAGAAGTCTTTCCCTACAGAAATGACGCGCGAGTAGTCGGCGACGCTGTCTGTCGTCGTGGCCGTTCGTGCGAGGATGATATCGTCCCAGTTCTCCCCGGTTGCGTCAGTCGTTCGGCGGAAGTGAGTTTCCCATTGTCCAGAGACGAGCTGCTGGTACACGAAGCCGACCCTGCCATCGCTGTTAATGGCGAGACCCGCCAAGTTGGCGTTACCCACCGTCAACAAGTCGCTGGACCAACATGCTCCCCGATCAAGAGATCGCCGCACCCGCAAAGTATAGTTCTCTCCCGAATTGTCGCCCCAGACTAAGTACACGGTGTTGCTATTGCTGGGATCAACGCACAGGGACAGATCATTATCAAGACGTTGACCATCCAGAGACTGGGGATCCTTAATTCTCACGTTGGTCGCCACCAGCCGTCCGGGCTTGCCGTCGGAAGGATCTGTCAGATCGATGAATCCGCCGCTACCCCAGCTGTCATCGCGTTCCACGACGATGTCAGTAATGACGGTCGTGCCGTTGTAGCTGCGCCAACCCTTGTAGGCGACGTAGGCAGTTCCGTCGCTGTGAACGGTGGGGCGCACTTCATACCCATTCCACGGCACAGAGGCGCGGTGATCGAGAACTACCCGCGCGAACACTGGTGCCGCTGCCTGCGCATCGGGGCACACATCGATAGTGGCAGCGGCCGAATCCCCCATGTTGCCGCTGTGGTCGATGTAGCCGACGTAGGTTCGGTCCGTGTCAGGTTGTCCGGACTGGTGCTGGGTAAAGGCTAGGGTATAGGGTTGGTCGATCGAAAGCCGAGTGTCGATATCGGGAAACGGACCGGCCGCCACCAGGTTTGGGGTTCGCAGCACGTGTAGTGTCGGGGTATTACTCGGCGGATTGAGAGCAACCGCCCAGTAGAGTTCACCGGATGCAGCAAGCCCGGTGGACTGGTCCATTTCCTCCGCCCCGTCGGGTTCGCTGAAGTTCGCCTGCCAGGTCCCGCCACGGTCACAGGAGTACCAGTACCCCACGTTGGCCGGAGGGGGCACGTCCGTTGTGGTAATCACGATCTGGTCCGGATTGTCCGGGTTAACTGCAATCGAAGGTTGCCAGTTCAGGCCCGCCTCGTCGCTGCGCTCCGCCGGTATGATGTCCACGACACGAACGAATGTCATGGGGCACCCACTTGGCCCAGAAGCTTTTCAATCAAGGGTCGCTGCGATTCCGGCTGAACGTCTGCCGGGTCCAATAGGGTGAATGCCTCGGATGTAAGGAACTGCTGTGATTCTGGAAGGGGTGCCCACGGCGGAGGGCGGTGCAACAGGAAGATGCCGCGCTGCCCATCGGAAAGGCGCGGCGCGAGCGCCCATGTCGGTCGAGCGCTCCTTGGGAACAGGACGGTCGTGCTCTGTGTCGGCCGGCCACGCAACGCATTGCGAATGTCAAACGATGCGATCGCCCACTGAGGGGCGTTTCGCCAGCGCACATCAAAAGGCGTCGGTTTGACAGCGACCACCTTCGCGACGATAACGAGAACGGAACTGCTGAGCCGATCCGCCAAATGGCGCTGGGGCAGCAGTTTTATGTTCGCGTCGACATCGTCCTCGAGCTGCGCGTCAACGTGGGATATCTCGCGTGCGGCAATTCCTCGTCCTTGAATCCAGTCTGAGGTGAAGAAGACGGCCCGCTGCTGCGGCTGCAGTTCGCCTCGCTTTCGCAGAGCCACCGTCACCACGCGCTTACGCAACTCGCCCAGCGCCGGATCAGACCGCAGAGAGCGGTCGATTCGAATCACCGCAAAGTTATCGCGCGGCGGCAAGTTGGCCACGGAAGAAGTGCCCAGCTCGACGACTGTGCCAGCGAAAATGAAGCTGGACGCTTGGACGAGTTTTGGAATGTCTGGTTGAAGCTCGTGCACACAAAAATCCCCACGCCAAATTGGTCGAGGGTATATCACCGTGCGGAAACGGTGTCAATAGGTGCCCATCTCCTCGTGGTTGAGGCCGGAAGGAACTCACTATGGTTCGCGCCCGTCGTTCCACCCGCGCGGATCGCCATTCGGCGTGGCGTCCGGACTTCGCGCCGCCGTTTGAGCTGACATTGAAGAGGGTCAAGATCCCGTGGGTCAAAGCTGTCGGATTGAAAGCGACGCTGAACGTCAGGTTCTGCTCCACGGCCAAGGTCGCCGGCAACGCCAGACCCGGCTCGGGCTGTGGTTGGTGCCGCCAAAGTCTACTCGGGCGTGGGGAGCTACATTGTTATGAAATCATGACGCCGACGCAAGACTGCAAGCACTGGTCCGACGGGGCAATAGGCCTCGCTTAGCTCTGCTTATGCGAGGTCGTCGAACCAGCGCTCGCAGTATTTCTCATTTGTGGCCAGGTTCAGATCGTCAGAACGACGCGGAACTGTGCCTTGCCGCTCAACATTCGCGCGTAAGCCTCGTCCGCTTTCTCGAGTGGAAAGGTTTCAATCATGGGACGCACGCCGGTTTGTTCGGCAAAGCGCAGTGTGTCCTCGGAATCGGCCGGTGTTCCTGCGGCCCAGCCCTGAACTGTTTTACTTCCACTGATGAGCTGTATCGGCGTGACCTCGATGGGATCGAAAGCAGCACCGATGACCATGAGCTTGCCATTCGGCCCCAACCCGTCGATTAACTTGGACATCGCTTTCGAGCTTGGGGCTGTCGCCACGATTACCTGTGCGCCACCCAGCTTTTGTAATTCCTGAACTGCGTTCACAGATTTGCTGTCGATGTAGACGCTGGCTCCGAGTTTCTTGGCCAGCGCCGCGTTTTCAGCGCCGCGTCCGATCGCCGCCACCTTATAACCAAACTTGTTGGCGAATTGAATTCCGAGGTGCCCCAGACCGCCGATACCCTGCACTGCAACAAGGTCGCCGGGAAAAGCGCCACTGTGCCGCAGCGCGTTGTAAGTGGTAATTCCGGCGCAGAGCAGCGGTGCTGCTTCGGCGTCACTGAGACTGTCGGGGATCGGCACCAGTGCTTCTACGGGTGCCACCATGTACTGCTGGTATCCGCCGTCATAGCTGATGCCCGCAATTTTCAGGTTCCGGCAATTGCGAAAATCTCCGCGCCGGCACTCGCGACAGGTATTGTCCTGGCCGCCGTGCCAGCCCACGCCCACACGCTGTCCCTTCCTCCACGCGGAAACACCGGCACCTACTTCATCGATGATGCCGGCTACTTCATGTCCTGGCACCCGGGGATATTGAATCCCGGGCCAGGAGCCTTCTTTGGTGAGCACGTCACTGTGGCAAACCCCACAGGCCTTCACCTTGATGCGTACCTGTCCTGCGCCCGGCTCAGGAATCTCGCGCTTCACTATCTCGAAAGCTTCTCCGGGTTTAGAGACTTGCGCCGCCTTCATTGCTGCTGCTGTGGGTTTTGGTGCGACTTTAAGCGTTGCCATAAATCCTCCTATGACTTTCAGCCATAGTTGAAGAGCACTTACTGTTAGCTGAGAGGTGACGGAACCTAGCTCGCCGGTTTAGCCTACCCAGAACATGAGTTCCAATTGGGAAGCAGTCTTCCCTGCTAAACGATTACGCCTCCTGTGGGGCAGATTTGGTTGCGAAGGTAGTCACAAGGTTGATGTTGCCGCGTGTGGCTTTGCAACAAGAGCACTCCTCGTGCGCACCGTCGGCCCCAGCCTGGACAACTTCGTGCTCACTACCTGGCAGCTTGACGCTGGGCCGAGCTTGCGGGAATAAGCCCGCTGATCTTCTGTTTTCCTTTTCCCGTGCATTCCTGGTGGGTTTTTCTTCGATTGGCTTCAAGATGCGCTCTCCTTCATAAGAGATTCATTGTTTCCGATTGGTTCCGGACGCAATACACACCATTCCACAACCGGACTTGCACTAAGACTTCTTCGAACTTCGGAAGGATGCAGACCGCGGTATTCCCGTCTATGAAGCAGCTGAGGACGAGTAGGCCAAGCTGCTGTAACCAGGCCTCGTATCCGAGGAGTGCGGAAACCAACTGGTGATAAGGGCCATAGCTACCTTGGCGATCTTCCGTCCCCGCCTCATCATCAGGTAGAGATACTTGGTGCGCCATTCTGGAATGCTGCGGACCGTTACTTGGGCAGCTTGCATCAGCAAATCTTCCGACGTACTTCATCTCGGACCGCGATTGACCTCCCCTGCGGTCCGACGTAACATTCCCGGCCAGATGCTTTTCCGCAACTTGGAACAACGGTTGGTCCGTCTTGCCTGCCAATTCCGCTTTGCGAGAGAGGAGAGCACAATGAATCGAGAACGGGCGTTGAAGGTCTTGTTGGTGTTGGTGGGGTTGATCTTTGTGATTGGTGTTTACCCGCTGATGATGTTTCTATGGCCGAGCGGGTGGCGATGGCAGCCGAATCAGCCGGAATATGAGCAGATGATCCTCGGCGTGTATGCCACACTGGGAATTTTCCTGTTGCTGGCATCGCGCAATCCATCGGCGAACCGCAGCCTAATCGCGTTCACGGCGTGGTCGAGCCTGGTTCATGCCTCAATCATGGCGGTGCAAGCCTTCCAAAATGCGAGCGAACGGGGACATCTTCTCGGCGACATTCCTGCACTGGTCGTTGTCGGCGTGATGCTGATCGTGCTCGCGCCACCAAAGCAATCGGCAGAGCGTGCTACCGCGATCCAGTAGGTGGTGGAATATCGCCTTATCACAAGGGCGGTGGCTGAGAGGGGCTAACAGACGGTGCAAGTTGCGCTAACGTCTTCCATGAGCTCTCTGCATGGCCTACTACTAAGCACGAATCCCGGCAAGGTTGAGGAGGAGAACGAGTGTCAACATTTCTGCGAACACTTCTGGTCTGCCTTCTTGCGACAGCCGCCGCCTTGGCCCAGGAGAATCCGCCGACAACCGCTGTCGTCCCGGCCCCGGACAATCCGCTCAGCGCATGGAATAAGTTCGCCTACGGACGGGTAAAGGATATCCTGCTCCGCTCCGCCGAAAAAGTGCCTGAGGAGAATTACAACTTTAAGCCTACGGACGCGGTCCGCAGCTTCGGTCAGATCGTTGGGCACCTGGCCGACGCACAGTACCTCTTCTGTTCCATCGAACTCGGCGAGAAAAATCCCACCCCGAAAATCGAGCAGAGCAAGACCTCGAAAGCCGATCTCATCGCCGCACTCAAAGACGCCTTCGCCTACTGCGACAAGGCCTACAACGGTATGACCGACGCGTCCGCTACTCAAATGGTGAAGCTGTTCGGAAACGACGCACCGAAACTGGACGTGCTGACTGTCAACAACATGCACAACATGGAACACTACGGCAACCTGGTCACCTACATGCGGCTGAAGAACATCGTTCCTCCAACCAGCGAGCTGGCAGCCCAGCCACAGCCGACGAAATAATGTGCCTTTTGGCGGGCTGCCGAGTGGCCTGGTGCCGCTGAGGTGGGTTGTCCTGTGTCAAACCGACATCGGATTACACCCATCGTACAAGGGGCAGGGAGAACCTCGCGGCTCTTTCCTGATTCTTAAACCCAGGTAGCGACTTCACAATTAGGAGATCGGATGGCCACGGTGCACGACGCAACCTATGAAGTCTTGCGTTCACTGGGAATGACCACAATCTTCGGCAACCCAGGTTCAAACGAACTCCTTCCTTGATCGCCTGCCTTCCGACTTCCGATACGTCTTGGCCTTGCGCGAAGGCGCTGGCCTCGGGATGGCCGATGGGGTATTGCCAAGCGATCGGCAAGCCTGTGCTCGTCAGCCTGCATGCTGCCGCCGCGCAACCAATGCCGCGGCTCGGCCAAACTAAGGCACTCGCTGATCGACTGAATGCCGCATGGGAGGCGAGCGTGAAGCTGGCTGAAACCTGCGGCGCGGGTGAGTTTTTGGTCAGGGAGCCAGCGAGAGTTTCTTTCCCAACCCACCAGATTGCATCAGGCGCGAGGAGCGCATCACACCGGACAATGGGACGATGGTATTGGCAATACCTTCGTGTCAGTTGTCGATTCGCCGAGGGAGCTACCCTGATCCAGCACTGGCATTGACCCGATTTGCTAATCGAGCCGATGCCGCGATCGTGACCGCCCGCCAATTTCGGGCTTCAGATCGAGGGGGACTGTCCATGAGCTTCGATTCCTCCAGCCAGTCCTCAGCCGAGAGTTTGGCCTGCTCCGGTCCGTACGATTTCGCCACTGCAGCAATGAAGGAAGCCAACTCGCGCTCTGCCAGGTACGTCTGCTCCTCGTAAATCGAATTCGAAAAAGAGTCGTGCTCGTTCATTGGATACTCCCGCTATGTAGATCAGCCGGAGGTGAACGAGAAAGCTTTGAATCGCCAACACCAGGACATCCAGCCGGGAAACGCGACGTCGATGACCGTCTGCGCGAGCACTTCCGGCCAGGGCTGGCCATTACCGCTCCTCCTTCCCAACCGGGGCCGCTTTCGCACCGGCCTTTTTGTTCCATCCGTGGAAGCGCGAGAAATCGCCCGCGTTCCAGGCCTCGCGGAGTCCGGGGGTGCTCAAATCCCAGTCGGGGCGGATCTCGCTGGTCACGGCGCGCAGGTCGTGCCAGAGGTCGACGACCGACGGGCGGCCCCAGAACCAGTAGCCGTTGTAGATACGGTGGATCACGAGGCCCGGCTTGAGCACGAGCGTGTGCGGGATCATGGGGTTGTGTTCGGGGTCGGTGTACTCCGGGATGTCGAGGTCCTTCTGAACCTTTCGGTCAGGGTCGGAGAGGAAGGTCCACTGGGCGCCGACCGACGCACGGAATTCCTGGAGCGTGTGGTGGTCGTCGGTGGAGATCGTGGCGATTTGGGTGTACGCCACGGCGACCTTCGGATAGAACGCGGCGAGTTCCAGATGCTGCTGGTGCTCCTTCGGGCAGTAGTGCCCGCGGGCGAGCGTGAGGATCAGGGGGTCATCGCCTTGCAGCTCGCTGAGTCTGCGCAATGTTTGCGTCTGATCGGGCAGCTCGTAGTCGGGGAAGACGCCTCCGGGCACAATGTCAGAGCGCATAGTTGGAGTCCCTCGATTCAGATCGCATGATGGAACGGACCTTTATCAACTCGCCTCATCCTGTCTGAAACCTTCTCCCTTTTAAGTTCCCTTTAGCGTGACGGAACGGCTGTACTTCCCTAGCTTCAGGTCCCAGCGATACCTTTGTTCTGCAGGACCCGGACGACGACCCTGCGGTTCTCGGCCTGTCCTTCCACCGTTTCGTTGGGCCCGACTGGATTCGACGAACCCATCGCGCCCGGTGCCAGGATGTTCGTCAGGGGGATATTTCCATCCTGTTCCAGAATGGCCAGGACGTTATCGGCTCGTTCCAAGCTGAGCTTCTGATTTAGTGCCGCTGAACCAACCGAAGAAGCGTAGCCCTGCACCTGAATGATGTAGCCGTTGATGGTCAAGGCCTTTTGAGCAAGGGCTAGGAGTTGGGGCTTGTATTTCGCTTCCACCTCAGCCTTCCCGTTTGCGAAAAGTACGGTGACTTCATCGAGGATGTTGTACTCGCCCAATTGTCCAAAGCGCTTGTTGGCCTCCGCGATTGCCTCGCGATTAGCGGCAATCTTGGCCTGGTTGGCCTCAATCTCTTGTTGGTTCGCTGCGATGTTTGATTGGTTAGCTTCAACCTGTTGCTCGGTCGGGGCAAGACCAGCCTGGATATCCTGCGCCGTCTTCAGGTCCGAGGCCTTGAACTTGACCGTGTCGGCCACCAACTGATGTTGGTCGTTCATCGTCCCCTTCACTTGCACCGGTAGACCGGGGATGAGCGCGGTCATGCCCAATTGCTTTTTGCGCAGCTTCAATGCTCCCTGTGTCTCTTCGACCTGGGTATCTGAGGTAAGCACTACGACAATGGGTTCGCCGTCCTGTGTTTTTACCGTCATCGTTGCGCCGCTCCGCCCCACGATAAGCCCCTGGACCTGGGAATTCTGTGCGACCGCAAAACTCGCAAGTACAAGGCCGGCCAAGAAGAACAGCAAAAGTTTGCCACCGCGTGAACCACTCGGTTTCATATCGTTGCTCCTTTTACCTGAACTCATTGCAATTGAACTCATTGCCCTCCGCAAGCCCTCGGGAAGTGTCTGTGGTTTGCCATACGTCCTGTTGGCGAATTCTTTTGCACGGCAGTCTTCATGGTTGCTTCCCAATGTCGGTTCCGCCGAGATTAGTGTCGGGCATAAGCGAAATGCCGGGCGAAGCGTGTTGACATTCGCTACTTCACTTCCACGGCACGATGAGACGTTCGACCACTCAGTCAACTCTCCTCACCGGCGGGAACCTGTACGTCGAGTCGAAAGTTTCGGGCTTCGGGTTGTAGATGCGAATCGTGAGGTTAACCATTTCGCTCGGCGGAAGCGGCAGCCAGTTGGACTCTTTATCCGGACCCGGCGAATTTGCCTGAATGTACAAGTCGAGCGAACCGTCTGGGTTGTATTTCAGCGGCATGCCCGAGCCGATCCGGTAGCGTTCAATGGGATTGTGCACGTAGAAGTTCTCGCGGTATTGCGAGACGGACCAAACACCGTTCTGTGACGCGCCTAGATCCGTCTTTTCCCAGTGCATGATGTACTTGTGGCTGCCATCCAGTGCCCATCCGTTGCCATCGACCATGGCCGATGGGTAAATAATGTCTTTCTTCACTCCCGCCAGGAGGCCAAAACAGGCGACGAAGGCTCGCGTCTGGTAATCCGTACCAAACCGAGCAATGTTCATATCTTCCGCAGGACGAACCGGTTGAGTACTCATGGTGCACCTCTATTCCTTGCTTGCAGTCTCTACCGGAAATTCCTTTTGCTGCGCAACAGAAACTTTCAGCACGGCCTGAGCTGCTACTCGCTGACTTTGTTGTTTCGCTGAGCCTGCTTGAGTTTCTCCATATCCGCCGGAGTAAGTTGGGGGCGATCGATGGTGAGTGTCAGCTTCACGAGCTTGCCGTTGAACTCGAACGGGACTTGGTACTCCTCGTCCACTGGCGTTCCCGTATCAGCGCCGACGTCGAAATTCTCGTCCCATTGCAGGATGAAGGGCAGAGTTTGTTCCATCGATTGCGTGGCCATGGTTTTGCCGTCCACTTTAAGAACGCCGGTGCCACCGCGACCGATGCCGCTCGGGCTGCCGAAGGCAAGGGTGCCGATGCCGAGTCCGTCGTATTTGAAATCGAACTCGAGCGTGTGCTTGCCGGGTGTCAGTGCTTCGGGGCTTTCCCAGCGAACGCGTTTGAGATCGACCAGGTTCCATACGAAGATGGGCTTGCTCTGCAGAATGTAGAAGCCGTAGCCACCGAACCGTCCGCCCTGGGTTACGAGCATGCCTTCGCCACCACCCTGTGGAATTTCGACTTCAGCTTTGAAGTCATAGGAAGAATTGAGGATGCTCGGGGCGTCGCCATTGGGGGTGCCAGTCACCTCACCTGAATAGTTAAAGACGGTGCGACCCGCACTCAGGCTGGGCTTGGGGATAATTAGCCGAGTGACCACAGAATTGTCGAGGGGGAGGACCTGGTATTTCTCCGCTTCTGTCCAGAACAAGTCTTGCAGTTCTTTGAGCTTCGCGGGGTACTTGTCAACTACGTTGTCGAACTGCGTCCAGTCCTTGGTCACGTCATACAGTTCCCACGGATAATCGGCGGGATTCTCCTTGATAATCCCACCGGTTTCCCAGGGTGGACGCATGACTTTAGTGCTAGCGATCCATCCGTCGTGGTAGAGCGCGTGGTCACCCATCATTTCGAAATACTGTGTGCGGTGGGTCGATGGAGCGTTGGCATTCGCTTTCTTGAAGGTGTACATCATGCTGACGCCTTCGATGGGCTTTTGCTTGATACCATCCACAAATTCGGGTGCCTGAATTTGCGCCGCCTCGAGGATAGTGGGCACAATGTCAATCACATGGTGGAACTGGTTGCGGATCCCTCCCGGATCGTCGATGTGGCCCGGCCAGGACACGGCCATGCCTTGGCGCACGCCGCCGAAGTGGGAGGAGATCTGCTTGGTCCATGAGAACGGCGTGTCGAAGGCCCAGGCCCATGGCACAGCCATGTGCGCATAAGTCTTGTCCGTTCCCCATGCGTCGTAGAAGTATTTCAGTTGATCTTCGACCGGAACCATGACCTGGTTGAACATGGCCACTTCGTTGGGGGTGCCAAACAGGGTCCCTTCCGAGCTAGTCCCGTTGTCACCTTCGATGTAGATGATTAGTGTGTTGTTGAGCTTGCCTTCGTTTTCCACCTCCTGCATCACGCGGCCGATTTCATGGTCGGTGTAGGCCGCGTACGCGGCGAATACATCCACCTGACGAAGGAACATTTTCTTTTCATCGGGACTGAGCTGATCCCAGTGCTTGAGCAAGTCTTCGGGCCAGGGCGTCATGTTGGCGTCCTGCGGAATCACACCTAGTTTTTTCTGATTCGCGAAAGTTTGTGCGCGCAGTTCGTCCCAGCCTTTATCGAACAGGTGCATGTCGCTGATCTTCTTAAACCATTCGGGCGTGGGTTGGTGCGGCGCATGAGTACCGCCAGGGACGTAATAGAGAAAGAAAGGTTGCTCGGGATTCACGGCGTTGAGGCGCTTCAGGTACTCGATCGCGTCATCCGCCATGGCCGTGGTCAGGTTCCAGCCCGGTTTTCCTACATAGGGATAGATCTCGGAAGTGTTCCGGAAGAGGTTGGGCGCCCATTGATTGGCATCACCGCCGACGAACCCATAGAAATAGTCGAAGCCCATGCCGACCGGCCATTGATCAAAGGGCCCAGCCTGACTGGCGGCAAAGGCAGGAGTGTTGTGGTTCTTGCCAAACCAGGAGGTGGCGTAACCGTTCTCCTTCAAGATCCGGCCGATGGTCACTTTGTCTTTGGGGATGATGCTGTTGTAGCCCGGATAACCGGTGGCCTGCTCGGAAATGACTCCGAAGCCCACCGAGTGATGGTTGCGGCCAGTGATAAGGGCAGCGCGTGTCGGGGAGCAAAGTGCCGTGGAATTGAAGTTAGTGTAACGCAGGCCGTTCTTGGCGATGCGGTCTAGTGCCGGTGTGGGAATCACGCCACCGAACGTGCTGGCCACACCGAAACCCGCGTCGTCGGTCATGATCAGCAGGATGTTCGGGGCACCTTTCGGTGGGACGATGCGCGGTGCCCAGCACGGCTTCGATTCGCGCGCATCGCGTTGGATCACTCCGCCGAACGATGCAGGGTTAGGTGGCAACTGCTTTTCAGAAGTAAGCGATTGTGTAGCCGCTGGCGAACACGCTTCGGGTGCCGGTTGCTGCGCCAGGCTTGGAATCGCAGCCAGTAGCAAAACCACACTGAAACACACCCATTGCTTCGGCAAACCCATGTCTCGACAATTCATGGACCGTTCCTTTCCCGAAATTCACATTCCTGACTTTTTGAGCGGTTTGCCCTGGGAGATCATGGCTTCTTCGCTGGCGTCTTTTTCGCCGGCGCCTCTTTCATCTCCGCCGTTCGGCCGCCGATTAAGGTCAGGGAATCCGCAGCATTGAAGGGGAATTGACGCACCGACTCTTGACCGGTGGTGCTCAGAGTGATATCCACGCGGCGATTGCTCGCCAGGACGATCGTTCGCATGTTCTTGAGAATCCTCTGCCGCTCCTCGTCATTCAAGTCGGAATTCGCCTCGACCGCCGCCTTCACCTGGTCAGGCGTCATGTTCTCCTCCTCACCCAAGGCTTTGGTTTCGATGCTGGCCTCGGGAACACCGTGTTCAACCAGAAAACTCTTGGTGCGATCCACCCGGCGTTGCGAAAGTGCCATGTTGTAATCCGGCGCACCGCGTTTATCGGCATGGCCCGCAAGAATCAGTTTTCCGTCGGGCCTGGATTCGAGATACTTCTGGAAATCGCTGGCCAGCGTGAGCAGTGTTTTCTGTTGACTTTCGACCAGACCACCGCTCGGCTTGTTAGCCTTCGGCATATCAGTCGGGAAGTAGATGCTATGGAGGGCAAGCCTGGCCTCCAACTCCTTGGGAGGCGGCGGAGTCTCTACCGTCACTGGAGTAGAAGCTGCCGTTATCAGGCCGCGCAAATCGGTACAAGTCGCGCTCACCGTAATGGTTCCGGGGGATGCGCCGGAGGTGTTGAGATCAGCCGAACTGCCAGTCCCGGAGACGTTGCCGCCAGTGGACGACCAGCCGCCGACGCTCACGGACACATTATCTGGGCTGGTGCAGGTGCAGGTGATCGCGGCCGGGGTACCCGCCTGCAGACTGGCAGGATGGGCCGAGCAGGACATGGTCGGCGGATTCTTGGGTGGTTCTCTTACTGTAAAATTGGCGGTGCAACTTGTCTCGCCACCTTTTTTCATCTTGGGGTCGGTGATGTTCGCCGTTACCGCGTAACTGCCACCCTTTACGCCATTGGTGTCAACGGTTGCACTTGTATCTTTGCCAGTGACCTTTCCGCCATTGCTACTCCAGGCGTAGTTGAGCGTGTGCTTGGGATTGAAGTTGCTCGCAGTGGCAGTCGCGGTGAGGGGCTCGCCCATCATCACCTCGCTGGGCTGGACCGAACAACTAGCGGTTGGAGGAACCGGTGGCTTGCCGCCCAACTCAAAGGTCGCACCCAAAACCGGACCGCTCTCGGCGGTGTCGTAAATGAATTGGTTATTGCCACGATAGTCCACGTCCAGATAACGCCAGCCGAGCAACAGGGCGATGTTACGTTTGACCTTGAAGCCGAACAGACCGGCTACCTGGTAGTCGAGCTTCGCGCTGCCGCCGCCAGCGTCGCCCAACACTATGATTTGCGCCTTGGATGAGAGATCCAGTTCGATCTTCGAGCCGCCAAGGCCATCTACCCAATTGGCTGATGCCGACCGGCCCACGCCAGAAGGCTCGAAGGTAAAGTTCTGTCCCAGATACCAATAGCGTATCCCCGCCAAGGCATCGATCTTCCATCTGTCGGTCTCTACGATCCGGTATCCAAACTTGGGGGTAAAGAGCGTCTCTGTCAGGTGCGCATTGATCGAGGTCTGACTCAGATCGTTCTCAGGAATACCCTTTTCGTCACGCAGCCTGACCCACATGAAATCGATGGGCAGCACGAAGCGGTTCTTGCGGGCCTGGAAGGCGCCCATCAGGCCGAAGTTGAAGTAGGACAACACGTCAGATCCCGAGACATGGATGCTGGCGTCGTGGCCGAGAGCGCCCACCGTCCCGTGTATTCCCGGGAACCAGAGATAGGGTGCGATAGTGAAGTGCCAGCTATCGTCGGCGGTACCGGCAGCTTTCTGTGGTGCCGGATCAGTCGTGGTCTTGGCCTGGTCCGTTGGATCCGCCGGCACCTGCCCGAGGGCCGGCAGGCAGAGCAACAAACTTAGCGTCACCACGGATAGGACCCCAAACCACACCTTAAGGTAAGAATTCATTGCCTCTCCCTTTCGCTGGCCGCTGCCCGATGATGAACACCGTCGTCATCACTTGTGTTTGTGAAATACCCGAGCAATTTCGGGAGCAAACTCTCCGATCCAGTTGATCCCCATCCCAACCCATACCTGGGTAATCGCCGCCTGATACCCCTTCACCTCCCAGTTGGGATTGCCTGGTTGCCAGGTCGTGGCCGTAACACTGCCCGTGAAGGCGCCCAGATAAGGAAGTAGCTGAGGCCGCAAGTTTTTTTCCGTGCGGTCGTAGGTGACAAAATTTCTGACCACGGCGTGGCGTGTGCGCGGCCAAAAGCCATTGCAACGGCAACGGTCGTAACGCGGCTCCCACCCGAGCAGTCCATCGCCCAGTGAAGTAACGGAGTTCTGAATGACAAATTCGGCTTGCCGTGTTCCAAGCCGCTTAACGAATCCTTCGAAACCGTCACCCCACTCTGGATAAGTGTGGTGAACCTGGTCGTGAATTGTGAACAGAGTGGTCTTGATGTAGATACCCCAAGTCGTATACGTCTGTCGTAAGTAGAGTTTGAATCGCCGGTCAGCATTCAAGGATTCCAGGGGAACTTCCTTGGGCACATACGAGCCGTAGAACCAGTTCACGTTGATCTGGTTATCTTTTTTGGGCGCAAGAGTGTCGGCCGGCTGATTTTGTGCCGAACACAACCCGCCACAGCACATCATCAACAACATCACAGCGAGACTAAGAAATTTTCGGATTCGCGCTGTCCCTAGCCCCAGCCGAAGCGGTTCATACGCGGATTGATTCGATGCCGACATGCTAGGCTGATGCTAAGGACTCCGTCCCGGTTGAAGGCCGTTCCCGCTTCCTGCTTTGTTCGACGTTCAGTTCTTAGGGACTTCAACCTCGAGGAACCGCCGAAACGATCATGCGTCCTTGACGATGAGCTGCAGCTCGCAAACGTGCCACGGTGGAAAGGCGGTTGCCATTTGTTTTGTCCAGCGCGGTTCTACCTAAGACACTGCAATCCAGCGATTTCCCATCAATTCAATTAGGGGAATCGCGAGCCTTTTGTACTAATTCCAATCCCCCAACTTCCCGCACCGTGTAAAACTGGAGAATCGGAGGATTTGGGCTTAGTTCCATCAAAAGCAAGAGCTGTTTGTAGGCATCCGACTGCAAATGGCGGATCAGATCAGCCTCCGTCGCCCATTTCGCCTCGATCAGAAACATCTCCGGTTCCTGCCAGCATAGAAACAGCCGGCAACTCAAGCATCCTGGCTGCACCTGAGTCGGACCCATCGTGGATGCAAGCGCCCTGGCTAGTTGCCGTCTTTGTCCGTGAGCCGCAAAAACGTTCACATGCTCAATAATCATTTCTTCTTCTCCCGTCCGGCGACTTGCGTCTTAACGAGAACAAGGTGCCCGTCGCGTGGCAGACCCAAGGCACGCACTGGGTAGACGAAGATATTGAGCTTTCTCCATGCACGACGGTGGCCGAAGTGAAGCTCTTAAAGGGGAGTCGCTAAACGTTGAGATTAAAAGGGGCTTGGAAAAAGCCTTGCGGCGGGAGGGTAACGCAGGATTGAGTGAATTTTGGAGCTCCCTCCAATAGGTTGGAGGCTCTAGTCCGGCCGGCGAATACTGAGCTTCTTCATTCTTGCCTCAACCGTGGTGGGTTTCAGACCCAGGATTTCCGCGGCGCCCCCTTTTCCTCGGATGCGCCACCTCGTCGCCCGCAGTACCTTGCAAAAGTGGTCGAGCTCTACTTCATCCAGGCGGCGCATGTCTTCATTGGACTTCGGCTTGAGTTTCGGAATTTCCGCTCGGAAGACGGGCCCAGTATTCAGGATGAGGTTTCGCTCGATGATGTTGCGAAGCTCGCGCACGTTCCCCGGCCAGGAGTACCTCTGGAATTCCTGCATGGTGCCAGCGTGCACACCTTCCACGTTACGCCCCATTCGTTTCCCGAGTTCTTTCAGAAACAGCCAAACCAGCACAGGGATGTCCTCTGGCCGTTCCCGTAAGGGCGGGATCAGGATCGGAAAAACGTTCAGGCGGTAAAAGAGATCTTCGCGGAATTTGCCCTCCACCACCATGGCATGCAGGTCTCGGCTGGTTGCCGCGATCACCCGGACATTCACGCGGATGGTCTTGGAACTGCCTAATCGCTCGAATTCGCCCTCCTGAAGTACCCGCAAGAGTTTCGACTGCACTTCGAGAGGGAGTTCTCCAATTTCGTCCAGGAAAATGGTCGATAGGTTCGCCAGTTCGAACCGTCCGACTTCTCGCGCGAGGGCCCCGGTGTAAGCCCCTTTTTCCCTGCCAAAAAGTTCGCTTTCGATCAGTGTCGATGGAAGGGCTGCACAGTTGGTCTTAACCAATGGCCGCTTCTTGCGACCGCTCATTTCGTGGATGGTCCGGGCAATGAGCTCTTTGCCAGTTCCGGTTTCTCCGAGAATTAGAACTGTAGAATCGGTGGAAGCAACCTGCTCCGCCTTTTTCAGGACACTGCGAATGGGCTCGCTGTTGCCGGCCACGGTGTTGTGACTGTACCCGAGCTTGATCTCTTCCTGCAGGTAACTGTTTTCCTGCTCGAGTTGTTCCTTCAACTTCTGAATCTCTGCATAGGCACGTTGCAGCTTCTCATCTGCCTGTTTTCGGGAAAGCGCATTGGCGAAAATGTCCGCGACATCCTGCACGCGGCAGATGAGCGCATCATCCCAATGACGGTGCTCCCGGAAACTGTCGGTCGACATTCCACCGACTACCTTTCCAGCTACGCGAAAAGGGACAACCAGAGAAGACTTTTCTCCGATCGATTCCATGTAGGCACGCTCGCGGCACGCCTCCGGGGGCAGGTCTGAGGGCCGTTCCGCCTGAGAGATTTCGCCCTGCCTGATCCGCTCCTCCAGCCAGGGGAGCATGCCCTTCAGAAGCCTCTGGTGGAAGGCTGGAAACCCAGGCCGAGCCCAGGTGTGGGTAATGAGGATGTCTCCCGTAACCGGATCGATTTTGCCCAGGGTCGCCCGATCGGTGTCCAAAGCTTCGGCAAGCTTCTCGAGACCGGTGGTGATCTCCTGGTCGACCCGGTTCGACGGGAGATTAATAAACTTGGCAGAGAGGCCCGCCAAAGCCTGCTCAAACTGCAGATGCCGCGCAAGTTCCTGCGCCTCCGCCCGTTCACTGGTGTTGCGAATAATGCTGTAGAACACCATTCCGTTTTCAGTCAGCACCAGACTCAGGGTGATATCAACAGGGAACTCGCTGCCGTCCTTGCGGAGTGCAAGCAGCCCACGTCTTAGGTTCATGGGGCAGTAACCGGGGGCTGCCTGGTACACCTCCCGGTGATGCTGGTGAACCTCCTTCAGGCGCTCCGGGACCAGTGTCTCCACTTTTTGGCCGATCAATTCGTCGCGGCGATAGCCAAACTGCCTTTCCGCTTCCGCATTTAACCCCAGAATGCGCCCCTCACAGTCGGTTGTAACCATGGCGTCCGGAGCTAATTCGAAGAGGACGTGATGAACTCCCTGAGACCGGTTAAACCCGGCTAAGTTGTCTTCGTCAGGCTTGTTCGCGGGAGCACTCATCTAACCGTTTGAACCCGGGGAACTGGCAACGGACAATCCATGCCTCGTGGTGCTTACAGGGAAAGGGACAATCAGTACCCACGAGTCCTTTATACTGCCAACTGAAGGAGCGGGACTACTGTCAAAACTGACAGCTCGTTCCTGCAAACAGCAGGGGCTATTACCTTTCTGTCCTTCCAAGTCCGGCGCGCTATCCCCAGACAGTGCTCCAATATATTGGAGGTTCTCCAGGATCCGAGTCTTTCGACACGTCGTCCGCAAGACCATCCCCTTCGACAAGTTCAGACAAGAGAAGCGCTTGCGCAGACCCGCGAAGGTGCTGCATTTGGAAGGACGCTTGCACTACTCCCCATCAAATTGATGGCCGGTTAGCAGGCAATTGAGATTCGACTCCGGTCTTGCCTGAGAGGGCCTCGGCTACCGAAGGTGAGCCGCATCGCCGGTCATTCCCACTCGCCCGAGCCAGGACTAGCACCTTGAGGTCTCAGCGGCAGAAAAGGAGCAAATCGATGCAAAGAACGAACCGGATCACATGCTTAAGCAGCGGCATGACCTTGGCATTCGCACTCTTGGCTTGCCTTATGGCAATGGGTCAGGACGTGCACCACAACTACATGCCGGGAACAGATTTTTCCAAATATCAGACCTACAAGTGGGTGCCCATCGAGGGAGGTGCACACCCTAACCAGATCATGGATGCGGAAATCAAGCAGTCGGTCGACTCGCAGATGGCGACGAAAGGCTTCAGCAAAACCGACAGCGACAAGGCTGATCTTTATGTCGGATATCAGATTGCCGTCGATCAGGAAAGGCAGTGGAACGCATACGGGATGGGTGGCGGCGTGCGTTGGGGTGGAATGGGATCCGCGACGAGTTCGACCATCAACGTCGGGACTCTGGCCGTCGATATGTATGACCCGGCGACGAAGCAGCTTGTCTGGACGGGACAGGCGACCAAGACGATTGACCCCAGTTCGAACCAGGAAAAGAACCAGAAGAACCTGAACAAGGCCATGCAGAAGCGACTGAAGGACTTTCCGCCCAAAGAGAAATAGAGCGCCACAATTTCCGCACAGTCTGCGATGGAGGATTGCGATGAAAAATAGAACCGTTACAGCTTGCCGGGTTACGTTCCTGGTCTCGTTGGTATTCCTCGCCGTTGCCTGCCTCACCACGCTGGCCGGCGCGCAAAATCCAGAGTTGCAGCAGAAAGTGGCCGAGATCAAGGAAGCGTCCGCGCGGAACAAGCAAGCGCTGGCGCAATACACTTGGCAGGAGCAAGTCACCATTAGCCTTAAAGGGGAGCAGAAAAAACAAGAGCACTTCCAGGTGCGCCTCGGACCCGACGGCAAGCAGCAAAAGACCTCGCTCGACCCGACGGAGGCCGCCGCTCCGCAGCAAGGTGGCCACCGCCTGAAACAGCACGTGGTCGAGAAGAAGAAGGAAGAGTACAAAGAGTATGCCGACCAGATGAAGGAGTTGGCGCAGCAGTATGTACCACCGGATAGAGAGCTGCTCGAGCAGGCCTATGAAAAGGGAAACATCAGCTTGGGTACCGCAGCCGGCAATCCCAATCAGCTCCAACTGGTCATCCACAACTATCTGAAACCTCAGGATTCGATGACCCTGGTATTTGACAAAGCGCAGAAGGAGTTGCTTAGCGTTCAAGTTGCTTCCTACATGGACGACCCGAAGGATGCGATGAACCTAACAGTCCGATTCAGTCGCCTGCCGGATGGGACGAACCACATCTCAGGTATGAATATCGACGGTATCAGTAAGCAATTGAGCGTTGCCACTGAGAACTCGAACTATCAGCACCTGTGAGCTCTTGATTCCCCCTGATTGCAGGAAAACAAACACTAGGCTTCATTGTGCATGTGACGGGGGAGACGGGTGCGCGCCGCTGGGGTTGGGCGTACGCCGGGGAGAGGAAAGATCTGCACAACTACCGGTGGCGTGTGCTTATCTTACGGCGAACCAGATGGGAAGCCGCCTGAGCATTCACTGAACCAGCGACCAGATGGCCGATTTGGGTATTCGCTTCAACTAGAACACCTGGTAATACCAGTAGCTCCTCCGTGCCACGGCCGTAGCCTTTGGCGCGGCCGCAGAAGGTAAGCACATCATGACGCCAAAGGCGTGGCTTGCACACGTGTGCGCTGTACCCCGAACCTGCACACAAAATGGGCGTGACCGCGCAGATCTGGATTGGTCCAACAACCCATTCACCTGGCGTTATCCTAGTCGAGTGACACTGGAAAGAAGAATTAAGCTCGGCTCCTACCATCCGGCACCGTACTTGAGTGCAGCTCTTCTACCAGAGCCAGTGAAATGGAGCACGACAGCCCTCTATGCCAGTTGTCTATTTTTCGTGCGAAAGCATTTCGAGTTCGATCCCTATTACGAACACCAGAACATCACCGGCGAGCGCCCGAACCAGCAGCTAAACCAATTCGGACTGATACTCACTCTCTTTTTTTAGCGGAGCAGAGCTGAGAGGGTTGGCGCCGCTTATCCAGCCAAGATGCGCTTGCCGATTATCATACGAATCCAAGTTCCGGAGCAGAACCATTATCTGGAGGGAAGCTGCTATGAACATCCGCGCCGTCGTCCTGTGCCTTTCTTTGCTCCTTTCACTGCCTCTGTCCGCGCGAGAAAGCACCGATGTGATTATCATGAAGAACGGCGATCACTTGACGTGTCAGATCAAAGGCCTGGACGGTGGAGTGCTCTACATCAGCCTTCCTTACGTCATCCAAACCCTTTCCGTCGATTGGTCGCAGGTGGCCCGCTTAGAGAGCAAGCAGTTGTTTCTTGTGAAGACGGGTGACGGGTCGGTTTACCGAGGGATCCTCAACAGCACAGAGACGCCCGCTGGTCGCCCCATCCAGATTCAGGTAGCAGAAACCTCGGAGAAGAACGTCGTCCTCGACAGTGCAGACATTGTTAATGTTTCCGTGACCTCCGAGAAGTTCTTCCAGCGATTCACGGGTGGCTTGGGCTTCGGGACCATCTACTCGAAGGGCAACCAGTCCGTCCAATACAGCGTCAGCGGGCTAGCCGCGTACCCGAGAGAACGCTGGGCGGTCCAGGCCGGCCTAACCTCGAACCTCTCTACAGCCAGCGGCACGACCACGTCCACCCGCAACCAAGTGACTCTCGGAGGGGTTCATCTGTTGCCCTGGAACAATTACTTCTACGGCGGCTTTGGTGGTTTCCTGCAAAGCTCAGAGCAGGGCATCCAGCGTCAAGCTACGCTCGGGGGCGGCATCGGCCGTTATTTGAAGAACACGAACCGCACAACTATATCCGTTCTTGGTGGCCCAGCCTGGCAGAACACGGTATATACCCCAACCGTCTTCCCCATAGCCACGCAAAACGTCCTCGCAGCCATGATCAATGCAGATGTGAAACTCTTCAAGTTTAATAAGACCAATCTCGACCTTAACGCCATTCTGCTCCCGGCTCTTTCCGAACCTGGCCGCGTCTATTTTTCTACTAACGCGACCTACTACATCAAGATCGTCGGCAACCTCTCGTGGAATATCTCGTTCTATGGTAATTGGGACAATCGGCCGCCCGGCAACCTCCCCGGCAGCGATTACGGTACCACGTCGGGGCTAAGCTTCACCTTTGGTAGCAGCCTTCGGACTTCACCCACGACGATTAAATAGCGCAAGTGCATTTGCAACATCGAGCGTGGGACACAGCCGACTGCGTATCGCCCATCCATGCCACCAACGAAAATGCTTGCTCGGCTTTATTCCTCGGGAATGCAAGAATGCTGCTAGTTCGAGGATTTTGCTTCTACGTTCAGCACAATCGAGAGCGGCGCGATGTGGTCGGGCTTCACGTAACGGTTTACCAGGAAGCGCTTGCCGTCCTTGGTTACGTCGTAGCTGAACATGTCCGTCGAGGAGATCGGTGCGCGGCCGTGGAATTGGAACAGAGGCACAGGTGTCCCCGACGAAAACGTTGCGATTGTGCTCACCGGTACCGCCGTCATCATTCCGTTCGGGCCTAGATAATAAATTTCCTTCCCGTCTCCACGCCACCGTGGCTCGGTTCCACCGCCAAGCGAGACCTGCCATTTGCCCGCGGCTCCAGGAAAAGTAGTCACGTAAACCTCCCAATCGCCCGATTCATCGGAGGCGTAAGCCAGCCATTTTCCGTCGGGAGAAAACTGGCCGTTGGTCTTGTGGCCTTGACCAGGAAGAAACGCCGAGGGCTTCCCACCGCCACCCCCTGAGATCAGTGCGAAATCAGATCCCATCTTGCTTTCATGCATGTACATGTACAAGATCTGCTTGTCGTCGGCCGACCAGGAGGTCGGAATGGCATCATCAGTGTTCGGGACTTCCAGTAAATCAGTTTCCGGTTCCAACCCTGTGGCCTTCTTGAGCACTAAAAGGGGGCCCGTTGCAGCATTCTTGCGATACGCGATTTTCGCCCCGTCATGCGACCAGAGGGGCACGACGTCCTCGGATGCATCGAATGTGAAACGAGTGGTGGCAGACCCGTCGACGCGTTCTATCCACACTTCAACGGCGTTGGCTTTTCGATCACTGATGTCAAGAGCAACGCGGCTGCCGTCCGGCGAAATGGCTGGGTTGGCCATGACCGCGGGAGCACCGAGCCGTCCAAGTTCTTTGCCCGAGCGATCCATCCAGGTGAGCACGGACCTCGTAGCCCCTGACGTGGTGTTGTAAACCACAGTCCCATTCCGCGCGGCAGTTACTGCAGCCCAATAAACAGAAGGTTGATAGCCGACGCTCTCGGCTAGGACATTTACACTTCCCGAAATCTTGGCGCTGGATGGGTCGAAAGCCATGCTGACAAGTTGTTGGGTGTCGTTGGCGTAAACAAGCTGGCCTGCAGTTATCCCAAAGTTGGAATGACAGTGGACGATAAGACGTTTGTCTTTCGCATCTAGCGAGCTAACGAAGATACCACTGGAGCCTTCGGTTTTGATGTCACCAAAATTGCCCGCCCAGAATAAGAACCGATCGCCATCCGGTAGGAATACCGGCCACCTGTGGGTATCTTCGTTTTTCTCAACAAGACGGTTCGTCAACGGTCTGGCGCCAGTCCCATCGGCATTCACCCGCCACAACTCACCTCCTGCATCTGGGGCGTAGACAATCACGTCTCGGTTACCCCAGCTGCCCCCTCGCGCAGCCATAACGCTGGCCAGGAATTGGGGAGTCCCACCAGCAAAAGAAGTCTTTTGGAGCTTGCCCTTCGCGAAGAAGGCAATGAAGGTGCCGTCGGGTGACCAGAACGGGTAACTGGCGCCTTCGGTTCCCGACAAGGGCCGAGCTTCTGAGGAACCGATTCTTTGAACGAAAAGTACTGGCAATTGCGAGTTCTCATCAGGAGACACGAAGGCGAGCATGGAGCCGTCCCCAGAAAGCGCCATGTGGCTCACCTCGCCTGTAATCGGGATCGCGAACCGCATGCGCACTGCGGGCGACGGACGACTCGTGATCAACCAGGTGACCGCGCCGGCAATCGCGGCTGTCAATACGATGGAAGCGATCAGCAAAACCGGGGTTTTGCGCGCCGTTGAGCCGACTCTTGCCGCGGCGCTCGAATCCGTACCGGACAAAGCGGCCAGCGCAAACGACAGATCTCTCGCTGATTGGAAGCGCTGTTCGGGATTTTTTTCGAGGCAGCGCCGCATTATGCGGTCGAGAGCGGGCGAGATCGAATGCGACGTTTGCGCTACCTCGGGCGGATCTTCCTTCAGAATCGCCGCCATCGTCTCCGCGGGAGTTTCGTGGCGAAAGGCCCGCTGACCAGACAGCATCTCGTAAACGACCGTCCCAAAAGCAAAAATATCTGTGCGCCGATCAACTGCCTCTCCCCGCACCTGTTCCGGCGCCATGTATCCCGCGGTTCCCATGACCAGACCAGCGAGGGTATGCGAACCGGTCAGGGTGACGCCGTCCGACTCTGCGCTCGTATTACTTGCCTTCTGCCCTAACTTTGCCAAGCCGAAATCGAGAATTTTGATTCGCCCGTCTTTGGTGACAAAGATGTTCTCCGGCTTCAGATCGCGGTGAACGATGGCTTTTTCATGGGCGGCAGCCAATCCCTGCGCGATCTGCACTCCGTACTCGATGGTCTTGCGTTGCGAAAAGGAACCCCGTTCGAGCTCGTGCCGCAAGGTTTCGCCTTCGAGAAGCTCAGAGACAAGATATGGCGAACCATCCTGCTGGCCGATGTCGAAAACTGCCAGAATATTAGGATGATTCAGGGCTGCCACCGCCCGCGCTTCCTGCTCGAAGCGCCGCAACCGGTCGGCATCGCGGGCAAACGACTCTGGCAGGATCTTGATCGCTACGTCACGATCAAGCCGGGTATCGCGGGCGCGATAAACCTCGCCCATCCCGCCAGCGCCCAGCTGCGATTGAATTTCGTAGGGGCCAAATTTTGTGCCAAGGGTCAGCGGCATCCGTTGACCTCATTATATTTCATAGGCATAGTTCTGCCGCTCCCTGGATTCCGTCTCTGACCAGTCGTCGGCAATTGGGAAGGGAACTTCTGGTTAGCCCGTCGCTCGCCCGCGAGCTAGCAGTTCCAGGCGCAACCCATCCAACCTGGAGTGAGACCCTGGTTTTAGCGTTTTCGAGGGCGGGAGTGAAGAACCGCATAACCCCAATTGTCGGCCGGTAGGGGTTGAAGCCCTGATTGTAGGTGAAAAGAACTTCGGTCAAGCCGGCGTCGGGCAGGCGCGCGTACCCATGCCCGTGCCGACGTGAAAAATCAAGCGGTGGCCATTTCAGACGTCGGTGTCCCAATCCCCGGCAAACTCACCTTCAGCTCCGTTCTTCAGGCGAAATTCTTTCGCTTGCTCACTCGGGCAGTTTAGCGCCGAGTGAAGCCGTCGACGCTCCACTCTTCTGAGCCGACGCCGTTGTGTACAAAGAACAATCCTGTAGGGTCATATTTCTTTTTCACCAGTGCCAGGTGCGCATAATTGCTGCCCCAATAGGAATGCTGCCAGTCCTCTTCAAAGAAATTGCTTTCTGAAACGTAGGCTCCGCCCCTCGGCGCCACTGCCCGCAGCTCATTCAGGCAACGATGAACCTGCGCGCGAGATTTTCGCGCCGCGTCGACGTTCGGCTCGTGGCCACGTACTCCTGGATAGCCGCCTTTGGCGTCGGCGACAATCGCCAGCGCAAACGCCCTCAACACAGCAGGATTCGTCGCCGTGTCGCTGGTTGCTTCGACAGCCTCGCGCGCCCCTCCCCCGAGCCCTTTATTGAAATGCAGTTCGATCAGTTGGTAGCGGGAACCGGCAAACAACGCATTCGCCAGCCGTTCCTGCGAATCTCCGTCGAGTAGCGACGCCGGCAGCCACAGCGATTCGAAGCCGTAAATGGTCCAGGCCACCTGGCCTGCGTCTCCCGTCCACCACACGTTATTTGGGCTCGCACCGGGGCGTGCGTCCGAATCGAAAACTTGGTGGTGCTGCTCCTTCCTCCACTCAACATCCCACCAATGCCGCGCAGGCATGCTGCCCAGAACCATATCTGGCTCAACCGTGTAAGCTCCAGGCGAACGCGCAATCCAATCCAGGAAGGGTTGCCAGACTTTTGTTGCTTCTTCCGTGCTCAATCCGTGTGAAACCATGGCGAAGCCAAGCACGTTATTCGAACCGATGTGCGCCTGCTCGCCCCAATGATCGTTAAAGAGATTGTCTCGATAAAAGCCGACGAAGTAGCGCAATAAACGCCGAAACGCGTCATCCGAAGAAGCCTTGACGCGGAAAATCGCACCGCCCGCGTACTCGGGAAGTTCACGCACGCGCAGGGTCACCTTGGTCACCACACCAAACGTGCCGCCTCCGCCTCCTTTGAGCGCCCAGAATAAGTCCGGATTTGTACATGCGTTCGCTGTCCGAATGTTCCCGTCGGCCGTCACGACTTCCGCTTCGAGTAGCCCTGCGGCGCAGGTCCCGTAATGCTTAGAAAAACTTCCAAAGCCTCCGCTCTGCACCAAGCCTGCGACGCCCACGGTGGTGCATCCGCCGCCCTGCACGTACGCGCCGGCTTTGGTGGTTACGGCGTCGTACGCCTGCATCCAAATTGCGCCAGAACCGCACGTCACCGCGCGCTGAGCCGCTTGTTTCCCTTCGCAGCCCCGGGGAACAAAGGCGTCGTGCATCGTGACGTCGTGCATGCGCCGGGTCCAAATCAGCAGAGAATCGGCTGCATTCGACGTGCCTTGATAGCTGTGCCCGCCGCCTTTCACCACCAGGCGCAGATCGTTCTCACGCGCGAAGTTAATCGTCGCCGCAACGTGATTTGCATCCTTCGCTGCGACCGCGTACACACTCGGTTTCGCGAACCACGCATCCACCCATCCGAGGGTCTGCGTCAGGCCAGGCTGTTCGGCGATGAAGTATGGATTCTTGATGTTCGCGATCAGACTCTTGCAGTCAGCCCCATCAATGTCCTTGATGCACGCCTCGATCGGAAATTCCACAGTGATCAAGTTTCCGTCAACTTCGTCGTTGAGCCGTTTCCATGCCGTCTTAGAAGGCCAGTCTGCATCTGCTGGACGTCGCCGACGAGAGGTGTTGCTGGCGAACAGCGAACGCGGCCAGAGCGGCAGCAATGCAGTCAGACCAGATCTCTTTAAAAATGTTCTTCGGTCCATTTAGCTGCGTGCCTCCTCGTGAACAACGAATAAAACGGGACATGGACATCACTTAGAAGAGCAATGATGACCAACGAAGTGATAGTGACGAACCGGCTGATCCAGAAACAATCCTGATTGTTGGTGTAAAGTCGCGGATCGGTGTCGTGACACTAAGCAATGAGTTCGCGATTGGTGATCGGACGCGACCCTCGCGGCGCCCAGAGTCGCGTTTGGATGTTCGAGCACAAGTCGTCGCCTAATACCTATGTACATTGATTGCCAGTGCGCGCATTAGCCACAATGCACGATCGGACTTCGATTTTGCGTCGTTGAACTCGTGGCTGGTGAAGTACCATTTCTGTTCCTTCGGTCCACCGACGGCGTCGAAGTACTCAGCGGCTGACTTCTGGCTGATGTACATGTCGTGCTGCGCCCATTGGAAGTAGATCTTTGCCGGGCCTGTGTTCGCCGCAAGCCTCTCCGGTACGATCGGTGACAGCACCGCTGCTTCCTTGTCGAACTCGTCTCTCGGGGTAGTGGCGCGCTGCACCTTCTGATAGAAGCTGTCGTCGTCCCAGTCGGGGGGCACCTTTGGGAGCCCGCCCATCAGCACGAACACCTTAATCCGCTTCTCTACCGCAGCCAACGGCGCGCCCCAGGTTGCGCCGAGCGAGTGCCCGACGTATCCAATCCGGGCACCGTCGACGTCTTTGCGCGCGACCAGCACATCCACCGCGCGTCGCAGATCCACAACCATCTGGATGTAACCGTCTCGTTCGGACTCGGCCTCTTTACCTTTCGCTGGGGGCGGCACCTCCGGCCGCCAATAGGGGGCGTCAATCATAACGCCGATCACGCCGCGGTGCGACATCTCGACCGCTTCGGAGAGAAACTCGCCTTTGTTTCCCTGTCCCCAATGCATGTAGACGATGGCTGCGAATGGTCCCTTACCCGACGGGACCACCAGATACCCCGGCACCCGCCCGCCCTTGGGAGAATCGTAGGAAATTTCAGACACCGTAACGCCGGCCGCTGGAGTTTCCGATTTGCCGATCGTGAGATTGAGCGGCTTGGTTGCGTCATACGCAAAGATTTTGGCATCGGCCGCGGGCGTCTGGGCCACTACCGTTGGGCAGAACGCCAGCACGATTGCCAATAATGAGAAAGTAGCTCTCATTTATTTGTGCCTGCTTCGCTCACACCGTGAACGCCTAAGGCTCATTATTGCTATCACAAACGCATTCGACGTCTCAAGGTTGATTCTGCTCTTTTCGCGTGTCATAGGAGCGCCGTTGGTAAAGGAGCTGCCGAATGCTGCTTTTAGGAGTATCCAGTTGACTGTCATTGGGGCGGGTGCGAATTGTTGCTCATGACCAGGTGAAAGGCTGGAGATGTGCGTGACAAGGAAGGCCTAACACTGCCCTTCCCTAATGTTTTTTCCTAAAGATCGGGCCGGGCCAAGGTAGTTTGTCGATGCCGGCTTTCGCGGCATATTCCCAAACCACGTGGAGTGTCGACTGAGCCGCATCGGCAGGAAGGCAAGCATCATGCCAGCCGGACCACCACCCATCATGCAACAGGGCGGATCGATCCCTGTGGGACAAAGCTTCCTCTAGTCTCTACCCAAGCCTCTTCGAATGCCGGACGCTTCTGCTTTTCCACGACGGACCCGCCCAACCCCCTTGTACATGTCCAGCCGGGATTTGCCGCACTTCTGGCTCACTAGACTGAAATCCTCCCCTGACCGTGCCGATGTCCGTAGTGGCCGGAGCACTCCAGCTTCGGACCTCGCGCGAATCCATTTTCGGTGCGCGACTGGTTCGGGGTGGCCGGTGGGTTCTGCTGGGGGCTGGCCTTGAGTCGGTTCTTTTCCTCCGACGGCATGACTGGCCTGTGGCTCGTCATTCTATTTGGCCCGCCCGTGGTGCTGTTGATCTCGTCAGCGCATCCCTTCCTGAGCTGGCAACTTCCCATCGTGACTGCGGTGATTGGCGCGGCATTCATGAACCGGAACGTGGACGATTCTTCGATCGGTACACTCGCCGACGCGGCACTCTGGTGGTTTCTCTGCTCACTCCTTTCTTGGCCGTGGGCTCTGATGCTCCACCACCGGTCGCGCGGCGGTTTCGCCGACTGGGAAAGGCACCGGGAATTCCGATTGCCTACATTGGGATGGTGCTGCTCGTCTTTGTTTGCGGTGGGCTGACTGTCCTCGGTTTTGCGGCTACGGTGTATGCGATCGGTGCTGCCGGCGCCGGGAATCGGTTCATGCCGTTTTACAGCTTCCTGGCGTCGACAGCAGGAATTGCCCTCTGCGCGTTGACCGAGCGTGCCGCCCGAAAACTGGAGGTCCAGACACTGGTGCGTGGCGTTTTCGAATTGCTCATGATTCCAGGAGTCATTCTTGGAATTGTCAGTCTCGTGGCCCTCTTGTGGCAGGACTCTTCCCCTCCTCCGCCTACGCCCGAGGGTGTCTTGTGCGGCGTGCTGGTGGACCTGGCGGCGTTGGCCACCATGGTCTGGCTGACACGACTCGGCCGACGCGAACCGCGCGGTGCGGTGCAGGCGCAGTAACGAAACCTCTCTGAAAAGAGCATTTGAGCGTCCTCACTCATGAAGTGTCCAGATTTCGATCTCGCGAAATGCTAATCTAACTCTCGTCCGGTGGCGCAAGCTTATAGTGACCCAGAACTTGGGATTTAGAGAGAACATTTCCACAGCCGTCGCGGCGTGCGGTGGGCTGTGCAAATCTTGCGAGAAACGCCGATCGCAACAGCCATTCAGGTCTTCGGTCGTATTTACTCAAAGGTCCAGCGCGTGGCGGTCTTCGGGAAAGTCTTCTCCACAAGACCAAAAGCGCGTCGTGGGCGCACGCGGTAGACGGGCTCAGAGCCGTCGCCTCCGCTCATCCCATACTTGCGGAGCGATGCAGGTTCCAACTTCCGCATGAGATCTGCGTCAGTCACGATTTCGGCCACCCCTTCGAGAATCACTGCCTCAGCGGCATTTTGAGTACCTACGATACAGTTCGCGTTCTTTGCCAAGTTGCGTGCCTTTTGGGTCTGGCTGCCGGTACCGAACCAAAACGCACCATCGAACCACAAGCCCCAAATGATCATTGCGTGGGGTCGTCCGTCGGACCGCACCGTGCAAAGCCAGTACTCGCGAGACTCCGTGAGCATCTTCACCGCCCATTTCCAGGTCAACATGCCGGTTTTGCTCTTGCTGATGCCGTAACCCTGTATGCGTGGTCGTTCAGCTCGTGGCACTGTATCGCTCTGCCTCAGCTTTGGCATAAGAACCTCCGATGTTGGATTGCGGGGTTTGGCGCGAGGCCAGATGCGTACCCGCAAGCCTTAAGGATTGTATTAAATTTGCCGCGATGAGGATGCGGTCGGCCTTGACCGGCTCCCAGCCGAAGCCGGGAACCCCGTCGTCGTTGAACTGGCCCTTGCCGCCACTTTCCAGCATGCTCACTTCCTGAGCCGCGACGGCGACCTGGGCGCCGGTCAGCTTCTTGATGTAGGCGTGTCCGCCGACGTGATCGACATGGGAATGGCCGGCCAGCACCCACTTGATGTTCATCGGATTGAAGCCGAGCTTGCGGATCGAAGCCTCAATCATGGGTCCGGAACCCGGCATGCACGCGAACGCCCTGCGGGCGCCCTTGACAGTCTTCCCAGATCTAAAAGGAGAGGTGTGCAAATTTTTGGCTTGACAAGGTCGATGACTTCATAGATGGAATCAATTTCACGAACAACTCAGCGGTGACCCGTTATCATAACGGGAGCTGTGGCTATAGGTCTGAGGTCAACCATGAACTTGCTGCGCCTCATCTGCTCCGTTCTATTTTTGGCTTGTTTTTCGCATGCCGACAACCAGACCCAAGTGTTCCCGACTTCGTCTGGACCGGTCCGCATCACACCCCTGAACCACGCCAGCACACTCCTCGAGGCGGGCGGGAAATTCATCTATCTGGATCCGGCCAAACCCGTTGATTTTTCCGGGAAACCCAAAGCCGACCTCATCCTCATCACGGACATTCACGGCGATCACATGGATCCCGACTCCATCAAGGCGATCAGTAAGACCGGCACCGAAATCCTGGCGCCGCCGGCCGTAGTGCAGACCGTTACTACCGGAAAAGCCATTGCAAATGGAGAAACTAGGACCTGGCAGGACTGGACCATCCAGGCCATTCCCGCCTATAACCTTAAACGTGGTCCGGCGCCTGGCAAACTCTTTCATGACAAGGGACGTGGCAATGGTTATGTCCTAATCTACGGCGGCAAGCGCTTCTATTTTTCAGGTGACACTGAGGGCGTGCCGGAGATGCGTGCGCTACAAAACATTGATGTCGCTTTTGTGTGCATGAACTTGCCCTACACCATGCCGCCTGATGAGGCGGCGGAAGCGATCAAAGCATTCCACCCCAAAATTGTCATCCCGTATCACTATCGCGGTTCGGATCTCAGCGTATTTCAGAAGGAGTTGGAAGGCACCGGAATTGAAGTTCGCCTGCTGGATTGGTATCCCAAGTAGTACCCGAAAGCCTTGAGTAGTTAGTGCCTAAGGCTTCTTCCTCCTCTGGTCGGGTCGAGGACTGGCGCGATGCTCCGAAGGTTCGGCCTATCTGTTGCTCCCCGTTTCCTGTGGGAGTGCCTCAATAGCCAAACCATGAGCTCGTTTCCAGTCCCCGCCTCATCAAACCCATCGTGCCGATTTCCAGCAATGGGCTTACCTGCTTGCTTCGTATCAAGGTTTATGTGACCGCATCGATTGGTTGGGCTTTCGAGGGTGGATCATATCGATGAAGCCGGTACTCATGAAAGAGTCCCAGCTTCTCATAGAGCCAAGCTCTACTCCACCGGTTCCAGCCGAAACCTGGTCGCAGCCGGGCACGCATCAGGTGCCGCCGAATCTTTCGTTCCACCCAGTCTTTGATAAACGAAAAGCACCGGCTGGAGTGTCCTACCGCGAAGTAGTTCACCCATCCTCGTAGGACTGGATTGATCTGTTCAATCACTCGCCCCACGGGCTGGCTCACGTATCTGTGGAAGATCTCCCTGAGCTTTGCCAGTAGGGCCGTCCGCTTCTTCAGCCGCGGTACGTACTGGACTCGCCACTTCCGTTTCCGACTTAGGATGCGGCGATATTCAAAGCCCAAGAAGGCAAAACTCTCCCCCTTTGATAGATCCACCATCCGGCTTTTCTCTTCGTTAATCTCCACTCCGAGTTTGGCAAACTCCTCTCGCAGACGCCTTTCTACCGCTTTAACGAGCCAGTCATGTCGCGGATGGGAGTCAATCAATACCACCAGGTCATCAGCAAATCGCGCATATTGGACATGGGTGTATTTGCCACGACGCGTTGTGGCAATCGCCTTCTCTAGCATTCGATCTACCTCGGTGAGATAGATGTTACTGAGCAATGGTGATGCCACCCCGCCTTGCGGAACTCCCTTTTTTTTTCGGTCGCCTTCAGGATCATCTTGAGAAGATGCATCATCGCCTTATCGTTAACCCGTCGTGCCACCTTTGCGAGCAGCGGAGAATGCCGCACATTGTCAAAGTAGGCGCGCAGGTCGAAGTCGATAACACGGGTCTTTTCCTCGACAATCGCTTGTGCTACTCGGTTCACCGCTTGATGAGCAGTTCGCTTCGGTCGGTATCCATACGATCCCGATTGGAAATCAGCTTCGAAGATCGGCTCCAGGATGAGCTTGACTGCCCCCTGGACCACGCGGTCACGGATCGCGGGAATCGAAAGAACGCGGACCTTCTTGCCTCCGTCCTTCGGAATCTCCTTCTTCCGCGCCGGCATGGGTCGATACGTGTTGTCGACCAATTCATCCCGAATCTGTTTCAGAAAATTCTCCACTCCGCTTTCCTCGATGGCTTCGAACGTGACCCCATCGACTCCTGGGGCTCCGTCATTACTCTTAGCCATCTCGTAGGCTTCCTGAAGCGTTTCCATCTTGCAGACGTGGACATACAGTCCCCAAAAGCGCCAGGCTGGTTCAGCCTTCGCCTTGATGTATAGCCTCCTCCTCAGGTCTTGCAAACTAACGGGCGCTTTTATCATTCACCCTTGCCTTCCTTTTGTTGGAGTCATTGCAAACAGCAGGGCCTCTTCGCTCCACGGGCATTACCCCGCTTCGTCGCTACTGCTGGCCCCTCCGCCGCCCTCTCGCCTTTCCGCCGACTTCCTGGTTCTGCCAGTTATACGGCTTCCTTGCTTCCGTCGATTTCTCGACCGGGACGAGTAGGGTTTCTCCAGTTGCTTAGGGCATCCTTATCATCGTGCTGCCGCTCCAACCCCGCCAGAGTGTCCCGCCGCGTCGGCCAGTTTGCGACGTTCCATGCTGCCTTCGCCTCATGAAGGAAGGCTCGGCCTCTGGGGTAAACCGTTTCGAGGCCAGTTGTGCGTTCACTTTCGTTGCGGCCCGATGACTCGCTCACCATCCGAGAGATGGCTTTGTCGATAGGCTTTCAGGATTTGGTTCCCCTCCTCCCTACTATCCAAGCTACAGGGCTCTGGCTTCTACCCTGGTGAGCTTATCCTCACTGAATGCACCAGCTTTCGCTGGACACACCTTCATGCCGGTTTAGCCCGGCGCACTGTAATGGCCTGTTGCGTCAGCTATCTGCAAAAAGCTCAGACGAAGGAGAATGAAAGAGTTGGACTCTACCGTGTAACAATTTTTCGGAGCAACAATTCTGAAGACCGACGTTCCAACCAGTACCATGAGATTCGCCATCGTACTGACGGTTTTGCTCGCCTGTGGCAGTGCCCCGGCTCAAAACCGGGCGACGCCTGGTTCGGACGTGCCGAAACTTGAGGGCCTCAATGCCGCGCAACAGAGAGCGGTCGAGGAGTATGTCCGGCAGAACGAGAGGCCTACGGGTGAGCTCAGGTGGATCGCCGATCGAAGAATTATAAATGTTCTCATCCCAGGCGCTTCGGACGCTCTTCCGAAGGTTTCGATTTGTGGCTGTCAGGTGGATCACCGACGCTGATGCCGCTGCCTTCCACAAGTACAGCATCCCCGGCCCAATGCTTGAGACTCTTGTGCTCGACGCGGATGGCAAGAACTGCATGCCCCATCACACAGGTTATCGAGAAGAGTTCGGAGATCTGCTGCACGCGGAGCGCGTCAAAATCACGGATGCGACATCGGCTGCCATGGTGAGATCAGCACTTGTCGAGGTATACGCGGGCGGGGGTGCAGACGATCTACGGACCACCGATCTGCGACACGAGAACTCGAACTGGCTTCTCGGATACCACGAGTGGCCGTTTCGGGCGATTTCATCTTACGAAGAAGTTCGGAACAGTCAAGGACAAGGTGACCGGAAAAGCAATCGGAGACGCTTGGATAAACTATATCGCGATTGACAACAGAACCGGCGGTGGTAACGCTCGCACAATTACGCCACGATCATGGCAATCACAGACTTTGACGGGGGACGTGATTGGCGAAATAGAGCCAACTTGCAACTCGGCCGACTCAGTGAAAATTCTCGACCAGCATGAGAACGCTGCCGGATCGGTCTTGCTGCGGGTATAGGATCGTGCGGCCATCGGGGGAGACTGCGATGCGGTTATTCACGGGTCGCTGAATCGTGAGGAGTTTCCGGATTTGTCCATTCGCAAATTCATAGAAATTGAGATCGCTGCGTCCGACTTTGTCGGGAGGCTTGAAGAAATAGATCCCATCCTTCACTAAAGCCAATTGGCCTTCACTGTGCACGCCTTCAAGAACTTTTGCTTCCTGGCTGCCATCGGTATTGGCTCGCCAGAGGCTCACGGCGGAGGGCCATCCTTTCAGGTAGTAGAGCATTCTGCCGTCGGGTGATTCTTGCGGCTCGTCCCCGGAATTCCGCGTGATCTGAACAGCCTCTCCTCCAGTGGAGGGCATCTTCCAGATCTCCTCCCTGCCGCTGCGGGTGGAGGCAAAGTAAATCCATTTGCCATCTTGCGACCAGGAGGGCCACTTGTCCTCCGCGGGATCGGTTGTCATTCGCCGCGGTGCACCGCCGTTTGCGCTTATGACGTACACGTCCTCTTTCATCCCCTTCAGCGCAACCGTAAAAGCAATATTCTTCCCGTCCGGAGACCAATTCGGCCCGTAGATCGCCGCCCCGCCAAAGGAAGTTAGCTGCGTCGTGTGGGATCCATCTCCATCGCACATCCAAATCTCTCCCGTTCCTGAGCGTTCGGACATAAACGCGATCCGGTGACCGTCCGGTGAGTAAGCGGGATACTGTTCCACCTGCGTGGAAGAAATGAATGAGATGGGCGGGCTCGGTTCTTTGCCTGCTTCCTTCAAGTCGATGCGCCAGATATTCAGGTCAAACTGAAAGGTCGTAAAGGCCAAACGGTTTCCCAACCGGGAAATCGTTGGTTCGGCAGCAACGGTTCCGACATCAAGGCGCTTGGGAACCGAGCCACTGGATGCCGCCATCCGCCACAGCCCGTAGTTCGTCCCGGTCCCAGAGGCGAAAACGAACTCACGGCCATTCGGCAACCAAGCAGCGCCAACGTTGGTTACCCCGGGCGCTTCAATCTTGTGTTCCTTACCTAATGGTTTACGACCCCTTCCAAGGGGCAGTGACCAAAGCGTTGCATTGTAGAAGTCCGGGGAAACTCGCGAGAAAATTAGGGTCCCGCCGTCGGGTGAGACGGCCGGAGCCACATCCCCCGCCTCGCTGCTTGGTGGGTCAGTGAGTTCAATGTCTTCCCCCGTCTCCGTCGAGAACAAATGCAAGGCCCACACATGCTGGTCACTTCTTGGGGCCGGGCAGATGATCCACCTCGAGTCCGGCGTCCACGACAAATACGGGCCATACGGCAGCCGGTGCACCGATCCTTTGACCTCACCCACAACGCGCTCTGGCCCTCCGCGCTGAGGCACAACCACAATCTCGGTGCGATCCGAGGACAGCTCCCGCAAGAAAGCGATGTACCCTCCATCCGGGGACCAAGCAGGGCTGTAGTCTGTCGACGAGTCGTTGGTCAGGCGAAAAGGGGGGTCGACGCCGATCTGTTTTACGTAGATGTTCCACTTGTCTTGCTTTTCTCCGTTCCAGGCAAAGGCGACTTGCGAGCCGTCAGGTGAAAGCGTCGGCATCGATTCGTCACCCGGATAGCTGGTTAGCGGAACGGCCACGAGCGGCGCCTCGGCTGGTCGTTCCCATGATCGGAACCATAATCCTGCGGCCACCGCTAATGCAGCCGCTACGCTGATCAGCCACACAGGCCTGAAACGGGATTTCTTTTCGGCCGGCGTCGCCGCTCCCAGCACTCCGGAATCCGACTCGTCTTTCAGTTCCTGCAAGACGATCTTCACGTCATCCATGTGTTGGAAGCGCTGGCTTACATCCTTCCGCAGACACCGTGCGATCAATCGCTCCACCTCTCTGGGGAGGTTGTCCACCAGTTGACTTGCTGGCGGCGGGTTGTCCTTCAGGATGGCGGCCAGCGTCGAAGCGCGGGTTTCTCCGTGGAAGGCTCGTCGCCCCGTCACCATCTCGTACAATACTGAGCCGAAGCTGAAGATGTCGGAACGAGGATCAACCTGCTTTCCTTCCGCCTGCTCCGGAGACATGTAGGCGACAGTACCAACGATCTTGCCCTCTTCGGTTTTGGGCTGCATCGAGAGTGTACGTTGGTCGGTGCTGTCGAAGGCCGTTTCGGTCAGCTTCGCCAAGCCGAAATCAAGCACCTTCAGCAGCCCGTGCTCGTCCACGATGATGTTTCCGGGCTTGAGATCACGATGGATAATCCCGGCGGAGTGCGCCCGAGCCAAAGCATCGGCAATCTGAACCGCGTACTTTAGTGCTTGGTTGACGGGCATTCCGCTCCGGGGAGTCAGGCGGTCGAGCGTTTTGCCGGCAACATACTCCATCGCGATGAACTCGACACCCTCAGCATGATCAATGCCGTAGATCGTTATGATGTTGGGGTGGTTCAGCGATGAGGCAGCCTTCGCCTCCTGGACAAAGCGCCGCTTTCGCTCGGGATCTGCGACCTTTTCTGCGAGGAGAACCTTGATCGCAACCAAGCGATCCAGCCGCGTGTCTCTGGCCCGGTACACTTCGCCCATCCCACCTGCACCTAGCAGAGACTGGATCTCATAAGGCCCGAGCTTCGTACCGGGAAGCAGCGCCATCGGTGCGCATTATAGCTAAGTCGTATGCTGGAAAGGAGCCATGCGTGGTTGGAATCGCGTCGAGATGCAGCGTCGACATGGAACTGTCGTCGCAACCCGCGACGATACTTCAGCGGAGAGGCACTTTATACCTATTGCCACACACCGTTCCTCTGCAGCTACGACGGATTTTCCAGTGAAGAAATTTCTCCCATTCAGGTTGACACCGAGACCTGGCGCCGCCTGAAAGTCAGATTCCCCGACACCTTTAAGAGTCACACCAAGACACAGATTTTCTGTTTTGGTCCGGATGGCCTGCTACGGCGCATGACCACACGGTGGACGTCCTTGGTGGTGCACCAGGACTCAACTACGCCTCCGATTATCGAGATGTCGATGGAATCATCTTTCCAACAAAGCGGCGAGCCTATGCGTACGAAGGCGACTGCCAACTTGTGAAGGAGCCTCTGCTGGTCAAGATCGATATGGCCGAAATCACTCTCGCGTACTCCTCGGCTGCTGCCGTTTGACCCAGTGCATCTTGCGCTGCGCGGCCTTGCTCTTCCGACGCTTGCAAAGAAAGCCAACTGTCGTAATATCGGCCTTTCACTCCCTGCCTGAGCCACCGATTTCTGAATGACTCTAGTCGCCAGGTTACAATAGTTCCTCGCGTCCTGATTGAGGAGAACGATGAGCACCCCTCTACAATTTGTTTTCTATTTTGCGGCGAAACCAGAAAAACTTTGGGAGGGTCTGGTTTCGCCGGAGTCGAACCGGATCATCTTTGCGGGTGTTGACTTTGAAGCGAACGTGAAACCCGGCGGTTCGATGAAGTGGATCGGGTCGGGAGCCGATGGCAAACCCGCCACCTTGGTGAAGGGCGAGATCCTGCAGTCTGAACCGCCGAAATTGCTTCAGTACACTTTTCAACTCGGGCAAAGTCCATTCCAATCTCGAGTGACTGTCGAACTTGAGCCAGAGACGGAAGCCACGAAGCTCACTGTCATCCACGATCAGTGGGAGGAAGGGGATCCTGCTTACGCATTTTGCTCTGACGGATGGCCGCGCATCCTCTCCCGCCTGAAAACACTGCTTGAAACCGGCAAGACATTCAGACCGCACTGATCGACCTCTCACTCTGTCGTGGTTGTGTTGAGGGAGTTTGCCGATAACTTACCCTAAGCCGGGTGTTGTCGAACGGGCGTTGACACGTCCGGAGATAGACGACCAACAACTCGCTAGTGCAATTTTGGCTGGCATAACCTTCCTGAGTCTTTCAAGGCGGTGGCACTCGGCCGGTCTCTCCTACAAGCCTTGGAGCTGTGAGGCACCTGCCGTGTTGCGGTCACCACCCCAGGATCGCGTGGCTGATCCCCTGCCACCACCCAGGATTGACCCGCCACGCGTACATCGCAAGACTCTGAACAACGATCACGGAAGGCAGTGCATAGAGATACACCTTGTGGACGCGCCCCTCCACTACCCAATCGCGCACCATGCCGAGCACGACGAGAAAGTCCACGCCGGGGTAGAAGAGGTTGTGGTTGAACCAGAAATCGAATCGCCCAATGGCAGCGTCCATGAGGGCGCAACTCGCTATGAACACGAGGCGCCGATGGTATTCCGGCCTCTTTCTCCAATAAATGGCTATTGCCATGCAGGAGCCGAAGACGATCATGTCGCAGAACGGAATCGACAAGAAAGCATCGGCACCCTTTTGATGAAGCACAACGGTATCAAAGCGGGCCATGACAACCGCGATGGTGAAGCCCAATGCAACCATCACCGTGGCAAGCCCGGCTCCAAACCAACCGAGAAAGCGGTGCACGCTAACCTTCCTCACACGCACCAAAGCGCACTGAACGTTGAAGAAGACCACCCAGGTCGAGAAGGCGGCGCCGTGCATCCACAAAAGCAACGGCCTTGGCGGGTTGGCCTGCAACAAGTTGGTGTCGACCGTGTGGCTGAAGCCCCACACCACCAACGCGGCCATCGCCAGCGCCATGCAGAGATAGAAATACCGGCTGAAGAACGTCTTGAGCTGTTTCGTCGTGCTTTCTTTCTCGATACGAACAGCTAACCCAGCGTCTCCAATAGCCACAAAACTCTCCTCTCAAATCGATAGTTGAAATCGCTGTCCAACTGGTCGCGTGATGTAGAAATAAAGACCGCGCATCTTTAGGCGGTTTCTGCCACTAAGCTCCTTGAGCCTCGAGCGCAAGTCAATCCTGCCCTCCCCTGCAACACACCAAACCCGGCACCACAAGCCGGGTTTGGTGTCTTCTCTGCGCATACAGGAGTCTCCGCCGCAAGCCTTAGAACAGCCTAAAGGTCTATTTGTATGTTGCGTTCGTGCGGGCGAGGTAATCACGGTGTGGGGTGAAATCCACCATCGAACCCAGGGCCGGACCGGCGAGCGGGCTCGACTTTGCGTTGTCCCGCACCGCCGCACTGAACTTGTCCAGACCCGCGCCGTTCGCCGCGATGATGGCAATCACGAAGGTACCGGGCGCCTCGGTGTGAATCGACTCGGTGTCAATTTCGTACTCGTGGATGGCCCCGTCGGCCAGCAGTTTCTCCAACAGGGGCACAAACAGATTCTTGCTGAGCGTGTCCAGGGCGTCATCGGGAGCGTCCGGCTTTAACTTATAAACCGCAACACGCGTATAGACGTCTTTCCACGACCCAGAATGCCAGTTGTAATAGCGGCTGACGTACAGGCCATCCCAGTGCTTGGTGGCGCTAGCCAGGACGGGAGAAGTCGGGCTGCCGGACTTGTAGATCTGATCCAACACGTTGAGCAGCCCCGCCATGGACATGGATGACCACCAATCGTCGTGAGTTGCACCGTCGGTCTGGTGAATCAGATTCGTGTCGGTTCCGTATGCCACCAAGGTCCCGTCAGCAATAGCCTTTTCCATGATTTTTTGATTCGCCGTTGTTTGTTTTTCCAGATCAGCCCACTGCGCACGTGGGATAGCCCAATTGCCAACGTACGTGTACATGGGCGGTTTTTCTTTGACCTCAGATGTCTGCGCTCGTGCCAGCACCGCAGCAGATAGCGCGAGCGCAAGCACACACAGCCCTGCAACATTTTGCAACTTCCTGTTCATTGATCCTCCCCGAGCGTAAGGTAGCCGGAATTCCGATACCGCCTCGGCCCCGGCAGTGTACACCCACGCTCGAACTCGCCAATCAAAATCACGGAACCGGTTTAGCCAATGTTTCGAATACGGCGGTTTGAGGGTGGGGCGGGTAGAGTCACGCCTGGGAACGTGCTTAAACGTGACTTGGGTTGTTTTATGTATAAATGGAATTCACGGTCTCGAGTTTTCAGGGACACCCGGATAGGGTTTAGGGTGGGGTATCCGTTTCATCACCTGTATATTCGATTTTGACGTCAAGATTCATCGGGCGGAGCTTTGGCCCTCAAGGAGGCGGATCAAGATGCACCGGGCGTCGACAATACGAATGCTGCAAAAGTCTTTTTGTAATCGAGCGTCCAAGGTGTCGTTGCGCGCGCTCTGTCTGGCAGTTCTCGCGTCCCTGTTCTTGCTGGGCGAGGTGACTAGCGCGGCGGGCCAAGACAAGCGGCCCAATATCCTTCTGATCGTTGCCGACGACATGGGCTGGTCCGACGCGGGTGTCTACGGCGGCGAGATCTTCACGCCTAACATCAATCGCCTGGCCAGCCAGGGATACCAATTCCTGAACTTTCACGTGGGTTCTATGTGCGCGCCCACACGCAGCATGCTGATGACAGGCGTGGACAATCATGTAGTCGGCCTGGGCAACATGGCTGAGCTGGTTGCTGACAATCAGCGTGGAAAGCCGGGGTACGAGGGGCGGCTGAACGGCCGAGCCGTGACCATCGCCACCCTGTTGCGCGATTCCGGCTATCACACCTACATGGCGGGCAAGTGGCATCTTGGGTACACGAAGGAGAGTCTGCCGGCATCCCAGGGCTTCGAAAGCTCGTTCATCCTCGCCGAGGGCGGCGCCGACAACTACGAGAAGAAGTCGTACACGCCGAAATACCCGACTGCACACTTCTTTGATGGCCTCAAGGAGGCGGAACTGCCGCCGGACTTCTACTCGACCCAGTTCTACACCAACAAGATGATCGGCTGGGTCGATGGGAACGCCAGTGACGGCAAGCCCTTCTTTGCCTACCTCGCCTACCAGGCAGTGCATATGCCGCTTCAGGTCCCGGACGAGTACACGCGCCGCTATTTGTGGACCTATCAGTCAGGCTGGGGCGAGGTGAAGAACGTGCGCTATCAGCGGCAAGTGGACCTGGGCATAATGCCAGCCGATCTGAAACTGACGACTCCTCCGATCATTCCCGACTGGAACTCGCTGCCGGAAGACGAGCGGCGCATGGACGCGAAACGAATGGCGGTGTACGCGGGAATGCTTGAATACATGGACATGAGCATCGGACGCGTGCTGGACTTTCTCAAGCGCAAGGGCATGCTCGACAACACGATTGTCATTTTCATGAGCGATAACGGAGGCGAGGCTCACGAGCTCATGGACCATTTCCCCGACTACTACGCCAAGAACTTCAACCTGACCTATGAACATCTGGGTCAGAAGGGCAGCTTCGTGGAGTATGGTCCTGCATGGGCCAATGTCTCGATGACGCCGTTTTCCAGTTTCAAGTCGTCGGCCTCTGAAGGCGGCGTCCGTGCGCCCCTCATCATCTCCTATCCCAAGGCCGTGCCGATGGGCCAGCGGACGGATGCGTTCGCCAGTGTTCTTGATGTCGTTCCAACCCTGCTGGAGTTTGTGGGTGTGAAGCCATCCAGTTCGTCCCCGCTTGCCGGACGAAGCATGATCGCGTTGCTCTCGGGAGCGTCAGCGCAGCTCTATCCGCCTGACGTCTCAATATCGCAGGAGCTCTCCGGAGGAGCCGCCGTCTACCAGGGCGATTACAAGCTGGTACGCAACATCCCACCCTATGGTGACAGGAAGTGGCACCTGTATGACCTCAGGACCGATCCTATGGAGTCGAAGGACCTTGCCAGCGCGGAACCGGAACGCGTGAAGTCGATGGCCCAAGCCTACGAAGAATACTCGAGGAAAAACGGCGTTATTGAGGTCCCGGAGGACTACGATCTGGCGGCACAGGCCATGAAGAATGCACAGGGCAAGCATTAAACGTGATCCGGCTAAGATGGGGTAGTCTCGTTTCGAATCAATGTCGAGGAGCGACATACTCTCTCGCCACTTGCAAACCGGCTAGCCACATGGAGGACCAGGACCCGTATGGCTGGTAGGATGCTTGCCGGGGTGTTGCTGTTCCTGACCTGGCCAACCCTATTCATGGCCCGGTCCCAAGACACGGTAAATGAGTTTTGGCCCGAGGCAGACGCCTACCTCACTCTGTCGCCAAAGTACCGGCTCTTCTTCATGGCTGCTCATGCAAAGGACCGGGATTCGGGGGCAGGGAGTTCAGAGTTTAGCCCAAACTTCGACATCACTTTAAAGCCAATTCCACGCATGAAGTTTCGATCCCTCGATCCCGAAAGGCAGAAGTACCTGACGTTTCGCGTCGGCTACCGTTATCTGACGTCGGAGCCAGGGCCAAACGAGAACCGCATGATCATGGAGTTGACGCCACGTTTCCCCCTCCCCAAGTCCTTTGTGTTGGCGGATCGAAGCCGGATTGACCTGCGCTGGCGGGACGGCTTTTCGTGGCGGTACCGCAACCGGCTCAGCGTGGACAAGGAGTTCAAGGTCCGCACTGTGGTCTTCGATCCCTACATGCGCGGTGAAGCCTATTACGACTTCACCGCTTCCAGCTGGACCCGGTTCTCTCTCACCGGAGGCGTGGTCGTGCCGATCTGCCAGCGGGTAGAGATTGAGCCGAGTTTTGAACGGCAGAATATCCTGGGGTCTACTACCAATCACGTGAACGGGGCCGGGCTGACCTTCTCACTGTATTTTTGAAGGAGTGGACCCCCGAGGGGACGCACAGCCCTCTCTGCGTTCGTCGAGCATTGCCAGGACGTTGTTCGCACGTTCCAAGCTGAGCTTCTGATTTAGGGCAGGAATTGTGAGCAGACGGACAAGCCGATCCAGCGTTAGTTCATCGGAGAAAAGTCTGTGGGGCCCATGTAAATTGCCCTTCAGCCATTGAGCGGGTTGTTTTGTGAAAATGCAGATTTTGCGATGCCGTTCGCATTTAGCGCAGAGGAGGGAAGTGGGTGCGAGATGAGCGAAATCGGTCTGTTCGAAGCGATCTATTCGGCTCGTGCGCTAAGACGGTTTAGACCTGACCCGGTTCCGGAAGAACTGCTAACCAGAGTCCTTGATGCTGCCATCCGTGCGCCCTCCGCGGGCAACGCACAGAACTGGGCCTTCATCGTGGTACGCGACCCGCAACAGCGACACAGCCTCGGCGCCATTTATCGACGAGCGTCGGACATCGTCGCGCAGTTCTACGCTGCACGGGGCCGTCCGTCGCATATGACCGTGGAGCAATACCAGCGTTTGATGCTATCCGGGTCCTACCTCTGGCGCCACATGGACGAGGCGCCGGTGCTGCTGGTGCCGTGCCTGAAGTTGGAGGCGCTGCCGTCGCTGCCCGCCCCAGTGGTACCTCTTGATGCGCAGGCGGAATACCAAGAGCTACGCCTCAACCGACTAAGCGGTGCAAGCATCTATCCCGCCATTCAAAACATCATCCTTGCGTGTCGAGCACTTGGGCTAGGGACCCTAATCACGACAAACCATACCCTCTTTGAGGAGGAAGTGGCGACAGTCCTGGCTCTCACGCCAGCGATGCGGACCTACGCATTGATGCCGATTGGTTATCCGCGCGACAAGTTCGGCCCGGTTAGCCGACGCCCCGTTCGGGAGGTTGTATACGCTGACCGCTATGGTACTGCTTGGCCTGGCTGATTTTGCGGCTCGGGCGCTGACCGATCTGGTTTTGCAGACTCACCGTCTCGGTAGCAGCTGTTCGATGGGTGCTGGGAACTGCCGCGGCGTTGCCACCTGGATTCACGTCGAAATGGAGCAACGGAGAGAAGACGCCAGTGCGCGCAGGATTGCGACACTCCAAAGTCAGGATTAACAGCGAAAACCGCCGAAGCAGCCAGCCCGATCAGATTCAGGATTTGACTTGCTTTATTGAGACGACCTCGAGGACTGCCCAGTCGCCGCGTTCAGCTCCGTGCCTGTGGGAGAGCTTCCCCACAACCTCGACGTGCTTGTCTTCGAGTTTCTCGGCCTTCTTGGTCAAGCCATCCAGCTCGATTGAGTCGACTGCTTTGCCGTCAACGGAGAACGCAGAATCTAGTTCAATGGCCCACCCCGTCGATTCCCCCCCCACAGCCATGATGTTGACCAGCTTGCCTCTCACGGTGATCGGATCCTGCGCCTGGGCCGGCGCCTGTAGACATAGACAGTCACAGAGAACTAACAGAATCATGCTGAAGGCTACCAAACGCATTGCATCACCCCAGTGTAGGTTTTGGTTGATTCTCCCTCCGGAAGCGCTCGAGATCAAGCCTGAGAAGTTTGAGAGTTGGTTCCGCGTTGGTTTGTTCGTCGCCTAGTACGGCGTCCATCGCCGAGTGGGGCGCCACGCGGGCAGATCCGACCATGAGCGATACGGCGATTTACGATATTTTCCCGATCGGAAGCGGTTGCTGGGAAAGCCGCCGATTAGACCTTTCAAGCGCTGCCAGGGCCACCAATCTCGACGGAACTCCGGTGCCTGGGTTCGGTGAGGGCGTGGCTGAATCAGAGGGTGTGCGCGGTATGTGGAGAACTGCAGGCCAAATAGCCTGTAAACCCTCCTGCAGACTGTTCCCGGGCGGGCCGCAGACCGACGAGCTACCAAACGTCGCGTATTCTGCTTGAAACTTCTGCAGATTTCCTAAAGTCTGTCGACCCAACCGGTTGTGTTCATTGACTTGTCCGGCTTGCCCGCGTAAGATTCCGCTGCCAAATGATCGGGCAAACAATCTCCCACTATCGGATTCTCGAACGGCTCGGCGGCGGTGGAATGGGAGTCGTTTACAAGGCTGAGGACACTAGTCTAGGGCGGCCCGTAGCTCTGAAGTTCTTGCCTGAGGGTGCCTTGCAGGATCCGCAAGCGCTGGAGCGGTTCCGGAGGGAGGCCCGTGCAGCCTCGGCACTCAATCATCCCAACATTTGTACGATCTACGAGATTGGCCAGCACGAAGGGAATCTCTTCATCGCGATGGAGTGCCTCAGCGGCGTGACGCTAAAACACTTCATTGAGGGGCGGCCCCTCGAGTTGGAACAACTGTTGAGTCTCGGCATAGAGGTGGCCGACGCGCTGGATGCCGCTCACACCAAGGGCATTGTGCATCGCGACATCAAACCGGCAAACATCTTTGTAACCGAGCGCGGGCATGCCAAGATTCTGGATTTCGGGCTGGCAAAAATCACGCACACCAGCCGGCCTGACACGGGTGATTTGCCAACCAAAGCGGATCCAACCAGCTTCGATCTGACTCGTCCCGGAACAGCCGTGGGGACTGTGACCTACATGTCCCCCGAGCAATTAAGGGGGAAGGATCTGGATGGGAGAACTGACCTGTTTTCCTTCGGTGTCGTACTCTACGAGATGGCCACCGGGGTTCTGCCGTTTCGCGGAGAGACCTCGGCGGTGGTTACGGATGCCATTCTCAACCGGGTGCCGACTGCCCCCATCCGGCTGAATCCTCAGCTGCCGGCGAAGTTGGAAGAAATAATCAACACTGCATTGGAGAAGGATCGCGAACTCCGCTACCAGTCCGCAGCCGAGATGCGCGCCAACCTGAAGCGGTTGCAACGCGAGACTGGATCGTCGCGCGCTGTCGAGGTCCTCGACAAGGCGGAGCCAGGCACCAGCAGCACGGCACAAGTTCCAGCGAAAACCGGAGGCGTGATTGCCCTGTCTGTCCCGGTTTTTGCGTTCGGTCTACTCCTTGCTGTGGCTGCAAGCATGTTTGCCGGGAAGCTGCTCTTTTCGAAGGCGCAACTGCCGCCGCCAATCTATCGGCAGCTGACCTTCCGCCGGGGCAGCATCCGGGCCGCCCGGTTTGCTCCGGATGGGCAGACGATTCTTTACAGTGCTGCGTGGCAGGGCAATCCGACGGATGTGTTCACCGCCCGTCCCGAGGCACCAGAATCGCGCTCCATGGGACTCGGTCACACCCAGCTCATGTCGGTGTCGTCCGCTGCTGAATTGGCGGTTCTATTGGACAGTAAGGCTATCGGCACCTGGGTGAGCATGGGCACGCTGGCCAGAGCGCCGTTGGCTGGCGGTGCTCCTCGTGATGTGCTGGAGCAGGTGCAGTGGGCGGACTGGGGACCCGATGGCAGCAACCTGGCGGTAGTGCGGGATTTCGGCGGGAAGAACCGGTTGGAGTATCCCATAGGGAAAGCGCTTTATCAAACTGGAGGATGGGTCGGTCATCCGCGAGTATCCCCCAAGGGGAATTTGGTCGCTTTTCTCGACCATCCGATCCAAGGCGACGACGATGGTTCCGTGGCCATTGTCGATCTAAAGGGGAACAAGAAAATTCTCTCGGGCGAATGGTTCACCGCGCAGGGATTGGCGTGGTCTCCGGATGGCAGCGAGATCTGGTTCACGGCCAGCAAGACCGGAACAGACCGCACTCTTTATGCTGTGACCCTTAGCGGCAAAGAGCGCATGGTCTTGCGACTGCCTGGAGCCCTGATGTTGTTGGACATTGCTAAGGATGGGCGGGTGCTGTTGATGCGTGCCAGTTGGCGACGCGAGTTGATTGGAATTAGTGGTAGTGATTCCCGGGAGCGGGAGCTCTCGTGGCTGGACTATTCGTACCCCGCTGACCTTTCGGCGGACGGCAAGACCCTTTTGTTTGACGAAGAGGGTGGCGGAGGAGCGCTGGCCTATTCTAAGTCAAGCGGCCTGTCCTACGCGGTGTACATTCGAAAGACGGACGGCTCTCCGGCGGTCCTATTGGGAGAAGGTGGAGCGAGGGCCTTGTCGCCTGATGGAAAATGGGCAATTTCCGTAACGCAAGATTCGCCACGGCAATTAAGGCTGCTGACTACCGGTGCTGGCGAGCCCCAAGATCTGACCAAGGACAGTATCAATAAGGGGTTCGCACGTTGGTTTCCCGACGGGAAGCACATCTTGTTCTCGGGAAACGAGCCAGGCAAGGGCGTACGGCTGTACGTTTACGAGACGGCCTCGGGTAAAAACCAGGCAATCACACCCGAGGGAGTGAGCGCTACTAGGTTTGTCATAGCTCCCGATTCTCAGTGGGTGGCTGGAATCGGTCCGGACCAGAAGGGATATCTTTATCCCGTTAGCGGAGGTGAGCCGCGCACGATTAACGGTCTCAACCCTGGCGAGCAGCCCATAACATTCAGCTCGGACGGCCGATCGCTATACATCTACCAACCCGGTGAACTGCCGGCGCAGGTCGATCGCCTCGATCTTCAAACCGGACAGCGCACTCACTGGAAGCAGCTCATGCCATCCGATCCCGCTGGAGTCGAGAATATCGGCCCGATTCTGTTGACCCCCGATGCCCAGAGTTGTGTCTATGGATACCACCGCATGCTGGCTGACCTTTACCTCGTCGAGGGATTAAAGTAACTACTCGGCTACATGCGTAAGCATCATAATCATATTGCATCGTTTCGCTTCTCCTGGGGGGACGATGCGCAAACTGCAGATCGACATCGCTTGCCAGGTTGATCTTTTCCTGCCTGCGTCCTGAAACGTGCCACCAAAAATCCCGAACGTTCGTGACCTTTTCGTGTAATAGCGTACTGCTCCCACATCTCCGACATCTCCAACTTGCCCAATCACACCGCTTTCCTTATAATGTCCACGTGCTTAGGGTTCTTTCCATGTCGAGCTGTTGTCCCTGCGCTTGTTGTGTGTGTTGCCGACAGCGTGGGCATGGGGATCGAATCTAGCTAAGCAGACCAACTAGTTCCCGAGCGGCCCACGACCTGAAAACTCGTGGGCCGTTTTGTTTTCCGGGCTTTTTGACGGTGTAGTTATCAGCTTCTGAGGTGAGAGAAAGAAGGAGATCCATGACCAGCAAGACGAACGAAAAGCACAAGAGCTTCCGATTGTCGCTGGATGCCTGGGCCGTGATCGTTGCATTCGCCCTCGCATTGGCCACGCGGCTAGACATCTTTAAGAAGGTGCCTTGGTAGCGGCGACGCACCGGCACGATCCAATCTGAGGAGAGCAGACATGGCGACTTCCCTGTCCCTTCCACGTGTCCAGTCCGCCAACCCAGTGCCCGGCGTTTTACGCCTTGTCCCGGGGTTGGCCCTGCTGGTGGCAATCGGCTATGCCGGAAAAGTTCTGGAGCGCATGGTCAACACGTACACCAAAACCCGCCATTTGACCTTCCCGAACATTGAATATGTCCTCTGGGCAATCCTCATTGGGCTTGCGATCTCGAACATCTTGACGATCCCGAAGATATTCCACGCCGGGATTGCCACCTATGAATTCTGGTTGAAGATCGGGATCGTGCTACTCGGGTCGCGGTTTGTGCTGGGGGACGTGCTCAAACTGGGCGGAGTCAGTTTGGGGTTGGTCGTGGTTGAGATCTCGCTTTCGCTGCTGCTGATGACTTGGCTGGGACGTGTCTTCAAGCTCAGGCCTAAATTGACAACTCTGCTTGCGGTTGGATCTTCAATCTGTGGAGTATCCGCTATAATCGCGGCCAAAGGTGCCATCGCCGCCGATGATGAAGACTCCACGTTCGCCATCGCTGCGATTCTTGCGTTGGGAGCGCTGGCCCTTTTCACGTTCCCCGTAATCGGTCACAGCCTGCACATGAACGACACCACATATGGGCTCTGGGCCGGTTTGGGAGTGGACAATACCGCTGAAGCCACAGCTGCGGGAGCGTTGTACTCGGATAGTGCTGGCAAATTGGCAGCACTCGCGAAAACGACTCGCAACGCAACGATCGGATTTGTGGTGCTGGCATACGCGCTTTATTGGGCAAAGCGTGGCCAGGCGAGCACGGTAACCAACAAAGCTGCGTTTCTCTGGAACAAGTTTCCCAAGTTTGTCCTCGGGTTTCTTGGCATTTCACTCCTTGTCACCTTCCACACCTTCAGTAAAGACCAAGTGACCGCCCTTGCGAATTTGTCTCGCTGGGCATTTCTGCTGACGTTTGCCGGTGTTGGTCTGCGTACCAATTTCCGCGAAATGTCGAAACAGGGTTTGAGGCCATTCATCGTAGGCGCACTGGGTGAGGTTCTGATCGCGGTACTCACCCTGGGACTTGTTTTGGGAGCTCACCGGATTTGGGGAATCTAGCGGCACTAATTTACATACACACACACTCCGAGGTGAAACCAGCTGTTTTGAAGGCAGATCCACCTTGCTATCCTTCTCCGAAACGTGCCAGCCCAGCTCCCGGAGTCGGTGGCGTACGTTGCTGCCCTTGAATGTGAATGGTCAACCGAAAGCTGACGCCCTTGTGGTTGTTGATGTCGAGTCAGGCTCGAAAAGCTACGCGCAGATCGTCGGAAACAAGGATATGCCGTTGATCTGCCCATAAGGTGTTTGCTGTATACCCGGGAAGGTACGGTTCAGTTGACATCCTGCAGCACAATGCTACAGTAGGTCCGCACGTAACCTCCAAAGATCAGACTCCAAAACTGGACCTGCAGCCCGCCCTATTCTCTCAGGCTTTGCAGCCCTGGCGTACGTTGGCACCTAAGGTGTTAGTCATGTCAGAAACAATCAGAGATTCCGAGTCGAAGAAGACGCGCGAACACGCTCCGCATGAGCCGGATTGCGCGAAGCTGCTAGAGTTGGTCAAGCAGGTCAACGCCCTGATGACAGAAAAGGAACGCCGCAAGCAAAGGCTGTTGTTTGGGCCATCCCGAAAATCCTAGGGAATCCCTTCACCCCTCCATCTGTACTATGCCGGGAAACCTCTAAGACTAGAAGGCTACCAAACGCCTTGCATCGTGATTCTCCCTCTGGGAGCGCTCGAGATGAGCCTGAGAGGAGTTGGTTTCGCGGTGACGGCGCGAAGCGCCCCCGCTTAACATTGACCCGCGCCATGTTCGGCCAGATTATCTCGCACTACCGCATCGTCGAAAAGCTGGGCGGCGGCGGCATGGGGTGGTCTATAAGGCCGAGGACACTCAGCTTGCCCGCTTCGTTGCCCTGAAATTCCCGCCGCAAGAAGTAGCTCAGAACAGCAGGCTCTCAAACGCTTTCGCCGTGAGGCTCGGGCGGAGTCCGGCGTGAATCACCCCAACATCTGCACCATCTACGAGATCACGTGCATCGCTCGAACTCGAGCGGAAGAATCCGGCCAAGGCGGTCGAACTTCTCAAGCCGGCCTTGCAGTATGAATTCGGAACTTCCCCCACCAGTATTTGCGTCGGTGCGCCGTTAATTCCTGTCTATATTCGTGGCGAAGCCTGTCTACAGATGCGCGATGGTCCTTCGGCGGCGACTGAGTGACATAAGTGGCCGTCGGATCACCAGCTATTCGTTACGGCACCGGCTGGGTAAGTGTCTCCCCCGCCGTCATGGCAGTGTGTGAAATATACTGTCCACCGTACGCTTCCGCCCCCGAGCTCTTGAGCCCGGTAACCGGTATGGTGGCAGCGTTCACCACCTTCAAGGTGATCGTCCGAGAAGTGCCATTGTTCACCGTGGCGATGACTCCAGAGTTGTCCACGGCCAAGTTATTGAGCATGAACTGACCCAGTTTGTCTTCATCCATGCTCTGCACGGGCAGAGTAAAGTATGTCTGGTAGAGCGAAAAGGTGTCCTCGAGCAGGTTGGACAGCACACTGTGAGTGCTGTCGTACGCCTTCACGTTGGTCTGGTGGAACATCTCCGGGTCGGCATCGCCCTGCAGCATCAGCGCCACAAAGCTCTGTGCAATAAAATCCATAATCTGCTGCGCAGTATAAGTCGAATACGGCGGCTGATTGGCGTAAATGCATTGGTATTCGTTCTGCCAGCCGCCAGGATCGCCTACATTGTAGAACAGGTTATTGGGTCGTCGCGGAATCTCTGTGATCGAAGGCTGAATTGTATTGATGATCGGCAAGTTGAAGCCTGGCCCGGGGCCATTGTTAACGGATGAATCGCAAGTGGTGCTACCCAGTGTGCATGAAGTGTCGGACACCACATACTTTACTCCGTTATTCACAATTGCCTGCAATGCGTTGGGGTCGTTCAGTCCCGATATATCGGGCGTAACCATGTTGGTAATGCTGAAGTCGGCAAAGCCCATGGTTTGCGCCATGTTGATGTTCTGGCTGATCTGGGAGAAATCGGCACTGTATGATTGTCCGTCCAAGTTCAAGTGCTCGTAGGTGTGATTGATCCAGCCAAAGTGCGCAGAATTAGCCGTGTTCTGCGTCCATGGGGTTAGTGTGTCATTGGGATAGGGGCTACCCGTGCTGCCGCAATCGCTGTCGGCGGTGAACCCGCAACCGTTGAAGGCATTGTAGAGTTTGACCTTGGTGAATAGCGGATTTGCCTGCCAATTGTTCTGCCTGGCCACAAAAGCATCAGCATCAGCCCCGCTGATCCGATATGTCATACCCGTCTGGTCCACAGGCGTCCCACAGGCGGGATACTGCCCCTTGGAATTCTGCGTCCAAATATCATCGTCTATTCCCCAATCGTCCTCCTGGGGTGTAAAGAAAATGTGCTTCTCGCCTACGAAGAGCCCCTTGGTGACCCAGTTGACGAGTCCGTAGGACACAACCAGGTTGTGGGTCATGTATTGGTTGCTGTCGAAGGTCATGCTGAGATATTGTCGGCCATCTGTGAAGTTCTCGATCAACGCCAGACTGTTGCCGGCGGTGTCGGTCAATAGAGACGTGGCGGTGCTGTCGTAAGGGGTTGCGAGATAAACATACGCGCTCGCGTCAATCACCACCGGATAGGACAGGTTTACGTAGGGGAAGAGCGTAGCTGCGGCAGTTGTAAATGTCGCCGAGTCGCCGCTCTTTGCTCCCGTGGGCCAACTAAAGCCGAGGCTGGGGGAGGGATACACGTACCAGTTCACCTGGCGAATGCCGAACGTCGTTTCAAATGCCGCGAGGACGTCGGCGCCCTGGAATGGAGGGTTGGCCGACCCATTCAGGAAAGACACGATGACTCCACTGTAGAAGGCGTGGCAACCGGAGTAGAGTTGGCCAGACGTTATGGCTCCCGTGCTCGTGTCGAACACCGTGTACGGTGCATGCAGGTAGTGGAGCGCCGTCGTGATTGCCGGGAAATCGGCTTCCGTCTTTCCGTTTGTCAGTACGAGAAGTCGCGCGTCGATGCGGTTGTTCGTAAGGCAAGCGGATGCGTTCACCGTGAGAGCCGCACTTCCGCTGACATTGCCCGAAGTGGCGGTGATGGTAGCTTGTCCGGCGGCATCACCCACTGCGAGCCCGTTCGTGTCAATCTGAGCGGTGCCGGAATTGCTCGATGTCCAGGTAACGGCAATGGAACCGGTAGTTCCGTCGGAGTACTTCGCCGTTGCGGTGAACTGCTGGCTGTCACCGGTGTTAATCGCTGCGCTAGTAGGAGCCACTGCGATTCCGGTAAGCGTACGAGCAGCTACCGTCAGCCCTGTGCTGCCGACGATCCCGCTATAAGTTGCAGAGATCGTTGTGACTCCCGTAGCACTTGCAGTCGCCAGACCCGAAGCGCTGATGGTCGCCGTAGCTGTGTTGGAGGAGTTCCAGGCGACGAGCCCGGTTAGGTCCTGATGGCTCCCATCGGAATAGTTTCCGGTCGCGGTGTATTGCTGAGTCGCAGGAGCGACAAGTGTCGCGTTGGCTGGGGTGACCGTGATCGATTGCAGAGTCGACGTTGAGACTCCGGTTCCGCCCAAGGGAACTGTCTGTGTCGTGCCGCTAACGGCCACCGTGAGTGTCCCTGCTATGACGCCCGCAGCGGTCGGCGTAAAAGTGACGCTGATGTTGCACTTGCCCCCAGCCCTGATCGACTGGGCGCAGCTGTTGGTTTGCGAGAAATTCGCCGTAATCGTAATGCTGGGAGCGGAGATCCTCGCGTTTCCGTTATTCGTCAACGTGACGTTCTGAGCGCTACTGGAACTACCGAGGTTAACGCTGCCAAAAGATAAGCTGGAAGGAGTCAGACTTACTATTGCGATGCCCGTACCGGTTAAGTTCACAGTTTGGCAATACCCCTGACTTGAGTTCAACGTGCATGGTGTCCCATTGCTGGCATTACTCGACACCACCAAGGTGCCGCTCACTGTTCCCGTCGCGGTCGGCGAAAAATAGACTGTGAACGTGCACCTCCTACCAGGGGCTACGGACCCATTGCATGGATTGGACTGAATCCTGAACGGAGGATTGGGCGATGCGACCATGGCGTAAATGGAGAGCCCGACGGATCCCGTGTTCGACAGGGTCAGGTTCTTGCTGACAGTGTTTCCGACTACAGTGTTCCCAAACGCGACAGAATTGCTGGAAAGCTGCGCTGTCTGACCACGGGCCATAGTCAGTGCACCTGCCAGGAAAAGCGGCAGTAAAAAACGAACGCCGTTGTTCAAGTTCCTTCCTCCTCTTCGTCTGAGAACAGAATGGAAATACGCGCCAGGATAATGTCCTGCACATGACGCTCTTGGCAACACATTAGGGGGAAGACATTCACCGTACAGCCCATTTTGCTGGTTGGCGGGGGTGGGTGGTGACGACTCTCGGTCGCCATCGGCAGATTAGGGGGCAGCCCATCAGTCTGCAAGGGGTTGAGGGCACCTGAGAACCAAAGACCTTGGGGCGGAAGGCGATATTCTTCTTGTGAGTAGCCTGGTACCAGAGACATTGTTCCATGGTCCCCCCTCGACTCCTCGCCGCTGGAGCGTCCTGGTCGAAGTTGCGGCCGAATAGATGGTTGGGTCGGACTGAATTAGTTCAGGCCTTGAAGCTTACAAGCGAGTCTGCTGGTGGAGGCAGCGATGCAAGAGTTTAGAAAAAACGCGAAGCGGTGTGTTTCAGAGTTTGGCTTCCATTGGAGCAAGGAAAGAGAACGCAAGAAGCAAAACCCTTCCACTATGGAATGGAGCTTCACGGAACTTCGTTTTCGCTCCTGCGCTCAGTGGTAACAATCCAGGGTCCAGATGAACGCCCCACGAGCGCAGCTTCACAGTCTTCGCGGGTCCAAAAGGAGACCTGTGCAAATTTCTCGCTGGACAAGGCCGATGACTTCATAAATGGATACAATCACATCGACGTTGCATCCCCATTCCCTTCACCGCTTTCAAGCAGCGCCACCGGCTAGCCTGGTTTTGCAGACTTGGATACCCCTTTGGGAGGATACGAAAAGCGCAGCGGGAAACTGTTCTCGATCTGTCGTGCTGTCAAGGTGGCACTCGGCCATCCCTGTGATGGTCTCGATTTCGCTTTGCACACTTATCCCTGCTTCGACCGGGGCCCTGTGTGGCATCGAGTCAAAGCCGTGAATTCTCAGGCAGCTTTTTGCCGCTCAGCCACTTTCGCCAGTGCAATCGACAGCGCAGCCCCACCCAAGGTTTTCACCAGGGTCGTGTGTTGAGCGTAAAACGCGCTCGCCCTGTCCACGATTGAGGGGTCCGATTTTTCGGCATGGGCCGCAAGCTGCTGTACCAGTTCCGGCGAAATCTTCTGGGCTTGATCAGGAGATACTTCTTTCCCCGCACTTCCCAGCAGTCCAGCCAAGGCACCGCCCCCGGTAAGTTGCGTCAGGACTCCCGGCCCGACTGAGGCAAGCAACTGATTCAGCATCCCGGCCTTCTGCTCGCCATTCGACTGGCTGAACAGGCTGCCCACCAAGTTACCGAAGGCAGGCGTCTGGTCCGAGCGAAAGACAGCCGCTAGTGCCTCGGCTATCATGTCGTGCGGCGCCGCTTGTGCTACCTGATCGAAATGCTCAGCTGCATCTGCGGTGTTTGGTGTCCCTCCACCGCTGTATTTCTTTAGAAGGTCGTTTACTGAATCGAGTATCCCCATAGCCGCCTCCTTAGGCAGTGACTCTGCCGATTAGTGCCGTCGTGGCGTTTCGATGTAGGGTTCTTAGCGAGGTGAAAAGGGCGCAGGGATTATAACTCTTCTTGGCGCATCAGAGGTCGCAACAAATGTGTGGGAGGGTCGCCGTGGGCGCCTGCGTGGCTCCGAGCACAGACTGTCTCGCATATCCCTGAGGCGGGATCCGGCGGCGCACTAGCATCAGCTAGCAGGTGTTCGGCTCGACGATCGGCTTCTCTTCAATGACTCGCTGGGTGACCTGGCGCTACTTAACCCACGATCCAGCTAAAGCCTGCTGGATGGGATACCACCCGCGGTCTGGTGCGAAAGTGATTCCAGAGCCATGCGCAGTCGGGTGTGGTCTTCATCGGCCAAGGCAACGAACCTGAAGGGTTGCAAGCAGCCCGAGGCGGATTGGCATCTTGCCACTAGGACCTCTGCCATGCCGTGAATGGTGCCTTTGCTTGTTGAGAAAGCCAATTCCACAAAGTCACCGCGCTCAATCGCCTTGGACAGGAGCAACAGTCCTCCCGTGGTAGAGAGTTCATGCAGCTTAGCTCGAACCGGCTGGGAACCTTCTGAACGAATGGCAACGACAACAGAGCATCCTACCCTACAGCGATGTGCTCGAGTGCTCGGATTGGCTTGCGGGGCATAGGGCATGGCAGCCGACTATGCCACCGAGCTCTGAGCTCCTCCAGATTACCCAAGAACGTGGCCGGGTGGACTCCTTAGCAGGTGTTTCTGCGCCGGCATTCTGTGGGACTTTTGGGCATGTCCGACTGTCACGACTGGAGTCATCGGTGTTGCAACAGCATCGGTTGTGGCACCCGTTGGAATCCGGTTGACGATTTCACAGGCGGCAGTTGCTGTGGTTCAGCCGACACCGGTTGCGCCTGCACCGGTGGGCCTGTTCGCCTTGTGCCATCCTGCATTCCCCCAGGGATCTTCCCGGCTGATGCGCTGATGCGAATAGAGGGGCGGTGCTCCTCTCCGTCGCCAGCACACAAGTCGACAGAGATTTACCAGCATCCATCACATTCCTCGCCTCCCTCACGAGCACGTCCCGCCAGCAGTTCCGCTCCGGAATCTATTCCCACGTCAACCGGAAAATCAGCACAACCTCGCGTGGCGCCGGTTCAGCACCTCTGGGATAATCAAGTTTGCGCGGTCCAAACGTGTCCCACGAGCTGTCGCTGACCGCATCGCACTCAGAGCATAGGATGACGCTGGTCCAGCGCTTATGAAAGGAATTGTATGGGCTACATCTGCATTCATGGCCACTTCTACCAACCTCCACGGGAAAATCCATGGCTTGAAGCGGTCGAACTTCAGGATTCGGCCTACCCCTATCACGATTGGAACGAGCGCGTCACCGCGGAATGTTACGAGCCCAACTCGGCCGCTCGGATCTTGAATGCCGAGAACCGCATAGTCCGCATCGTCAACAACTACGAGAGAATCAGCTTCAATTTCGGCCCAACATTGCTCTCCTGGATGGAGACCAAGGCGCCCCGGGTCTATCGGGCGGTTATGCAGGCCGACCGTGCCAGCAAGGAGAGGTTCTCGGGCCACGGCTCAGCCATAGCCCAAGCCTATCACCATGTCATTATGCCGCTCGCCAACCGACGGGATAAACATACCCAGGTGGCGTGGGGCATTCGGGACTTCGAATATCGCTTCGGTCGCCTTCCTGAGGGAATGTGGTTGCCCGAAACCGCCGTCGATCTTGAGACCTTGGATATTCTCGCGGAGTTTGGCATCAAGTTCACAATTCTTTCCCCTCGCCAGGCGCGCCGGGAATCGAAGATTGGAGGACGAATCTGGAAGGAGGTCAGCGATGAGCGGATTGATCCTTCCATGCCCTACCAGGTGAATTTGCCTTCGGGTCGAAGCATCAGCGTGTTCTTCTACGATGGGCCGATTTCTCGGGCAGTCGCCTTCGAAGATCTGCTGGCCCAAGGTGAACGTTTCGCTTCCCGACTGATGGCTGGTTTCGCCGAGGATGTCAGGGCGTGGCCTGAGCTGGTTCATGTTGCAGCCGACGGAGAGACGTACGGACACCACCACACATTCGGGGAGATGGGACTCGCTGCGGCCCTTGACCACATCGAAACCAACCAACTCGCTCAGCTCACCAATTATGGAGAGTACCTGGAGAAGCATCCCCCGATCCACCGAGCGGAGATATTTGAAAACAGTTCGTGGAGCTGTGTGCATGGCATTGAGCGTTGGCGGAGTAACTGCGGCTGTAACTCGGGCGGCCATGCCGGATGGAACCAGGAGTGGCGGCTGCCGCTGCGCGAGGCGCTTGACTGGCTACGGGACACGCTGGTCCCCAAGTATGAAGAATCTGCCGGAGAACTGTTGAAGGATGATCCCTGGGCGGTTCGGAATCGCTACATCGACGTGATTCTGGACCGGTCGCATGAGAGTGTCGAAACGTTTCTTAAGAAACACGCTGTAAGAGAACTCGACAAACAGGAACGAGTTCGGATGCTGAGGCTGCTGGAGTTGCAGCGACACGCCATGCTCATGTACACGAGCTGCGGATGGTTCTTCGATGAGTTGTCCGGGGTTGAAACCGTCCAGGTGATGAGCTATGCAGCACGCGCGATCGAACTCGCTCAGCAACTGTTCGGGGACTCCCTAGAAGCCAGCTTTCTTGAGAGGCTGACCAAGGCCAAGAGCAATCTCCCGGAGCACGGCGACGGAGCCCGAATCTACCAGACTCTGGTAAAGCCGTCCACGGTCGATCTGCTCAAGGTTGGCAAGCATTACGCGGTAAGCGAGGTGTTTGAAGTCCACGAGGATCGCACACAAGTATATTGCTATGACATCGAGCGAAGACAGCATGCTGTTCATCAGTCCGGCGACGAAAGGCTCGTGCTGGGCAAAGCCGTGGTCAAGTCGAGAATTACTGAGGAAAGATCGACTCTGGAGTATGGTGTTCTGCATTCTGGGGGTCAAAAGGTAGCAGCTGGCGCCCGTGTCTCGCCAAACGGGGAGCGTGATCCAGTGGAGATGACAGAGCTGGTACAAACCTTCTCACAACCTGATAAGCCACACCTACGTTCTCAACTGAAACAAGTTTTCGGCGAGATCCACTCCCTAGATGCGCTCTTCAAGGATCGGCGACGCATGACGCTCAACGTGCTCTCCAATTCTGTCATGGCTGAAGTGGATACGGCTCACCGTCAAATCTACGAGCGCCACGCCGAATTCATGCGCGTCTTCAAGGAGGCTGGAATGGCTCTGCCCAAGAGCTTTTGGGCATCGGCTGAGTGTGCCCTCAACAGCCTCCTTCGGGATGCCTTTGCCCTTGAGGAACCGGAACCCGACCGCATTGACCGCCTCCTCAAAGAGGCGAAGACCCTGGGGGTTGAACCGGACACCGCCACCCTCGCATTTGGATTGGGCAAAAGGATCGAAACCATTGCGGAGTTTGTGGCAGCGAACGTCACTGACATTCCTGCCATCGCTCGACTCAACAAGAGGGTCTCTCTCGCCCGCTCTCTGCCATTTCCCGTCGACCTCTGGTGGGTTCAAACCCTCTGCCACGAATGGATGGCGGATGCTTACGACGGTTTCCTTGCAAAAGCCGAGGCAGGAGACCACAAGGCGGAGCTATGGATGGCTCAGGTCGCGGAGCTCGCCGACCATTTGCTGTTTGCGCACCCCGGCACACGTTCGGAACCCTTGCGAGCGAGTGCATCGGCGACTTAGCAGAAAGACATCTGCATGAAACCGTGTGCGGTGCTCGGTCAACAATCCCAGGTGACAACGCCAACGACCGGTCGTATCGGGACCGGTTCGTCCCTACGGTATCCCGCATCGCCCTGGACGTTTGTGTTGAATCTGGGAGTAGGTTTTTTCGGCTCTGTGCAGGAATCTATCTCGAGGTCCAGCCACCATCGATAAGTAGGGTGTGACCCGTAATCAAGGACGCCGCCGGGGAAGCAAGAAAGACGACGGCGCCGGCAACGTCCATCGGCTCACCAATGTGATGGAGCGCCGCAATCCGCTCGATAACATCGGTCCGAAATGCAGGGTTTGCCAGTGCCGATTCCGTACCCGGTGTGCGGATGAATGTGGGTGCAACCGCGTTGACTCTGATGTTGTACTTCCCCCACTCAATGGCCAGGCATTTGGTCAAGTGGGCGATTCCGGCCTTCGTCATGCAGTACACCGATTCTGTCGGGAGTGCCACAAAACCAGCTTGCGAACTCATGTTTACGATGCATCCGCGTTTTTGGTGAATCATCACGCGACCGGCCGCCTGGCTGGCGAAGAATGTGCCTTTCAGATTTACGGTGAGAGTCAAATCAAAATCTTCCTCACGCACGTTTTCCGCCGGGTTCTCAGGCGCCAGCCCAGCGTTGTTTACGAGGAGGTCGAGTCGGCCGAAATGCGCGGCCGTTTCGTCAACCGCCCGGAAGATCTGATCGAGTCGTGTCATGTCCATCGGCAACGGTAAGACTCGCCGGCCCATACCCCCAATCTCTCTGGCCAGATCACCTCCCGTCGTCACATCTCGCAAACCGAGCGCGATATCAGCGCCAGCATGAGCCAGAGCCAGCGAAATCGCACGTCCCAAACCGCGAGCGGCACCGGTCACTAGCGCCACATCGCCGGCGAGGTCAAAGCGAGGAAAATCATTGCTCATGGAGGGAATCTCCGGCGAGGAGGCTGTTCACACTCAAATTCTCAACATCCTTCCATCGGTAAACCGCCACCAGTATTTTGGCAAATCTGCCCTAAACGGAACGATCTGCGGTGATCCGCGGGATGTGCGCAGCTCCATGCCGTGGGAGCACGACACTCAATATAAGACCTAAAGTCACGCAGCCCGTTTCAAGCCGGGGTCCGATAGTCCGTACTCTTTTGCGTTGACCGGTGTTGACGCCAGTATTTTGCGGTCTGCTAAATAGGCTTTCAGCAGCTGAATCTCGTCGGCAGAATCTCTAAGCGGCAGAGCCACCTGCCCTCCGCCCGCGGCCGAGCGGCACATCGCCATCGTGATGGCAAAGCCCGCGTATGCGTTCTCGAAATTGCAGGGATGCACCTTGCGATCGTCGTCCAGCCAGTTGGCCATATCCTGGACATACGGCGGCATATCGAGATCGTAATTCATGCTTCCCGCGCCGGAAGTTGCCCCCATTCTCGTGACCGCGCGCCAGCCAGCGCCGGTAAGGACTTCCGCAAACCCATCTGTGCCCTGCGCGCCGATGCGACACTTGCGCCACCAGTAATCGACTTCAGGTACGTCGGGAGCACCCGCACCGCACTCGACGATGCCACGCACGCCATTAGCGAATTGAATGAAGCCCGCGATGTAGTCAGGGGAGGGGTGCAAATCGGACAGCTTGCGGTCCCCCGCCGCCTGTGCCATCACCCACTGCGCCTCCGTGTTGCCGTTATACCAGCGCATGTAATCGATGAGGTGGGACAGCATGTGGGTCATCCAGCCCGAGGCTATGGCGTAGACCGTATGGACCCGCCCCAGTGCACCGCTGGCGATGATCTGCTTCACGCTGCGGTAGTGCTCACCGTAACGATGCTGGTGACTGACCACGGCCTTAATACCGCTCTCGAGCAGCATATTTCTGATCTTCATGCCTTCCCGGCTGGTCAGCGCCACTGGCTTCTCGAACGCGATCAGGCGGGCCCCACTCTGAATACCGATCCGGACCATCTCACTGCGCAGATGGGGAAGAGTACAAAAGCAAAACACATCCGGCTTAACCGCGGAAGCGACTTGCAGCGCGTCCCTGCCTGCGATGCCGCCGAACTTGGCCACGGCCGCGTCCAAACGGGCGGGGTCAAGGTCACAGACCCCGGCCACTTCGAAGCGGTCATTTGCCCGAAAGGCGAGGGCGTGGTGCGTCCCACGCTTGCCCATCCCTACTACGACCACGCGATATTTCCAGCTCATGGTGTTCTCCTGTCCCACTCGAGGACTTTGGCCACGGTGTAATCCACTTCCTCCTCGGTCAGTTCGGGAAACATGGGAAGCGAAACGCAGCAGGCGGCGTTACGTTCCGCATTGGTGAGCGGGCCGAGAATCCGGGCCTGCTGTCCCCAGGGGTATCCCGCTTGCTGGTGAATGGCGATTGGATAATGACACTTTGCGTCGATGCCCTCATCGTTCAGGAACTGGAGAAGCTGATCGCGGTACTCAGGTAGCCTCGTCTCGATGACGTAGAGGTGGAAGACGTGACGGTAACCCGGAGTTTCATCGGGCAGCCTGATGTTCCGCGCACCGGCCAGACCGGCCCTATAGCGCGCCGACCACGTTCTCCGGAGCTGGGTCCATTCTTCGATATGCTTCAGCTTCGCGCTGAGCACCGCAGCGTGCAAGTCGTCGAGCCGGCTGTTGTATCCCATGCTGTGGCAGGAGCGCTTTTCAGAACCGTGATTGCGCAACCTCCGGACGATGCGGTCAACCTCTGCGTCGTTCGTAATCACCGCCCCGCCGTCGCCGAACGTCCCAAGGTTCTTCTGCGTGATGAAACTGATGGAGGTGGCGTCGCTGAGCTCTGCGATCCGGAAGCCGTCGCCGTAGGCGCCGATCGCCTGCGCATTGTCTTCGACCACTCGCAGGTTGTATTTATCCGCAATGTGGCGGATGGCTTTCATGTCTGCGCACTGGCCATAGAGGTGAACCGGGACCAATAACCTGGTGCGAGGGGTAATGGCCGCCTCGATCTTGGAGGGGTCGATGCAGTTTGTTCGTCGATCGGAGTCCACGAACACGGCGGTCGCGCCGGTGATCCAAATGGCTTCCGCGGTCGCGAAGAATGTGTTGGCGGTGGTGATGCATTCATCCCCAGGGCCAATACCCAGCGCCTTGAAAGTGAGCCACAGAGCATCGGTCCCATTTCCCACACCAATCGCATATTTGGCGGCGTGGAAGCCGGCCAGCTCTTGCTCGAAGCGTTGCAGCATGGGTCCCAAGACGTACTGGCCGCTTTCCAATACCTCCCGGATGCCAGCATCGATCTCTGCCTTGAGGTTGTGATACTGACGCACATGTCCGTAGAAGGCTACGCTCATCTTGGTCGCAAGCATGTAATCCCCCGCGCCTCGGTGCCGAGGCGGATGTGTCCCGCCGTTTCCCAGGCGAGACTTTCTCGATCCCCTGGAGAACCTAGGAAAGCTAATCGTACGCGAGCAAAGCCGCCCTCGTCGTAATTATGCCTACCCCGAGCTCCGACACCCAAGCTAGGGCGATGTGCCTCTTGAGGAATGAGGAGCACGCGGTGCCGATGCCCGAATATCGGATGGATCGAAATCGTAAACAACCGCCCTCGAGCGCTTGGTTTGGAGTCCAGCGGGATCGTATTAAAACGTATCACTAGACGCGATTGTGTCAGTGACATCGATCACGCAATTCCGTTCGAGACACGCTAAGATTGACCACTTTTTCACTCCATCTTTCACGCCATCGGCTCTTCGAAGCGGGTGCACCCAACGCGCGGACCTCGATTCAGGAATCCCATTCTGACAGAAGCGACAGGCTTGAGGTGGCCGTTGATAAGAAGTGTCGAGGTCGCCGGGCGGAAGGAGGTGTAGGCGGGGGGACGCGTTTGGCCGTTTTCCGGATGCTGGGTGTGACCGGCATCCTGGTGCACACTTGTGTCGACTTCAATCCGCAGATTCGTTTCCAACTCTTGGGCGACGATTGCTTTCATCGGAAATTTCCCTCACTGCATAACTCGCAAATTGGTCGCATAGAGATGGTTGAGACAGCCGCACTCGTTGATGGCCAGGTGCGGACTGGAATGAGGACGGGGAACGCGGAGTACTTTGGGCAGCTGTGCAGCGTAGATAAAGAGACAGATCGAAAGGTAGGCACTACTCTCCAGCCCACCTGTCTATAATCCGCTCTTCTTGGGGCGGGTGGTGTAAGGAACACGTCGGAACTCGTTGCCACTTCGTGGGTTCCGAAATTGCAAGCTCAAGGCTTGCCCCGTCCACCTAGCCATCTCGCGAGTCCTTGTTTGCTCACCCATGCCAGTAGGGCGCGAAGGAGCGTACTTGCCCCATGATTCGCGCCTCAGGTTGGTAGGTTTCACCCCAAGCACCGCCAACCAGGCGACTTAGGGGCCCGGTGGTGAAGATGGTGGGGCCTAACATTGGCGGTTCGCCGAAGTTGCGAGGGACAACCAGCGAGATTGAAGACGCCGTTGGCAGGCCCGCTAGTGCTTTCCCTGCATGTCAGGGCCGCTTCAGGGGCTCCACTCCCAGGACCGCGAAGTATTTTCCCCTTTCCGCTTTCGCCAGGTTTGCCTCAGCTCCGGATGTCGGCAACCGAAGCCCGTTCTCCTGGGTGGGAGACCAGACTTCTGCGAGGAAACAACTGTCCCGGTAACAGTGGAAAATGACCTGACCGTTCTTGCCGGCGGAACGGCCTGAGACGGGATTCGCCAACACCATTGCCACGATCTTGCCGCGCCCATCCTCAATGTTGACCTGATGAGACCCGGCAATCATCTTGTAGTTACCCGCAGGGAAAATCATCCCCAAGACGGCAAAGCGGAATGGCAGGTTTGCCTGGACGCTGCCCGCCTGGGCATTAGCCGGAACTACGGCGAGTCCGATTGCCAGGCAGAGGCCTGCGACGATCAGCATCTGACTTTTCACGGAAGTTCTCCTTTTCCTGATTCGCCGGCCGACTTCGAACGCCCGGCGTGGCCGCTTGCTGCGGCGAACGTGCGCACTTTCGCTGGCCACGACAGGCAGAACAATGGATGAGCGGTGGTTTGGGTCAGGAAGGAATATGACTCGCTAATCCCTTGAAAAGACGGTCATACAAACGGAATATGACCCCAAGCGTCCAATGGGTACGGGCGGTCATTAGGACCATTGGGGTGTAAACTCTCAGGATCATAGGAGTGAAGGGGATGGCCCAGCCCGCGACGAACCCCAGAATCGTCCAATTCGGCCTTTTTGAGCTCGATCTGGATGCTCGCGAACTGCGCAAGTCCGGCGTAAGAATCAAGCTGCAGGAGCAGCCTTTCCAGATTCTTGCCCTGCTGCTGGAGCGGCCGGGCGTTATCGTTACCCGGGAAGACCTGCAAAAGAAGCTTTGGCCGGACAACACCTTCGTTGATTTCGATCTCAGTCTGAACAGCGCCGTCAAGAAGCTCCGCCAGGCGCTGAATGATGACTCAGAGAATCCGCGATTTATTGAGACACTCTACCGCCGAGGCTATCGCTTTATCGCCTCCGTGAATGGAGTCTCCGGGGCTCACCAGATTCGACTGGAGACGAAGGAACTGGCCCCGGAGGCACCCGCCAAGCCTGTCCCACTCCCGGCCGGGCCTCCGCCTTCCACTCGCAGGAGAGGTCTCCGCTATGGGGGGACCATTCCCTTACTTGTTTTGTTGGCTGCTGCGGTCGTGTATCGACTCATTTCTTCTCCGCCTCCTCGAGTTCTGGGATTTACCCAGGTCACGCATGATGGGCGAACGAAAGGTGACATCTTCAGCGACGGCGAACGCCTTTACTTCGACGAACTGCAAGGCGATCACTTCGTGGTGGGTCAGGTGTCGGTTGCTGGCGGTGAGACCAGCATACTGCCGACCCCTTTCGCCAATGTCGTGATCCGTGGCATTACTCCAGACGCCTCCGCCCTGGTTGTGAATTCCTTTCAAGGGACAAGCAAGGATCTTGAGGCGTGGTCTTTGCCGTTGCCAAGCGGACCACCGCGTCGCCTGGGTGATCTTTTCGACGGCTCCGTCGATTGGTCGCCCGATGGAAAACAGATGGTCTTCTCCAAGGGCGGGGACATCTACGTCGCGAGGAGTGACCTCAGCGACCCGCGCAAGCTGGCCACGCCCGGCAATCCGGTGTACAGGCTTCGTTTTTCCCCCGACGGCCGCAGCCTTCGCTTCGAGCTGACCGATCCCAGGAATGGTTCGAGCTCCCTTTGGCAAATGGCTCGTGACGGAGGCGCCCTGCGGCCCCTGCTTCCCGGTTGGAACAACGATCCCCATGAATGCTGCGGGGACTGGACTCCCGACGGAAGGTATTTCCTGTTTCAGAGCTTCCGAGATGGTCGGAGCAGCGTGTGGGCGCTGGCGGACAAGTCCTCCTGGGTGAGCGGACCGGCTAAACCTGTGCAGTTGACGAACGGCCCGCTCGATTTTGAATCTCCTCTGGTGAGCAAAGATGGCAAACGGATTTTCATGATCGGCTCGCAGCCGCGTTGCGAGCTAGTCCGTTACGACGGCAAGTCCGGGTTTGCACCGTATCTGGACGGCGGCTCCATCAGGGACCTGGCGTTTTCTGCGGACGGGAAGTGGGTGGCGTATGTGTCTGTGCCGGAAGGTCAACTATGGCGCAGCCGAGTTGACGGCAACGATAGACTTCAACTCACCTCCGCGGGGCTGTCCGCGGGTCTGCCACGGTGGTCGCCTGACGGGAAACAAATCGCGTTTATGGGTACCAAACCAAAAACAGACTGGCTGGCTTACTTGATCTCCGGCGACGGAACGGGCCTGCACGAGCTGGTCTCCGGTGCGAACGCAGGTTATGATCCCGGCTGGTCGCCCGATGGTAAGTCCATCGTGTTGACGCTCAACGCGGCGGGGACTCCTGGTTTTAATCCTGAGGGGCCGGGAATTGCCATTTACCATGTGGACATACGGACACTCTCCCTTCTACCCGGCGCTAAGCAATTGTTCGCTCCTCGCTGGTCCCCGGACGGACGCTACATTGCCGCCCTCACGGACGACTCGCTCAAGCTGATGTTGTTCGACCGGGTCAGCCAGCAGTGGCAAGACCTGGTAAGCCTGCCGATTGGATATCCCAGCTGGTCGCACGATGGTCAATACATCTATTTCGACACTACGCTTAGCGAAGATGCCGCTTTTTTTCGCGTTCGGATTTCGGATCACCGGCTGGAACGGCTGTTCAGCTTGAAGGGGTTGAGGCAGTTCTGGGGCCCCTTTGGCTCGTGGACAGGCTTGACGCCCGACGATTCTCCGTTGCTAGTTCGCGACGCCAGCAGCCAGGAAATTTACGTGGTCGACTGGCAGGCACCCTAAGAGATGCTTCCTGCCGGTGCCGTTTTTGATCGATTTCCAGCGACCGGCACAATTCCAGTCCGGGGATCTTATTCGACGGGGGCATACGCCAGGGAGGCAAAGAGAGTGTCGCTGGCATCGTGCTTGCCCGCCAATGCAACCTTGGCAGCTGGCACGTGGTTTATTTTGAAGATCGCTCGATACCCGTTGTTAATCCTTGGCTCGCCTGACTGACCCAGCACGCCTTATTCGAACCTGAGACATAGCAATTGCGTGAGTGGTTCGGCACCGACCTTATGGGGAGACCCAGATGCGAGCAATATTGGAACTAGCCGACATCCCCTCGCTGTTCCTGGCCCGCAGACGGTAAGAGACTTGTTGCGCTTTCTTTAAGTTGGAATCGGTGTAGTCGGTGACGGAGGAGGGCAGCTCCGCAATGCGCTGCCAGGAACCGCGTCCAGTTGTTGAATCTACACGGCGCTCGACGACGATGTTCTGCGGGTCGCCGCCATGTACCTGCCAGGAAAGCCCGACCCTGGTGCCCGCCACGGTGGCATTCAGGGAACTGGGGGCCTCGGGAAGGACCGGCCAATCGAAATAGTCCGCGTCAGCGAGCGCCATAATGCCGTCGGTAATCGGTAGAGCTTCGAGCGTATCGGTCGTATCTTTTTTCCACTGCAACGGGCGGATGTCCCCCGAGACGACGTCGATCAGAACAGGACGCTGGATGCCGGTGTTCTTCAAAGTCAAGGTGGCATAGAAGGACGGGAACGCCTTTCCTGGCAAGCTGTGCGCTGCCAGCCAATACGCCACGATGGCCTTGCCGCTCGTGGATCGAAAACCATAACTCATGAAGGGGAATCCGCTCTTCCGGCGCAGGGCGGGCACGTCCCCGCCGGAAATCTCAATCGTGGGATCAAATTGGGTATCGGAAAACAGCGCGTTCGTGTTCTGCAAGGCGTAGAACACAGGACGCGGCGTGAAATCGTAGTCGTGGTTGGTCAGTCCGTGAATGATGCCGAAGTCGTCGTACTCGTTGCCATCCGTCCCCGCGGTTAACAGCCACACAAATGTTTTGACCCCGGCGGCATGGTTGTATATGAGTCCGCGGGGCACATACTTGGCCTGCACGGACTCATCGGAGCCCGCCCAGGAAGCGATGGAATTGAATTCATCATCAAAGAACGGGATGCCTGGCTTGATGCCGGGATAGTTCTTGACCAGGTCACGCAACGTCCGTGGTGATTCGTTCAGGTAGGCGCCGTAATCCATGGTTTCCGGATTCATGTTCTGTCCATATCCCGGATAGGTGTGGTAGGCATAGACATCAATGCCGGGTGCGCATTTGCAGGCATCCAAAGCAGTCTGAGTAAACTCCCGAACTGGATCGGCCTGGCCGCCGTAGATCACCTTGGCCTGGGGGTCGGTCTTGTGGACGGTCTCGATAAAGGATGTGAGCAGGTGCCCGTACTGCTCGGGGTTTCCCCAGGGATTCCAATATCCGATGTCTTGCTCGTTCCACAACGCCCAGTAGTGGATGCGGTCTTTGAAGTGTTCGACCGTCCAGGCAACGTAGTTGTTGAAGGCGGTTGTTTGCTCGGGCGTAAGGGGAGGCCAAAAGACCGAGTACAGGCTGCGGTCATCATTGTGAAACGATCCCGTTTCGGGCACGCTTACGTCAGGCAGCTTGCCGCTGCGCGCGGTATACATCGGATTGCCGTAAAGCAACTGCACCTGCACATCCATTCCGTTGTCCACGAGCGAATCGACAGCGTCCTCCAATTCGGGCGACGAAGCATAAACGCCACGCTTTTGCTCAATCCAATCCCAGCTGGTGCGGTCGGAGCTGTTCTCGTATTGGCCGATACGAATCCACTTGAAGCCTGCGTCGAACATGCGCGTCCACCACCAGCGGTTCCAGGGCAGATAGGGATCGCGAGGCAGGTCGGAGTTGATGCCGAAGCCATCGTGAATTTGCGACGTGCGCTTGGGAGGGACGTGATCGGGAACTTGGCGTGAGCTTTGCGCGCCGGCGGTCCGCGGGACCAGGAGCCCAGAGGCAAGAATGAAAACGGATACACCATACCTGGAATACTGTGTCAGATATCTCCCCATAATCTCCTCTCGTTCCTGGCTAGCCGATCCATTCCGATGGCCGGGACGTTTGGTTCACGAATGGAACCACGGCTGATTCAATCCAATCATCGTTCTCTCCGCCGGGTACATCGGCAAAGAGCCACCACTCCTCGGTGTGTTCCACGGTTTCTCCGGGATGCAACTCAACCAGAGCCCCCAGTGTCTCCAACTCGATGAACTCAGAGTTGGTAAACACCTCGAAGTTGCATCCGAAATCAGGATGTGGGGCACCGATGATTACGTCCGCGCGCTTGATAAAAAGAGAGCCCTTCCGGTAGTAAGCGCCCCAGCCTGCAGGGTTGAAAATGCCGCCCATTTGCTCCTTGAAGCGGCCCGTCGGACTCGAAGCTTGGCGCAACTGGATAAACGAGGTGCCGAAAACCCAGCGCGGGTCGGCAAAATCTGTGTAAGACCAGATCGCGAAGACGCCCACCGGCAAGTAGTGATCCTTATCCATCGCGACGCGCGGAGACAGTGGCAATATCACGCGGCCTGCAGATCGCATCATCGTGGGCGACCATGGCGCCAGCCTGGTCGAGCGTGTATCGTGATTCCTAATCCGATGCGTGATCCGGACCTTGGAGCCGGTGGCCGCAAGTTCGATTTCAAGTTCCTTCTGCAGGTGGGTGCCCGGTGGGGAATCTTCCGGTGGGGCGGTGAACCGGGTTGCGTTACCGTGCTGTGCCACAGCCCCTGCGGAGTTGTCGGGATAGTAGGTTCTTTCCACCTCCGGAGAAACCCACAAGCGGTGGCCTCCGTAGAGACGGAACTCCGAGCCGCCGATCTTTCCCGCATCTTCCCTTACTTCATGGAGCAGGTTTTCCCCGTTGCAAAACCTGTAAGAGATGATGCGCGGTCCGACATCCGCCGTCACAAGCAACTCGACAATTCCATTCGACAACTTGAACACATTGTTCCAGCCGCGGTACGAAAATCGCTCGATCATGATCGGGTGTGCGTCCTTTAGGCAATTTCTTTCGCGTTCTTCTGAATCTTGCTTAAAGCTGCCGCAATCTCATTCATGTCTTCTTCATCTCCCAGCAGGGCGGGCTGGGGAATCCAGACCGTCTCCCAGGCTGCCTTTTGCGTCACCGGGAATTTCTCATTCAGGAAGGCATGCTTCTGTGTCGCTTGCCTTCCGCTGAGGCGGTTCCGATATTTATGGTTGCGAAACAGGTCCAATTGGTGAAGCGGCGGATAACTTGCCTGGTTGGGAATGCCTTCCGCGTTCATGGCTTCGATGAAGCGCTCGGTGGGCAAGCCTGCGAATTCCTTCTTGTTCAGGTGGAAGATGTACGCATACTGTCCATTCCGCGTGCAGCGTCCGTCGAGCTGCTGCGGTGTAATGCCCGGGATTTCGCGCAGCCAACAGTCCAGCAGCCGTGAGTTTTGGTGGCGCCGCTTGGTTTGCTCGTCGAGACGCCCCAACTGAACCTGGAGAACAGCGCCCTGCCACTCGCTCAGCCGGTAGTTCGATCCATAAATGAAATGGCTGTAAAACCACTTGCCCGGCATGCGGCCGCAGTCGTGCACGGAGCGCGCCTGCAGCTCAAACTTGTCATTGTTGGAAATGATGACGCCGCCTTCTCCAGCTGTCATCAGCTTGCTTGATTGAAAACTGAATGTTCCCGCGACGCCGAATGTCCCGACGCGATCCCCGCGCCATTCGCTGGCATGGGCATGGGAGGAGTCTTCGACCAAAGCCAGTCGATGGCGGGTACAGATTTTCTTCAGCCGATCCAGATCTGCGGGGTGTCCGCCCATATGCACGGCAATGACCGCCCTGGTGCGGGGAGTAATGGCGGCCTCCACCAGGTCCGGGCTGATGCAATAGGTTTCGGGATCAACATCGACCAAGACGGGCAGCGCATTGACGAACAAGACCGCAGTGGCCGTGGCCACGAAGGTGAAGTTCGGAACAATCACTTCATCGCCGGCGGTGATGCCAAGGGCTGCCAGGGTGACTTCCAGTGCGGCCGTGCCATTGGTCACCGCGATCCCGTGACGGGCTCCGTGGAACTTGGCGAAGGTGCGCTCAAACTCCAGCGTTTTGGTGCCGGGCGTTCGCCACCAGACTCGACTCTGCAGAACCTCTTGGAGGGCCTGCTCCTCTTTCTTGTCAAAGTACGGCCACACGGGAAACGGCTTGGTTTTTGACTTCTTCCCCCCGAGCAATGCCAGTGCAGACATGAACGATCTCCTCCCCTAGAACTGGTTGAAGCCTGTGGCGTAGCGGAATGCTTCCACGTAGTGTCCATCCTTATGCGGTTGTTGCTTACGCATCTCGTCCTTCGCCTTCTCCATATCCTTGGGGTCCCAATCGGACCGGTATTTGTGGACCGCAGGCTCGAACTGACTGACTTGCTTGCAGGCGGCATCAAACTTCAACTCGGCAACGCTGTCGATGTTGACAAAGTAGTTCGACTCCTGCGGGGAAGGGTAAAAGAAGTACATCTCCGGGACCTGGTAGGGTTCGAGTCCCAACTGCAGCTTTTGATTGGGGAAATACAGCCAGAATTCCGCTGCCCGCACCGCATCAATCGTGTTGAACGCGGCCATTCGGTGGTCGGTCTTGTGCCAGCGCTCAAACCATTCTCCCGGGTCCACGCTCAAGAGGACATCGGGTCGGAGACGGCGGATGATCGCGGTTGCCTCCTCCGTCAGTTTCGGCTGCGGCGCATATTCCAACATGCCATCGTCATATCCCATCCAGAGGATGTTTTCGCTCGGAGTGCCAAGCTGGCCTTCGGAAGCCTCCTGCTCCGCCCGGCGGATTCGCGCCAAACGTTCCGAACCCATCTCCGGATCGTAGGAACCCTTGTTATCGTTGGTGTACACGACGATGTACACCTTGTTGTGATTGCCATTGTTGCGACTAACGCTCATCAAGGCGATTTGAGCGCAATCGCCGGGTTTCATCCGCCGAGAATTCAGCGAAACAAGACTGGCAACAGATCCGCTAGATTTCGCCGCCACACCGGCCAGGTGTGTGCGCCCTCAGTTTCAACGCTTGTGAACCGAATGCCCTGCAATGTGAGCCACGCCTTAAAATTGCGGTTCTCCTCGTACAGAAAGTCCTGCTTCCCGCACGCGATCCATAACAGCCTGATCTTGCCACCCTGGTTGGCATTGAGTTTCGGGAACGCGTGTGCAAGATCATCGGGCACGGCGGCGCTCATGGGCGCAATCCAAGCGAACCGATCAACGTGGTTCAGGCCAGTATAGACTGCTTCTCCACCGCCCATTGAGAGCCCCGCGATGGCACGGCTATTGCGGTCTCTCCGTACCGGATACCCTCCTTCGATCAGAGGAATCAGTTCCTCCAACAACATATCCGGAAAGCGCTCGACATTAAGACGCCAGAGCGGTGTCTGAGGAGCGGCCCACCCCTTGTCCAGCAAGGCCGGCACGCTGTAGCCCGATGGCATCACCACGATCATCGGCTTTGCCTTTCCCTGCGCGATAAGGTTGTCGAGGATGAAGTTCGCCCTGCCCATGGCTATCCAGCCATCGGTATAGTCGCTGTAGCCGTGCAGCAAGTAGAGCACCGGATATGTTTTCCTTGATCTGGGGTCGAACTCTGGCGGCAGGTAGACATAATAATCACGCTGGTCGCCGGTGATCTTTGAAGAAAAGAAGTGCCGGGAGACTGCGCCATGTGGCACTTCTTTCTGTTCCCAGATGGCGGCGGGTGATCCTGGAACAGTTAACAACCCGCCCTGTTGAAAATGGTTTGACACATAGGCGCGCACGTTCGGATCGAGGATGTCCTGCCCGTCCACCGCAAACTGATAGGCATAGATGTCAGGTGTCAGCGCGGTAGTCGTAGCCGACCATACGCCGCTGCTGTCCTTTGTCATGGTGATTGAGGTCATGCCGGAGATGTCGTCCAAATGGACTTCTGCCTTCTGCACTAGAGGCATTAAGAGACGGAACGTTACGGTTCTATCCGGATGCACCTCAGGAGATTGGATTGTTTGCGCGTCCAGACTTGTAGCGATGAACATCGGGAGAGTCGTGGTTAACAGGAGTAATGGAGCAACCAATGTCATGGCCTGTATCCTAGGATCCGATGCACCCTAACAAGTTCCTGCCCTGAACCTGATTGAAAGCGAACCTTGGTTAGATAGAGCGAAATGGCGCGCTCTTAGGAGAGGGCACAGGTTCGTACGCCCAAGCGCTGGACCGGCATTGTCAGAGACGCCTGTTTACGGGCTGCGTTGCAAGCTTACAGCCTATTTCGCCGGAATGAGATCAAACATGCCCGACGACTCTTCGTAAAACAGGGCGCCCTCCTTCTTATCTCCACCACTCAATCGGACGCGAAGATGACCTTGTCACTTTGCGCTTGTCCCTGAAGCCGTCCAATGGACCAAGCCGCGATCATCCCCAGAGCGACTCCGACTGTCCACCGTGACCGTCGCATCACGTCCTCCTTTTGTCGCTGTTTGCCGTTGGCTAATAAGACGGAGGCATTCTACACAGGGAAATTGGCGGGAGCCAAGGATGATCTGCGTTTCGCCTAAAGATCCGTGAGATGTAACTGTCGACACCGGTGATCTAGGCCCTCGCTGGGATGGCTCTTTTGGGGAGCGTCTAGCCGATGCGGCGGAACAGCCTTGTGAGCCTTGTGAGCACAGGTCTTGGCAACCCGGATAAACCGCGCTATCATCCCCCGCGGGGTGGGGGCGTGCCATGCGATTTACCACGGCGCTGTGGCGGCGGTTGCGGGTGCTCTGCCAAGTGCCGGCCTTGGCCGGCGTTGTCTTGTTGACCTTTTCCGTCTCCACTCTGTCCGCGCAGCAGCCGCCACAGGCTGGGGCTCCCGCCTTAGACATAAGCAACATTCCCAAGAACGTCAGCGATACGGTGGACCGGATCAATGCGCGCAATCGGCCGAACGATGCCGAGGTCGGGAAAAAGCCCGCCGAAACCGATGAATCCTGCCTGCTCCCCCCGCTCACCCTGATCACCCGTCCCGCCATTGCAGAGGGACAGTTGCGGATCAAGCCCAAAGCCAGGAGGGACTATCACCAGGCTTGCGTCGCCCTGAAGAACAAGAACGTCGCCGATGCCGAGCAGCACTTGCGCAAGGCAATCCAGCACGATCCCAAGTACGCAGCCGCATGGGTAACTCTCGGCCAGGTGCTGGTCGCGCGGCAGCGCAACGAAGAGGCCCGCAGGGCTTGTCAGCAGGGTTCCACCGCCGACACCACCTACGCCCCTGCCTATCTTTGTCTGGCTGACATCGCGGCCCGCGCACACGCCTGGGCTGAGGTGTTGAAGCTGAGCGCCCGCGTGCTCGAACTTGACCCGGCGCATAACGCCGTCGCCTACGAGTATCATGCCGCCGCCAGCTTGGACCTGCACGACCTGACCACCGCGGAAAAAAGCGCCCTGCGCGCGGTGGAGATCGATAAAGATCATCGCGAGCCGCGCGTGCACTTCGTGCTGGCCCAGATCTATGAAGCCAAGGGCGACCCAGCAAACGAAGCCCTCCAGCTGCGCGAGTACCTGAAGTATGCCGGCAATCCTGACGACGTTGCCGCCATCCAGCAATTCCTGTCCAGGCTGGAAGAGCAACTGGGCCAGCCCAAAACCGTCGCCGCTGCGCCGGCAAGCAGCCCGAGGAAAATAGCCGAATCATCGCAGCGAAGCTGGGCGCCGGCCGACATTGATGAAGCCGTTCCCCCGGTTCGAACCGACACCGCCTGTCCCTTGCCACAGGTCTTAAAAGAGACCAGCCAACATACCCAGGACCTCATCGAAAACCTGCAGCGCATCAGCGCCAGTGAGCGCATCGACCAGATCGACATCGGCAAGAACGGCAAGAGCCGCAACGTCGGCACCCAAGTGGTGAACTACGTGGCGCAGATCGAAGAGAATTCCCTGGGCTATCCCACGATGACCGAGTACCGGTACGCAAGCACCGGAATGCGCCAACCATCACTGGTGGACACCGGGACGGTGGCGTTCGCGTTGATCTTCCACCCCTCACACCTGGAAAACTTCGACTTCCATTGCGAGGGATTGACCGACTTGCAGGCGTCGCCCGTGTGGCAGGTCCACTTTCAGGAGCGCCCAGACGAGAGCAAATCGTTTCACGCCATGCGGGTCGGCGGTTCCGTGTACCTGCCTAGGCTCAAGGGCCGCGCCTGGATCGCTACCGACACCTTTCAGGTTCTGCGCATCGAAACCGATCTGGTATCTCCCATCCCGCAAATCGACTTGCAGGTGGAGCACCTGGTGATCGCCTACGCCCCGGTGGACTTTCAGAAGCGCCACGTCCGCCTCTGGCTGCCGGAGAGCGCTTCTCTATATATCGGCTACCGCGGGCACCGTTACGAGCGCAAACACAACTTCAGCGACTTCCAGCTTTTCTGGGTCGACGCCGGACAAACCATCAAAGACCCCAATCCCAACAAGGACGCGCAGCTGCAGTTCCTGAAAATCGGCTGATTCGAGGGCGCCCGCACCATGCATTGACCCCCGCCATGCTTTCGTCTCTGAGGCCCTGAGGTATGAGTCTTGAGGCCGACGTCCGGGGTTCTCATCTCCTCGCCCCCACTTCACAATTTTGTGGCGAGCGGTCACTGTCGTGAAATTGCCATTTCCGCCCCGCCCCGTTAAGCACGTGTAAACGCCCTTACGTCAACGATCAGGACACAGGCGCCTACCAGTATCAATCTGCTTTCGTTGTCCTTCGCCCTGTCTGAATTTCACGCAGATAGAAATCCTCTTCAACCATGCCATCGAGGTTGGGTTAAGGATGTAATGTCTCCCAGGCAGGGTGGGAGAGACCTCGGCCGCCACACCGGCACGCGTGTTCGTCAGGAAAACGAGGGCATGTGCGCGGCGACCCAAGCCGCGAAGCTCTGCCAGGCAGCAGTATGGCCGAGAAGATGGCGGCTTTGCTGCACGATCACCATGAACACCGTGGACCGGAGCGTTACGCGCTGCACCTTGCCGGTGGACCACCAGTCGTAACCGATCATCAGCAGGAGCAATGGTGTAAAGCAGATGAGGTTCACGATGGGCAGCGGGTAGGGATCAAAGACAGGCCAGCGGTCGAAGGCCGCGTCGAGAAGCGAAAGCGTGGCGAACCACATGAGCCGCTTGTGCACGGCGGGCCGAAGGCGGTTGCAATAACCGACATAGACGAAGGTGGAGAACATGAGCATGTCGGCGAGCGGGATGGCGTAGAATGCGCGTACCTCCTCGACCGTCCCGGCGCCCGGCTGAGTCACATGGCGAGCCAGCCTATCACTTGCGGTCACCACGCCCAACACAATCATCAGAACCGCGAGCCCGAACCCGAACAAGCCGAGACGACGATGGAGATCCACCCGCCGCACCGTGACGAGCGAGATCTGCGTGATCAACAGCAGGATCCAGAGCGTGAAAACAGCGCCGTGGATATGCACGAGCAGGTTCGGGAGTGGGGCTCGAAACAGACCCGCCAAAAAATACGTGCGTGCAAACCCGACGAGAACAGTGAGTAACGCCACGGCAGCCATGCCGGAGAAGAAGAGATTGTCGTAGCGCAGATTCAGGCGCGGGCGTGCAGTGGCAATTGCCATTTCGTCCTCCCGGGGGGGCTCAAAACGTATAAACAGCGCCGGTTGACGCTGACTATTTCGGATTCCTGGGGCCGATTTCTGCATTCATGAGTGCGAAGTCGGATTTCGTGCGGGTGTTGTCACGACTGTGGCAAACCGACTTTGCGGACCAGATCGGCGTAGCGTGGATCGGCGCGCAGGGAATCGAAGGTGAAATCGGTCCGGAGGGCGATCAGCCCGTCGTGTTCCTGGTATGCAGTGGTGAGCCACTCGAAGGCATGGTCCTTGTCGCCGGAATCGGCATACAGTTCGGCAATGAAGTAGGGAGAAACGTAATCGCTCTTGGCGTTGCGCTGCGCGAGTAAAACTTCGATGGCCTTGCGCTTCGCACCGGGCCATCCGCCCGAGCGGAAGCCCGCGTCCAGAGCGGCTGCATACCCGGCAAAATTCTCATCACCCAGCAATTGGGCGGTGGCGTTCGTTTCCTGAATGACTTGGGGATATTTATGATCGGCCCAATACATAATGGCCAAGTAACTGTGCCCTGCGGCGAAGGCTGGATTCTCAGTAATGAGTTTTGTGCCAATCTCAATGGCCTTATCAAATTGACGAGATGAGCCGTAAGCCTCCATTTGTGCGACGGTCATGATGGGCGAGAGCGGATCGAGCTGATGAGCCCGGTTAGCTTCCGCAATCGACTCCTGGGTCCGGCCACCGATGGAGCCGAGGTGCAGGGAAAACCACTGATGGGCGGTGGCGTCGCTGGGATCGAGATCCAACGCTTTTCTGAACTCGGCTTCGCCACCGGAAAAGTCCCAGAGGTATGAACTCTTGTTGAGGCCGAGAACAGCATGTGCGCGCGCCAGTGTCGGGTCGAGTTCCAGCGCTTTTTGCGCGGCCGCATTCGACTTGGGGATGAGGTCATTGGGATCACCGGTATAGCTGGTCAGCACAGCATAGGCATCCGCCAGTCCTGCATAGGCGAGCGCGTAGCCGGGATCTTTATCGATGGCTTGTTTGAAGTAGGAAATGGCAGTGTTAAGGTCGGTGACAGTGCGCTTGCTCCAGTAGTAGCGACCTTTCACGTAAAGCTGGTAGGCCTCCGGATTCTGCGTACCTTGTTTGGTGACTTGTTGTTTTTCCGCTCCGCTCAACTTTGAGCGCAGCTTGTCGGCGATGTCGCCAGCGATTTGCTGCTCCAGGGCGATGATGTCGGAGGCTTTCCGCTCGTAATGCTCGCCCCAGATTTCCGTATTGTCGTGAACATTGGTGAGTTCGGCTGTGACCTGAATCGCGTCCCCGCGTTGCACCACCCTGCCGGTGAGCAGCGCATCCACGGTCAACTCCTGACCGGCCTTCTGGACGTCAACCTCTTTGCCCTTGTAGCGGAAGACGGAGTTGCGGGATTTCACTTTCAACTGGGGCACGTGGGCCAGGCTGGCCATTAACGATTCTGTGAGGCCATCGCTGAGGAAGTCGGTATCGGTGTTGCCGCCCACATTGGCGAAAGGAATCACAGCAATGGATTCGATCTGCGAAGTGTCTGCCTTTGACCGCCAATACCAGAATCCCGCCGCCGCCATAGCGACGACCAAGCCAACCAGGAGGATGGGAGCCACCATCCTCCAGAGTCTCCGCCGCCCAGCCGCAGAAACTTCAACCACTTTTGCTGCGCTCGATGACGGAGAAGAGCCAAGCGCGGGGGATGGGCCGGAAGCTGGCGACGGCGGTTGCGCGACCTGAGAACTGATCTCCTGTGCAACCGCCACGGTTCCGGAACTGGCAGCTATGGCTCGTCCCGTTTCCGTATCCCGCTTCAGCCGCTGCAGATCGGCTCGCATCTCCGCGGCGCTTTGGTAACGCAGGTTCCGGTCTTTCTCCAGTGCTTTGCCGATGATTCGTTCCAGATCGGGAGGTACCTGGCGATTTAGTCGCACTGGAGCCACCGGGGAACGATTCACGATCGCTTCACAGATCATGGCCGAACTCTCGCCAACAAAAGGCAACGCGCCGGTCACCATCTCGTATAGAACTGCCCCAAACGAGAACAGATCAGTGCGGGCATCGAGTTCCCGGGCCCGCACCTGCTCGGGCGACATGTAGGCCACAGTGCCTACCATCGTGCCCGGACTAGTCAGATGCTCCGCGTCCATCACACCCGTCTGGGTGTTGAGAGCGGCGATATTGGTGGAAGGAGTGCTCGCAAGAGTGACTTTTGCCAGTCCAAAATCGAGAATCTTGGCGTGACCCCGCTTGGTGACGAAGATATTTGCCGGTTTGATATCGCGATGCAAAATTCCTTCGGAGTGAGCGGCGTCCAGAGCGTCGGCAATCTCGATGGCAAACGAAAGAACAGCTTCGTTTTCGAGGGGAAGTCCCGCAATCCGGTGCTTCAGCGTCATACCATCCAGAAACTCCATCACGATAAACGGCTGGCCTTCGTGCTGCCCGATCTCGTGAATGGTGCAGATGTTCGGATGGTTTAGCGCCGAGGCCGCTTGTGCCTCGCGCTGGAAGCGAGCCAGAGCCTGAGGATCTCTGGATACTTCATCGGGAAGAACCTTCAGGGCAACAAAGCGCCGAAGAGATAGATCTTCCGCCTTATACACCACGCCCATCCCTCCGCCGCCCAGTTTTTCAACAATGCGATAGTGAGAGATGGTGGTGTCGAGCATTGGAAGCCGAATCTTACGTGGGAGAGGAAGGCAAGTCAATGAGGGCAAAAAAGTTTGCCTGAAAGATGGGTATCGCGCAACTGTCGCAAGGATGTGCGTGCCGTGCTTGCGCCACTGCTCGGTGAGCTGGCTGCCAGCGCCAGAGCGCCGCTGCAGGACATTTCCCGCAGAACGTACGCCAGGGCAAACCGATTTCGCGGATGGTGTGCCCAAGCCGGGGCGTGCATCAGCACGACGAAAAGGAAAAACGTCAAGGCGAGCAAACTCACCAATGATCGGACACTGCTAATCGTCTAGCCACGCTCCTGCCTGCAGCGAACGCTCCGTCCGAGTCCGCTATCGGCCGGACAAACCGAAGGTCTCGGTTCTTGCTCGGGAAAGCCCGCCTTGGTAATGGCAAAATCGCCATCACGCTCATCGTGGCCGCGATTTTGAGCGTTATCGACTGCTTCAGCAGCCAGCAAAACTCAGGTTTTAGGTCACCTTGCTGGGTGATTTGTGCGCTTGTGCACCCACCCCGTGAAGCATTAAGTCTGACTCGTGATTCCTACGGTAGAACTGAAATGACGACAACCTATGTATAGCTCTATCTTCCTCAAACAGCATCCGGTGCTTACCTTTTACGTTGTGACATTCGCCGTTTCATGGGGCGGCATCCTCATTGCGGTCAGGCTTGGCGGCATGCCCCGCGATCCGGTACAACTCGCGCAGATGATTCCTGTCATGGTTGTAGCGATGCTTGCTGGCCCAGCCGTAGCGAGCATTTTGTTGACGGGGATCGCAAGTGGAAGGGCGGGTTATTGCGATCTTGTATCCCATTTGATTTCGTGGCGAGTACGGATTGGCTGGTACGCCGCAGCGCTTCTGACCGCTCCGCTGGTGTTGATGACCATACCTCTTGCACTTTCGCTTCGGTTTCCTAACTTCATCCCGCGCATCCTTACCGAAAGCAACAAGGGTTCCCTTCTGCTGATGGGTTTCGTCGTTGGAACGTTGGCGGGCTTCTTTGAGGAGCTGGGGTGGACGGGGTTTGTCATACCGAAGCTGAGGCTGAGGTTCGATGCGTTTAGGACTGGTGCTCTCGTAGGATTGCTCTGGGGCGCATGGCACTTGCCTGTTAACATCTGTTCATGTGTCACTCCCTCAGGGGCGCTCTCCGTCCCGGGTTTTCTTGGCACAGTCCTGTTCTCCATCGGGCTACTGCCGGCGTACAGGATACTAATGGTGAGGGTGTGGGACCACACTGGCAGCCTGCTGGTAGCCATGCTCATGCATTTCAGCCTCACAGCCAGCAACATCATCCTTGGTCCCGCCGCGACGCCAGGCATGATGGCCCCAATTACCTTTAATCTCATACTGGCAGCCGCTATGTGGATCGTGGCTGCAGCGAGTGCCCCGGCCGGCCGAAAGCGACAGCACCCTCCGGTGCATGTGCTACGAGCCTAGCGTCTGATTAGCTTAGTGTCAGACCCTTCTCCCGCTGTACCTCATCTCGGACCCGACCGCGATTGACCCCCTTGCGGCCGACCTAAGATTCCCACTCAGATGCTTTTTCCGCACCTTGGAACAACGGTTGGCGTGTCTTGCCTGCCAATTCCGCTTTGCGAGAGGAGAGAGCACAATGAATCGAGGACGGGCGTTGAAAGTCTTGTTGGTGTTGGCGGGGTTGATCTTTGTGATTAGTGATTCCCCGCTGATCGTGTTTCTTTGGCCGGGCGGTGGCGATGCCAGCCGAATCATCCGGAATACGACTACGTCCTGCAACTGGCAAGGCAATGAAAGCCGGGGAGTCATCAACGGAAGGGCATAGCGTCTCAAGCATATAATCAAGGATCTTTGAAGATCGGCATATCGTTGGGTCCATACTTGGTGGAATGCTGGGGAAGATCTCTTGGAGTTAAGTGGCCGAGCAATTCCGGCACTCGACTTGGATCGTTACCTCGAGGCGCTGTTTGCAGTCCTCAACGCTAGTGAGTCCGGTCAGCCGTCGATTTTCTACCTGGCCCACGTCTTGTGGCGGCACTGGCACACACAGGCAGTGATAACGCTCCCAAGAGCCTTGCAGTGGATCGTTTTTGCTCTGGTTCTGCTGGTCGGCCGTATTCTGGGCAGATACCGTGGCGCGGACTGGCCGGGTTCGCCTGAGTCGTGCCCAGCTGCGCCGCAGGTAGAAGCTATGAATGCTTAGAGTCGTTGGGCGGGGGCGATTGGGAGAGGCTTGGCGACCTATCCCGGGCCTGCTAAAAAAGCAACCAACCCGATGATTTTGTTGAATTTCGGGGTGTTCGTCGAACGGAGTTCAACGACTTACAAACTGGGTCTTGAGCTTAAAACGCCTCGAAAGGAGTTTTTCACCAGGCACTCTCGATCACACTCAATAGCCGGTCTTAGAGGATAAACAGAGTGGTTGAGGTCCTCCGTCCGGCAGGTGCGGCAGCGGGAATTCATCCGACAATGGTTGCACGATGATTTCTCATGGTTTCACAACCACGCTTTCTTCCTCACTTGTAGTGCCGTCCTGGTGAATGACACTGTGCGGGTGCATGATGCAGAGTTGAATTCGCACAAGCAAATCTTCCATCCACTTATCCACGTTACCCTTGGTTGCTTCGCGATTGATGAGGGCAGTCGTCTGAGGTTTCATAGTGGGAGCGATCCTTGTTCGTCGTCGGCTTCTCGGTGTCCGAACAGCTACACCAACCGGGGGACACTTCTCGAAAACTGCACGTCCACAGCCAAAGTAGGGCCAAGTAACCAGCGCTAACCCGCAGGAGAATAAGGAAATGATTTCAGTGGGGGCGACCTAGGGCCTTTCGTCGAAAAGGACAGCTGGAAAAGGACTTCCCGGATGGGAAAATTTTTTCCCTCACACCAAACCCGCCACGCCCATCGCGAGCTAAAGGATCATCGCACCTTGCTCCCACTCCTGTTGTGCCGCTTGTTGGCGAAATGCCGCGATAATCGACCTTGTTGGGGGATCTTGACTGCCTTTCGCCTGATTGGTGACAGCGTCACCAGGTGTCGGCTCGTTATGCTATTGAACCTTCTCCCAAACGATTTTCCAGCGTGCAACCGATGGATTGTCCTTCTCGACATCGCTGAGGATTAGGCGTCGGCCTTCTAAAAGATATGGCCGAATTTGACGCGATCCTACGTATCCGGGATCGGTGGCAACCTCCGGCAAATGGACAATCTGCTTGTGTTTCACGTCGATCTCATAGCGACCACAGTAAGCAAAAGTGCCATCGGCGGCAGCGGTCTTTTCCTCTAGAGTGGTATGGACCGGATCGGCCCATTTGGGACGATCCGGATTCACAAGGTCAGCGCACATATAACCATCCCGCTGGTACATGAGAAAACCCGTACCGTGGGGCCCATAAGCAAGAAATGGGCGAGTCGTGCCGTCTTTCATGGTTTCCTCTGTGGAAACCAACTTCCACGTACCCACGAGTTGATTGCGTATCTCCGATTCAGTTTGACCAAACGTTGAGACGGCGCAAAGTACAAACCCGAGCAGGAACGATGCGGTTCGTTTCACGATGCGTATTTCCTTTGGATCTTCATTTCCCTGCCGTGCTTGGCGACCGTGCGTTCCTTAGTCGCTCTGGAGAGGTTCCGCAAACGGTCCGCAGAGTCTTTGGTGGAGGCGAGAGGGACACAGCCCGTGTGTCTTGTGGCCTAGGTTTTCAGAATCGTCGTTTAGTCCTTCCCACTCGGCCAAGACTGCCAACTACGCCTTGCAGCCAGGTTCTGAATGCTAACACGATTTCTTCAACTCATCAGCAAAGCAAGTTATCTCGCGGCGAGAAACTCATCCTGACATCTCTTCGCCGCGGAGAGGAGCTGAGTGTACTCCGGCATAATTCGAAGTGAGGTCACCAGCCGATCTTCTTGCAGCGCTTGGTATGCGCAATAGCGGCCATCGATCGCACTCTTGATCAGCCGCACGGCGGCTTGCGGCTGGCCGCAAAAAGCCAACGACGCGCCAGCATCGTAGCGATTTTCCGGGTCAGGGTTGGTTAGCATGTTCGCCTCGACCTCTTGCCCGAGTCGATTCAACTCCGCGGACGGCGACTGCGTGGGCGAAGGCGACGCCGAGCACACTTCGGCAAACCTCACACTCTTTTGATCTTGAGGCAGCTTATGCACGGCCTCCTGTGCCTCCGCCATCTTGCCCTCGCTCCATAGGAACCGGAAATAGTTTTGGTTGAAGAAGTCCGAACTCGGGTCCAATCGCAGGAAGGCGATAGCACGTTCCGGATTGCCTGCTCCGGCAAAGGCGAGAGAGCAGGAGCGGAGTCCAAAGTTGCCGGGATCGAGCGAGAGAGCGGTTTCACACTCGCGGGTCGCCTCGTCGAGCAAGCCGGCATAACGCAAAACATACGCAAGTGCGAAGTGAGCAAAAGAAGTGCGCGGTTGGCGCTTCACCAGAGCATCAGCTTGTCTGTACGCTTTGGCCAGATCACTGCGTTCCACGAGATTGGCAATGGTTTGAACCGATGCCGTCAGCAGGTTGGGATCGAGATTGAGCGCGTGCTCCAAAGCAGCGTTCGACTTTTGAAACGCCGCCTCGCCGCCATCGGAATACTGAGAGTCCCAATAATAATGAAGACCGAGTTCGCTCCAGGTGGGTGCATAGCTGGGATCCAGACCAACCGATTGTTCCAGCATGGTGATCGCTTCTTTGTTGGCAGCGGCTTCGCGTGGCAGCGCAAGGCTGCGCAGATAGAGATCGTAAGCCTGCTGATTTTTGGGTTGCGTACTGTTGTCGGCCATCTGGATTCCGATGCCTAAGGCAGGTAAGAGTCCCTGTCGTACTCTTGCGGTGATCTGGCCGCGCATCGCAATCAAGTCACGGGCGGCCACGTTTAACGTGTCGCGCCATAACGTGCTGTTGTTCTCGACATCGACGGCTTCGAGGGTAATCTGCAGTTGGTCCCCCTCTTTCATGTAATGTCCGGTGACGATGTCACTGACCCGCATCTCGCGGCCAGCCTGCTGCAGATCGAGACCAGAGGTAGTATATTTGCTGGTCGTTGCAAACGGGCGGATCGAGAGCGCGCGCACGGACGTAAGATCGGTTGCGATCTCGTCCGGCAAGGCAAGCTTCAGATAGTCCACGTCCTTGTCCGGGCCCATGTTCTGGAAAGGAAGCACCGCAACCGCGCTCGGCGTCGCAGGCGTGGCCACATGAGTTGCCGGACGTCGTGACGGCCAATAGAAATAGGCGAGGGCGGCGATTGCGATGACGAACCCCGCTGGAATTCCGAGGAACGCAGCGCTGGAAAGCTTGCGCTTGGCGGTCAGTCTTGAGCCTTCGCTTATCGCGACGCTTTGGCATCCTGAACTCTCTCGGGCAACCAGAGTGTCTGTGTGCGAGTTCTCGCCAACAACGGTCGGTAATGTTCGGCCCGACTCCGTGTCGCGCTTTAAGCGTTGCAGATCGCTGCGCATCTCCGAGGCGTGCTGGTAGCGCAGATTGCGATCTTTCTCCAGAGCCTTATTAATAATGTCCTCGAGCCTCGGCGGAATATCGGGGTTCAATCGCACCAGAGGCACGGGCGCGCGATTCATAATGGCTTCGCAGATGACGGCGGAACTCTCCCCGCGAAAAGGGACGTCGCCCGTGGCCATCTCGTAGAGGACAGCGCCGAAGGAAAACAGATCGCTGCGGGCGTCGAGGTCACGCGCTCGCACTTGCTCCGGTGACATGTAAGCAACCGTGCCAAGCATCGTCCCGGGACTGGTGAGATGAGCATCGACCATCGTCCGCGTCGTCCCCTGCGTAAGACTCAAAGCACTGCTCGAGGAACCGCGCGCCGACACTTTCGCCAGCCCGAAATCGAGAATCTTTGCGTGTCCGCGTTTGGTCACGAAAATGTTTGCCGGCTTGATGTCGCGATGGACAATGCCTTCGGAATGTGCGGCATCGAGCGCGTCGGCGATTTCGATCGCGAGGCCAAGCAGCGTCTCGTTGTCTAGAGGACGCCCTGTGATCAGGTGCTTCAGCGTCACGCCATCGAGAAACTCCATAGCGATGAAAGAGTGCTCGCCGCTTTTCCCGATGTCGTAGATGGTGCAGATGTTTGGATGGTTCAGGGCAGAGGCGGCGCGAGCTTCGCGGCGGAAACGCTCCAATGCCGGCGCGTCGCGGGAAACCTCGTCGGGCAGGAATTTGAGGGCAACGAACCGGCCGAGCTCGGTGTCTTCCGCCTTGTACACCACGCCCATGCCGCCGCCGCCCAGCTTCTCAACGACCCGATAGCGAGAAATGGTTTGCCCGATCACTGGCGCGAATCTTACGTTTGTGGCACGCGCAAGTCAATGCATGCGAAGAGGTTGATGGCGCTTCTGAACAATGTTGGTGCTAACGCGCCCGCCACGTACGCACCGCCTTTCGCGATCAGCGATGAAACGCGGCAATCGATGACGTCATCCTCCAGATGCTTTCTTCGCGAGTTCCACATACGACGAAATCGCTACGTTCGGCTTCCCGGCATAAGGATCGAAACCGATGTCGTTGAATGCAACCTCTTCCCCGATCAGCCTCCTGTCGCGCAATGATTTGCCAATATGCCATAGCGCCGGACACTATCCGCCATGGGCGGCACGTGGTCTCCCGTTCCGAAGTGGTTTACCCAGTGGATGGGGGGGAGCCGGATTTTGGCTTGCGGATGAAGCACCGGAAATTCTAGTCCTGAGTCCTTGGGTGCTGAGCTTCGAGGCGGTGCTACAGTGCGCATGGTGCTGGTCGTGGACAGGGCCTGGTTTGACGACCATCCGGACAAGGATTGTTTGCTCACCGCCACAATCAGACCGTTCCTCCGTTTGCGCTCAGGCCATGCGACACCAGCAATTTCTATCTGCAATGTCAGTTCATTACAATTCCGAGGCAATTCAAAGGGCCTAATGTGCTAACGCCTTAGAGGGAGAGTCGCATGATCGGAAACCTCGAAAACAAGTTCTTCGCCGGTTCTTCCTGCTGTGTGTTGCTGCTGGTTCTGGTCGCTGATGTGCCGCTCCAGGCTCAGGGCGATTCGAGCTCCGGTATCGCTGAGACGAGGAACGTGATGATCGTGATGCGAGATGGAGTCAAGTTGGCGGCTGATATCTATCGCCCAGCACAAAACGATCGGCCGATGGAGGGCAAGTTTCCCGTGATTCTGTTGCGCACACCTTACAACAAGGATGGCGCCGCGCACCTTGCGACCGACTTTGTGCCACACGGATACATAGTCGTGCTGCAGGACGTACGTGGCCGTTACCAGTCAGAGGGGCGCTGGCGTCCGCACATTGATGACCCGAACGACGGCTTTGATACAGCGAAGTGGATTGGCTCGCAGCCCTGGTGCGACGGTGGCATCGGCACGGTAGGGTCGTCCTATGCGGGAGCAACCCAACATGCGCTCGCCATCGGTAACGCTCCTTACCTGAAGGCGATGGTTCCCCGCAATGCGATGTCGGACTACGGCCGGTACGGTGTCCGCCATAACGGTGCTTTCGAGTTGCGCTTCTTTAACTGGGTCTTCACCTTAGGTAATGCTACCGGCACGGCAGATGCTCTTCCGGCGGCCAAACGCGCTGCGTCGGAGCCGGCGGCTGCGAAGGCTCTGGTGGACATGGGTACGCAGGTTCGCGATTATGTGCGCGCCCTTCCCTTACGGCCGGGGACAACTCCGCTCAAGTTTGCTCCCGACTACGAAACCTGGCTGATTCAAGCAATGAGCCATGGCGACTACGACGCATTCTGGAAAGATGCTGGCGCAAGCGTCGTTGACCACCTGGCAGAATACAAAGATGTACCCGAGTACCACACAACGGGTTGGTACGATTCCTGGGGCACTCAAGTTGCCAACTTGAATTACGTGGAGCTGCGAAGAGCCAAGAAGACCCTTCAGCGCCTCATCATCGGACCGTGGATACACAGCAGTGAGAACCTCAGCTACGCCGGCGAAGCGCAGTTCACCGACGACGCAGCGCTCGATCTTGCTGCATTTCATCTGCGATGGTTCGATCACTGGTTAAAGGGCATTGATAATGGAGTGGACCGTGAACCTCCGGTGCGTATCTATGTGATGGGTGGAGGCGACGCGCACAAGACGCCAGAGGGCCGCATTTTCGTGGGAGGCCATTGGCGCGACGAACAGGAGTGGCCGCTAGCCAGGACGGTGCCCACACCCTACTACTTGCACGTGAACGGCGTCCTCTTGCCGGACAAACCAGCAGACGACCAACCAATTACCTATCAGTTCGATCCTCGGAACCCGGTTCCCACGTTGGGAGGGAACGTCTCGTCCCAGGGAACACTAATGTTCCAGGGAGCGGCGGACCAGCGCTGTCGCCTCGACTATTGGCTGTGTTCCGACACGAAGCCCCTCTCCGCTCGAAATGATGTACTGGTATTTCAAACACCTCCGCTCGCAAACGACATCGAGGTTACGGGTCGGCTAATTGTGAAACTCTGGGCGTCCTCGAACGCTCCCGATACGGACTTCACGGCTAAGCTTGTTGATGTGTACCCTCCCAACGCCGACTTTCCGGCCGGAGTGGATCTCAATGTTGCCGACAGCATCGTGCGCGCGCGATACCGCAATGGCTTCGGCAAGGCCGAACTCTTGAAGCCCGGGCAAGCCTACGAGTTCACGATCGAGATGTATCCAACGTCGCTTGTGTTCAAGCGGGGCCACCGGATTCGCCTCGACATTTCGAGCAGCAATTTCCCGCGATTCGATATCAACCCCAACACCGGTGAACCACTCAATAACAACCGCCGCTCGCAGATCGCCGAAAACACGATCTATCTGGACGTCAAGCACCCCTCGGAGATCATCCTGCCGGTCATTCCATAGGAAGCGACCGGTTTGTCCAGAAGTAAAAGACGAATGCGGCGACTTCCAGCGAACAAAACCGGCGTGACTTGGAATCGGTTGAGGCGCACGCGACAATTTCAGGCGGATCATCGGCGAACAAGAATTAATTCGGTTCCTTCCGGTTCCGTTACTCGTCCACGACGGGTGGTGGCCACAGCAGGTAAGTCTGCGAATATGCTGCGACCGTAAACGGTCAGAGTCCGTCGCCCCCTGATAGTCATAACTCGTGTCACTTCACGTCCAAGCCTCATCAGGCTAGCACGAGACCGTGAGAGCGAGCGTGGGCGTGACGCGCAAGATGCGGCTCGTGTACAAGAGCAGCCAGTTTGTTACCGGTGAGCTCCTCGTAGACCTTCTCGACTTGCGCTGGAAAGCCATCGTCCGAGCCGGCGACGTGATCACTGACAAAGCGCGCGATCTGTGGATTGGATTTCAGCGTCGCCCGGATCGTTTCGATCCTACGCTTTGCCTCGTCCAGCGGAATATTGGCCATAACGGCGCCGACCTGCTCGCGGAGCGCTATAAAGAACATTTGCTGGTCGTCCAAGACCGTTCCACTAGAGCGCGGACCGTGACCTGTGCATACTATCCTCGGTTCCAGTTTCCTGGCCACATCCAGTGTCGCCACCCACTTGCCCACGTCCCCGTCACCCACATAGTTGTAGGGCCCGTTCACGCACACATCGCCCGTGAAGAGGATGTGCTCCTTCGGCAGCCAAGCCACCGCATCGCCATGCGTATGCGCCACGCCCAAGTGCATCAGCTCAACCCGATGCTTGCCGTCGTCAAAAACTAAGTCCTTCGAGAAGAGAACGGAAGGCGGCTTCAGCTTAGTGGTCTTTAGGTCGGAGCGATTCTTGGTTTCCTTTTCCCATCTGCCCGGCTCGTGTCCGTAGTAGCCGGTTTCGTATTGCTTCATCTCCTGGATCACGCCCGAATGTGCAACTGGCACCCCGCCGTTTTCCACAAAGACCTGATTTCCATAAGCATGGTCGCCGTGATGGTGCGTATCAAAAGCAAATCTTATCGGCTTATCGGTCAGGGCGCGAATTTTGCCAATAATCAGCTTTGCCCCAGCCGGGAAATTTGCATCGATCACCAGCACGTAATCTTCAAACATGATCCAGCCGTTGTTGCAGACTGCGTCGGCAGTATCGGATACCTGCCCCTCGTGAAAGTAAACATCAGGGGCCACCAGGTCCTCCTTGGCAGCTTCGGCCATTCCTTCATGCATGGGTCCCGTCAACAGCTCCGCCTCAGCCTTTAGGCTTAGAAAAGCGCTTCCGCCTATTAAGAACTCGCGCCTGCTGACATCGCACATATTTCCTCCTTCGAAAATGATCTCTTAGGTAGCCCCCTGTTCGCCCCAACTTGATCGGCTACGCGTCGGAGACGTGCCGCGGGTACGGTGTATCAAGCTCAAGGGATCTTTCGGTGGCGCATCGCCTCGCTACGCAACGTGCTGATCCGGGGACAGAACTAACTTTTGCGGATACAGTGACGCGCTCTCAACTGGGTCCACGTCGAGAACAGCTAAGGGTACGCTCCGACCGGCCGCCGGGTCGATAGCCGGGCGTGTGCTAATTCCGTCTAGCGAACTTAAGAACGTTCCGTCCTGCCCTATAGATTTGAGCCGGCGTTTGCGATGTGCGGCCCAAATCCTTTGTTGTGAAGCGGAGCCGTCCATTAGAATTTCGTTATGAGGAAACGAGGAGGTCCTACGTCGCCGCTGGGGCACTATCCTGGCTGGGAGCTTATTGCGGTGTCCTACCGACATCGGCCGATTTGCCGTACCAGACAAAGGCCGACCGATTGATTAATAGCTCACCGAAGACCCCTTGGCCGCAGGAACATCCTTGGAAGTCATGTCGAAAGTTAGCATGAACCCGTTTGTTCCTTTGAACTCGTACGCCTTGGATCCCTCCTTGTAAGTCTCGATTTCGTTTGGCATCATGACAAAGCCGTCGTTTCGCGGCGTGCCCCAGTACTTCACGTTTTTCAGCACGGCTGGCTCATCCGTCATCCCCTGAAAACGCGAGAGCTTGACCTCCGCTGTTTTGCCTCCGTTCAGGGTGGCGTGGGCGTGGTCTTTGTCGAAAGTCCAGGTATCAATGTCACCCACAGCAGTTTCGAACGACTTCCACTTCACCGGAAACACGTGGCCCAGAATTTCCCCGAGCGCTTGTCGCTGCTCGGCGCTTGTTTTCGTGTCGAACGTCGCCAGGACCCAATCCATCTGTCCCTGGGAAAAGTCTGCGCCTAGGTCCCCGCTTAGCCAAAATTTAGCTCCGGCGAGATCAACGTTGCCGTAATGTCCCTTGTTTACCTTGTAGGCGTTGTTGAACTTGCAGAAGTGTTCAGTCTTGCCATTCTCGTGGTGAGCGGCCGGATGCGAGTTGAAATAGCAGATACAGAAGTGTGGACAGCTGCACGCCTCAATCGCAGTGGCGTTAATGGCCCAATCCGCCGCGGCAGGGGAGGAATGCCCGGCACTGACGGCGAGCAAGCCGGCAATCAGAACCAATGCTATTGTCCGCATGGATGCACCCCCAGATGCGCGACATTATGCACCTGCGGGACTCGGGGCGCAAGCAACCGTGACTTTGACACCCGGAAGTCCATCAGGATTCTCCGCGCATCTCAGACTTTAGGCCCTTCGGTTGGCCTCGAACCCACCGTCCATCTCGTTTTTCCAGAATGAAGTACCGAGAGGCACGGCACAGGTCACCACACCGGTGCTCGACATAAACAAGTGCCTGGGTTTTGTCGGAATTGAAGCCCACGCCAAGAGAATCAAGTAACCGCGAGAGTCGGGAAAGGTGTCACGAAACCCCTCCCAGCCATGGTGAATTGCCGATTGCGGTGGATCGCGGAAGGCCTCGTCCAGTTCAGCCTCACTGACCGAATACAGATGGTAGGCATCGCCGTCGCTGTAGATCTGGGGCTGTGAGGTCTATGGCTTGCGGTCAGCTGGCAATTGTGATTCGACCACCATCGAGACCATCAGCACATAAAGAAACAACGACCAGCTAAAGGTTCTCATCTTAAAGGTCTCCTCGCTGTCTGAAGCCTTGGTTCGTCAGAGTTTCCCTCGAGAACTCAAGGTCGTGTATGCAGGGCTCGTGGCTCTTGCCATTGCTGGTCATCCGCCGCTGTTACTTCGCTCAAGGGACGGGGCGAAGCCGGCGGCTTTCGAGCAAAGCCGGCGACTCCGAACTCGCCTCGTCGGGCAGGCCACTGGATTTGGCGGGTGCCACCGGCCGCTGAAACCCTCGACTAGCGTGAAGAGACAGCGATTCCGGGCGGTCAGAGCGCCATTTGGCGACGACTACGGGACAGTCAAGCTATTCGCCATCCAGTCGAAATCGCGAAAAGTGACAGCGCCGAGATTCATAATGCGCATTGTACCCTTGACGTTCTTGCTCGCCCGAAATTGTACGTCGCACACTCAGCGCCAGTCAGTCGCCGCAATCAGCGTTATCGCAACACCCCGGGGTCGCGGGGGGGCCTTCACTCCCCGCTAGGCCTCTCCCTCCAACTGGAGAGGTGGAAACCCAGTCCTCGGGGAAGGCTCTTATGACGCTTTCGTCCCGCTCGGTTCCTGCACATAAACTCGGTTCGGACCCGCTGTCTTGACGTTATTCTTCTCGAAACAAGACTTGATCCGCCTCCGCAACTCCCGGCTGACTGCGAACTGCTTAGTGGGACGCGTTTTCACCAGCATCAGGTATTCCGCCTCCCCAGGGCCAACGCGATCGATGCCGGGCACCTGCACGTCGCCGACGATGTCATCTGCAAAGCCTGGGTCATGCCTGAGCTCATCTCCGACCTGCTGCAGCAACTGAATAATGCGATCGCTGTCTTCGCTGTAAGCGACGACCACCCGCATGGTGAGCTGCGACCAGTCACGAGTGGTATTCGAGACAATCGTTACTTGGCTGTTGGGAACGATGTGGACCGTGCCGTCATCGTCACGCAACACCGTGCGGCGGAGCGTCATATCCTCTACCGTGCCCTTGACGCCAGCGATCCGAATGATGTCCCCGATGTCGTACTGGTTTTCCAGCAGGATGAAGAACCCATTTATGAAATCATGGACAAGGGTTTGCGCACCGAAACCGATCGCCAAGCCCGCCACTCCGGCGCTGGCCAGCAACGGACCCAGATTCAGGCCCAGGCGATCCAGCACCATCAGGGTAGCGACGAACGCGATCACCAATTCGCCGATGCTGCTGATCACGCTTGCCAACGTTCGTATTTGCCTCGCCCGTACGTCGGACAGCAGCCTTTTATCATGCAAGGCGGCAACCCGGCCAATGGCCAGTCGCCAGACTCGGCCCAGTGCAATGGCCCCGATCACGATGAACAAGACTTTGGGCGCATCGTTGCGCAGAAAGTGCAGGGTGTCTTCACGCCAGTCCTGCAGTAATTCCCCCAAATTCCATCCGGTGGGCACGCTCATCAGTAGGAACGGATACATAGCCGGCGCGATTATAGCCCTCGGGAAGCTCTCAAGCGTAATGGGCAGTGAATGTGAGGACTTGTGCGCAGAGGCAGGCAGCACAGTGACCCTCGACCCTGGTTGCGGAAGGGACAAGAACGACGACCTTGGTCTCTCCGACCGGCAGTGGAAGTGCCCGGGGTGCAGCATATCTGGGATTTGAATGCTGCCCAGAATATGAGAGACGAGGTTTTGCGAATCCTCGCCGTGGGATACACGGAGAGTCGAAGCGCTTGTGGAGGAGATGTAAGCGGCGAAAGCCAGCAGTTTCGATTGAAGCAAGCCCCCCCGCCTTTAGGCGTGGGGAGTGTCAACTGGGTTACCCGACAAAGGGTCGGTCTTGGATTATCATTTTGCTGAATTCTTGGGGAGGATTGTGTCTAAGCCGCGGCTCCTGCTCTCGGTAACGAACGACAGCAACGATTACCAAATCGAACAGGTGAAGGGCGCCCGGCAGGCGGCGGCACGCGTCGGAGCCGATCTCGAGATCGTGTACGCTCAGGATGACGGTATCCTGCAGAGTCAGCAACTGCTTCAGCGCATCCAGTCAGCGGACGAAGCGCGTCCCAGCGTGATCATCTTCGAGCCGGCTGGGTCCACTACTCTTCCTCATGTGGCACGCGCCGCTGCCGCGGCAAAGATCGGTTGGGTCGTTCTCAGCCGCGAAGCCGAATACATCGGAGAATTGCGGTCGGCCTTTTCTATTCCCGTCTTCGTGGTCGCCTCCGATCATCTGGAAATCGGACGCATCCAGGGACGTCAACTGGGTGCGTTGCTGCCGCGCGGAGGAATCGTTCTCCTGGTTCAAGGCCCCAGTCACAGCAAGGCCGCTAGCCTCCGTTACAACGGCTTGCTGGAAACGAAACCCGGGAATATCCAACTGCGTGCGGTTAAGGGACACTGGACGGAGGCCAGCGCGCAAAAAGCCGTTCGGTCCTGGTTGGATCTTTCAACATCCCGGGGAACCGACATTGCAGCGGTGTGCGCCCAGGATGATTCCATGGCCATCGGCGCGCGCAAGGCATTCGAACAGTCCGCCCACGAGCTCCGTCAGTCCTGGCTCCAGATTCCTTACCTCGGCTGTGACGGCATGCCCAAGACTGGGCAGGAATGGGTTCGCCGCGGCCTTTTGACAGCCACGGTTCTCAGCCCGCTTACGGCGCCAATAGCCATCGACCTGCTCGCACGTTTCTTCCAGCAGAGAGCTATGCCCCCGCCCTGCACTCTGATTAAAGCCCAATCAATCCCTGATCTCGAAACACTCAGCAGCAAGGCGAAGGCAGCCACAGTCGGTTAGCTGCTGGTCGTCCGGGCCTATGTCCAAGCTCCAGTCGGTAAGTGCTATCCTCCGCGGCGGAAACTGGGTTCGGGCAGCCAGATGCTCCTCCATTTCCAGTTGGGACGAAGTCCTGAAACTGGCACCACCAAATCGGGGTCTAGCTATGACGACTGCGTTCTGGCATTTCGCCCGTCGAGCGGCGTTTGCCGCAACGGCCGAGATTGGGATGGCAGAATCTGAACGCAGAATACGGGTTTGGATTCCGGGGTGCGTCTACCGTGGGATCAGGTTGCTGCGGCTACCCGCTGCTCCCTGGCGCCTACGATCGCCAGCCACAGCATAGTCGCCACCTCTCCGAGCATAAGAGGTTGGCCGTAGGCAAAGACCTTGTGCTCAGTCCCCGGGAGCAGAAAGCCTGAAAAGTTTAGGGCCAGGTAGGGGAAACAACCCATCATCAGCCACACGCCGAGGAAGCGGGGCAAGAAGCGCGATCTATACACCAGCAAGCCGAATGGAAGGAGCCACAGGCCCGCGAACATCATGTTGGCGAGATCAAGCTGGTGATGCAGATTGAGGAATAGCATAGCGAAGGCATCGTGCTGTGGCTTGTCGAAGACGGATAGGAAATCAGCGCCGCGAACGAACAGCAGGGTCGCTGCGTCGTTCGCTGCGTTTGCAAAGAAGAGAGGCACTTGCATCAGGCTACCGAGGATCACCATCACCACAGCGAGCGTCTGGTCGACTCCTTTCAGCAAGCGGTACAGAGCCAGCGGGACGAAGACCCACAGAGCTGCGGCGAGCAGGTAGCTGACAATGCCTACGCGGAAGAGCCACTCGTGTGCTGCGATATTATTGGCCGTCGCTGCCGCGTTCCCACTCACCACCAAGGCATCAGGAATGTAGATGAGGCGCAGGAAACCAACCACTGACGCCAAAATGTATAGAAGCCCTGCGATTCTGGCATTCTTGCTGAGCGAGGTCATGAGTCCTCCCCACGAAGATGTACCAATAGATACGGGAAGACCGCGTGAAAGTTCCGACAGTTTACTGTAGCGGCTGGTAATTGCGGCGATTAAAAGGCTTTCTCGATCACTCGGGCAACCGGTCTAGAACTCAGCTCATACATTCTGAACACCGGGCGATTTCTTTAGTGGTGCGCCTGCACGACCGCTATGGCTTCGCCGCTTTCTCAATGCTTCGGCGACTCCTTGGGCGGCTGTAACTCGTCCGCCGCCAGCACATACGTCGTCAGCTTATCCAGTTTGATGTTGAAGCGGCTGGAAGTGATGACGATCGTCCCGTCATCACTGCGCTGGGATTCCACGTCTTTGATCAAAACACGGTGATTCGAAATGCTGCTCGCGGTGGCGTCTGGCGTGACGCCCGGGCTACTTTGATTGTCGGCGCTTGGAAAAGGCTGGGAAGCGGGCGACCCCGGAACCGGATACGCTCCCATCCCGTTCCATGTCTTGCTGACTGTCCCGCCGGCCGGTCCGTAGGTGACGTCCTGCGCCATCCCTGCCCGGATGGGGTAATACCATGCAGTCAGGTAAACCTTGACTGGCGCCGATCCCTTTTTCCACCGCACCGCATCCATACGAATGGCGAGCTGCGACGGCTCAGTCTCGGTTTTCGCAGTCGATTCGATCACTTCCCCGGAGAAGATGGCATCCCGTGGGATGACTGTGCCTTCGACGAGCGTAGCCAGTGCTAGCTCAGCCTCGACTTTGGTCCCGACCGGGGTCTTGCCCGCCTCAATCTTCTGCCGCATCGTCACCGGGAACTCGCGCCCCCCCGAGGCACTGGGTGCAGCTGACTTCTGTTGGCCATGCAATGCAAGGCTGCAAAGGGCTACCGCGATCGCCACGCTGTGGATCTTCACCTGTTTGGTAGGCATAGGCATCTCCTTGCCAGGGAAATAACAGACGGGAGGCGGCTTCTAACCATGAGTTTACCGGGGTCAGGCTCTGGTTACAACGCTTCACAGCAAACTCACGAACGAGGTGGGGAAGCAAGCCGACTTGCCTCTCCTCAAGAAAACCCACTTGCAAACGTGTCAGCGTATGACCCGATAGAAACTATTTTTCTCGATGGTGAACCAATTGGCCGCGGAGCCTTGCAGCCGCACAATTAGAAAAAGAACTGACACGAGCAGGGGATACACCCGGAACAGGCTGTGGTTGGGTCGCGGCAGAAACGACCATCGCTGATCGCCCCGGCACCGATCCGCACAAGCGCTCGTTAGCGCAAGGCGTCCGCAATCTCGATCGCGAGCAGCACGTCGGTTTCCAACGCCCTGCCTCCGATCCGATGCTTCTCCAGAATGGGGTAATATGAAATCGTCTGGCCGCTCTTTGGGCTGAAGCCTTGGGGCCGGTCAACGAGGGGCAACAGCGTGACAACCGTTGCAGCGTGACAGTTGTTTCAGTCAGGCTATGATGCACCCCGACCTAGTCACCCGGCGATCTCCGCGATAAAGATGATTTCTCGCGAGCGTGCAGCCGCGAAGGGCCCAGCATCCCAATCTCCGAACACGTCACGGACCGCCAGTCGCGAACCCGCAATCAGGGCCTCTACCTGTTCTCGCGAGGGAAACCGCAGCGTGCTGTTTGTGGTCAGCTTCAGGTGCGGAAAATGATAAGAAGTCTGGAACGAAATGAATTCACCGTGCGTGCCCGTGATCTTCAACGTCTCGACAACTTGTCCGCCAGGCAACATACGAGGCGGCCGGGCCGCCCACTCGCCAGCCCAATCCACGCGCGGATTGCGAGTCTCAAATGCAACTCTGCCGCACTCCTTGAGATGGCTACGCATGGTAGCCAATACCGCCAGCGCATCGGCGTCGGTAAGCAGCATTTGGAACGCATGGCCGGTCATGAGGATCAGATCGAAGCGCCGGGGCGAGTTGTAGGTCTGTGCAGAGGACTCAACCCACTCTACCCTTTCCGCGTGAGGTCTGCCACTGGCGACAGTCAACATCGCCGCTGCGGGATCAACACCCGTCACCCAGTGACCACGTTCGGCGAGGGCACAGGCGAGCATGCCCGTACCGCAACCCAGGTCGAGGACGCTACGTGGGCACGTTCCGGCGAGGGAGAGGTAGAAGTCGGTGTCCTGCGCCCGCGGGTTAGCCAGGTGGTAAATCTCTGCGATCCGAGGGTTCTGATAGTCCATGCCCTTGCCGTGCTGCTGCCAAGCCCTACCAGAACCGATTTTACGGTGACGGCGCCGAGATTCGATAGAGGTAACGGCGGTCACCAAAGCGTAAACGTTCTGAGTCGATGCGAAGTGCCTACTCTGCCATAATCCATGCTATGAGTGGGATTATTGGGCCTAAGCTTGACGCACGCTGGCTACCGAAGTCGATCCTGTGTCTTCGAGCCTACACCCCCCAGAGATTCTTTCACGACCTAATCGCCGGCCTCACCGTCGGCCTCGTCGCCCTGCCACTTGCGATGGCGTTTTCGATCGCCTCGGGCTTGACCCCGCAGGCGGGCATCTACTGCGCAATCGTGACGGGATTCCTGATTTCCCTGCTGGGAGGATCGAAAACGCAGATTGGCGGACCGACCGGAGCATTCGTCGTGGTCGTCGCCGGGATTGTCGCTGTGCATGGCATAGATGGCTTGTTCATGTGCACGATGATGGCGGGCGTACTGCTGGTGGCGATGGGTATCACTGGCATGGGCTCGGCGATCAAGTTTATTCCGCGGCCGATCGTGGTCGGCTTCACGAACGGAATTGCGATCCTGATCGCGAGCACGCAGGTGAAGGATTTTTTGGGGCTGCAGATCGAGAAGGTGCCCGGCGTTTTCTGGCTTCGCTTGGAATCGTTCGCCACGCATTTCAAGACCCTGAACTTCGACGCCACGTTGCTGGCGGCGACGACGGTCGTCATTCTGGTAGTCTGCCGCGCGGTGTCGGACAAAGTTCCTGGGCCGATCGTGGCGCTCGGGTTGGGGACTCTGGCGGTATTCCTTTTCAAGCTGCCAGTGGAGACGATCGGGTCGCGCTTCGGCGGGATTCCGCGCGGCCTGCCGCACTGGCAGGTCCCGAAGTTTCGCGTGGACCTGATTCACGGGTTGCTGGGACCGGCGGTCACGGTGGCGATGCTAGGCGCGATTGAATCGCTGATGTCGGCGGTGGTGTCGGACCGGATGAGCAACGATCATCACAATCCCAATGTGGAGCTAGTGGCACAGGGGGTAGCGAACATCGCCTCGCCGATTTTCGGCGGGCTGCCTGCTACGGGTGCGATTGCTCGCACAGCGACCAACATTCGCTCGGGGGCACAATCGCCGGTGGCGGGGATGATCCACGCGTTGACCTTGCTGTGTGTACTGCTGTTTGCCTCGCGGCTGGTGAGTTATGTGCCGATGGCGGTACTGGCAGGAATCCTGATGGTCGTGTCCTACAACATGGGCGAGTGGTGCGAGATTCCGCAGCTGTTGAAGTTGACCAAGACGGACATCAGCGTGTGGCTGGTGACGTTTGCGCTCACCGTGTTTGCGGATCTTACGGTGGCGGTTGAGGCAGGGATGATTCTCGCCGCGCTGCTGTTCATCAACCGGGTGGCCGCGACCACAACCGTGTCGCAGGTGACAGATGACTATATCGAGGATGGGCGTGTGCACATTCTGCAGGACAAGGATATTCCGTATTACGTGACCATCTTTCGAATTCACGGGCCGTTCCTGTTCGGAGCGACCGACAAGATTTCCGTGGTCACCCAGAATATGCATAGCCTGCCGCCGATCGTAGTTATCCGGCTACGTAACATGACGGCGCTCGATGCCACCGGAGTTTTTGCTCTGGAGGAAACAGCCCGAAACTTGCACAAGACGGGTAGGACCTTGATCCTCTGTGGAGCTCGGGAGCAGCCCGCGAAGCTCATTCATCAGGCGGAGTTTGAGCAAATCGTCGGTGCTGACAATATCTGCGAGAACGTGCAGGAGGCGTTACGGCGCGCCGAAGATCTGTTTGAGCAGATGGAGGCACGGGTGTGAACGAAATGAAATAGGCTGGACTTCCTCCTGATTCCCTCTCGCGAGCGGCTGTTCGCTTTGGTACTGGGTGGCGCTGTGGCTTTGCCAGTTGGGATTCACATGAGGAGTCAGGCCTGAGGCTTGGGAATATTTGGTTCCGCTTGGCGCTACGCGGGCGACCACGCATTCGAGCTACAATCCTTCGGACTAGGGAGAAGCTACGGTTGCACGTAGCTGTCTTCGCCCAAGGAGTGCTTATGCACGAGAGTTCGAAATCTATGAGTCTGGGCGGGTTGACAATGATAGCCACGGCGATGGGGGCGGTCGCAGTGGGCGCATTCGCGATCGGTGCCTTCGCCATCGGACGATTGGCGATCGGCCGCCTCGTTGCGGGAAATGTCAAATTCAAGTCTGTTGAGATTGAGACTCTGAGCGTGTCACGTTTGCGCGCCGCCGACGTAACCGTGACCGATAGTCTGAAGCTACCTGTACGCGACGTCGATCAAAATTTGCCCATGGCCACAGCGAGGCAAGATATGAATTTGTCCACCGACTCTTGAGCGAGGACATCAAGTCACGAGAATCACACATGTTTGCGGCCTTCTCGCCTTCCCCAGTGATGTACGGGGGCGGACCCTGCTGAGTGTGCCGAATCACAAGTGTCTCTGGCTCCAACTAGAATGGGTCTGAAACTTCCATTCCCCGCTCCTGCCGTCTTCGTGAATGGGAGCTCTACCGAGCACCAAGAGTGCTATCCGGCTCCTCGGGCAAAGCGTTCTTGTTTCGACGGTGTCTGGTTAGAATGGGCATTGGGGAGAGGGAATCGATGTTTTTTGTCTGCCGGTGATACGAATGATCGGTTTTTGTTGGGCTGTAGGAGCTTTTCTGGGATTGGCAGTCCGACCCCAGACACCAACCACGTTGCCATCCCTCGCGGGCTCTCAAAACACGCCGAGCTACAACCAGAAGCAGGTCGCCGAGAAACCGGTGACGGTTGAAATCCCGGCCATCAACTACTATTCTCGCGGCGGCGAAAGCAAGATCGAGTTCTCGCCTACAGCTCTCATGCCAAGTGCGAGGGGGCAAGGGCAAGTAAAGATTTTGAAAGATGGCAGCGTCTCTGTCGAAGTGCGATTCTCTGGCCTTGAAAGTGCAACTAAGTTCGGCAATCAGTTTCTGACATACGTGCTTTGGGGAAGTGTTCCCAAGGGTCCGACTCTTAACATCGGTGAAGTGACTTTGACGGGGGATGGAGGACGGGTATTCGCTACTACTGTGTTGCGCACCTTTGCGATGATGGTGACCGCAGAACCGTACGCTGTGGTGACAGAACCAAGTAGCTTCGTAATATTAAAAGCTGGTTTGCCTACCAGCGATACGAGCCAGACTGGAATAGCACAGGTTGCGTTGCTGGATAATGCTTACACTCCGCCCGGTTACAACTACGAACCGTTGGACACTGCTTCGGGCTACGCGCCGGAACTAATTCAGGCTATCAATGCACGTCGGATTGCGAAGGCCTTGGATGCAGAGAAGTATGCGCCCGTGCAGTTCCACCAAGCAGAAGATCTTTACCACTACCTGACAGGCTCGGCAAAGCTGGAGAAAAAGCCATCCAAGGAACTTCTTGGAGTAGCCAAGTCCGTCGCCCAGAGTTACGAGAAAGCGCGCGCCATGTCGGTTCGGAAACAAAGCCGTAAGTAAGTTCTCACTGGCGATTCGTCCTACGCCCGAAGGACTCTGATTAACCAGAACCATTCGGGTCTCCCTCATTCAAGGCATCCTCAATCTGCGAGTACAGATCGAAAGCGATTCGATGCGGCATTTGTCGTCTTCCAGGCGCGCTTGTTACAAAACCCAGTTCTTGGTCACGGTTCCTCCTCTACCCCTTTGGAGGGTCGCCAATCAATTCTGTTCTGGTGCACCTGTCGTCCGCTAGGCAATCATCGGCAAGGCATCCGGACAATCTCCACGGCTCCCCATGGATTGGGCCGGGAACGGTTGCAATTCGCGTCGGGACATCCTGTGCGGGCGGCAACTTGTACCTACTTCCCCCGACTCGCGGGGATCGGCGTAATCGTAGCAGGTCAGGGAAAGGTGACGGCCGCATTGTTGACCGGGAACTCCCGCTCATGAATAACGGGTTTCTCCTGACTTTTCGGCAGCAAGATTCGGCCGCTGTCCTGCACGTCCGGATCGTCACCGACCACGCCGAGTTGCGTAAAGGTCTCGAGTTCATAAGGAATTCCCTCCGACCCCATCGGCGAGGCTGCGTCGACAAGATGGAAGTGCAGGTGAGGTGCATCCGAATTGCCTGAGTTACCGACGAGCGCCAGGACTTGGCCAGCCTTCACCGCATCGCCGAGCTTGACCCGAAGGGATCCCGGCTGCAGGTGGGCATAGAGGGCGAAGCGCCCTTGACCGAGATCCAGGAATAGGAAGTTACCGAAGACGTTGTCCAAGGTGATGTTGCGCGCGCTGCGCTCGGTGCTTCCGACGTTGTCTGGAAGGCCATCCTTCAGATCTGAAACGCGCCCGTCGGCCACGGCGAGCACCTCCGTGCCATAGTCGTAGAAGTTGGCATTTGACTTGGTGTCACCGTGGAACAGGCGCCCGTCGGGACCGATACGCATCCAATCGATGGCGAAGCGCTGAGGGATGCGCTCTCTGCCATCGACTGCGTTCAGCGAACGGCGGTGATCTTTCGCCCCAAGCGCGTTGAAGGCGATCCAGCCGGGCCCGCGGAGTGGGGCATGCAGCACGGGGGCCGGCTCCTGGACTACGCTCACGACTGCGCCATCCACAGTCCTTTCGATAATCTCGCCATTCTTCCGCGTGACGGAAAACGAGAACTGGTGGCGCAACTCCTTAGGCGGACGCGCGCCTGGCGCAAGGGTCAGATCAAAGAACACCATTGCCGCGTGGCCCTCACCAATCGTCCGCGTACCGGCGGTGGTCGAGGGCGACTCTGCGGACGATAGCTGCTCGACGGGAGTCACCGCCTTCTCGAGCTCCTGCCCCCGATAGCTGGCCAGGGCAGTTGGCCCGTCGCCGAATACCTCAATGTCTTTTATCTCGATCGGCAGCGGGGCGAAGTTGCTGAGATGGAGTTCGTACAAAAGGTGAATCCGACCATCCGCCATCACTGGACGGGGAGCGGGGCCGGCGAGGATGTCAACTGGAAATGCGGAGTGGGATTGGGCTAGACCGTAGAGCGGAAGGAGCAGAGCGAGAATTGCCCCGATCAAGCAGGCGCTGCCCTGTGAACCGATATTGCTCCATTCTTTGAGCTCCCCATTGGTTACGGTCATCGTCGTGCCGGGTTACTCGCATTGAATCCAAAGCCGAATTTACAAGCCTACTACATCCTATTTGCAAGCTGCGAGAATCATTGCTGAATTCCTGAATTGTCGGCAACCCTTCCCTCAAGGCTTAGCGGGGCAGGATTTGTGCTGGGGATTGCATTGCCGTCTCCATAAACCGTCCTTTCATGGGCCACTAACGCGGAAGCAGGATACCCACTCCACTAGCGAGCGTCCGTCTGTCGGTCTGGCGATAATTGAACAGCTCGCGTTAGCGGCAGGTACATGTCGATGATTTGATGTTTGCATCCGGTGTGAGGCTCCACCCGATTACGGTGAATTTTATACAGTGATTACCTGAGAGCCCGAGAAATGAGTCGTTTGCCGCGCGTTCGTCTCAATACTGCGCAAAACTCCTTCTTCGGTCTAAAGAGAGGCAAACGGGAGATCCGATGCCTGCCAGGTCTTTCGGTACAGCCTCGGTACAATTGACGTGAGAAAGGGAGTGGCTTTCTGTCTCCTAAGCGACGACAGATGAAGCACTTAGATTTTGACCTGCTCTTGGTTCGTGGACTAGGCGCTCAAATCAACTGAACTGGTTCCCGGTTGGTCGGCAGACCGGACACAGAGTGACCGCTCAGTCCGGCGGCTCTATCCCAATCTTGTCGTTAACGGCAGCGCGAATCCGCTGGTGGCAGACGAGATATCTGTTACTTTTTCTTTATGAAGACGGCATTGTACGGGCGGATGGTCTTTGGCGCGTCGGCGGTGCTGTTCGGCGTCATTGCACTGATGTGGTACGACTCTGACACCTGGCAAACCTTGCGACAGATCTGGAATCTGCCTTTTGGCACCATCGTCGGCGGGTGTCTCATGACCGCTCAAATTGCCGGTGGGATTGGGATGCAGTACCCGCGGACTACGCGCCTGGCTTCGGTCGTTCTCGGCGTTGTCTATTTGCTTTTCTCGCTGGCCTGCATCCCTGGCATCCTTGCCGCATCAACCATCTATGCGCAATACGGGAGCTTCTTCGAACAGTTTTCCTTACTCTGCGGCGCGATTGCCCTGTACGCGGCCACTGAGGCGAGTGCAGCAAGGGCGGTAGTGTTCGGCCGACTGGCGCGCCTTGGACTCGGAGTCTGTGCGATTTCGTTTACACTGAGTCAGATAGTCTATCTTCGTCTGACGGCTGACTTGGTACCAAAGTGGATTCCGCCCAATCAAATGTTTTGGGCGATACTCACGACGATCGCGTTTGCACTCGCGGCGATTGCCATTCTCATCAATCGCCAGGCACGGCTTGCGATACGTCTGATGACGCTCATGCTGGCACTGTTTGGCGTGGTGGTTTGGATTCCGCGCCTGATCGCTCGCTCAGGGGCGCATCTGAACTGGTCCGAATTCGCCCTGACTTTCCTTATTACAGGGGCCGCCTGGATGGTGGCTGATTTGAGGTCTTTCTGATTTGGGCGGTGTTGGCGTGCCGCTTCATCGGGTGACCGCCAGCGCTGCTCGGCAAACAAGAAACTGACGATGCGTTTCCGATGCTTTCCGGGTTGCCCATCGAAAGACGTATGTTCGCATCCCCTTTCTTGGGCTTGTCAGCGCACGTTGACATCTCGCCGGCTCCTCTGGAAATATCGCTAACAACGATCAAAACGGCAGGCACGCAGTTCCGGGTCCACCGGCCGTCCGGGGTTAACGTGAGGAATATCATGGTAGGGATTCGCACGCGCGATTTGCGGAAAGTGTATACGTCGGCGCCGCCATTTGCCGCGACCGGCACTGGTTTCGGCCCGCCAACTACCCGTGGCAAAAGCAAGCAGCCAAGGCCTGAAATCGTCGCGCTCGATGGGCTTACACTCGACATTCACGCGGGAGAAGTTTTCGGCCTTCTTGGTCCCAACGGCGCGGGCAAATCCACGACGGTGGGAATTCTCACCACGCGCGTGCAACCCACGGGCGGGCAGGCCTGGATCGGAGATCACGACGTCTGGCACGATCAGGTCGCTGTGAAGCGCCTGATTGGCGTGGTAGCGCAGCGTCCGAATCTAGATTTTTCGTTGACCGCGCGCGAAATTTTGCTCTTCCACGGAGCGTATTTCGGCCAGGATTCCGCCGAACGCGGTAAGCGCTCGCAAGCGCTGCTCGACCGTTTCAAACTGCAGGACCGTGCCGACCAGATGGTTCGCGGATTCTCCGGCGGTATGATGCAGCGGCTTTCGATCGCGCGGGCCATGATGCACGATCCGCAAGTTCTGTTCCTAGATGAGCCGAGCGCCGGGCTCGATCCGCAAACACGCTTGCTACTCTGGGAAATCATTCGCGAGTACAACCAGAGGGGGAAGACAATTCTGTTGACGACCCACAACATGGAGGAGGCCGACGCGCTGTGCCATCGGCTGGTGATCATCGATCACGGCCGCAACATCGCGCTCGGCTCGCCACGGGAATTAAAGGCATCGATTCCGGGAGGATTTTTGTTGCGTCTGCGCTTTGGCCGTCATTCTCCGGAACTGCTGGAGCGGCTGCAATCTTTGGCGGGCGTGCGCGAGGTCCGCGCCAGTGACCACAACGGCGCTGCCGATCTGTATGCCGATCGCGGCGGATCACTCGTCTCTGAGATTGCGAGCCTGGCGTCGGCCGCGACCGTCGAACTGTGCGATGTTCACATTTCCGAGCCTAGCCTGGAAAACTTGTTTTTGCACCACACCGGAAGGAGCCTGCGCGAATGAACTGGAAAGCCTTTTTTGCGATGCTGGCGCGTGATGCGCACGTGGCGCGGCGAAACGCCATGGTGTTAATGTTCCAGACCTTTCTCCAGCCGTTGATGTTCGTGTTCATCTTCGGCCGCGTGATGGTGCGCAGCGGCTACATGCCGGAAGCCTACAAAAGCTTGCTGCTCCCCGGAATCATGGCGATCAGCATGGTGTTCACCGGAGTCTGGGCGGTGGCGATGCCGTTGATCGCGGAGTTCCAATTCACACGCGAAATCGAAGACCGCCTGCTCGCGCCAATGGAAATTCCCTGGGTTGCGATCGAGAAGGTTTTGGCGGGAACGCTGCAGGCACTGTTGGCCGGAGTGGTGGTGATTCCCCTGGCGTGGCTGATCCTGCGGCCCATTCAATTCGATTTGCATGCTCCGTTAAGTCTCGTTGCGGTCACTGTACTGGTAGCGATATTTTCTGCCTGTGGAGGTCTCGCGCTCGGGTGTAGCGTCAACCAGAACCACATCGGACTGATGTTCAGCATGGTGCTGACGCCGATGATCTTCTTCGGATGCACATACTATCCGTGGAGCGCGCTGAAGACGTTTCCGATCCTGCAGAAAGTCGTGCTGATGAATCCGCTGGTGTACGCGAGCGAAGGACTGCGTGGAACTTTGGTGCCGCAATTTCCGCATTTGCCGTTGATCGGAGTACTGGTGGGATTGATTGTGTTCGACACCATGCTGCTGAGTGCGGGACTGCGGCAGTTTCAGAAGAAGGCAGTAAGCTAAGTTTTGCCTTCACTGCCTGGTCGCCGGGCTGCAATCAGCAGAAAAGCCAGAGTACATCCCGGGAAGTTCATGCCCTGCGTTAGATTTTGAAAACGGCTGTCGGGTCGCAAGGGATCGAGCCGAGGTTCGAGCCTGCCGTCCTTGCGTTATCCGGCAAGTTACGGGCCTTCAGATCACCCGCACAACTGCCAACGTCGCATCATCCGTTTGGTGTTCTTTGGAAAAGTCGTCCATCGAGTTGAAGATCAAGTCAACGAGATCTCCGACGCCTCTAGAACATTGCGTGCCCCGAGCGGCTGCTTTTAACAGGCCTTGAACTCCCCATTCCTCCCCGCCCAAATTTGTCGCTTCGATGAGTCCGTCCGTGTAGGCAAGAATCAAGTCTCCGCGCCCCAGCTTTACGACTTTCTCTTCATATATCACATCCGGGAACATCCCAACCGGAGCACCGCCGGGCTCGAGCCAATCGACCGAACCCTCGTTTCGCAGAACAAGCGGCGGGTTATGTCCTGCATTCACGTACCGAAGCGTTTGTGTGGCTCCGTCGAAGACGCCATAGAATAAGGTCGCGTAGCGGTTCGCGAGCGTGGAATCGTATGCCTGTTGATTCACAGCCTTGAGCAGCACGGTCAGGTCATTCCCCGTAAATGATGCCGCCGTTCGAAGGGAGGACTGCACATTAGCAATCGTGAGCGCCGCAGCCAAGCCTTTGCCAGATGCATCTCCAACGACCAGGGCGAGACGGTTCTCAGGGAGGCGGATGAAGTCATAGCAATCTCCGCCCAGGGCTCGAACCTGCCGGCAACGCGCACTATAGTCTACGAAGTCGATAGCTCGCCCCTGCGCTTGCATGAACCGCTGCTGGACGTCGCACGCGAGCAGCCAATCCTGGCTGACATCAACCACCACAGCTTCGGCTGTCATAACCCAACCTCCACTCATATATCGGTTCTGGAGGCGGAAAATCGACAAGTTGGGTCTAATTTGTGGTTGGAAAAAGATTTTTCTCGAACGATGTAGAGAAAGCCGCGACGGCTCCGACTACTCCATGAAAACGCAACCGTGTGCCTATATCTGAGTGGAGGAACATTTGAAGAGTTGAACATTCTATTCGACAAACTTTCCGAGGGTGCGGAAGTTACCGATCCGCTGAGCCAGCAGTTTTTCGGTAGCTACGGGGCACTCAACGATAAATTTGGTGTCCGGTGGATGTTCCATTTAAACAAGAAGGCTTAGCCGAACAGAAATCAGTTGAGTACACCAGAACAGGAGCGAAAATGAAATACATTTTGCTAATGTCCGGCACAAGAGCAGGCGTGGACACGTACCACGCGTGGTCGGCCGAAGACATCGAGGCGCATATGGCGGTCCTTCAGGGCATCCAGAAGGAACTTACAAAAACCGGGGAATTTGTGGCCACACAAGGCCTAGCCGAACCGGCCGAAGCGAAGGTGGTGCGCGGGGAGAAAAACGGCCTACCGGTTACAGATGGTATTTTCCCCGAATCGAAGGAATTTCTATTGGGCTACTGGATCGTTGACGTTGCCACGCCCGAACGCGCCTATGCCCTTGCCGGCCGGATTTCCGCCGCGCCCGGACCGGCCGGCGCGCCTACAAACATGCCGATTGAAGTGCGGCAGTTCGCAACCTATCAGCCCACATCCCCCTCAACGGATGTCGAGAAATGCAACGTCGGCTCCGACTAACGGATGCACAAGAATCAGCGCCAAACGAACTCAACAGGAGTAGAAAATGAAATACATTCTGATGATGACTGGCAAGAAGTCCGATTTTGAGGGATATGCCAAGTGGTCGAAGCAGGATCTCCAGGCAAACGTCGCCTTCATGCGCGCGTTCAGCAAAGAGCTAAAGGATTCCGGTGCTTTCGTCTCTACCGAGGGGCTGGGGTGGCCCAGCGAAGCGAAACTCGTTCGTGCCGGAAAGAACGGAGAGCCCGTCACGGATGGGGTCTTTCCAGAATCTAAGGAGTTTCTGGCTGGTTACTGGATCATCGATGTGGACAGCCCGGAGCAGGCATACAAGATTGCTGCCAGGGCGTCACAGGCACCGGGCTTGGGAGGGAAACCTGCAAACATGCCCATCGAGGTGCGGCCTGTACTGGGTAGCCATGCGGATTTGGGGCTATGAACACTGCACCGAAAAGAAACTGCAATGGCAGAGCCTACATGTGACATTCCGATCGAGCACCGGCTGCGTGAACTTGCGCCGCAGGTGCTCGGGGTAATTGCTCGCCGTTTCGGTGACTTTGCGTTGGCCGAGGACGCCGTGCAGGAAGCCCTGATTGCAGCCTTCACGCAATGGCCGCGGGAAGGCGTTCCCGGCAACCCGCGTGGCTGGCTGATTCAGGTCGCATGCCGCCGCATGACTGACCAGGCGCGTAGCGACATTGCCCGTCGCGAGAGAGAAGCGGCCGTAGCGCGCGAAGCCGCAACCATTACACCCACCGTCGATATTGAATCTGATATGGATCCAGACGACACGCTCATTCTGCTGTTCATGTGCTGCCATCCCGCCCTCAGTCCATCCTCGGCAATTGCTCTGACACTGAGGGCGGTTGGCGGCTTGACCACCGCCGAAATTGCCAATGCGTTCCTGGTACCCGAGGCGACCATGGCGCAGCGCATCAGCCGCGCCAAGCAGGGCATCCAGAATTCCGGTGTGCGCTTCCGCCTGCCTTCTGTCGAGGAGCGTGCCCAACGCCTACCTGCCGTTCTCCACGTGCTTTACCTGATCTTCAACGAGGGCTACGCCAGCAGCATCGGAGATCGCTTACAGCGACTCGACTTGGCGCGTGAGGCAATCCGTTTGACCCGCAACACGAAAGTGCTGCTTCCGGATAGTCCCGAAGTCGCAGGACTGCTGGCGCTGATGCTGTTAACCGACGCGCGTCGCACTACCCGGACCGGCCCGGATGAAGAACTGATTCCCTTGGATAAACAAGATCGAACTCTGTGGGACCGCGCGGAGATCTCCGAAGGAATTGAGCTTCTCACGGCTGCGTTATCGAAAGGATCGGTGGACTTGTATCAGCTGCAGGCAGCAATCGCCGCCGTTCACGACGAAGCCGTGCGAGCCGAGGACACCGACTGGCCACAGATCCTTGCTCTCTATGAATTGCTGAGGCGGGTCTCTCCCAGTCCGATGGTCACTCTCAATCATGCAATCGCAGCCGCCATGGTGCACGGCCCTGCCCAAGGCCTCGAACTGCTGAAGGCGCTCGATACCGACCCGCGCCTTGCCGGTCACTACCGTCTGGACGCAGTTCGTGCCCATTTACTGGAGAGGATAGGCGATTACGAAGCCGCCATCAAACACTACCGAATTGCAGCTGCGCGGACGACAAGCATCCCGGAACGAAATTACCTCATGACACATGCGGCGCGCTTGGCTGGCCACTAACACCGAATCGTCGGCCAACGAGAAGATTGCTTTGGCGTTCGCAGAAAACGAAAGAGTTATCTGGTGGGCTTTGGAAAACGCTGGAAGCGATAGGTTAATTCCGGGCGGTCCGAGCCGTCGTAGGCAAGTTGCGCAACCAGCAGCGAGAACGGTTCTAGATAGCGGGCAGTGGACAATGGGCCCATGTCCACCGGGTTAAAACCTACATCGCGGATTAGACGAGCGACTGAACGCATTTGCGCGTTCGTCGTCTCCACAATAAATCAAATCGGGCAGCGATCCTTTTCCGCATCGCTCGAAGACTGGAAACAGCACCTCGCTGGGAACGGTACTGAACGCGGATACCACATGCGCGCCAAGGCTTCCGCACCCGAGGTGGTATGTCCGATGACCATGTGGGTGTTGTCTTCGCTCATTGGCAGAGAGCAGGTCACCAGGACCTTACCGGATAAAGTTCCAGCCTGTGCCAATACATCATCCACGCGCGTCCAGTGAACGGCGAGCAACGCGGCATTCGGCGTCGCGCGTTGCGTCGGCTGGAGTTCCCACGTGCGCTTTTGCCCCGGCATCCTCCGCCAACCGCTCCAGCTTTTGGCGACTACGAGAATAGCTGAAGATCACATCATGGCCAGCTCGCGCCAATACAGTTCCGAGCTTGCCGCCAATCAACCAGAGCCAAGAATGCCGATACGCATGTTTTCCTTACCGAACCGCTCCGAAGTTGTACGCGCTCACTGTTCCCAATGCCTTGATGCGGCGGTCGTTCATGCTGGCGTTGATCGCACAACCACTGCCCGCACAGATGCCCAGCACTCCGATGCGGTCGCGATCGACATAAGGGAGCGTGGTCAGATAATCGATGGCCGCGCGGATATCCTCGACGCGTGCAGAAGGACTTTCAAGCTGCCGGGGCTCGCCGCCGCTCTCGCCCTGGTAGGAAGCGTCGAAGGCGAGTGTGACAAAGCCTTCCGCCGCCAGCTTAGCGTAGAGGCCGGCGGTTTGCTTTTTCACGCCGGGTACTTCTCGCGTTCAATGAAACCCGCGGGCAGGAAGACATTTGCAGCCATCTCGATCGACCCATTCATGAATTTGACACTTTTCATGGGTATCTCCTTGAAGTACGTCGTGTTCCGTATGGTGTTTCGACCAAGGCCCGAAATATGAACGCGAAAAGCCGACAAAGTTTCGCACCAGCTGGATATTCACTTCTTCTCCACTATCAGGACGAGGACGAAAGGAAGTAGTGTAAGGGACAGTTTCTTGCGGACTGTGAAAGTTTGCTCTCCTCAATTCACGTCTGTCAAACAGAGTTCCGGTTCAAGAACAATCGTATACACGATCGATGGCAAGCGCATGGCCCTGCCTTTTGTTTATTGCGCTTTCATCCAGTTGTCTGATCCCGTCACTCTAACTGCGATATCGGAAAACCAAACCCGTATCGGCTTGCCATCGGCGAATCCGCGGTGATCAGTTGATAAGAGCAGAGGACCCGCCTTTTTCTGGCCTCCCCAGGTTGCGAAGAGAAGACTCGGTTTCTTGGCGCCGCCGCGGTGGTAAACAAAATACTCGATGCGGCCATCCCTGCCGGCATAGAGTTCCCAGGTGTCGCCGGGCGTGTAACCACCGCCTTCGGCCGGGTACTTCACTGCAACCAATTCGGCCGAGCCGCTGCCCACCGGCAGGTTATACGTACCCGCGTCGATCACGGCCGGGCTTGTGTCCCAGTAGGCCTTCAAGGGGAACAGAAGCGTGTAGTTGTCATTGATAAAACCGGGGTCGACTTCGTTCTTCACCATGTCAGGTTGGCTGCCCAGCTCGGAGCGCTTGTAGGTCACTTTGGCCGGCTTGCCGTCTTTATCCTTCCCCTCGTAGGTCACCTGCGTAGTTTTGGGCTCCCATTCCCATGAACGGGAGATATTCAACGTGCCGAGTTGCAGGTTCCAGGTGTAGCGGATCGCTTCGATCTTGTCCCACGAATCGAGACCATAGGTCTTTGCCACCTTCTCGAAAATTGGCGGGCGCGTCTGCGCCCATGAGGTTGCGGCAAGGAGAAGCACTGCACAAGCCAGAAAACAGACGAACAGTGGACGCTTCGCATTTGTCATGATTGGCTCCTCGAGGAGTTGAAAGAATAACTTAGGGGTGACGGAGGAACGTTAAAGATTCATGAATTCATCCCTGGGGCGCACTAAACCAAGATGGCATCAAAGTCGAATTTCATTGCAATCTCCCGAGCGCGGTTCGAGGAAATCCGAGCAGAAGACCGTAGCACGGTGATGATCCACTTAAACTGCCCAAGATCTGATCTTAGAGTCCCAGTTCTGCGATCACGGCCTGAATTGCTTTTGCATGCTCGAGGGGATTCGCAGAGGGCTCTAGGCCCAATGACACGTGTCCACTCTTGACTGGCCATACTGTCTGCCAGAAATTTCCGTACCGGATCACTACGAACTCCACTCCACCGCAGTCAATATTCCCGCGCTGCCGCACCAACGTCAGGACCGCTGGGTTCACAATCAATTCCTCGTACTTGTCTGATTCCGAGGCCGAAGCGTTCGCCAGGCCGGGCCGCTCGCGCAGCGTCAATTTCCCGTCCAGATAGACGGCTACGTACCTCACTTCTTCTGAGATTCGGAAAAACGCATCCTCTCGCATCGCTCACTCCTCTTTTGACGAAAATCACCATTGGACTCCTTGACCCCTTCTGAGTTTGCGCACTCAAACACCTCGTTTGTGCAGGCCACCTCTCACGAGGGGTCGATCCTATACACGGGATAACACTCGGCGATAGCCTCGAAATCAGCCAACGGTGCACCAGCGGGGAGTGGGAAGTGCCGCCGGCCGCTCGATGCGATTCGCACGTACTCTCGGAGGATGGGAACTCCCTCCTCCGGTGGGACCGCCGTGAGGTGAACCCTGTGGCGTCGCCCCTGGCGAATGACGGCCGCGCCGTGTGCAGCTTCAACTAATCCTCACCCAATCGGATTCCGAGCCGAGCATAGAAACGAGATAACTCTTGCCCTCCACGGTAGCGATCACCACGGGGTTCGAGCGCCTGCGGCCGGAATTGCGACCATGAACTTCGAGGACGACCCGGAACCTCGGCGGCAGCCCGAGCCCGGACCACCAGTATGTCAAACGTTGACCCAGCCACCGAGACGCGTAGGGCGCCAGTTACGATAAAGCAGGCGCATCAGCGCGCCACGCTCCGCCGGGTCCGAATGGATGGAGTTATTCATTGGAAGCTGTTTCTTCGGAGAGCACCCAGCCACTCTCAGGACCACGTCGTGTGACAAAGCCGCTTAAGGCTATTTGGCATGAGCTTGAACGGTGTGCTCAGTGACTCCCATCACATGAGCGACATGCCGCGATTAGAATCACTTGCTCAGTGGCGGGCCGAGGAATTCCAATCCGTATTGGCGAAAAAAATTCGTAGGATTACGGGAGAAACGGGTGCCGTGCCGGTCGGCAGTGCGGCCGTCACCCCTTGAAAAAACGCGTCCAGACCACCTGGCAGGTGGTATGCAATTCCACGGGTTGGCTCATCGACAGCGCGATAGCTTTTGCAGAAAAAGTCTTCCCGGCGCCGGCGTTCGAATCTCAGATGCAGCCGATGCACAAGGCGTCGCTGGACTATGCTGCGCATGGAATCACGAGCAGGAAAAATGCCTTCGTGACACGCGGACGGCATGCTTTTGATGCAGGCCACCGCTGAACGAGGACTCTTGACCATTCGCCTCCGGCCGATGATCGGGCTCGCGTTTACCGATCCCAACAACAGAAACAGGGGCCGTCCCCAATTGACGGCTCCCGTTCCCGGCGAGCTTAGGCAAGCTCGAAGCGATCGTGGTTCATCACCTTGGTCCATGCCGCCACGAAGTCGTTCACGAACCTTTCCTTAGAGTCCGCGCAGGCATAGACTTCCGCGAGCGCACGCAGCTGCGAGTTCGAACCGAAGATCAGGTCCACACGGCTGGCGGTCCATTTGAGCTGGTTCGTCTTCCGGTCGCGGCCCTCGTACACGGCTCCAGAACCATTGGATTCAGTGGACGGCTGCCATTGCGTGCTCATGTCGAGCAGGTTGACGAAGAAGTCGTTGGTCAGCGTCTCCGGCCGCTTGGTGAAGACACCGTGCGTCGACTTCCCGACATTCGCTCCCAGGACGCGCAGGCCGCCGACGAGAACCGTCATCTCAGGCGCCGTCAGCCTCAGCAATTGCGCCCTATCCACCAACAGCTCCTCAGGCGAGAGGCGCTGCTTGCCGCGGACATAGTTGCGGAAACCATCAGCCTTCGGTTCGAGCGGTTCGAAGGATTCGACGTCGGTTTGTTCTTGCAACGCGTCCATACGCCCCGGAGTGAAGGGGACCTTCACGTCGTGACCGCCGGCCTTCGCCGCGTTCTCGAGCGCCGCACAGCCGCCAAGAACGATCAGGTCAGCAAGCGAGACCTTCTTCCCGCGAGACGGCGAAGCGTTGAACTCCTTTTGGATTGCTTCGAGCTTCTGCAACACCTTCGCCAGTTCAGCAGGTTGGTTGACTTCCCAGTCCTTTTGCGGCGCGAGGCGAATGCGCGCGCCGTTTGCTCCACCGCGCTTATCAGAACCACGGAATGTCGACGCCGACGCCCAAGCCGTCGAGACCAGCTGGGAAACGGTCAGTCCGGAGGCCAGGATTTTCGCCTTCAGAGCTGCAACGTCCCGCGCGCTGATCAGCGGATGATTCACAACGGGGATCGGGTCTTGCCAGGGCAGAGGCTCCTTCGGAACGAGCGGGCCGAGATAACGCACGATTGGGCCCATGTCGCGGTGCGTCAGCTTGAACCAAGCCCGGGCGAACGCGTCTGCGAACTGGTCCGGCTGCTCGTAGAAGTGCCGTGAAATCCTTTCGTAGGCAGGGTCGAACCGCAACGAGAGGTCGGTGGTCAGCATGGTTGGCGCGTGACGCTTTGAGGGGTCGTGCGCATCCGGGATCGTACCGTTGCCTGCGCCATTCTTCGGTGTCCACTGATGCGCACCGGCCGGGCTCTTGGTCAGTTCCCAGTCATATTTGAACAGGTTCTCGAAGTAGCTGTTGCTCCACTTCGTCGGCGTCGTGGTCCAGGTGACTTCCAGGCCACTGCCGATCGTGTCATCCCCTTTGCCCGTGCCAAACTTGCACTTCCAGCCGAGACCCTGCTCCTCGATGGGGGCGGCTTCCGGCTCTGGGCCCACCAGTGCCACATCGCCAGCGCCGTGGGTCTTGCCGAATGTGTGTCCGCCGGCAATCAGCGCGACCGTTTCTTCGTCGTTCATTGCCATACGGCGGAACGTTTCGCGAATATCTTTGGCCGCCGCGACCGGATCCGGCTTGCCGTTCGGCCCTTCCGGATTCACGTAAATCAGACCCATTTGAACCGCAGCGAGAGGATTCTCGAGATCGCGGTCGCCGCTGTAGCGCTCGTCGGCCAGCCACTTGCCTTCGGGACCCCAGAGGACGTCCTCTTCGGGCTCCCAAACATCTTCGCGCCCGCCGCCGAAACCGAACGTCTTGAAGCCCATCGATTCCAGGGCCACGTTGCCTGCGAGAATCATGAGGTCGGCCCAGGAGATCTTCCGGCCGTATTTCTGCTTGATCGGCCACAGCAGCCGGCGTGCCTTGTCGAGGTTTATGTTGTCCGGCCAGCTATTGAGCGGCGCGAAACGCTGCTGGCCGGCTCCGGCGCCGCCGCGGCCGTCGCCGATGCGGTACGTGCCTGCGCTGTGCCACGCCATGCGGATGAACAGCGGCCCGTAGTGGCCAAAATCGGCCGGCCACCAATCCTGCGAGTCCGTCATCAGGGCGTGAAGGTCCTTGATCACGGCATTCAGCTCGAGACTCTTGAATTCCTTGGCGTAGTCGAACTCCTCGCCCATCGGATTGGACAGGGAGGAGTGCTGATGGAGAATCTGAAGGTTCAGCTGGTTCGGCCACCAGTCACGGTTCGTGTGTACGGGGGTTGCGCCCATGAACGGGCACTTGGCTTCGGTTGACACGTTTTGTTCCTTGACGAGTTCGGTTGCCATGAGTTCATCCTCCTTGTCCATTAACCTAGAGAGACTACGATGAAATACACCACCATCCAATCAAAGGAGGCGCTGGCCGAAGCGCGCCATTCATCCGGAATCCACACGCCCGCTTAACGGGAAGCGCGGCACGGAGCACACTTGGTGCAGAGACCCCGGAAAATGAGTTCACATTCGCGAACAATCCGCTTACCGAGAGAGCGCCGGGCCGGCGTGGGCACGTCGTACCACTCCACGTCCTCCACAATGCCGCAGCGGTCGCAGATAAAGTGGTGGTGCTGCATGCCTTTCACATCGAATCGCGCGGCCCGTCCCTCGACCGCCACCTCACGCACCAAACCCGCCCGCACCAAGTCCCGCAGATTGTTATAAGTCGTGGCCCTGGAGGAGCGTGGATCCACGCGATTCACGGCTTCGAAAATCTCGGCAGCCGTGGGGTGTCGGTTGCACTCCATCAAGAATGCCATCACGGCGTAGCGCTGCGGAGTACACCGCAAGCCGCTGCCCTCCAAGGACCGTTTAATCGCCGCGGGGTCCATGTCGAATTTAGAATATATCTAATATGCCACTTGATCAAGACTTAGTCCAGCAGGCGCACTCCAAATCTCTTGCCCTCCTCGAAACGAACGGAAATTGAATTTCCAGACGCTGGCAACCATCTGGAATCCAGGAGTGCCGCTCGTACCTCGCATCCTGGCTTCAACTTGAAGGCATCGCCTTTCGGATCTGGGCGGCCAAAAAACTTCGAGAGAAAACTCCATAGGCTTGATTTTGAATGCCCAGAGGATTCTTTTCCAGCAGAGAGCCTCGCCAGCACTCACCGGCCTGTTCGACCTAAAGGCCAACAGCTTAAGTAACTTGAGACATTACGAAAGTTCACTACACTCGCGCTATGAAGCACAGTGCCCTGTCACTGTTGGTTCTGCTTGCGGCCACACTCGGCTTTGGGCGGACGCCCTCGCCGCAAGACACCGCTCAAGCAGTCAAGGGCGTTCTCCGCTTGCGCGACGGAATGCATGATCCTGATAACTTCCAGGTGTCCCGCGTCCTCATCACCGACAAAGGCGTTTGCATTGACTATCGAAGCAAGAACGGGTCCGGTGCCATGAGCACGGGCTTTGCCGTTTACAAAGTGAATAAAGACACCCTGTGGGTTGACAACTCTTGGGTATGGGAACAGGCCTGTCTGTTTGGCAAGCTAGCTCAGCGTCGGGATGGCATGGACATAACCGAAGCGGCGCGTGCTGCACTTAAAGGACAACAGGCAGCACGAGTGCAGTCCGTGACCCCGGCCGTACCGCTTGCCACACCGGCAGCCCAACCCCTGTCCCAAGTTGCGCCGGTTGGAGTCCCGGTGACGACTTCACCGGGGGCAGTTGCTGTGCCTCAGCCGACACCGGTCGTGCCTGCGCCGGCGCCTACTCCCGCGGTCGCTGCGGCGCCCGCTGCGGTCGCCCATGAGGCAATCCAAGTGCAGCCCCTGAGCCCCGTCGTGCCAATTGCAACCGCACCAGTAGCCCAACCCGTGCCCCTTGTGGCGCCCGTCGGAGTCCCGGCGATGACTTCACCAGCGGCAGTTGCTGTGCCTCAGCCTGCCTCGGCGGCTCCCCCCGCGGTTGCTGCGGCACCCGTAGCCGCTCCCGTGCCGGTTAAGGCGCCCGTGACAGCATCGGCACCCGTACCCGGTGCGGCACGTCCAGCAGCACCGCCTGTAGCTTCCATTCAGGTATTAACCGTTGTGCCGGCTTCGCCTGCGACGCAGTCGACAGAGCGGCCAGTGCCTGCTGCAGTCTCACTTGCGGCAATACCGGTGCAGCCCATGACCCCAGCTGTACTGGTTGCAAACGCACCCGGAACCCAGCCCGTTCCGCCAGTTGGAATCCCGGTGGCGCCTTCGCAGACGGCGGCCACAGTGGCTCAGCCCATACCAGTTGTGCCCGCGCCAGTGGCCCAACCGGCCGTCGCCGCTGCGCCCCTGGCAGCCCCCATGCCGATTAAGACGCTGGTGACACCACAGGAGGCGGCACCAGTTGCGACACACAAGGCAGCACCACCTGACGTGGCCCCCATTCACGTAATTGCCGTTGTACCGGCTTCGGGTGGGACGCGGTCAACGGTGCCGCCCGCCCCGTCCGCCCAGCGGCCAGTTGCCACCGTCACAGTGCCGCCGGTTGCGGCAACTCCACAACCTAGCTCCACCCCCGCCACTTCGATGGAACCTCCCTCTATCCGCGGGATCGTTATCTTGGACAGCCAAGGAGCCCTGGGAAAACCTACGCCCTCCCTGCCTGCTCCAGCGCAGGAATCCGTGGCGGATGTGGCCCGTCGGTTAAAGAAGGCCAAACAGCAGGCACCCTAGCAGGCCGTTGTTTCGCAGCGCCCGGTGGTTGCGAGAGCGCGTTCCGGACAAGCCTAATTGACAGTCAGCATGAGAGTGCTGCTCTGGCCTCCGCTTGTGCACCCCACGTCCCCGGAATTTCCGCTCGGGGTAAGCACACTAACGCCCACCGTCCCGGGACCAGAAATCACTCCGGTTGTGAGCAGGATTGTCAGCTTTTGACTGCTGACAACGGTTGCGCCCAAAGCTTTACCACTGATGACAACCTCGGACGCCGATACAAAATTGTTGCCACTGATGGTGAGCATAACGCCTTCCTCTACCTGACTGAAACTCACACTGCTGGGTGCGACAGAACCGATAAGCGGCGCGGGCCTGGCGCTACCGCACAGGGGGTTCAGCGTGTTGTTACAACCTGAAAGAAACAGAACCACGCACAGAGCCGGGAAAGACAAACGAGCAGGCATAAAGGTGCTCCTTTTTCCAACGGATCCCCGCCTCGAACGTCAGTCGGTGATGTTGCGAAACGCCCGCCAACGGGGTCATTTCTGTTGTCGTCCAACCCGGGCAAGAGGAATAAGTTTTTGCCCCACCTCAAGAATGTAGAGACGTTCATCGCGATGGTGAGCACGGCCGCGCCGGCAATTTATCCGACGGACAAGGTGGCGCAGGGGCGTCCGATCGATGCGCTACCATAGGAGCAATGAAGCACCCCGTGACAATCTTTCTGGTCGCGTGGACCGCAGGCCTTTTCGCTATGACGGGGGGCGGTTTCTGACTCGGCTGCATTGGCGGGGCGGCGTGCCTCCGTTTCGGCAGCTTGGGGTGATTGAGCTTGCCTTGAGGCCGGGGAAGTACGCCGTTCCCGAGGCGTTGCCTCTCATTCGCTTGCTAAATACCGCCGGCGCGAGTCTGATGGCTGTGGGTTTGGCGGTGCTGATCTACGCACTGATTAACACCAATTGGGGGCAGTGAGTTGACGGGCCGCTACTAGCCTATCGTGTCTAGCCGAGGGCCGAAAGTAAAAACACTCCGACTGTGAGAGCCTTCCGGCCAGTGTGGGCCCTACTGAATGCTGCTCGCAGCCTCCGAGAAGACGTTGTTGGCATTGGAGCCGATCAGCCGGATCGTGCCCACCACCAGCACCAGGATTACAGCCAGCATGACCGCATACTCGGCGATGTCCTGGCCCTGCTCGTCGGACCAGAGTTGACTAAGTAAAAAACGCATAACGGATCTCCATCGATCTAGAATCTGCGTTCCGGGCAAATCCTCGCATTGCCACGGAGACCGGCATGTCCTCTGTTGCTCTCGAAACAGAAATGTCAACGGCTATTCCCTTCCTCGTCCGTCCTCCCAATCGACAGGAGGAACCAGGCTCCCTTCGAAAGCCTCTGGGAATCGCTCGTCACGGGACGAAACAGTAGCACACTTTGAGACAGAATTGCCCACATGAAGCCTTCAGCCGTAGGTGAAGTGCAATCATTTGCATATCTGCCCCAGTATGAAGTTTCGCAACAGTGTCACTATTAGGTTATTCGTAAATCAACAGAAACGGATTCTTGCCGCGCCGTTGTGCGTGGTGCTGTTGATCCTGGAAAGCACCGACTCGGTCTCGGCCGTCGATTCTGTTCTCCACGTTGCGAGGTACCATCCGACCGGGCGGCACGAAGTCGCCCAGACGAACCATTTGATCTGAATGCTCGGTCCGGCGAGGAGCGCACTGTCTGCGAGGTCGTTTCCAGGCGTCGGTTGCCGTCCACGCTATCGCCCCATTGCCTGCGCTTGGGCTACCTGGCCATTTCCACTGACGATATACGCATCCACCCGCAGTCCCATTGGCAACTGCTCTCCTGGGTCCAGTTCCACCAACGTCTCCAGAATCTTTCGGTCCACACGCTCGGTCGGCTCGTCGGTGCGCACGTTTTTCGGCCCTAGCAGTTCCCCCACCCGCACTACGCGTCCCCAGAACTTGTGCGCGCCGAAAGCATCGGCAGTCACAAAAGCTTTCTGACCGACACGAACCTTGTTTACGTCGGTCTCGTCCACATCCACCCGCACCCGCAAGACATTCGTGTCGCCGATCGTCAGGATGGGGTCGGGCACGGTCGACGAATTAGAGACGCTCTCCCCGCTGCGATGATGCTTGCGCAGCACCGTCCCGTTTATAGGGCACTTAATGCGGGTTTTCTCATATTTCGCCCGCGCGTCCTCGAGCCGTGCCTGCGCCAATCCCAGGTCGGCCTGGGCAAAGGCAATATCCTCCTCCCGTGCGCGGTCATCCACCAAGGAATGGCGCTGCACCGCTTCCCGGTATTGCGCGCTCGCGACATCATACTCACGTGAGTAGCGCTCGGCTTCTTCTTGGGAGATGACGCCGGCAGCGAACAGCTTCTGGTGACGATCCGCCTCTGCTTTCGCGTTCTCCATTACCGCCTGCGCTGCCTCCACCGTAGACAGCGCCTGCGACCGCTCCTGCGGGCGTGCTCCATTGATCACCTTGCGCAGCGTAGCCTGCTTGGCACGCACCTCCGCTTCCGCGGACAAAACTTCGGCGCGATAGTCGTCGTTTTCTAGAACCACCAGCACCTGGCCCTTGCGCACGGAGTCCCCCTCCTCCACATTCACCGAGCGCAGTTTGCCGCTCAGTTCCGAGCCGATCTTGATGTCTTCGGAAACCGGCTCAACCCGACCGGGTCCGGCGATCAGTTCCGGCGATGCCACTTTAACCGGCGTCTGAGGCGGCCTTTCCGCGCGGCTGCGGGTGGAATAAAGCGCCAGCGAAACCGTCAGTACAATCGCTAGTGCCGCGATAATGAGAGGCGACCGGTTTTTCATGGAAATTCTCCCCAATACGAAATCTGACAGAATCTAGGCAGCCGGCGCAGGGCTGGCTTTTGGCTCCTGGCAATACATTCCGGCAGGAGGCTCCGGCGAGTGGGCCCTGGCGATCAAGCCGTCCTCAATACGGACGATGCGATCGGCGAATTCCGCCACCCTTGAGTCATGGGTCACGACCACAACGGCACGACCCCTCGCGTGCGCCAGCTGCTGCATCGTCTCAATCACATGGCGCCCGGTATGTGAATCGAGTGCCGCCGTGGGTTCGTCGGCCAGGATGATCCGGGGATCCCCTGCCAGCGCCCGCGCGACGGCCACCCGCTGTTTCTGACCTCCACTGAGATCGGCGGGGAAACTCTCGAGCTTCTGGCTCAAGCCCACCTGCTCCAGCAACTCCTCCGCGCGACGCTTTGCGACTTCCCCTCGGATACCCTTCAGGTCGAGCATCAGTTCCACGTTTTCTGCCGCGGTCAGCGTGGGAAAGAGATTGAAGCCCTGGAACACGAAGCCGATATTTGCCAGCCGCACGGCCGGCAACTCCTTCTGGCTGAGATGGCTCACTTCACGACCGGCAATGCGAACGCTGCCCGAAGTCGGCGACAGAATGCAGCCCATGATGGAAAGCAGCGTGGTCTTGCCGCTGCCCGAAGGACCCATCAGCATCACCAGTTCCCCGGCTTCCACGTCCAGGTCAATGCCGCGCAGTGCCGGCGAGCTGGTCGCACCCTCGGTGTAGGTCTTGGTCAACTTGCGAACGGCAATTGCTGGATGCATGGGACACTCCGCGAGTGAAGCAAGAAAATGATTAGCTCCTAAAGACCATCGCCGGATCGAGGCTCGTGATCTTGCTGATGGAAACCAGCGCAGCTCCAACACACATCACAAGCGTAAGGAAAAACATTCCTATCGCCATCGGCCAGGGCAGTAGGATCGCGGCACCGCCTTCCTGGCTGGCATGGACCACAAACACGCTCACGATCATTCCCAGCACATAGCCCATAACCGCGCTCATCGCCGCCTGCCTGACAATTACCCAATAGACGTACCTGTTCGCTGCCCCCATTGCCTTCAGCGTCCCGTACTCGCGCAGGTGGTCCATGGTGGTTGCATAGATGGTCTGTGCCACGACCACGAAACCCACGATCAGCCCCAGCGCGGCGGCCAGCAGCACCGCCACCCCCGCCCCGGTAGTGAACATCCAGTAGAACTGAGTCATGCGGCTGAATTCTGCACTTTTGAAGACTTCCACGTCTTTGACGTGATCGAGGATTGCTTGCCGCACCTGCGCTACGTCTGCGCCTGGCGCGACCTTCACCAGGATGAAGATCGTCTGGTCGTCGGCGATACTGGCATAGTCTTGAGCGTTCTTGAACGTGGTAAACACGTAGGGAGAAGTGGTGAAGCTGCGTATTCCATGAGTGAAGCCCACCACTCGCGCCCGGTGTCCGCGAATCTCGAACAGCTCGCCCAGCTTAGTGACGCCCAATTTCTCTCGGTAGATTTCATCCATGATTACCGCGTCCGGCCTCTTGAGATCCTCGACGCTACCTGCCACCAAGTTCCAGGGACGAATCACGTCCGCGTCCGGGTTCAGGCCCACAATCTGCACCGACTCCTGCCGCCCGTCCGGCCGTTTCCAATCCGTCCAGCGGACAATGATCTTCTCTGCATCCTCCACGCCGGGAACAGCGCGCACCTGGTAGAGTTTGCGCTCGCTGAAAGGCACGCCCAGCTCGACATAAGGCACATGCCGTGACGTCACCCACAAGTCGGCGCCGGAATGATCGATAAGGCTGGAGGTGGTCCGGGTGAAACCCACAAACAAGCCCAGCTCCACTACGATCAGCACCACCGCAAAGACGATTCCGGTCAGCGTGACCGCGAGCCGCACCTTGTCGCGAAACAGATTCCGCCGCGCCAGAGGAGGCATGACTATTTCCCTTCTTTCACCAGGCCGCGCAATACCACGTCCAACATCAGTTCCGCGCGCTGCATCACCGGACGCCAATCCACCCACGGGTCAGTGTTCTTGGCGATGTTCAGCGAGATCACTCCATGCACCGCTGCCCATACGGTCTGCGACAGCAATTCGGCATCCTTGAGTTCTTCGCGAAAGCATTCCGCGTCGATTGCCCGCTGCATCGTGAGCTTGAGAAAGGCGTACGCGTCGACCTCCGGGTTGCCCAGGATCTCGTGATCGCGTTCATCGAGCTCCGCCGGAGGGTGCGGTGTCATGAACATCAGTTTGTAGTGGTTAGGGTATTGGATGCCGAATTCCACGTATGTCCGCCCGATGAAGCGCAACCGCTCCAGCGGATCGAGCGGCATCGCCGAGCTTTGGAACACCTGCGCTAAACGGGCAAAGTCCTCCTGACAAAGCTGGTGGAACAGGTCCTCTTTGTCCTCGAAATGGACGTAGATCGCGGTGGGCGAGTACTCGATCTTCTCCGCCACCTTCCGCATCGTGACGCCCTCGTAGCCCTCGCTGAGAAACAGGTCACGGGCCGCATCCAGGATCTTGTCCCGAGTCTCCAACTTCTCTCGCACTCGCCGCTCTTTTGTGCCCATAACAGTATTACCTTATTAAACGTTGTTTAGTTAACAACGTTACGTTACGAAATTTAGTTCTTTTTGTCAATAGAAATCTTTCAAACCACCTGTGTCCCACTAGACGCCAATCGCCAAGTCATTGAAAAAACAGCATTGCGGGTAAAAACGCCGAATCAGCGTGCGTACCAATCCTGCTATGCACCAGAGGCACCGTTGAAGTCGACCGGTGGTCCCGGGACACGTGTATGGGCGGTCCGGAACACTGGTTCACACGGGTGAGGGGCGTTTCGGCTGTCAGCAACCGAAGTCAAGGTCAGGCGCGAGCATCCTCCGTGCTGACAAGGTGTTAGCTCTACAATCGTCGGAATGGACCACCATCGAGTCGCCGCCATCAGCATTATCGGTACGTGTCTCGATGTGCTAGGCAGTTTGTATCTGGCCTACGACTTGCTGGGCGGACAACACGGTCCGTTGCGTCTGCTTACTCGTGCGGTAACGTACTCGGTCGTGTTCGGCATCGGGTATGGCCTCGGCCTCGGTCTCTTTTTTGGCTTGTTCGCCGGCATCGCGACCGGTATTACCGTGTCGATCGAGTTTAATCGAGCCGCTCGCGGGCTGGACCATTACTCCTTGCCATGGGAAGCGTTGTTTGCCGCCATCCGTGGGTTGGGTTTCGGAGCTGGACTGTACCTGATTTTGGGCATGCATTTCGCCATTGCATTTGCCATTCTCATCACCATCGGCCAAGTATTCGCCTACTCTCGCGGCACGCGTCCCGCGATCGACTATGAAGCGTCTCGTCGTCCGCGGCTTACGCGGCGCCAGTTTTGGGGAACCGTGGTCCGTACCGTCGGCTACATCGCCACCGCCCTTATCTGTAGCGCCTTCATCCATCACTGGGAACATGCGTGGTCATTTGCGATCCGCGTAGGTTTGGTAACGGGCATTGTCACTGGGGTGGGGGTAACGGTGAATCCTTACATTGAATACTACGCTGATAACCTTCCGGCGCGACGCCTTGGAGCGTTCGGCATCGGACTCATCCTTTGCGGCTTTGCTCTGCAATCTCTTCAGTACTGGCTGGCACTCTTGGATGTGCACCTGACCTAGCGAGCCCTGGCCATGAGCGATTCGGGATTCCCAAAGCACTTCGACGGAAGGCGCTTCTACAATCCGGATGCCCCGCAAGCACGCGCATTCTTGGATGTATTTCGATGGAAGCTGACGAGTCGGCCTGATCCGTCGCCCGGTTACATTTCGGACGTCGAGCTGTCCATACCTCCTCCCCGCGTGAAAAGCGGTGAACTGCGAATCACCCTCGTGAACCATTCGACCGTGCTTCTTCAGCAGCGGGCTTCCAACATTTTGACGGATCCAATCTGGGCAGAACGGGCAAGCCCTCTATCCTGGATAGGACCAAGGCGCCGAAGAAAGCCCGGAGTGCGACTGGAGGACGTGCCCCACATCCATGCAGTGCTAATCAGCCACAATCATTATGACCACCTGGACCTGCCAACACTACGTTGGCTGGCGGCCCGCGGAGGTGCCACGTTTATTGTTCCACGGGGGGTCGCTCGGTTACTTCGCTCCAAGAGTGTAGGGCCAACTCACGAACTGGATTGGGGGGAATCAGTCTCACTCACGGACCATACCGTGCACTGTGTCCCGGCTCTCCACTTCTCCAGCCGTAGAATCTACGATCGCAACCAGACTTTATGGTGCGGGTATGTGATCGAATATCCGGAGCAGCTGGTGTATTTCGCGGGGGACACGGCGTTCGGAAGTCATTTCGCACAGATTCGGGAAAAGTTCGGATCGCCACACCTTGCCTTGTTGCCGATCGGGGCCTATGAACCTCGCTGGTTCATGTCTGCCGTACACATGAACCCGGAGGAAGCAGTTCGAGCCCATGGCATCTTGGCCGCCAGGAACAGCATTGCGATCCACCACGGAACGTTCCAACTGGCAGATGACGGCATCGACGTTCCAAAAAGACAACTCGTCGCTTCTGCGCCGGACGAGTCATTTCTAGTCCTCAACAACGGGCAATTTGCCAGCATCCCATGACGATTCACCAGAAACACCTCGCGTTGCAGGAAACACAGAGAGTTCCGGGCACGTAGTTCCCTTGCCGGGAAAATAGCTGGAGCGGACAGTCCAACGGTGGCACTGACATCAGGTTAGGGGAGGCGAAGATCGGTGTTTGCTTCGACTACCGTTTTTTCGCTCGCCGTCGTAAAGATAAAGAACGGCCAATCTAGGAAACCGACAAAGTGGGATCAGACGGTTTCTGACCATTGTGACCCAGTCACTTGCGACGCCACCTCAGAAGGTTCCCAGCGCTCACTGCCGAATCCGGTGTGTTACAGTTCGAACGTGAGCACGTTTCGAATCGCGCTGGCCAACCTCCGGTTCCCAGCGACTGCCGAAGAGTCGGTCGTGCTGGCGGAACACGCCGTCGCGCAAGCGTCCATCGAGGGAGCCAGTCTGATCTGCTTTCCGGAATGCTTCGTTCCGGGCTATCGGGCAATCAGTAAGTCGGTGCCGCCGCCCGACCCTGCATTTCTCGAACGCGCCTGGTCGGTGATTGCTGCCGCTGCTGCGAAAGCGAACGTCGCAGTTATTCTCGGCACCGAACGCCTCATCGATGGGGCCCTGCTAGCCACTGCCCTGGTCATTAATCGAGATGGAACGATCGCCGGTTTTCAAGACAAAGTCCAACTCGACCCCTGTGAGGAAGGCACCTATTCGTTCGGTTCTGGGAGGCGGGTTTTTCAAGCCGGTCCGCTGACGTTCGGGATCGTGATTTGCCATGAGGGTTGGCGCTATCCGGAAACGGTTCGCTGGGCAGTTCGGCGCGGCGCGCAGGTCGTGTTCCATCCCCATTTCCACGAAGCTGAGCCCGGCGGGTACATCCCCTCGAGTTTCGCCGATCCTTCGAATTCATTCCACGAGAAAGCGGTCTTATGTCGTGCCGCCGAGAACACCTGCTATTTCGCAACCGTAAACGTCGCGAGCGTGGGCTCACCGACCACTTCGGCGGTGGTGCGGCCCGACGGAACGCTGCTCCGTTACCAGCCATATGGCCAAGAAGGGTTGCTCATTGCAGATATCGATGTCACTGCGGCCACAGGCGTTCTCGCTGGACGCTGCAAATACGCTTAGACGCTGATCGGGCTGCTCCATGGGTCTAAATGAATCCAGAAGCTACTTCAAGCCTTCCACCAGATAAAGATCAGACAAGGTCCGGATATAGCCGTACACATACGCCCTGACGTCCGGCGTAAGTGTTATGCCTCGGATGGTATCAATTCCCGCCGCGTCGGCCGGCACCAGTTCTTTCCATAATTTCCTCTTCCCGGTGGACAGCTCGACCTGAGACACCTTGGCTGGGATTTCTCCAAAGCGGAAAACGTAAACCGAGCGGCCGTCCGCGGACCAGCCTGTCGGGGCCTCATCGCTTTGTGTCCCCGGGACGAGCATGGGTTCGCCCCCGTGCACGGGATAGAGGTAAGTTTTGTGGTCGGGACCCACACTGGCCACGTAGTCGCCTTTCGGGGAAATCACCACCGACGGGTTCACGCCTTCGGGGCTGATAGGATGTGGCTTGCCTTCTTCCGGCGATTCCAAGTAAAAACGAAACCCGTGACCGGGCTCATTGCCCGAGAACACGATGTGTTTTCCATCCGGAAGCCACCGCGCCCAGAGGTGATTGATGGAATCGTGGGAGAGTGGGCTCGCTTCTCCAACTCCGGTGGGTTGCAGCATCAGCGGTGCCGGGACGGTATTAGGTCGGGTAAGGGCCCATTTCCCATCCGGCGACAGCCCCAGTCCTATTCCGTCACTGAGACGAATAGCCGGAGAGCCATCCGTCTTGCGAAGGTAAACCGCATACTTGGGGCCTCCACCCTCTCCCGTTTCGCCAAAGAGAACGGTTCGGCCGTCGGCAGATAAGTCCCCCGGTACCGACCAATCCAGCCAAGACAAGTCGCGCTCCTTGCTTTCGCCCGGAGCCAAACCGATCAGTCCCGCTCGGTCGTTGCCCCGGGTCAGCAGCACGCTGCCGTCGCGGCGAACGTCGAGCAGAGTCAGTTCGCCAGGAACGCGTGCCAGCAGTCGGACCGTTCCCGATAGATTGACTGCATACAGAGATCGATCTCCGCCGGTACGCGTCGCAGTAAACCAGATCTCCTCTCCGCCCGGCGACCATGCGATGCCTTGGATGCTGTCCCAACCGGTGCACAGGGTCGTTTTCTTCGCGGCTAAATCAACCACGGCAACAGCCCCGCCATCATCACCGAGCTGCGGGTGATCGATAAATGCAACCGTATCTGCCTTGGGCGAAATACGAATGTGCCCAACCCATCCGTCCGCCTGATAGAGCACCTTGCCCGGGGGGAATTCCAGGCGGTGGCGCCCTTGCTCCTGGCGCACAATCGCCAGCGTATCGCTGTCGGGCGACCAATCGGCAAATTCGACATTCTCCATGACCTCCCGCGGCGCCCCGCCGACTAATGGCACACGCGCCAGCGTCCCCGAATAGAGGAATTGTGCGACCGGGTGGCTTGCGAGCGAGAGCGCCATTTCCCCTGCCGAAGACACAGCTAGAACATCTGCTCCTGCCGGTTCCAACTCGTGAGACTCCGGGCTTTCCGGACGGGTGGTGAATAGCTGCAGTGGTTTACCTTCCCATGCCGCGCTGTAAATGATCGTCTTACCGTCCGGGGCAAATCTTGCGGCATGCACAATGCCGCGGCGGAAACTGAGCGGATGATAAATGGGAAGCGAAGCCTGACTCGGCCTTGCCAGTAGAAACGTCCCAATGGCCACTCCGGCCAGCAGCGTGACCAATCCCACCAGGAAGGCCACCCAGCGGGGGAACTTGCGCGACTCAGCGACTTTGTCGGTTCGCGACGCGGCCACCGAAATCGCCGGTAGGGAAGGCGGTAGGTTCGCAGCACTCGACGCGCGCATGCGTGAGGTGTCCAAGTCCCGCTTAATGCGCTTCAAATCCCCGCGTATTTCCCCGGCCGTCTGATAGCGCAAATCACGGTCCTTCTCCAGAGCTTTGGAGATAAGCTCCTCGAGCTTTGCCGGGATGGCGGTATTCAGGCTTGAAATCGATGCAGGCATCCGGTTCAGAATGGCCTCAAAAACGACTCCGCTGCTGCTGCCCTGAAAAGCCAGCTGTCCTGTAGCCATCTCGTACATCACCGCGCCGAACGAGAACAGGTCCGAGCGGGCGTCCAGTTCCTCGGCACGCACCTGCTCCGGAGACATATAAGAAACCGTGCCAACCGTCGAGCCAGGGCTGGTCATGAGAGCGCGCGGTGTGGCGTTGGTCGCTGTGTGCTCGCTGTATTCAGACGCCAGCTTTGCCAGGCCGAAATCCAGCAGCTTGGATTGGCCGCGTTTGGTGAGGAAGATATTCGCTGGTTTGATGTCACGATGAATGATTCCCTTGCTGTGGGCCGCGTCCAACGCATCCGCAATCTCGATGCTAAGAGCCAGAGTCGTCTCCGTATCCAGCGGGCGCCCCGAGATACGCTGTTTCAGAGTCATCCCTTCCAGGAACTCCATGGCCATGAATGCCTGGCCGCCTTCTTCACCGATGTCGTGAATCGTGCAGATGTGGGGATGGTTCAAGGCCGAGGCCGCTTTGGCCTCGCGGCGGAAACGCTCCAGGGCCTGAGGGTCCTGGGCCAAATCGTGTGGAAGAAATTTTAACGCGACGAAACGGCCGAGGCGGATGTCTTCTGCTTTATAAACCACACCCATTCCGCCGCCGCCCAGCCTTTCAATTATGCGGTAATGCGAGATAGTCTGGCCGATCATTGCGTCGCGACCTTCGGAATCTTAGGGCCGAGGATAGGACAAGTCAATCAGCACCATGCAATCGCGCTGGGGCGTTCATTTCTGGAGTCGGTCGCCAGAGTTACTTCGCCCCTCACCCCCGCCAGTTCTGACATTTCTGGCGCCCTTCCGTGCCAGCCGTGCGGAATCGAAGTTGTTCCAGATCGAGTCAGTACAGTCTCAGTCCGTGAACGCGAGGGGCCGCTTCTGGCCATGTGTGAGCCTGCCCGAGCACAGCATCGATCGAGGCATATTTTTCAGGCAATCAAGCGCAATCCACCCCCCGCCACCAACCAACTTGGTTTCCCGTTGCTCGCTGTGCCTCTTAGGCATACGATCTCCGCATTCAACTTGTACCTGGTGGTGGGCAGCCGAGCACGTCGGAATCTGTAATGAACGTTCTTCTCCTCTCCATGCCGGATTACTTCGAGCACATGCCCCCGATCGCCGTCCGCATGCCCAATGGCGCTCTGACCTCGCTTGCAGGCAACATCGACCCTCACCATGAGGTTGCGGTCGCCGATCTGATCCTCAGCCACGGTTGTGTGCGGGAGACTGTCCTCGGGTTGATTCACGAATTCGATCCCGAGCTCATCGGGCTCTCCGTGATGACCTTTCAGCGCCGGACCGCTGATCGCATGGTTGATCTGGTCCGTGGGCTCAAGCCCGGCGTGAAAATCGTTGTCGGCGGTTATGACCCCAGTCTTGCCCCTGGAGCTTACGAAGAAATGGCGGTGGATTACATTGTGCGCGGGGAAGGTGAGATCACCTTTCGTGAACTTCTGCGAGCCTTAGAAAGCGGGCAAGGGTTCACAACTATCTCGGGCCTTTCCCATCGCATAGGCGGGCGCTGGGTTCACAATCCTCTGCGCCGAGCGCATCGACTGGAAGATGGTGATATCCGCCTGCCCAAGCGGTCTGCGCGCGTGCTCCGAGGCTACACCTTGCTCGGCCGGCAGGTGGATGTGGTGGAGACTTCGCGCGGCTGCACGTATGACTGCAGTTTCTGCTCGATTATCGAAATGCGAGGACGTAACTTTCACACGTACTCCTTTGAGCGTGTGCTCGAGGACGTACGTGACGCCCACCATCACGGTGCACGTACGATCTTCCTGGTAGACGATAACATTACCCTCAATGTACCTCGCTTCGGGGCCTTATGCCACGCCATCATTAAGGCTGGACTGAATCACCTGGACTACTTTGTCCAAGCCATGACCTCGGCCATTGCTGACCATGGGGAAGCCCTCGCACCACTGATGCGGCGTGCGGGTTTCCGCTACGTTTTCCTCGGGATCGAAAACGTACTTGAGCAAGATTTACAGTTCTTGCGCGCCGCGGCCAAGAACACAGCGCGGGGAAAGAGCGGCAATCGAGAGAATGCCACGGTAAGGGCGATCAACTACCTTCATCAAAATAAAATGTATGTGGTGGGAGGGCTGATCGTCGGTAACCCGACCGATACTCGCGAATCCATCGAGGCCAACCTCGCATTTGCCAGACGCTACGTAGATTGGCCATACATTCAACATCCCACGCCGTATCCGCGCACACCCATGGCCGAACACTTCCGCGAGCACGGGCTGATCACGAGCGACCGACTGGAGGAGTATGACGGCACGACGGCAGTGGTGCGGACCGAACACGTGCCTGCAGAAGATATCGAATTCCTACGCTGGAAAGCGGAGCGCTGGATGAAGCTTCGCCACATGCCTGCGGCGTTTCGCCATGACCCGTGGTTCGTCGTGCGTCACGGTCCCGAGATGTTGGCTCATACCTATCGCGGATGTACGCTTCGTTCAGTGCTGGGATTAGAAGACAAGCGAAAAAGCTTTGAGCGCTACAAAGGAATACGACGCCAAGAGCGAGTGTATTTATAAGTTAACCCGCCTTCCATCGGCCGCAAACCGGACTTCTGTGCATTGTGCTGATGGCCACGGAGAATGAGCACAGCCATGTTCACCAGGCTCTGGCGAGTCGCAAAGGAATTCATCTTGGCGGTGCTCGACCCTATGCCCCCCGAGGGATACACCTTCAACCCCAATCCAGAAGAGTGAGCGATCGGCACCCTGCTCTCCTCGAACAGGCGTCACCGGTCAGGCATGGTGAATACTCCTGCCACTCGCTCTAAACTCCGGTAATTGCCCGAGGATTTCCCTGTGGATGCCCGGAGCTCATCCACGGCCGATGCAGGTACGAGGGCTGGCCGAAGCTGCGCCTATTTACCTAATGTGGCGGCCTGGGGCGGAGCATAAACAAAACGGACCAACCGGTTCTTGCTCCAGCATTCATCATTCAGTTCTGGACAAACCGGATATGACTGACCCCATCCCGCCGCAACCAGGATTTGACTCTTTGCAACGCCCCGACTCAGCAGCGTTTGCTTAACCCAGTCCGCTCGTCGCTGGGATAGGAGCAGATTGTAGAAAAGATCGCCCCTTGAAGAGGCGTACCCGTCAATGTAAAAGCGCACGTCGGGATGAGCCTTCAGCCATTCGGCATCGCTGTCAAGGACGCTGGGGTTAGAAGGTTCGTCATGGTCATTCCATGGGAACAGGAGCGGTTGCAGGTTCGTGTTGAAGGCTTCCTGATCGGGACCAAACAGATTCACTGGCGGTCGTGACCAGTAGTCGACCCAATAAGCCACATTTGGGGACGAACCGGTCGGACCCTCTTGTGCAAACATCCCGGTACTGGCGAACAGGAGGCAAATGAGGATGAAAGAGATTTGGAGGGTATGCTTCATGGAACTCTCCACACTGGATTTGCCCGAGGCTGAGAGGCATGATCGCCTAGCGGTTGTTCGTCGCGCAACTGTAAGAAATGTCAGGTGTCCCCAAGCCTCGGAAATAATGGCGACGTGGCCAGGCACGGGCAAGGCCGCCGCTCCGAACCCCGATTCCAGGAAGCGGGAGGAACCTTCCTCCTGAACCGAGCAACTTGCCGTCGCTTCAAGAACGACTTGCCATCCGCTGCCAGTCAATGGAATTGAATCCCGCCCAACCCTTTACGACGATATCGCGCTCTGGCTCGCCCTTCAGGGAGAGCAGACGCACGCGGCGCTCCAGGGTGCTGAACTCCACAAAGACGATTCGCGAACCGTCGGGTGACGGCATCCAGTTAAAGAGCGCTCCCGGGTGAACGTCGACCCTGAGCGAGTGCGTCTTCCCCTGCAACGGGTCAACCGCGCTGACGACGACTTTCTTCCCGTCTTCACTCAACTGCCTCATGAAACAAACGTCCGCTGGAACGCGTGGGCAGGCGTAATTACCGAGTCGCGGCACATCCATCACCGGTTGCGGGGCTATGATGCGCGTAGAAATGCTACCCGGACCTTCGGGGAGGTAGGAGTAGAGGATGGACCTCCCATCTGGTGTTACGCGAGGCATCCAGGGCTGATCGGCTCCGGCGACCATGGTCTCGGCAGTCTGCTGGTCGGTTTTCTGTTTAAAGATCTGGTTTGGACCATTACGATCCGACCAAAAGAGCACCGCCTGGCTGTCGCTCGTCCAGGCCATAGGAAAGTCGTTACGTTCGTCGAGGGTCAACCGCCGAGGCGTCGTGGATATTGCGAACACTGCTGAGTCGCAGAGGCTCAGGCCGGCATCGCGCTCCCATTCTCGGTCAACCCGCTCGTTTGAATGTCCTGATCTGGTCCGTCGTCGCGGCCTGTTGCACCGTTTTCCGGAGGCTGTCAGACTGGACCAGAGCAATCGCTACCAAGTAATGCATCTGTCAGTGAAGGCCCATGCCCTAGTGGAAATACATCGAGAACGCTACGAACTCCTGGACGCGGAAGCTGCCAGAGCGATGAGGCCTCAGCACCATTCCGGGAGAATGATCAGCAGAAATTTCCGACGATGAGCCAGACCTCAGGAAACACGATTTCCTTTAATCTCACCGATCATTTTGTGGACCGCCATATCAGGGAGGGCCAGGGCGGGAAAGTTGCAATTCGATGCGAGGAGTTGGTTCGCACTTACGAGGATCTGGCGGTCGACATAAATCGCGTGGGGAATGGCTTGTTGCATTTGGGTTTGCAAGAGGAGCAACGGGTATTGTTATTGCTTCCCGACTCTCCGGAGTTCGCTGTTGCCTATTTTGGTGTCATCAAGGTCGGCGCTGTAGCAGTGCCGACGAATACGGCTGCGCAGACAGCCGATTACGACTACTTCCTCCGTGAGAGCAGGGCGCGGATACTGATCGTGCATTCAACGCTCTTTAGCAAAGTTGCTCCAGTGCTAAGTTGGCAGGGCAGTCTTCGACACGTCATCGTCGTCGGCGAACCTCAGCCCGGGTGCCTGGATTGGGATGAGTGGCTTGCCCAGAGTTCGCCCGGACTGGGTGTTGCAAAGACGAGTGAGGAGGACGTCGCGTTTTGGCTGTGGACGTCGGGCAGCACGGGGCGGCCCAAGGCTGCGATACACCTGCATTATGACTGGGTCTGCTGCTGCAGGAATTATGCCGTCGAAGTCTTAGGAATCAGCTCCGCTGACATCACCTTCTCGTCATCCAAGCTCTTTCATGCCTACGGACTGGGCAATGGACTTATGTTTCCTTTCTATGCTGGGGCGAGCACGATTTTGTTTCCGGGGAAGGCTCAAGCAAAAGCGGTATTAGAAATTGCTCAGATCGCCCGGCCGACGCTCTTCTTCTCTGTTCCCACGTTATATACCCAGATGCTCCAGGAAGCTGAGAGAGAATCGTACAGCTTGGAAAGTGTTCGCCTCGCCATTTCTGCGGCTGAACCTTTGCCAGCAGAGATTTTCCGCAGGTGGCACCGCCAATTCGGGGTAGAAATTCTTGACGGCATCGGTTCCACGGAGGCACTTCATATTTACTTGTCGGCGCGGCCTGGCAAAGTGAAGCCTGGCAGCACGGGGAGCGCGGTTCCAGGTTACAAACTGCGCATTGTTGATCCAGACGACCGCGAAGTTCCACCAGGCGTCATCGGAGATCTCCTTGTATCGGGAGACAGTATCGCTCCCTGTTACTGGAACCGTCGACAGCTGACGGCGGAGCGCATGCGTGGAAAATGGTTCTTCACTGGCGACAAGTATTGGATGGATCAGGAGGGCTACTACTGGTATGCGGGTCGTTCCGATGATATGTTCCGGGTTTCGGGTCAATGGGTCTCGCCGGCCGAAGTCGAAAGCGCCTTGATTGAACATGACTGCGTCCTGGAGGCGGCGGTGGTTGCCTATCGAGAAAACACCGAGCTTCACACTCCAAAAGCGTTCATTGTGCTTCGGCAAGGCGTTGCAGCTACTCCCGACCTGGCGCGAGAACTGCAGGAGTTCGTTAAACATCGGATCACGGCTTACAAGTATCCGCGACGGATCGAATTCGTGGACAAACTGCCGAAGTCCGCCGCAGGAAAACTATTGCGATACCAGCTGCGTGAGTTCGCCTCCCGAACCTCAACCTGAGTAGCCACGCCAACCCATACCGGTTCCCCCCCGCCAAGACGCCGCTAATTTGTGGTGCTGGACTTTTCCGCGATGACAGGCTATGTTCCTTTCTCCGTGCGCACGCTCCCCGCAATGCAAGACGCCAAGGCCCTGATGACGAAGGCAATGGAGCGGTTGGTCTTGCCGGGTTGCTTCTAGCAGCAGCGTGCAGGAGACCGCGTATCGGGCCAATGCTGCGTTGCATAAGCTACGGGTGGATTAGATCGCTGCTGTCTGATGTTGGGTGCCTGGTGAGTGCACACCCAGGACAGCAGGCTGCACAGAGCCGGTCGATGGCTCGGCAATTCCCCTTGGTTAGAAGGCAATATGTCCCAAATGCGCAAGGACATCTTCACTGACCGCTGGGTGATCATGGAGGAGCGCGACGAGTTGCAGGCGACGGACTTTCAGTTCAACAAGTTTGTGAGGGGTACAGGATTCTGCCCATTCTGCGAGAACAACGAGTTCGCAACCCCGCCTGAGGTCTTCGCAATCCGGGACCGGGGAACTTCTCCTAACGGCCCGGGATGGTCGGTACGGGTGGTGCCCAACTGCCGCCCGCGGTTGCGGATAGAGGGCGAATTGGGAAGACGTGCGGAAGCGCTATACGATCTGATGAACGGTATTGGGGCACATGAGATCATTGCGGAAACCTCGCGACATGATCGTAGTTTGCACGAGTTGCATATCGAAGAAATTTCCAACGTCATCAATGCCTTTAGAGCTCGCATCCTCGATCTTGAGGGCGACAAGCGTGTGCGATACGTGCTGATCTTTAAAAACCACGGTGAGGGAGCGGGCGCACACACCATCAGTCATTCCATTTCGCAGTTGGTGGCCCTCCCGGTAACCCCACGTGCGGTGAAGACGAAGCTCATGATCGCGCGTGACTACTTTGCCTTAAAGGAGCGCTGCATCTACTGCGACGCCCTTCAACAAGAGCTGAGGGGAAGAAAACGCCTGCTCGCTGAAAATGACGATTTTGTCGCGTTTGCTCCCTTCGCGTCGCGCTTTCCTTTCGAGATGGCTGTGTTCCCCAAATTTCATAACAGCGCATTCAGCCGGATTGCTGCAAACCAGATCGAAAACCTGGCGCATATCCTGCGCGATTTGCTCCAAAACCTGGATCAGAGAGTGGGTGGGCCGCCCTACAACCTATCCCTCCACGACCGTCCCTTTCTGCGTCCAAGAGGAGGGTACTGGAACACGATCGAGGAGGACTTCCACTGGCATATTGAGATCTTGCCTCAGATGTTTCGTATCACTGGTTTCGAGTGGGCTTCGGGATTCTTCTACAACCCAGTACCGCCCGAAGCGGCGGCTCGTTACCTCAATTCCGCAGCTTGAACAGGCTCCCCGGGGCACGATGATTGAATGGACCCTTGCGCACGGCATTGTCGCCTAGCCGATCTGTCAGATTTCGAGAAAGCCGCCAAGAGGACGTGTGCCCCCAGATAACACTTCCGGTCGGGTCGACGATGCGCAGCTCCCAACCTACCTCACTTGGCCGAAGGCAACGTTCTCTGCTGCATCGTCGGACTTAACTCCTTGCATGGTGTGCCGCTGTTCTTCTTGCGGCTAGGTACCTCAGAACGAGGAGTCTGCTCACACGATGGGAGCCCGGGTGCTTCCGATCGGGCGAGCCAACACGTGTGATTTGGCTCACAGCCAAGTCGCAGGGTGCGTGGCAAATGTAGAGCGACGTGGAGAATCAAGTGCCTACTCCACAACAATGGGACGCGCACGAAACCGATCTGCTCGATAGAGCCGCAGACAAGATTGTTGGCTATGCGGAAAGGGTGGGAGTGAGCCGCGACGAAATCATTTCCCTTTTGGATTCGGGAATGAGCATCCGCGACCTACTCTTATTCTTGGCTTCCAAGGATTCTAGGCGGGCTCATGACTAGATCGTTCTTGGGTTCTGAAATGGTTGTGCGATGCCCACATTACACCGTTGGGATTGTTGGGTCCAAACGCATGGTGGGACACGTCGATGGGCGTTTTATTTGTGGCAAATCTGGTCCTACCCCACTACCTGCTGATCCGGAGTACAGATGTTCCTGTGACTCCGTCCCAGTGATTCGTCGGTAGTTTTTGCACCGGGCTCAGTTGTGCCGGACAATGCCTATGAGGCTGACGGAGAAAACGTTAATGACGGCCACGGTTATCGCGCTGGGCGTCATTCTCATTCTTGCTGGAATTTTGCTTTGGGCTCTGCTGTTCTTTCGGACCACCCTCTAGCTTGCGGAATTCGGTTTGTGCTCGCCCCAATCAACAGCAATCTGCAAGCAAAAACCGTGGTGCCAAAACCTCCTGGGCGCTGCGGCGGGGGAATCAGACCGGTCCCTGATAGCGGCGCTGCCGCACGGCGGCAATGAGAAATGCCGCCGTCACCGCCAGACCGATCCACAGACCCGGGCTGCTCAGAAACGTAGCGGGAGTGATGTGCGTCATCGGATTCGTAGGGAAGATATCGTCCGGCGTGGAAGCATTCCCGGGCGCGACGCCGATCAATCGCCCCCCTACCATGGCAGCGAAATGCGAGGTGTGAAACGCCATCTTTTCTGCACCGGCGATCGCGACTATCGGCAAGGCGGCCCACAAAAATGTCGCCCGGCGCGCCCATCCTGATACGAGCAGCAGCCAGCCGTACATCGGTGCAGGCCAGAGCGCATGGGCTGTCAGAATGTGGTAGAGCAGCAAGAGCGACATCTGCAACCATGCCAACCGTGTCCAGAGCGTCGCCGCACTAAGACCGCTACCCAGCAGTACGGCACTGCTCACGAGCAGCATTATGAAGTGCATGGCGGAACCGATCGCCGACGTGAGCAGAGGCAGAATGAAGATCGCAACGCTCGCCTTAGCAACCACGGTAGTGAGATCGGAGACGGGCAGCGACTTCCAGAAGAGAATGCTGCGATCGCGCCGTTCGCTGTGCAGTGCCTCCAGACAGTAGAACACGCCCACCAGAATGGTAGTGACCATCATCAGCCCCGCCGCGATGTCGTACGGCATGGCGATGGCGTCGCGCTGTTGCGCTGGGTCGAGGGCCGACAGGCCGCGCATCCTGGCGGGCAGATGAATAAGGCTGATCAGAAATCCGAATAGAAACACACCTGCGAAGGCCAGGGGCGCGAGATAGAGCAAGCGGTTTTCCCATAGTTCGCGTCGTACCGACCAGTAGAAGAGCCGAGTTGCCGATATTGCCGACGCAATTCTCGGCGCATCGAATGACTCGTGCATGGTGCTCGATTGGGTATTCATCACGCTGCTCCTTGCGCTTGGGCCGCCTGGTTGCCCATCACGGCTACGAAAAGGTCAGCGATACTGGGCGTGCGCACGTCGCCCAATTCGGCTAGTTGCCGACGATCGGTATTATCGAAGAGCAGTATGCTGCATCCCAGGACGGCACGCTCGCGGATGGGCTTCAGAGCGCGCGCCGCCGCGACGTGCTCGGGTTTCACCGTCACCTCCGCATAGCGCGACTCGAATTCTTCCATGCTGCAAGCCAGCACGATGCGGCCGCCGTTGATGAACATGAGGTCGGTGAGGACATGCTGGATCTCTTCCACCTGATGCGTCGTCAGCAGGATGGTGCGGCTGCAATCGAAGTAGTCACTCAGCAAGGAATCGTAAAATTGCTTGCGATAGAGGATGTCCAGGCCAAGCGTAGGCTCATCCAACACCAGCAGTCGGGCGTCAATGGCCATGACCAACGCCAGATGCAGCTGAGTCACCATCCCCTTCGACAATTCCCTGACTTTGTTGGTGCTCTTGATGGCTGTGGTCACAAGGAAAGCCTCCGCTTTCGCCCGATCGAACCGCGGATGTACACCAGCGACGTAGTCGAGCATTTGCGAGACTTGCATCCAGCGCGGTAGTACGGCAACATCCGCAATGAAACAAACATCGCGCATGAGCTGTTCACGCTCGGTCCAGGGGTTGCGTCCGAGCACCTTCAGTTCTCCCTGGTAAGGGATGAGGCCGAGAATCGTGTTGAGCGCCGTGGTCTTGCCTGCGCCGTTGGGACCGACGAGGCCGAGAATGCGGCCCCGTTCAACACGTAAGTCGATGCCGTCCAGCGCGACGGTTGCGCCGAAGGTCTTCCGGAGTGCGCGTGCTTCAATCACTGACATGCCTTCAGTCTTCCTCCTCTTTGGCTGTCGCCTCCGATCGGCGTTTTGCGGTGCCATTCAGCAATTCTCCCAGTGTCAGACCCAGCCGCTGCATGGTGGCAAGGATCCTGGGCCATTCCACTGCAAGAAACTTCTGCCGCTCACCCTCCCTCAGCAGGGTGAGCGCCCCCGCCTTGATGAACATGCCCAGACCTCTCCGCTTCTCAACAAGTTCCTCGTCCACCAGTTGCTGATATCCCTTCAGGACCGTGAGCGGATTCACCCGATATTCGGCGGCAACCGTGCGCACCGACGGTAACGAATCGCCTTCCTTGAGCACGCCCTCGAGGATCATCGCGACAACACGGTCGCGAAGTTGGCGGTAGATCGGCTGATTGTCATTCCACTCACGGTCCATCCTGGTTTCCAGATCGCCTTACTGGAGATGCGCTCCCTCACTGTGCCCGCTTCAGGTCCATGTGGGCGTGTAAAGGCTTGTCGCCTGGCATCATATACGTCCAGTCCTCGCTGTGGTGGTTGGCGTCGATGAAGGTGAATACGGCATGGTACATGTGTCCGTTCTCATTGCCGCCGGAGAGGTCGAGAAATTCGAATTCCACTGTCTTCCCGTCCGGCGACATTTTGCCCGACATGCGCGGGCGATTGCCGGCGTCGCAATAGTGCGTCAGCAGCAGGCGATCATCATCCACATAAAACATGGTGACCGGATGGTCGTAACGCGTCGGATCGTCCTGCGTTCCCGCTTCCTGCATCTCATGCACGAGAGCATTTCCGCGGGAAGCGATGCGCAGCGAGATGTGCACGGGCTTATCGGCCGACATCTCGGGTTGCGGCGGGACGACGGTTACCGGGCCTTCCCAACTACCCGCCAGAGCTTTGAGTCTGTCAAAGGATTTCTGCGCAGCGGATGGCGCGACGGCCGTCGCGGCGGACTGTGCCAGAGCCGCGGTCGACAGCGTCGTCAGAAGAACGGACAGCACAATTCGAAGAGATTTCATGTTTCCTACCCTCCTTTACTGTTATACATAACTATAACACTAATTAACCTGTCAAGAGCTTTCTGATCTTTATTTTCTCTTCCGAACTCTGACGAAATTGAGACAGATGGCTCGTAGAAACGACCGGCACTGAATCCCGCGAGAGGATCCACCATGTGTCCCGGCTCAAGAGGGTGGGGGATGGATAAAGGCTTTTCGGCCAAGATCCCCGATGCGACCGTCATGGCTCAGTGGATGCTTGGCAGCTTGATTTATGGAGAGTGAACCGGATCCCTAGGCCGCGGCGTAGTGCGCCCCTCGGACTGGCAGGCGAAATCTGCGCTAGTCTCTAGTCTTGGAGCAGTAGCTGTGAGGCTTCGGCTGATCATGGCGTTTGCCAAGCGGTCTGCCGAGGCGTCAGGAAGTTGAGCGACTCGGGGTCAGTGGCCCAGATGCGAATATGACCACCTGGACCGCACAGGAGTGTTACTTATGATTCGCCTCTCATTTGTCATCGGCTTTCTCCTTAGTCTTCTCGTTGGAATCGCAGCAGCGTCTCCAGCGGGCGAATCGCACGCAATGTTGCTCAGGGAGAATTGGTTTATCCAATCTTCCGCCGAGGTGCACGCCGATGGAGTCGCGATTTCGACGGTGGGTTTTGAATCGAGCGATTGGTATCCCGCCACGGTTCCTACAACGGTCCTCAGCGCTCTCGTGAACGACAAGGTTTATCCCGATCCCTATAGCGCGATGAACCTGCGTTCCATCCCGGGCACAAGCTATCCGATATTCGAGGACTTCTCGAACATCATGATGCCTCCTGGCAGCCCCTTCCGGCATTCGTGGTGGTATCGCACCGAATTCAAGCTTCTAGAGGATTACAGAGGAAAAACGGTGTGGCTCGGCTTTGATGGCATTAACTACCGCGCAAATGTTTGGATGAATGGGGTGCAGATCGCTTCGTCGGAGAAGGTGGCGGGCACTTGGCGCCTGTTTCAACTCGATGTGACCGGGGCCGCCAAGCCGGGCGAAACGAATGCCCTCGCCCTCGAGATATTTCCGCCGCAGCCGCACGACTTGGCCATCACGCTCGTGGACTGGGCACCCATGCCACCCGACAAGGAAATGGGCATCTGGCGCGATGTGCACATCTTCGCTACCGGCCCGATCGCTCTGGGTTATCCCGCGGTGTTGACCAAGCTGCCGTCCACGAATGAAGCGTTGCTGACGGTGCGTACGGAATTGACCAATGCAGCCGACCAGCCTGTCGAGGCTGTGGTGAAGGGACACGTCGAAAACCTCGCCTTCCAGCAATCCATGCACCTCGCGCCGAAGGAGACCCGCGTGGTTCACTTTACGCCGGAGAAGTTTCCTCAGCTGAAGATGCTCAATCCACGACTGTGGTGGCCCGCGGAAGTAGGAAGGCAGGAACTGTACCCCTTAGACCTCTCCGTCGAAGTGCGGGGCGAAGTCTCGGATTCGGCACACATCCGCTTCGGCATCCGCCAGGTCACTGCGAACCTCGACGAGAAGGGTCACAGAATGTTCCAAATCAATGGCAAGAATATTCTCATTCGCGGTGCCGGTTACAGCTTTGACATGCTGCTGCGATCAACGCCGGAACGGCAGCAGGCTGAACTCAATTATGTTCGCGATCTGAACCTCAATGCCGTGCGCATGGAAGGCAAATTGGAAAATGATCAGTTCTTCGATCAGACGGATCAGATGGGAATCATGGTACTGCCGGGCTGGTGCTGCTGCGATCATTGGGAGAACTGGCCTGCCTGGGACACGGAGAGCGAACTCATCGCGCGGGATTCGATGCGCGACCAGATCCGGCGGCTGGAGCGCCATCCATCCGTCATTACATTTCTATACGGGAGTGACTTCGCGCCTCCGCCCCAGGTGGAGAAGATGTATTTGGGGATTCTGCAAGAGTTGGAATGGCCGAACCCATCCCTCTCCTCCGCCGCAGCCAGAACCTCGACTGTCGGCCCCAGCGGAGTAAAGATGACGGGGCCTTATGAATACGTTCCGCCCTTGTTCTGGTACGTGGATTCGCGCCATGGCGGGGCATTCGGCTTCAACACTGAAACCAGCCCCGGTCCAGCCATCCCTCCCATCGAGAGCCTGCGGCGCATGCTGCCGCCGGACCACCTCTGGCCCGTTGATTCCGTCTGGCAATATCACGGCGGAGGAATGTCACAAACGCTTAACGTATTCATCGAGGCGCTCAATCAACGCTACGGGCAAGCAAACTCGGTCGAGGAATTCGCGCTCAAGGCCCAGGTTCAGGCCTATGAAGCACATCGCGCCATGATGGAAGCCTACGGCCGTAACAAGTACACTTCCACCGGAATCATTCAGTGGATGTTGAATAATGCCTGGCCCAGCATGATCTGGCACATGTACGACTGGTATCTGCGTCCCGGTGGGTCATATTTTGGCGTGAAGAAAGCGTGCGAGCCCCTGCACGTGCAGTACTCCTACGACGATCATTCGATTGTGGTGGTGAACTCCTATTATCAAACGTTCGCGAACCTCAAAGTCACAGCCACGGTATACAACCTCGACATGAGCGAGAAGTATTCGCAGCAAGCTGACGTTAGCGTGGGTCCGGACAGCACTACTCGCGTGTTTACGTTGCCTCCTCTGACAGGGCTAAGCACGGCGTACTTCGTCAGCCTCACGCTTGAATCCGCCGGCCACATCAAGAGCAGAAACTTTTATTGGCTCTCCACTCGCGAGGAAACGCTCGACTGGGCTCGACAAGAACTCGACACCAGCGGCGCATACGACATTTCGACCTGGACTCCGACCGAGACTTTTGCGGACTATACACCGCTGAACAAGCTGCCCCGAGTCGATCTGGACGCCACAGCGCAGTCCAGGAAGACAGGCGCGGAACGCACGACGACAGTTACCCTCCACAATTCGACGTCCAGGTTGGCTTTTGCCGTTCACCTGAAAGTGAATCGCCCATCGAACCGCCGCGTCAGCCGGGAAGGCCCGCAGGACGACGAAATCCTGCCCGTGTTGTGGCAGGATAACTATCTTGCTTTGCTGCCAGGGGAGACCCGCCAGGTCACCGCTACATTTCGAAGTGAGGAACGCGGCAATGCTATCCCGGTGGTCGAAATCGAAGGGTGGAACGTGTCTCAGAAGATCGTCGAATCGGATTCGAGGTCCGACAACAAACAAGAGGGGCCACACGAGTAGCGGAGGAACTGCAATTGACGGGGAATACGCAAAGATTTCCAAGGGCGTGTTCGTGGTGTCAACGAAGCCTTCGAACGGCATGGCCACAGCGTTGGCCAGGTCTTTTCTGTAACGTTCCCTGGCGGCAATACCCATTAGCCAAGTAACAGGACTGGGGATCCTGCTGGCCAAGTCTGACAAGAAAACCAGGATGAAGCAGAGCGCTCCGCTTGCGAAGTGACTGATCTCGCGTGGGATAGGGGCGACCCGCCGGGTGCGGGACCGCGTCCTGCCAGCGACCGCCTAAAATATCTGTCTCACTTGGTCGTCTACACCAGTAGATGGACGAGGCGCTGAGAAAACAGTGGCCGATGTCGGAGCAGGATCAGCGGATCTCCGAAGCGCTGTCGCGCAACGAGTCCCGGCTGCGCAGCTTCATCCGCAGGCGCGTGGCCGATCCGCGCGATGCCGAGGACATCCTGCAGGACGTCTTCTACGAACTCGTGGAAGCCTACCGCATGATGAAACCGGTCGAACAAGTCACCGCCTGGCTGTTTCGTGTAGCCCGGAACCGGATCGCAGACCTGTTCCGCAAGAAGCGGCGAGAGACAGGTAGAGCAGGACTGGCAGAATCTGCTGAGGAGGGGGAAGAGTTCTCATTGGAAGACTTACTTCCTTCTCCTGATGCTGGCCCGGATGCCGCCTATTTTCGAACGGTGCTGCTCCAGGAACTGGACGATGCGCTCGACGAGTTGCCGGAAGAGCAACGGGAGGTTTTCGTCGCCCACGAACTCATGGGTTACAGCTTCAAGGAACTGGCCGCGCAATCGGGGGTGGGCGTGAACACGCTGCTATCGCGCAAGCACTATGCCGTACTGCATTTGCGCGAGCGTCTCCAGACCATCTACGACGAATTTACGAAACGATAGGATACAACCATGAGAAGGCATTGGATTCTACGAGGAGTGAAGTTCGCGGTGTTTGCGGTGCTCTTTCTTGCGCTGTTTGGTTTCTTGCTGATGACCCTGTGGAACTGGCTGGTGCCGACGTTGTTCGGGGGGCGCCTGATTACCTTCTGGCAGGCATTGGGCCTCCTCATACTCAGCAAAATCCTCCTGGGGGGATTCCGCGGTTTCCCCCGCCGCGACTGGTCCTGGCGGCGCAGGATGATGCAGCGGTGGGAGCAGATGACGCCGGAGGAGCGTGAGAAGTTCCGGCAGGCCATGCGGGGTCGATGCCGGCCATTCGGTTCCGCCGCCACGGAGTCGAAGCCTTGAGTGCAAGATCCGGCCAAGCCGGCGATGGCAAATCTGCTTGTATTCGCTTTCCGTTCGCCTATAATAGATAGCCCACCGCCCCGCTGCGATCGGGGCTGAAGGAGAGTGCAATCATGCTGAGGGTGATCGTCGAGGATCTGGGTGATATCGTGACCCTGAATTGCGTCGGCCGGCTCGTGCGCGGCGATGAGACTGCCATCCTGTGTGCCGCGGCTCAGCGCGGCGGACGCAACCTGGTCCTTGATTTGGGCCAGGTTGACGCCATCGATGCGGCGGGAGTCGGCGCTCTCATTGCCCTCCAGGCTGCCGGGATTTACCTCAAACTTAGGAACCCCACCAAGTCGGTGCGTGAGGTCCTGCGACTCACCCAGGTGGAGTCCGTCTTCGAGATCGACGCCGACCCGTCGGGTGAAACAACGATACCCGCCGACGTCAATCACGACTCGTCGGCAGCGACTCTGCCTGTTCCAGCGGTCGTGAACGGCTGACTGTGCTTGCCCGCAGCCCGTTTTAGAATGCTGCCCTAGTAGGCTCTTGGCTCCGATGTATTCGCAAGTGCGGACTACACATACTGCGCCGGACCAAGAATGGTATCTTCCCACCCAAGACTTGGTCCCGGGAGCACGCTGCATAGGCTATAGAGTTCACTGGTGGACTCCACCGTGAAAGGTGTGGGCGATTATGCTGCCACGATAGGGGACAGGCCTGGGAGCGTACACATGGGCGTAGTAACCCCGATACCCATAATAGCCGCGATAACCGTAGTGCCGGGGATAGCCGAAAAAGAAACTGAATGAAGGGCCGTAAACATACGAAAGTCCATAATACGGGTAGTAGTAGGGATAAAACGGGGGCGCGTAGTACACGTAGTAGGGATACGGATAGGCGGGCGGAACCGAAGCGGGATAAGCCGTCTGCGGCTCCGACTGCGCCGGTGGATAATCGGCGGGTTCCACGAAGCGGAACGCCTGGGGCGCGTCGTTCGTTTCAATGGTCACTGGGGCCGTGACTTGGAACGTCAGCTGCGTCTCAGGATAAATAACCGTCGGGTAGCCCCTGGTAAGCAGGACACCAATAGTGCTGGCCGCCGCGCCGGCTGCCGCGCCGATCGCTGCGCCCTTACCCCAACCAGCCGCTGCGCCGATGGCCGCACTGAGCCCGGTTGTACCGGCGACAGCAGCGGCATCACGTCCCACCGATGTCGGACCTTCGCGAACCAGCAACTGCGACTGGATTGGCACGTTTTGGCCGTCCACGAGAGTCAGGCTGGTCAGCGTTATCCCAAGGCGTGAGACGCCAGACACCCTGCCAGCCTTCTTTGCCTCCACGACCTGGCCGGCCACGGTTTGGCCGAACCGCGCAACCACGATACCGAGCGCGATGAGGGGTTGCGTAAGCGTGGCGGAGAAGGCGTCACCGACGTGATTTTGGTCAGAAGAGAGCGGTTCATTGATGCGAACGGTCAAAATCGTTCCCGGCCGAATGCTCAATGGCGGCGACGTCACGGGCGCGTCCTGCGCGAACCCCATGGCTGCCATGAAGAGTAGCATCGCTGCAAGCGCGAATGGCTTGTCACGTCGAATCAAAGTAGCAGTCCGGCCCATAGCCCCCTCCTTTCTCACCGGTGGACCATGGCAAGTCTTTCACTATTGTAGCGCTCGTGATTCACAGCGACCCAGGCTGACCATGTCTTGAGCCGGAATTTCCTTTTTGACCTCGCAAGCGAGAACGTTCTACGACTTCCTGCTTTCGCGACATTGTTCCGCCGGCCAAAACAACCCACGTTCCAACGGCTCGGTGCTAAAGAAGGATCGAGGCTGCAGAAGCGTGGTTTTCGCGCTCTGCGGGCTACGGTCCCCGTCGAGGTCTTAGCAGAGAGGCTGGGCGCTCGACTTTCTACATGCAAATAATGAATTGGTCGTGCTTTTTCGGCGATTCTTTGCGAATTTCCCCAATTTTCGGCTTCCCCGGGGACGTAGGGATCCGGGTCAGAGTTGGTCGCCTGATTTGTTGCTCATTCTTGGCTGGATTCCAGATTCCAGCTGGACAAGCCGAAAAGTGTCCGTCGACTCAGCCAGTATTTTTAGTTCGGCTGGAAGTGAGAATCCGCGATACAAGCGATTGCGACCTCTAAACTTGCTCCTGCAGCCAGAAGAGGCTTGATCCACAAACGATGGAAGTTTGTCGGGTCGACTTGCGAAAACGTGATGATATGGTCCAGAGCTTCCAGCCGCCATGAGTATTCCAGGTCTTCGCGCGATATTCTCTTGCGCAGTTCCTCGCGGAGTTTTTCCATTCGTTCTGGGCTGGACCAGAAAGCTTTGATGTTCTTGTCAGGCGTTTTCATGCTTATCAAGACTTCTTTCTACAAATTCCGGTTCTGCTTTTCGCCCGTGCTGTTGCAGAGCGCGAGCATTGCCGACGCGTCGCGACATGGCCCGAGAGTAAAACCGAGGGCCAGTACAAGAGTAGCTTCTCAATGGGGTCACCGTCGTTGCTGTACGGCAATGAAACGCTTCGATTAACACGATGCATAAACCTTAGAGTGAGTGGCTAAGGACTCGGACAACACAGCCTCAGCAGCCCTAGCCGCCGACCTAACTCCCAGGGGGAATTCCCTGCCTGCGTCCGCAAGATTTCCTCACCGAACACCCCCGGGTGTCTCCGAGAGCAACGCGACATTCGCCGTGCTCAGCGGAAAGCAGTTTTAACGGCAAAACAAGGCTTTCCGGGTGCGCAGAACGGGCTCGCCATACGCTGCCCCACGGGTACATCTCCCGTCAACTAGGGGATCTGGGTGAGGTAGCTTGCCAAACAGGCGACCTACGCGCTATAGCTTGCTCGGCTGCTTGAAATTCTTGGCGGCATATGTCGCGTATCGGCACCCACAATTTCTCGCCCTGTCAAGATGGAGGATCGCGTCGTCACCGACTGGGTGCCGAACGCCATTTTGGGGAAAGCGCGGGGATCCGAGCGCCGTCCTACCGTCCACATCAGTACCAGAATGGGAAGATTCGGCTTGCAGTATCGTTTGACGCACTTTGCAGATAGCTTGAAGTTGTGCATACTTTCGTTCGTCTTCCAGAATCGAGATCTATGCGGGCCCTGATTGGTGATGTCCTCCTAGGTGGGGTGTTCATCCTCGCCGCGTCCTTTTCCCTGATTGCCGCCGAAAATCCTGCTCCGGGCTCTAACTCGGACCCCACTTATCAGCAGTTGCGAAATCTGACACTCAGCGGCGAGGTCATCGGTATAAGTAATTTAACGCTGAAGCGCGATTGGGGAACCTTCTATCTGCGCTCCGGGACCGTGTGTTTTGTGACACCAGTTGCGGGCAAGGTGACAGGTGCGGTATTTGAGGGCGATGGCAACTTCGCGCTTGATGTGCCGATCGCGTCAGAGCGAGCAAGCCTGAAGCTGCTCACCAAGGAGGACGAATTCCGTGAAAACTTCACTCAGGCCGTGTTTCGCTTTACCGATTCGACGTATGACGAGATCAAACCGCACGGGAGTGGACCGGCGCACGGGTGCGATGCGGGATTGATCAAGGACACGCAGAACACGACGCGTCACAAGTTCAGGGGCAACCTTGAGGTGCGCCTTCTAGAGGATGTCCTAAGTTCGGAGCGGGGTGGTTATTTTGTTGCCTTTATTCACGGCCAGCGTTACAGCAGCAAGGAAGAATTCGAGATTGATCCAGATCGGGAGAGCGAGCAGGTCAACTTCTGGACGTATGAGGACAACAAGTCAGGCCACTGGGTTTCGTTAAACGTCCCCGATCGTAAACTTCCTACTGGGTGGAGGACGAACATCGAGCATCAGCAGTTGGATGTGACTTTCGAGAAGAACGGTAGCCTCGAAGGGAAAGCAAGGGCCGACATCGTGTCGCGACGAAACGGCTTGCGAGTCGTACCATTGGATCTGTTTCCCTCTCTACGTGTCCAAAACGTTACTGTCGACGGTCAGCCAGCCTCTTTTGTTCAGGAAGACAAGAACGATGACGCGGATTATGCGGTGATCTTGCCCAGAGTTCTGGGAACAGGAGAGAAGTTCACTGTTACAACGACATACGCCGGCAAAGATGCCGTCATAAATCAAGGCGGTGGAAACTATTATCCGGTCGCGCGAGATGACTGGTACCCCAACCAACACGGCGTGTCGCTCGGGCACTATGCCCTGTACGATATGACATTGCGCATCCCGAAAGGGATGAAGATGGCGGCGACGGGCGTGCTGGTTTCGGAGAGCAACGAGGGCGGCCGTAACGTGACAGTGTGGAAAAGCGAAGGGGTACAGACTGTGGCGGGATTCAGTTTTGGTCGATTCAGGGAGGAAGAGAAAAGGCTCAGCAAGCCTGAATATTTGATTCAGTCCTACGCCAACGAAGAGTCGCCCGACTGGGTGCAGAGTCTGCAGCAAGGGGTTAATGGCGATCTCCCAAGGCAAGTCTCGCACGGGAGCGCCCCTGTGGCCTTGGGCACCATGAACACAACGCTCCTAAACAAGAAAGCTCTGGCGGAAGGCGAGCTTGCGGTACAACTCTACACCGACTATTTCGGGCCGTCGATGTTCAAGCATCTTCAATTGACGCAGCAGACAGCGTGCAACTATGGACAGTCGTGGCCAGAACTCATATGGATTCCGATCTGCTATTACTTTGACACAACGGTGCGGCACTCGCTTGGACTGGACAATGCCGATCGAGGATATTGGAAGGTGGTTGCCGCTCACGAGGTCGCACACCAGTGGTGGGGACATACAATCGGATTTAGCTCCGGTCGAGATCAATGGATGAGCGAAGGCTTCGCCGAGCTATCCGCGTCGCTTTACGTGAGCATGATCGAAAAAAATCCAAAGAAATTCCTCGAGTTCTGGAATGACGAGCGCGAGATTTTGCTCGAACGCAATGCACAGGGCTTTCGCGCGATTGACGCGGGCCCGGTGACGATGGGTTACCGGGCGAGCAATTCGCGGACAGGGTATAACATAACTCGCAATCTGATCTATCCCAAAGGCGCCTACGTGCTGCACATGGTTCGCATGATGATGTGGGACCGAAAGAATGGCGATCAGATTTTTCGCGAAACCATGCAAGACTTTGTCAAAACCTATTCAGGCAGGGCAGCAACTACGGAAGACTTTAAGGCCATGGTCGAAAAACACATGACGCCCGAGATGGACCTCGACGGCAATCATCGTTTGGACTGGTTCTTCAACGAGTACGTGTATGGGACTGCCCTGCCGGCCTACAAGCTCGATTCCAGTTTTGGTAAAGACCCGAACGGCGATGTGCTGTTCAGTTTCAAGGTCACGCAGTCCGGAGTCGACGACAAGTTCATAATGATTGTTCCCATCTACTTAGAGCTCGCGGACGGCCGCATCATTAATGTGGGACGCGCGCGACTGTCAGGAAATTCCTCCATCGAGCAGAAGATTCCTATCAAGGGACTGAAGGAAGCGCCCAGGCGGGCGATTGTGAATTACAACTACGACGTGCTGGCATCGAACTAGCCCGGATCATTCACCCAGACCCTAGCCAAAATTAGATTGGCATCTCGGAGCTTTCTAAGGCGAACTCCGGTGCTCGGTTCTCGCACCCCATCGCACCCACGTCTACTGCAAGAGATCCCGGGGAAGGGCATCGCTGGTTCAGACGGTAGGATGGAACTCTGCCCGTCGACGGCGGAACTAACACCGCTTTCTCGGGCCCTCGGCGGGACCCATGGCGATTGGACGCGGGCCCACGAGTCTGCTCAGCATCGGGAGGTGATTGCTGCAGAGCAACGACGTACACGCTACTAAAAAGCTAGTGTTCTGTTCGAGGCTCGGTCCGTTGCTGCTGTCGTTTGAGGGGCGCTCGGGCTGCGCTGTCTCCGTCAAATTGAAGGTTAGAGGCAGAGGGAGTTATGGAGTACTCGGTCACGGTCTGGTGCACGCCGGTGCGGGAGTGCAAGGAAGTTCTTTATCGATTGACGTACCGCAGAGAATGGATGCCCGAGCGGAACTGCTGGCGCGATGTGGTCGTGAAGCAAGAGAGAGTCTAGCGACACTGGTATTCGTAGTTGCTGTCGCATCCTCATGTCACAAGTGCCGCGTAGGCCCTGGGGAATTGCACCCCAAGTCCGTCAGAGTTCCGGACGTGAACCTCTCGATTCATCCGGCTCCTGCTGCTCAGAGAAGGCCGCCTTCCATCAGGACCCGGAGTTGCTAACCTGGCCGGCACCTGGTTACTTTCAAGTGCGGCTACTCCACCGACGATACCGCATCGCGTCTTCGGTGACCACAAGCACATTGTGGTCCAAGCAGTTGCTCAGAGGACTAGAGGAGGGCTGCCTCAGCCCGCCCATTCCCGGCTAGACGAACAAAAAGCGAAGATGTACCATTCCGGGAATGGATGAGGGGCGCAAACGGGTACTGGGAATCATAGCGGGAATTCTGGTGGCGCGTCATCTCAAGACCACAGAGGACCTGTTCGACACCCGAGACAGTCCACGCACCCGGTCCATGGTTTCTTCCGCCGTTCAATGGGCGGAGCGGATCATGCGCCGGGTTGATGCCGTCTGGTCGGAGGAAACGGAAAGGAGACGGTAATGTTCAAGGCGAGCAGGGTCTTGAAACCTTACCCCAATCTTCGTGGTAGCGGCGCATGATGATCTAGTAAAGCTCCGTTTCGCCAGCCTTGCATCGGGTCGTATTCTCTTGCGAGAAGAACTCGGGCAATAACGTCTTCGTCTCGTCAGGCATTTAAGGCTTCACGCTATAGCTCCACCACCTCAGTGTGCGTACTTAACGGAACACCCGTAGGGACGACTGGTCGGGGTTGTCACGGGCTTGCCCGCCATTGCCTCCCCCAAGGCCTCCGAGACATAGTTCCTCGCGCTTGCGATGTCGGCCTGGTCTGTGGTTGCCCTGCTGTCGATGGCGCCATCGTAGATCAATACACCGGCGGGATTGATGATGAACATGTGGGGAGTCGTCTTGGCGGAATAGAGTCGCCCCAGGAATCCTTGTGGATCCAACAACGCAGCCGTGGGAGCTGCGTTCATCTGCTTCAGATAGTCGTTCTCCTGTTGAGCGGTCACATATCCCTGTTGTCCTGGTGCGGAAGAGATCACTGTAAACCAAACCACTCCTTTCCCGGTCCATTCCTTCTGCAGACGCTGCATGTTGCCGCTCTCGTAGTGTTTCCGCGTGTACGGACAGCCGTTGTTGTGCCACTCCAACACAACGAATTTCCCACGGTACTCGGACAGCTTGTGCGTCTGACCGTTGCTGTCAGTTGCCTCGAACTCCGGTGCCGCTTCACCCACTCTTTGTGCAGGCAGAGAAGGAACGAACAAGAGCACCATGGCCACGCTACACAAGAGATTCCGCTGCATGATTTCCTCCTTCCGTTGCTTATTCACTGTGACGGAATTGCCCCAGAATGGTTCGTTACGGGTATGTCAACCAGGTAAGCCTTTGCGGACCCGATCACCAAAACTCCTTCCAAGCGTGAAATAGGCTTCAACAGATGCTTTGATTTCTCGAGATGCAGGCGAACACCGCCGGGTATCAGGCTTGTCCTCTGCAAAGCGGCATTTTCGATCTGCTCCTCGTTCAAAGGAAAAAACTGAACAGATTCCAGCGATGTTGTGGCCCTGAGATTCAATACGAACTCGTTGGCCACGGAAGCGACCGAAATCCTCCATTGGCTTGGCGCTCGTTGGGGCACCCGCTGCCGCGTAACCTCAAATAGTTGACCCGACCGGGAACGAGCTGCCCTGCTTCTCACCGGAAGTGACAGCGCCAGTTGCTTTTCTCCGGGTATGCAAACTTCGCGACACACCAGATAGTGCACGCGAGCACCAATTGTTTCAATTTTCCCCTCCTTGGCTTGCCAAGGCAACTGTACAGCGGTCATGAGCAACACCTGATGCTCATAGCCATAGTCGACCAGCGGAGGCGTGGAGAGACGCGCCGGAAAGGGCCATTGAATCGGGCCGGCTTGAAACCCCGTCGGCAGCTGCCACTCGACGCGTGGACCTTCTCCGGAGTCGCCGGGGTTGACCCAGTAGGTGTGCCAACCGTCCTGAAGGTCAAACCGGACACCTAGCCAAAGTTTCTGACCGGGCACGATCGCATCTTGTTCTGAAACCAACTCCAGCTTTGTGTGTTCTGCGGCAGGATCTGCCGAAGCGGTCAATCTTGGGAACACGAGTTCTCCGGCGCAAGCCAACAGAATCCCAGCTAATTGCATGACAAAGCGGTTAAGCATCTGGATCAAGGGGCACGCAGTTTCGATGCATGACTAGCCTGACACAAAACAGCGACTCTGGTGTGCAGTTTTAAGTCAGCGTGAACAGCTCGCAGGGCGCTTGCAGGCGAGTGGCGTAGGTATTGCAATTATTCCAGATCCGAGTGCTGCTTGGGAAGGTGTTGTAGTGTCTACAAAAACCTGCTTGAAACGACGATTTCTAACGCAGAATATGCTTCGTGCATGAGCGTTAGGAGGGATTCATGGGGCGTCGATTTCTTTGCTGCATCGCTTGTCTGAGTGCTCTCTGTTTCTTCCCGGCTTCGATGCTCGCGACCAATCAGGCCGTGCCGGCAACGCAGTGCATCGATTGCCATAGTAAGGTTACGCCCAACATTGTCTCCGACTGGAAGCTGAGCAAACACAGCCAGCTTGAGGTTACCTGCGTCGTATGTCACGGCGACCAGCATCAGTCGGCCAGCGACGTCACCAAGGTTAAGATTCCAACACCCCAGACCTGTGCCCAGTGTCACCAGACGCAAGTCGACCAGTACAAGCACGGCAAGCACTCAAAAGCCTGGGCCGCCATGATGGCTATGCCCACCATTCATTGGCAGCCGATGGCGATGATCGAGGGACAGAAGGGCTGCGGCGGTTGCCACAAGATTGGGGAGAAGTCCGTCGAAGAGATTGCCAAATTGCGCCAGCAGGGCAGTGAGTTCGGCGCTGCCACCTGCGACTCCTGCCACACCAGGCACACGTTCTCCGTTGAAGAAGCGAAATCTCCGCAAGCCTGCGAGACTTGCCACATGGGGTTTGACCACCCGCAGTGGGAGATGTATTCGTCGTCAAAGCACGGCGTGCGTGAAGATCTGAAGCAGCGAGGCATTGTGCAGGTGGGAGCCGCAGCACCCACCTGCCAGACCTGCCACATGCAGAACGGGGATCATGGCGTCCGCACTGCCTGGGGATTTCTTGCAGTTCGATTGCCCCTGCCCGAGGACAAGCAGTGGGCGGCCGATCGCGCCACAATTCTGCAGGCACTCGGAGTGCTCGATCCGGATGGCAAGCCAACATCCCTGGTCGCAACCGTACAGGCTGCCGACGTTGCTCGCCTTACGCAAGAGGACTGGCAAAAGGAGCGGGACAAAATGCTGAAGACCTGCAACCAATGCCACTCTGGCAATTTCGCCAAAGAGCAATTGCAGGCGGGCGATGACATGATCAAGAGCGCGGATCACCTGATGGCGGAGGGTATTCGGACCGTCGCCAGTCTTTACAAGGATGGCGTCTTACCCCAGCCAAAAAACTACGCTTATCCGTTTCCCAATCTTCTGACCTTTCACGATGCCCCGACGGTGATCGAACAAAAAGCTCTTCGTAATGTATCTAGAACACCGAATGCGAACCTTTCAGGGAACATTCCACGGAAGCCCTGACTACGCGCTCTGGTACGGGTGGAGCGAGATGCAACGCGACTTGACGGAGATCAAGGAACTGGCAGCCGACCTGCGGCGAGCGCAGACCAAGAGCACCGCCAAAAATTAAGAAAAACCGATGTGGGAATGAAGTTGGCCCAATCGTTGGCAGGGCCTTTTCCCCGACAAGAGCGCCGCACGGCAGTTTGGGTTTTTCGTGGGGGGCGTTTTCGAGCCTGTTTGGACAGGATGGACCTTGAGCGTGACTCCACAGGTACGGCAGATTATTGACTAACGTCTTTTTTTAGAACGAACCTCCAAGGCAACCCCAATTGCCCGACTCACACCCGCCGGTGAGCTCAGTCACCGCACAAGCGCACCCACAGGTGCTAAGCAGGAAGCTGGAGGCGACCCGCAGGCGATGCCTCGTATGAGGGCACGCCTTGACGTACCTTGAATACTGGCTCGGCCGAAACCATATGCCCAATGAAGCCCACCACCCTGGTGCCTCCCTTGCCGAAACGGCCGAAGGCCAGACCCTCGATGCCACACGCCACGGCGAAGCCAGCCGCGAATTCGAAGCGTTCCTGCGCGCCAGGGTGGTCGGCCAGGATCCCGCTCTCGATGCAGTCACGGAGCTCTACCAGATCTTCCTTGCCGGTATGGCTTCGCCCGACCGCCCCATCGGCAACCTGCTCTTCCTGGGTCCCACCGGTTCCGGCAAAACCTACGTCGTCGAAGTCGTCGCCGAAGCGCTGTTCGGCAACCCCCATGCCTTCGTCAAGGTTGACTGTGCCGAATTCCAGGAGCACCACGAAATCGCCAAGCTCATCGGTTCCCCGCCGGGCTACATCGGCCACCTCCAGACTCCGGCCTTGCTCACTCAGGAGGCCCTCAGCCGCTTTCACACGGACAAGCTTAAACTCACGCTCCTGCTGTTCGATGAAATCGAAAAGGCCTCCGAAGCGCTGTGGCAGCTTCTGCTGGGAATCCTCGACAAGGCCAGTCTTACTCTCGGCGATAACAGCCACGTGGATCTCTCCCAATGCCTAATCTTCATGACTTCCAATGTCGGCGCCGCGCAAATGAGCACTCTGGCCGAAGGCGGCATCGGTTTTGCCACCCTGCCTCCTATTGCCGACATCGGCCTCGACGACAGGATCACGCGTACCGCCCTCGATGCCGCACGGCGAAAATTTTCTCCTGAATTCATGAATCGCCTCGACAAGGTCGTCGTATTCAAAACTCTCCGACCCGAAGAGCTGGAGCAGGTTCTGGAGCTGGAGCTCGCCAAAGTGCAGCAACGCATCATCCGGGCTGTCGGCCAGAGTCATTTCACTTTCTGCTGCACTCCCGAAGTTAAGCAATGGTTACTTAAGGAGGGAACCGACCCCAAGTTTGGTGCGCGCCACTTAAAGCGCGTCATTGAACGCAACATCGTCTATGGCCTGGCCAACCTTGTGGCCACAGGGCAAGTCACCAGCGGGGACTGCGTCTCCATTGGCCTGAGGTCCGACGGTGGCTTCGCCTTTACCAAGGTCGTATCCCGGCTGCGCGCCGAGTCATCGGCTGGTTAGGAGCGGACCATGAAGAAAATTCTGGTGGTTGACGACCATGAGATGCTGTGCCATCTGGTCTGCGACGTCCTGCGCACGGAGGGCTACCACGCCACGCCCGCCATCAGCGCTGATCAGGCGCTTAAAGCCTTCGAGCAGCAGGAATTCGACCTGCTGGTCACCGACTTCCGCATGCCCGGCATGAGCGGCCTCGATCTGGCCCGTGCCGTTCGTGACAGAAGTCCGCAATTTCCCGTCATCATCATGTCCGCCTACGAGCCGGTCGAATGCGAGCACGTCACCCTCTGGCTGCCCAAGCAATACCTGTTCCCCGGCCTGGTGGAGAAGATCCGCTATTGCCTGTCGGCCGCCAGTGTGGAAGAAATCGCGCGCTAGAGAGCTGCGGTCACCATCGGCGTTGGCGCGAGGGATGGCGTTGTGGTGGCCCTGACAGGCTGGGCCCGGCTGGCAGGAGGGGGACTTAAGGATCGACGTCGGGATTAGTAAATGCCCAGAAGCAGCAATCGCCTTGTCTCCAACAAACCCCGAGGTATTGCTGGAGATTGGCGTTCATTGTCCAAGGCGCGCCGGCGGCCTCTAGAGCGGGATCCCGTCCATGTGCTGTTTCAAGGGGGGGGCCGGCTCTCGGGCGATCCATAAGTTGCGCAATCAGGTCACTCGGGTGCCACCGCCCGCATTTCCGCGAACATCGATGATGATCGCGTGTGCCTGGCTAAACTCCTGCACCGATTCAATGGCTGCGCGCTATTGAAAATCAGTTTGCCTGGAGCCAGACCTCTTCGCTCCTCGGCGACCCCAGCCTATTTCCTGTCTCGCACAGCCACTCTCCCCCTTTGGATCTGCAAGAAAAAGGTTAGGCTCTTCGCGTGTGGTGACTATGCGGCCTTCAGCGTCTTAGGCACATTCACCTTGATTTGTTTTGCCCTGGCCTCGGCGCGTTTAGGCATCTGAATCGACAGTACACCATGGGTGTAATTGGCCTCGATCTTCTCTGGGTCCACGCTGCTTGGGAGCGTGAAGGAACGTGAGAAGGCGCCATAGTGACGTTCCATGCGGCGGAAATTTTCCTCCTTGATGTCCTTCTCAAGCTTGCGTTCCCCGTGTACGGTCAGTACGTTGTTCTCGACTTCGACCTTAATGTCTTTCTCATCTATCCCAGGTGCCTCTACTTTGAACGTCAGTCGTTGGTCGTCTTCATAGATGTCCACAGGCGGACCGAATTGCCAATTGCTCAGATTCTCTTCAAACGGCATCAATGATGTTGTTCTGCCGAAGAAGTTGTCGAACACGCGGTTCATTTGCCTTTGAAGTGAATTAAATTCATGCAATGGCTGCCAACGTACAAGTGATTTCATAGTGAACCTCCTACGCCGTGGCTGCTCTTGAGCAACGTGGCCCTCTCCCATTTACGCAACTACCTCGAGTCAGAAAAAGCAGTGATCGGGATCACAAAGCACAGTGCCTTGACCTGCCAGATCGAACCCGCGCGAGGTCGTGTGCAGAGGGTTAAGTAATGCGTCCTCGAGAGTTGTGGCTAGTAGAGCCGGAAACTAACCTCCACATTGACTTGCACGGCTACCGCGATTCCGTTTTTGCGACCAGGCTCGAATCTCCACTCCCGAATGGCTTCGATTGCTTTTTCATCAAGGCCCATACCCAACGAGCGGTAAATGTGAATGTCGTGGGTCCGCCCGTCAGCGCCCACGATCACCAATAACACAACCGTCCCTTGGAACTTGGCTTTGCGGGCTTCCTCGGAGAACTCAGGATCTGGAGCATAGATGACCCGAGGGGCTGTGACTCCGCCGCCTACACGATAGGCTCCGCCCCCTATGCCGCCACCCCATCCCGGGCCGACGCCCGGCCCCCGCCCCGACCCAACGCCACCACCGCTGCCCGAACCAATACCCCCGCCCGAACCCGTCCCACTCGAAGGCGGGCCCAGAATAGAAGAAAGAGGATCACCCAGCGGACCCATCTGTGGCAGTGGCAGGCGGATTTCGGGTGGCACTACCACGGTTGGCTCGACCGGCAGCTTGGGGTTCTCATTGCGGACCACCACCGCCGGAGGAGCCAGTTGTTCCCGAGAAAAGCGTGGCAGGATTCCTTTGGATGCTTGCAGTTTGTCGCGGTCGCCTCCACCACCGCCTCCTCCCGCTTTGGAGGCTGATGGGGGCAAGATGTAGGGGCTCACTTCGGCCACGATGCCAATCACCTGCTGGCGAATCTCGTGACGATGCACCGCCACAAACCTGCCCGAGGCGAAGAACATCGCGACTGCCAGCGTGTGTCCCAGGAAGGAGAACACAAAGGAACTTCTCCGCGTCCTGTACAGTCCGTAGCCCTCGCCGAAGAGTGTGGTTAGGACGGCGGGCTCCGATGCAGACCGTAGAGGAAGTCTCTCTGGACTCCGATGCAAAGCATAGCTTGACATCTCGGCCCCCACAGAAAGGCCGATCTTCAGAGCAATCGTTCCTCATATATGTTATTCCGCTCCGCCAGTGCAGAGCAGTGATTGCATCCGCCCAGATAGAAACTGAGCTTTTTAGCAGTTTCAGATCGGTTCTTGGATGGGAAGGCCGAAGTTTTCGAGAGAGAGCGCCAAAAGCTTCGTTTTGACCGTACAGGCGGCGGCACCAAAGCGGAGAATTCTTGCCGGGCGGCGGGCCGCTCCCGGTTTCGACGAGGTCAACAGTGCCGACCAGGCCCGCAACGGGCCCTTACGTACGCAGCAAGCTTCTTGGTTACAGGTCGAGAGAAACACGGCAGCCATGCGCTAGGCTGTTTCAACGCTAAGAGGTGCATCTGTCATCCTCCCGAATCGGTTTGCCAGGAACTGGCGCCCGCTTTATGCCTCCTCAACCGGACCGTTTCTAATCATTCCACGGAGTCTGCCGCGCATACGACGAGTCGCCCAGTGAGACCTGGGCCTGCTCATCACCTCGGAACCAAGCCAGCACAAGACCGGTGACTTCGCGCGACGACGGGGGTGCCATAACCTCCTCCGGCTCTTCAACTTAACCGTACCGCGCGAGCTTATGACAGCCCTTCAGGGTGGCGTGACTGGTTTCGGCCGCCAGGTGGGACCATCAGCAGATGTGGCAAGCCGGCTTGAAGGATGGGGCAGTGCGCTCGTCAGCGGCGTGTGAGCCGGCTCCGCCGGACTTCAACATGGGGAAAAGCACGCTCTAGGCGGTTCGCAGCGCAAAATAGAAGAGGCTGCGGCATTGGTTATGCTCTAGCTGCCGGCTCCTGCGAGGGAGTCGGCAACGTGGACGCACGTACCGTCGCAGCCCCTGATGTGATCACCGCTTTCGCAGTTCCAAACCCCGGCTGCTCCTCGCAGAATCAGCCGGCTTTTTCGGGTCTGGTAGCTCGATGAGTTGCCTCGCCGAGCCGATCACCCAGCCTAATTCGGACTGGCCGCACATTATTGAAGCCAACCCTTTCGGCCATCGACCCGAATACCGTAAACCCCGGAAAATCGAAAAATCTGTGATGTGCGTCACAATTTTCTTCCGACATTGTGGATATTCACTGTGGAAAACCGGTCATGTGTCTGCCGCGACCAGCTCGGTCCCCCGCGCAGAATCTCAGTGCCGGTAGGCACTCCACATGTCGTCGATAAATGTGTACTGCGGGAATTCACCCTGCAGCCAGTAGCGGGTTTGCCCTTGGCGTTCCCAGTTGGCGCTGTAGTCGAAGCCGGTTTGCGCCTTGATAGCAGCGACCGCTTGGGTGTCATCTTCCGTCATCCAGCGATCGACGTAGTCAAAGAATGCAGGGTAGTTCCAAACACTTTCAGCCTTGAGAATGTGAATGGCAAGCGCCTCGCCTACCCAGGAGACAGAAGTACAACACCTGCGATAAGCCTCTCCGAGTTGCTCGTTGCCGTTGAGCAGCGGCCAGTTCACCGGTTGCGATTGCTCATAGGGACCGTACAAGCCGGCACTGACCGGCGTACCGTCCGTCATCACGCCATAGTGACCACCATAAATCACAGTTGCACCCTGCCAAGCCTGCTGAAAACCTCCCGGAATCTTATTCACGTAGACGGTCTGCATGTCCTCGCCGAATCGATTTGGATAAGCCGACGATGCATTTTTCATGCCATCGCTATCCAGCAGAATACCGGCAAATAGGATCGGCAGTTTTCTCCCACTGCGATGTCCGCCGAACGCAGGCCACCCATAGCCGGCTTGCAAGCAACCATAAAGATCGATGCCGTATTGCACAAAGTAGTTCGTCAGGTTGATTTTTTGTGCATCGGGAATATTCAGCATAAGGAGCAGGGCTGCGTAAGAGTCGGCGAAGGCAATGTGTTGACCGTAGCTGGGCATGTAATTAGCCGGCGCATCGAAGAGAAATGGGTTGGTGTCGATCCACGGGCGGCGGTACCAGGTCTCGAATTGCGAGAGCGGCGGTGTCCCCGAAGGATTGGGCGGTGCAAGGGATGGCAGCAGATCCCTATGCAGGGAATCTGCGGAATAGATGGTTTGATTCCGGTCGCAATAGGAGGGCCGAAAGGCGTCCGCGGAAGGCGCGGTGGAAAGCACCGTCAGGACTGAAACTGAGGCCACCGGACTGGCGCTCATGTCAGTGGCGCGCATCACCTCTGGCGCGGAGTGAATCTGCGCCAGGCTGATGGAAGAGACGAGCGCGTCTCCGGGCTTCAGATTGATTGGCGCATACGATCGCAGGGTCGCGTCAAACCACCAAGACTCGTCGGTACCGTCATTGAGGCGAGAATCAAACCCGCTTTTGTTGTTTGCCGTCGGCAGATTCAGGACTGAGCCGTTCTCGTACGGAGCGGACTTGGTGGGGGCAGGGTCGATAGCAGTAATCGTGACCGGACCCACAACGTAATAATCGCCATTCACGAATTGCCCCACGGGAACGGGTTGGCTGAAGGTCCAGGTAATGCCGTCCTTCGAGACGGAAGATACGGCTCCGGGAGGAGGCGAAGGGCTCGAATTGGAGGGGGAGGAGGAACCACTCGAACCGCCGCAGCCAGCAAGGCTCACAGTCGCCAGAAGAACAAGCTGAATGGTTGTACCTCTTTGCTCTCGCATGGTCGCCCTCTGAATTCACTCCGGCGGACGCTATCAGGATCGACCTTCCCAGCCGCCAACCCAAGTATCGAAGGTGTAGGTTCGGCGGGCCGATGGAGGGGATGGAAATGGGGAATGGAGGGTGGTGTACGGATTTCTGCAGGGTGAGGTGTGTCGGGATCCACCTTGGCTGGACTTCCACACGGCCAAGCCGCCCTGGCGGTTGGCGTGGCACGAGCGCGACGAGCGCGGTGTACGCCAAGATCCATTTCTACCCTGCGAGGGCGCGGGCCTGCTTTCGTATGAAGCCCACTTGTCGGTGAGGTTTGCACTCTCGCGGCTCTGCTGCGTGGAGCTTAAGGGGAGTGCACGAGCCGACCCCCGGCCGCCTCTTCCGTAACAATCTATTAACAATGTCCTCGTAGCGGTGCTCATAGAATAGGCGTCTAGCTTGAGACTCGACGCAGCAGCGCAGGAGAAGATTTCTATGAGCGTGACTGCTCACGCCTCGATCGGTGATCGCGGAGTGCTGAACACTCGCTTATCCGAGGAACTGTCCGATGTGTGGATCGATCGCGATCTAAGTTGGCTAGACTTCAATCAGCGGGTTCTTGCAGAGGCTCTCGACGAGCGCACGCCGTTGCTGGAAAGAGCAAAGTTTCTTGCGATCTTCACGTCGAATCTGGACGAATTCTTAATGAAACGGGTGTCGGCGTTGCGACAGGGGAAGACAGAAGCGCAGCGTGCGCTATTGCTGGAGATGCGCGAGAAATTGCTCCCGATGCTCCGCGAGCAAGCCGAGTGTTATCGCAGAACCATCATTCCGGGCTTGGCAAGGCATGGAGTTCTACTGCGCCGCTGGGACGAGCTGACATCGCGTCAGCGCGAGGAGGCCAGCGACTACTTCGATTCCCGGGTTTCCCCGGCACTCACGCCGCTGGTCATCGACCCTGAACATCCCTTCCCGTTTCTGTCGAATCTGTCGACGTCCCTCACCTTCCGCTTGCAAGATCCGGAACGGAGCGATTTCGTGTATGCGCGGGTGAAAGTTCCCGGAGTCGTGAAAAACTGGATACCAGTCGTGAGTGATCTGGAGGCGGGGCAGAAACTGTTTGTTCCACTCCACGAAGTGATAGGGGGCAACGCTCACAAACTTTACGACGGGATGACAATCAGCTGCATGACCCTGCTACGAATCACCAGGGACGCCGAGGTTGAGATGGACGACGACTCCACGGCGGAAATTCGCGACTTGGTGCAGGAACAGATTCGGCAACGTCGCTATGAACCCATCGTCCGTCTGGAGTTCGGGCCGGGTGCGGATCCATCGATTAAAGAGATGCTGCGGGAGCGCTTCAAGCTATCGCCATCGGATGTGTATGACATGGCCGAGGAGGTTGACTACACCACGCTTTTTGAGATCGCAGGATTACCGATTCCGGAGCTTCGCGATCCTCCCTGGAGTTCTCTTCAACATCCGTCGCTCCCGCAGGACGGAACTGGGATCTTCAGCGCGATTCAGGCTGGCGATGTGCTTGTTCATCACCCATACGACAGCTTCGAGGGCAGCATCGAGCACTTCATCGCAGTGGCTGCAGACGATCCGCAAACGATTTCCATCAAGATGACTGCTTATCGCATCGGGGATGACACACCCTTTGTGAAATCGCTCATCCGGGCGGCGGAACGTGGAAAGCAAGTGGCTTGTGTCATGGAAATCAAGGCGCGTTTTGACGAGGAGCGCAACCTGCACTGGGCTGCGGAGCTCGAGCGAGTGGGTGCGCATGTCACCTTCGGAGTAGCCGGACTCAAAACGCATGCCAAGGTTGCCCTGGTGGTTCGCAATGAGGCGAGCGGTCTACGCTCCTATGTCCATGTGGGTACCGGCAACTATCATGTGAAGACCGCGAGGCTCTACTCTGATGTGGGCCTGCTCACTTGCGACCCATTGCTTACGCAGGACGCGGTCAGCCTTTTCCATTACCTGACCGGCCGCGCCCACGCTCCGAAGTGCTCGGCACTTCTGGTGGCGCCGAAGGCCATGCGACCGCGGCTTTTGGAACCAATCGGTCGTGAGGTGAAGAACCGCCGTGGCGGCCGGCCTGCACGAATCATCGCCAAGATGAACCAATTGGAAGATCCCGAGGTGATTCAGGCCTTGTGTGACGCTTCCCAGGCGGATGTACCGATCGACCTGATTGTTCGCGGGTTCTGCTGCTTGCGGCCGGGGGTTCCGGGCCGAACCGAATCTCTGAGGGTTCGATCGATCATCGGTCGTTACCTCGAACACTCGCGCATTTTTTATTTTGCCAATGGGCACGAAGACCCCGTCGCCGGCGAATTCTTCATTGGTTCGGCAGACTGGATGTACCGAAATCTATCGAAACGGATCGAGGTCCTTGCTCCGATCCTCGCCCCGTGTCTCAAAGAAATACTCTGGGAAATCCTTGACATCTGTCTTCATGACCAACGACAGGCTTGGGTTCTACACCCTGACGGCACATACTCGCAGTTGCAGACCAAGGGGGATTCCCAGGATCCCGAGGCGATTGGCACGCAGCAGAGGCTGATGGACTTGGCGCTGAGCCGCGCGGTCGCGTAGGGCAAGAACCGGCGGAAGACCATCCCATCGAGGCTTGGCTGAAGCCATAGCTAGGATGGCTGCCGCAGTGAATTTCTGTTGGATGCAACGGGCGGCGCTTCCCGAGGAAAACCATATGAACCTCGTCGACGTGCTCTTTGGCCGTCCTCTGGCGACCGAAGAGGAAAAAGCGGAACGAATCGGGCCGCTCAAGGGAATTCCGATATTCGGTCTGGATGCTCTGAGTTCAGCCGCTTACGGCCCCGAAGCCGCGCTTACCTTACTGATTCCACTAGGCATGGCAGGCGTCAGATATGTATGGCCAATCACGATTGGCATCGTGGCGCTGCTCGGCATCGTGTACTTCTCTTACCGGCAGACGATCTCTGCCTATCCACAGGGTGGCGGATCTTATACGGTCGCGACCGAGAACCTGGGCGAAGGGGCGGGGCTGCTGGCCGCCGCTGCGCTGATGATCGATTACGTGCTCACCGCGGCGGTCGGCATTTCTGCCGGAGTGGGTGCGCTGGTGTCGGCTGTGCCGTCACTGCAGAGCCGGACACTCGAGCTATGTCTGACGATCCTGATCCTCATCACGATCATTAATTTGCGTGGAGTGCAAGAGACCGGCGGCGTATTCCTGTTGCCTACGTATGTTTTCATTGCCTGCCTGTTGGGGCTAATCGGCGTTGGCGTATTCAAGGTGCTCGCTGCCGGAGGCCATCCCCTACCAGTGATTGCACCTCCAAAGCTGGTCGGGATCACCGGATCGGTCAGTGCCTGGCTTCTGTTGCGTACCTTCTCGAGCGGTTGCACTGCGATGACGGGTGTCGAGGCGGTGAGCAACGGAGTCATGGCATTTCGTGAGCCGACCGATAAATATGCGAAGGTTACGCTCACGATTATCATCGGGATTTTGATGGTGATGCTGTTGGGGATCGCGTACCTCGTTCCGGCCTATGGCATCGCGGCAACGGATCCGGGAATGCCGGGATATGACAGCGTGCTCTCGCAGTTGCTGGCTGCGGTTACGGGTCGGGGCGCCTTCTATTGGCTCAGCATCAGCTCGATCCTCATAGTGCTCTCGCTCTCGGCAAACACGGCGTTCGCCGATTTCCCTCGGTTGGCACGCGCGATTGCGCAAAACGGATACTTGCCGCACGCTTTTGTCATCCGTGGTCGGAGGCTGGTTTTTGCTCAGGGGGTCTATGCTCTGGCTCTGCTCACCGGCGCCCTGCTGATCATCTTCCGTGGCGTTACCGACCGGTTGATTCCTCTGTATGCGGTGGGGGCGTTTCTGGCGTTTACCCTCTCGCAAGCGGGCATGGTGATGCACTGGAATCGGGTGGGTGGACAAGGAGCAACGCATAGCATGTTCTTAAACGGACTGGGAGCCGTGGCCACCGGGATCACAACGGCAGTCGTGTTGGTTGCGAAGTTCGTGGATGGCGCTTGGATTACCGTTCTGTTGATTCCAGTTCTGATCTTGATGATGCGTTCGGTCAGACACCACTATGCCCAAGTTGCGCGAGAGATCAGCGCGACTACCCCGGTCCAAACCGGCAGTCTTACCGAACCGGTCGTTTTGTTACCGATTGATCGCTGGAGTCTGGTATCCGAAAAGGCCCTGCGATACGCCTGGAGCTTATCGCGCGAGATCCATGTGCTGCACGTTCGGTGTGGCGAAGACACCGACACACTGCGTAGCCAGTGGGCCGATGTGGTGGAAAAACCCGCCGTCAAAGCTGGTCTCCCCCTGCCACAATTAGTGATACTCGATTCGCCTTATCGTTTCATTGTGAAGCCAATTGTAGAATACGCAATTCAACAGCAGAGCGCTCACCTGGATCGCAACATCACCATGCTGATTCCAGAGCTGGTGGAAAGCCACTGGTATCACTACTTATTGCATAACAATCGGCCGGAGGCGATTCGGGCCCTGTTGCTGTTCAACGGTAACCAGCGCATCACGGTCGTATCCATTCCTTATCACTTGCGGTCCTGAACCGCTCCTGTCCGCTGCAGACGGGAAGTATTCCTACCGGCAGCAACATTCCTTCTGGCGCCTTGCTGCTCTCTAACGATGGCACTCTGTTGCCATTGCGAAATCCGGCCACACCCGAATCGGTATTGGCAGGGGTGAGATGCAAAATGTAGAGGGCGGAGGAAACATCCCATAGCGAGCGCGCGCTAGCCGCGCAAAATACCTTCACCGATGAACCCGGAAAACATCCGGCTTACCTGCACGCGTTGTCTGACTTGCGGGATGCGCGCGCTCATCTGGACCGGCTGACGTCCTCAGACCGGCTCGACGCCGAAGAGGAGCATGCGATTCGGGAAATCGATGCGGCAATCAACGAAATCAAGTACGCTTCCATTGATGACGGCAAAGACTTGCATCCCCCGATCGATGTGCACCTGGGGAAGAAGGGCCGCTACCACAAGGCGCTTGAGCTCCTGGACCGCACCCATCACGACATTTCAGAACGAGAAGACGATCAATTCGCTCATGGCTTGCGCCACCGAGCCCTGGAGCATATCGATGCGGCGCACAGCATCGTGGATCGATTGATTGTTCAGGCTTCGGGCGGCTGAAGCGTACATTTCTCACAATTCAGCCGGGGCCTGCCGGGTCCCCAGCTTCTTTGTGTTGAGGAGGCTTTCAGTCTGACCGGCGCGGGTGACTGCAATGCCGGCCCCAGGCGGAAGGATCACGGGGTGCAGGATATCGCGGTATCAATCCCCACACCCCACGAGTCTGTCGCTGGGTTGTTCGCGGGTTGTCCCCCCGGACAAAGCCCGGGATCAATGCCAACACCGAGCCTGGTCACGCCGCCGAAGTCGTCCGCGTCAGCTTGCGACCCAGAAAGTTGTGAATCGCACTCCCAATCTCCTGAGCGTGCGTTTCCAAGGCAAAATGGCCGCTGTCGAAGAAATGCACTTCAGCGCCCGCGTTATCCCGCTGGAATGCTTCGGCGCCGCGAGGCAGAAAGAACGGGTCGCTCTTTCCCCAGACTGCAAGCAGCGGCGGCCGCTGGCTGCGGAAATACTCCTGGAATTTGGGATAGAGGGCGACATTGCTGGCATAATCCAGGAACAGGTCGAGCTGAATTTCGTCGTTGCCAGGACGACGCAGCAGCGCCGAATCGAGCTCGTAAGCTTCGGGTGCCAGCAGTGTCGTGTCCTGTACTCCGTACGAGTATTGCCACTTGGTCGCTTCAGGATTGAGGAATTTGCGCAACGCTGCACGGTTTTCGGCATTGGGCTGTTTCCAGTATGTCTGGATGGGATTCCAACCTTCACTCAGGCCTTCTTCGTATGCATTGCCGTTTTGCGAGATGATGGCAGTGATCCGCTCGGGGTGGGCTAGGGCCAGCCTGAGTCCGACCGGTGCGCCGTAATCGAAAACGTAAATCGCGAAGCGCTCCAGGCCGATGGTCTGAGTGAATTTGTCTATCGTGTTGGCGAGGTTCTCGAAGGTGTAGCGGAATTGTTTCCGGTCGGGCGCATCCGAGAAACCGAAGCCCGGCAGGTCAGGTGCAATCACGTGATAGTGGTCCGCAAGCGTGGGAATAAGGTTGCGAAACATGTGCGACGAGGTCGGAAACCCGTGCAGTAAGAGAATGGTGGGTGCAGTTTTCGAGCCGGCCTCGCGGTAAAAGATGTTGAGGCCGTCGACGGTAGCGTGCTGATACTTGATCATGGGTAAACCTCCGGAAAAGATGGGGCCGTTTGGCCGAGACCTTGGTTGACGTTCGCCTCCACGGCGGGTCCTACACACCATCAGATTTGCTAACCCATAAAAAGTTTCATTATTGGTGTTACAATTTGCGCGGCAGCAGAAGTAATGAGTAAGCCGGGGATCAAATCGAACTCAGACTGGAAACACGGGTTCCTTTTTCTCGGCAACCACCTGGCGCTGGATTTCGTAAACACGCGCCCCGTCCAGCATGGTCAACCACTGGAACTGCTCCCGGATTTCAGTGCGGTTATACGATGGTTTCGGGCAGCTGATCTGCTCGCTCCCCGCCACGCTGGGGAGCTTCAACGCCGGTGGGGAGGATCGGCCCGTGCCAGGCGGACTGTAGAAACCATTTGGGAATTGCGAGAAAGGTTGAGGAACGAGGTTTTCTCCTGGGAAGATGGCGCCGCGGTTCATGGCTCCACCCGAGACGAACTGAATCGACTGATGGCCGAACATCCCATGCGTACCCGGCTCAAGGCAAGTGGCAGAGTTCTCTCGACCGAATTCTACTTCGAGCCGCGGCAGCCGGAGGATTTATTCGCTCCGCTGGCACACAGTGCCGCGTCACTGTTCGCCCACGTGGATTGCGACCGGGTCCGCAAGTGCGATCAGTGTGTTTTACACTTCCTTGACATCAGCAAGAAGGGCACGCGACGCTGGTGCAGCATGCAACTATGTGGAAATCGGCTTAAGGTGGCAGCATATGCTGCACGCAAAAGCATGGGGAGTTGAGAGTGTGCTGCGGACGCGTGCCATGATCGGTAAGCCTCAGAGTTCTCAAAGCGCAAGCCCCCCTGGTGGCCTTCGAAAGACCGGCCAACCGAAAGATCGCTTGGGGGCAAGGTTTGGCGACGTCCATGCGGCTACGAAGCAGGGTGACTCAGGTCCACTCTGCTCATCTGCAGGCTTGGAATCGGTGAACGGAATTCCAAACCGGGTTGCAGGAAGACTAAAATCCTCCGAGTTGTTTTGAGACTTCACGCTGTCTCTTTCATAATGCATGGATCCGCCTGCTCTGCCCGGGAGAGTATGCGCGGGCGAATCCCTGCTGGCGCCGACCGAAAATGCTACAGTGCCAGATGCCTGAATTTGGCCAAGCCTCGAGCGATTACCCCGCTACCCAGCTTTCTTCGTGGCATCTTTCACTTGAGAAGCGGCGTCCGCAGTCTTCTCCGCAGCTTTTGCAGCTGTGTCTTTGGTAGCGTCAGCCGCCTTGTGCGCCAACTCCTTCGTGATGTCGACCACTTCCGCAGTCTTTTCTTTGGTCACTTCCACCGCTTTCTCGGCAACCTCCTTGGTTGCATCAACTGCTTTTTCCAAAGCCTCCTTAGCGGCTTCGGCGGCCTTTTCTACGGCATCCTTAAAGTTTGTCACAAGCCCACCTCCTTGTCTTTTTGTGCGTTGCTTGAACCGCCCCCACTTCCTCCATTCGCTGGGAGATCAGCGTCGCCGATCGGGTAAGAAGCGCAGCGATCCTCGTCCGAAAACGCTACGCCTATCGAAGAATTGGTGCAAGACGTAAAGACAGGGCCGGAACGACAAATAACTCATCACCGCTTACTTGTTAGGGTCTATCACCGGAATCAGTGCTGCCAGTTGCAAATTGATTAACAGGTCGAGTCGACGATCAATCTGATACCACTGCGCAGTCTTCTTGGGCGAGACAACCGTCTGGAATATCGGCACATATTTTATCCGCAAATCTGTGAGCTGCCGGTCAATGGCCGCGGAGCGCTTCATGTAGTCTTGCGCAAGCTGGTCGATCATGGCGTTGTGGTTCGCAGCATAATCCTTGATCATCGCCCAGCGGTCATCGTTGACCTTGATGGTTTCCTGAATGTAAGGAGCTTTTCCGGGGTCCGGCAGCTGCGGAGATCCAGCCACGGCGTGGACGAGAGCAGCCAGTAGGAGGAGTGCTGCCACCCTGGATAGCCGTTTTGCATTTGCGGGTACCTGTGTCATTGATGTTGATCCGAGGAAGTGGTTGCAGCGTGGCGCGCAAAAATGGGAAGAAGTTGCGGTTTCGCTGTGGAAAAGACGCTCCGTGGGACAGCGCGCAATTTACCAGAGAATTGTCGCCCATGCCACCGAACTTGGAAACCGCGCTGAGCCGAAGCGAGAGAGGAACAACTCGGCAGGGGTGATACCCGCAGCCAAGAAGACGTTCGGTTGACTACCACTCCTGATTTCGCCAATTAGCGTGAACTTCCATTCACCGAGCTGAGCCGGGTACAAGGTGTTGTGCACTTAGCACCCGGTCTGTTGTTAATTGTCAGATTAGTTGCCTGGCGAGAGCTTCCGCATTACCTCATCGAGATTGAAGCTGGCGGGTCTCTGCCGAATCGGATACTCCCTAAAGGTGTCAAGCCACTTTGCGACAATGGCCTGAGCGGGAACCAACAGAAAAGCACGGTGGACCTTCCAATCGTCGTACAAGAACGAGGAGGGACCACGCTCGAAGGGGTCGGACCGCAGGTTGTAGATCATTGGGACGCGGAGCCGAGTGTAGTCCTTGTCCCATATCTCCAGACCTTCGTGATACTGCTCGATAAACGCGATTTTCCAATCGAGGACGCGAATGGCGAAAAGGTCGCCATCGTCGCTCCAATATAAGAACTCCTTTCGCGGCGATTCCTCTACATCTCCCTTGAAGAAGGGCATCAGGTTATAGCCATCAAGGTGAACATGAAAGGACTGTCCCCCAAGCTGGCAGGTCTTCATGCACTGGTCCACAATGTCAGCCTTGCCCGCTGCCGCCGCAAAGGTTGGAACAAAGTCCTCGTGGGCGAAGAACTGGTTGTAAATGGTGCCTGGCTTGATGACACCGGGCCAGCGAATGAGGGTCGGCACACGGTAGCCGCCCTCAAAGTTGGTGGCCTTCTCGCCGCGGTATGGGGTGCTACCCCCGTCGGGCCAGGTCATCACTTCTGCCCCGTTGTCAGAGGTGTAGACCACGATGGTGTTGTCTGCAATGCCAAGGTTATCGAGCTTCTTCAACAGTTGGCCGACATGTCCGTCATGCTCCACCATGCCATCAGCCTCTATTCCCAGACCTGTCATGCCCACAGATTCAGGCTTGAGGTGGGTGAAGATGTGCATCCGTGTCGAGTTGTAGTAGCAGAAAAACGGCTTGCCCGCTTTGACCTGATTGTCCATCCACCCAAGGGCGGCATCGGTGAATTCATCATCGATTGTTCCCATACGTTTCACTGTGAGCGGTCCGGTGTTCTCGATTCTCTGCCTACCCACTTTGCCGTACGCGGGGTCAACGCTCGTGTCATCTTTGTCGGTTGCCCAGCAATGCAGTACACCGCGCGGCCCGAACCGCTGACGGAACTTCGGGTCTTTTGGATAGTCGGGATTCTCGGGTTCTTCCTCGGCATTCAAGTGATAGAGGTTGCCAAAGAATTCATCGAAACCGTGTACGCAGGGTAGAAATTCATTGCGGTCCCCGAGATGATTTTTCCCGAACTGGCCAGTTGCGTAACCAAGCGATTTCAGGACCTGGGCGACGCTCGGGTCTTTGTCGCTCAACCCAACATCCGCCCCCGGCAGGCCCACCTTGGTCAGTCCGGTGCGGATGGGCGACTGGCCGGTGATGAAGGCCGCCCGTCCCGCAGTGCAGCTCTGCTGCGCGTACCAGCTGAGAAACAGTCCCCCCTCCTTGCCAATGCGGTCGATGTTGGGCGTCTGGTATCCCATGTCCCCACGGTTGTAGATGCTGGTGTTGTACCAGCCGATGTCGTCACCCATGATGACGAGAATGTTGGGCTTCTTGGCTTGTGCGCTCGCCGTAGATAGCAGGGCGATGGCTAGGAGAATCACTGTTGCGAATCGAACTGTGAAAGGGACAAGGTTGCGAACAGTTCCTACCTCGGGAGAAGCACCATTTCGAGACATTCCTGTATCCTCCTTCGACATTGGTGTTGAGTTCGCAAACCAAAGGACGGCGCACGTTGTCTTGGCCCAACTTGTGGTGAGAGCGAGCCGTCCAAAACATGGCGTGTTCGTGTGCGAATGCTGATCGCTGGTTACAGGTGAGAACGAACCCCGGGCAGCAGGCTAGCCTTGGCGGGCAGACTTCGCAACTGTCAGTTTTTGACAGCCTGATGGTTACACTACCCTGGGCTTTAGGCAAACTTCCGAATCGTCTCAGCCCGAAACTGTGCAGATTCGCTTGCGGTAGCTGGCGATCGGGGTACGGCCACCCCCCTCACGTTCCGCTCGTTAGTCGGGAGCTTGATAACAACCCATATCAAGCCGCCCGCTGTCTGTCCTCGGGTGGCCATCGAGATTCTGACTTCCAGCCACCTCGGGTCCAAGGTTCAACCCTTGCCTGGCTGGCGTGTCGGGCCTCGAATGGAAATCTCCAGAACTGGGTTGAACGAAGTGTGGGTTGGCGAATACGGAATTCAGGGTCATTTCCCCGTATCCCTGATGTACGGCTCGAGGGTGTATATCACGCACCTGGGCTGGTATGTCGAATTGCGTAAACCGGTCCGTGGGGAAGGCACTCTTGCTACACCATTTCAAACAGCGGGCCAATGTCCGCACAAGAAGTTCTCCAAAGCCGAAAAGAACAGATTGGATTCTCCAACGAGGGAAAATGGCCGACCCCCTCCATTGTGAAGACTTTTGCATTAGGGAGGCATTCAGCCCATTCTCGGGCTGCCTCGAATGGCAGAAAATCCGCATCCCCGTGTATGAATAACGCCGGACTAATCGCTCCCTTGGCGTCCTCCCGCCAATCCCAATTGCCTTGTGTCTCGATCGCGCGACTGAAGACCGCATAGACTCTCTCCGGAGTTTCGTTTGCATACCTGTATGGATCTCCTCGCATAGGCTGAAGCCCATAGGGTCCTGAACGTACCCGTTTCAGCAGGTCCCAAAGTCTCCATAGTTTCTCTGGATCAGAAGAACTGCTTGCCTGCAGTTCTTGGAGAAATCCCGGTGCCACGGCATTTATCCGATCGGTCATAACTCGGTTGATCGTATCGCTATGGGGGAGGCGTCGTATCGGCGGTCCACATACCATTACGAAACGCGCGACGTGCTCGGGGAACTCCATCGCATAGCGGGCCACGACTCCCCCGAAATACGACCAACCGATCAGTGATATCTTCTCGAGCGCAAAATGCTTTCGGATTGAGAGGGACCAACACAGCTTCGCCTTCTCCCACCGTCTTAACATAAAGGCGAACGCTCTTGTCTGCCTCAATAAATCCCTCTTGTGAGCCTGCCATCTCGCTATCCTACGGTCGTGCCCACGTCCACGGACCGGCCACCCTCAAGTCCTGAGTCGCCGGCTGCTCGGAAATTGTGCGTTGTTGGTGAAGACTGCCGATGTTACAAATTCTCCACTCACTTGCGGCATCGCCTGTTGGGAACAGCTACTCACAAGTTGCTTTCAGCAACCCGTCGTTCTGAGCGACATAGCCAGTTAGAAAAACACCTGCGACCGCAAGTAGAATACCCCGGTAGCTACTGACAGGATCTTTAAGAAGTCTACTTGAGGCATGCTACCGGTATTGTCATAGCCAAGGAGTGCCGTTACGTTGACTGATACGAGCGACGCTGGCATGGGCTGCCTCCGTGACCTCGGGCACAGTTATCTCAAGCGACGCTACACGATTTTGTTCTACACACTCCTTTTCACCATGGCCGCGTCCCCCCTGATGGCTGCTTTCGGAATGAGCGGAACTCTGATTGAGTCATTGCTGGCCATTTGCCTGCTTGCGGCCGTGATGCCCGTCGACGCCGGAAAGAATAGAACCCTTCTGTTCGCAGCTATGACTGGCGCGTGGCTCGCACGTCCTGTGACGGCATGGTTTGGACATGAGACAGTGTCAGCGATGACACTCGGGTTGTGGACACTGATAGGACTGGTCGCAGCGGCGGCGGCTTTGCGCTACGCCATGCGTGGCGCGAAGGTCGATGCGGAGCATCTGTTCGCAGCGCTGAGCGCCTACTTGCTGGCTGGAATCTACTTTGGCCTTTTGTACTGGGCTCTCGAGCAAGTTCACCCGGGAATGTTCGCTGCCACGAACTTTTCCAGAAGTGGGGCGATTTACTTCAGCTTCGTTACGCTGGCAACACTCGGGTATGGCGATATCGTACCCCGCACGGACGTAGCGCGTGGATTAGCCATCGTTGAAGGGGTTGGAGGACAACTCTTCCTGGCTGTCTTGGTCGCACGCTTAGTGAGCTTGTATTCGAGCTCAGCGAAGGACTAACCACCAGCTGCCGCAAATGAGTTGTAGACGGGCCGGGCGATGGTCACCGCTATCGCAGGGGATACACTCAGGCGGCTTGGTGATACCGCTTGCCGGTTGCGGCTTGGGCTTTTATGGTCACGATTGCCGTCTTCAGTCTCTGTTGATCGGCTATTCCTCTCATCACTGAGGCATCAACTGTGTTTGTGGTCGTACCGTTGGCCGTATCCATCTCGTTCTTCCTCCTAGCTGACATGGAGAGCCCGCGTCATGGCCCGATTCGCTTGGTTGCACAAGATCTCATAAGCCTCTCTCAATCCTTACGAGCACAATAGGCGGTGATTCGGCCGCCCACCAGCCCTCTGGTTTGGCCGATCACGGCGGCGGAATCTTATGGTGGCAAAGTCAAGTAATGAAAGCCGGGGATTGGCTGTATCTTGGAAGGATTGGCGCGAAGAATCCCAGCGCTCCGTGGCCGGGGTTTTGAGTGCGATCTGTGATGACACCAGTTCTTCTGCTAACGAAGATCCGGTAGGGAGGCGAAGTCATTATGGTCACGCAGAAGGAGAAGGCAGATATCTTCCGCGCGCTGCACAGCCGCCCTGGCGCGTTCGTTATTCCGAATCCGTGGGATGTGGGCTCGGCGCGAGTGCTCGCGGGACTCGGATTTCAGGCGTTGGCAACATCGAGCGCCGCGGCGGCCACGGCTTCCGGCCGAAGAGATCACGCGCTCACGCGTGATGAGACGCTGGGACATGCACGATTGATCGTCGCCGCAACGGATTTACCCGTCTCTGCCGACCTGGGAAAGGGATTTGGCGACTCGCCGGAAACCGTCGCGGAAACGATCCGACTAGCCGCGGATGTGGGACTGGTTGGATGCACGATCGAAGATGCTACTGGGGATGAGAACCATCCACTGTACGATTTTGAACTGGCTGTCGAGCGAATTGCTTCAGCTGCAGAGGCAACGCGCGCACTCCCGTTTCCGTTCATGCTGACAGCACGCGCCCACAATTTCCTGTACGCCCATCCTAGCCTGGCCGAAACCATAAGCCGGCTCCAAGCATTCCAAAAAGCCGGTGCTGATGTTCTTTTTGCTCCCGGTCTGCCCGACCTTGCTGCGGTGGGTGCCGTGTGTGCGGCGCTCAGGAGGCCCTTCAATTTCATGGTGGGGATCAAGGGAAAATCATTCTCTGTCGCTCAGCTCGCGGCGGTGGGTGTCAAGCGCATTAGCCTCGCGACGTCGCTTTATCGCGCGGCAATGACGGGATTGCTCGATGCTGTACGCGAGGTGAATGACAAGGGCCAGTTCGGGTTTGTCGAACGATGCGTCACGACACCAGAACTGAACAGGCTAATGCACATCTGACAGCCCGAAAGCATAGTCGGGGCCGGCAGGGTATATGCGACAGGCAGGATGTGGTATCCTTCTCGCCGTACCTAGTGGGCCAGCGTCATCGCGATATTCGTTGCCTATGTGGCGGCAAGTTGGCCCTACCTGCGCGACCGAACTCGCCGGACGCTCAGACGTAGGCTTATGCGAACACACGCAAAGTGTGCCTATGAGCCTACAGAAGCTGTCAGCCACGAAACTCACCCCCAACCTGATCGTTTCCAGTGTCGAGGCAAGCCTCCGGTTCTACGAGGATGTCCTCGGTTTTGATCGCGGCATGACCGTCCCCGAGCACTCTCCCTTTGTGTTCGCGTCGGTCACTAGCGGCCCGGTCGAGATCTTCTTTAATGACCGCTCGACAGTGACCAAGGAAAGCCCACAGATGGCCGATCTGGCACTCGGCGGCGGCAACACCATGTTCATCGAGGTCAAGGGTGTGGACGCCGTGCACGCGCGAATCGCACCGCACGTTAAGGTGCTCATGTCGCTCCGGACACAGTGGTACGGGATGCGCGAGTTCGCCATTCAAGACCCCGACGGGTATGTAATCACGCTCGCCGAGCGCCTGGCGGAACCGCCCGGAAAAGTCTAATGGCGCACTGTTGCGATTCTCGGCGAGAGCCCTCGGGGCCGGGCGCCAACGAGTGATACCGACTTCGCCAGTCAGGACATATGTTCAGCTGTTCATTGGGTTGCCCATGGCGGCACGACTCCAGTCATGCGTGCGTACGCGATCAGCTGCCCCATGTGTTCATTAGCATGAACGATGATGCGAAGATACATGCCATCGACGGTCGCATCTCGGTCCGCAATTCGGACCTTGCGCTGAAGGTCTGTCGGGTTCTCAACTAAGTGAGCTTCTTTGACCGCGTCCAAAGAGCGTTTCAACCAGCTGATCACATCGGTCTTGGATGTAACCGTTTTTTCCATGCCCTCTTTGAGATCGGTAGGCATCTTGGGTCCTGTAACACTGAGCAGATAAAAGTTCGCCATCGCGATGTGCATGTACACTTCGCTGGTGGAGCGTACTCCCGCCGCAGGTCGCCATGCGAATTTGTCGGGGGGGGGTGGCTTCGGCCAATGCGATCAGCTGCCGGGAGACATGTCTCCACTCGCCGTCATAGCCCTGCCAGATTCCCTCGGGTGGGGCCTGAGCAAGCAACATGGGTGCGCTGAGACAGACCCAAAACAATGCCGTTGCCAAGCTTGTCTTCACGGTGCGACTCCTCTCGCGCGGTCGAATTCCCGATCCAGGAGTATGCCAGCTGGGGACAAGTGTCGAGAAATCGTCCTCACGGCTTAGTAGTGCTCCCAAGCACCTCTCCCGGGCTAGACGACTTCACGATTAGCTGCGCTCATATATCCGCTTCAGACCCTGCATTAAGCGTGCGCTCAAGGAGTTGAGGACAGTTCCCTGTCCAGTTTGCTGATGAGAACATGAAGATCCCGTTTGATGGACCCCTGGGCACTTGCCGAAAAAAAGCCGATCCCAAAGACACCGAGAAGCGTCTGTACTTTCGGGATGTCATCAGGTGGCAGGGATCGGAGAACGACCATCATGGGCACGCCAAGGAGTCATTGGAGGCGACGGGTATGGGTAGGTCTGCATTCACGTTCCTTCTGGCAGCCGCCTGGTTTGTCTATGAACAAATTGGCCGCGGGCAGGACAGTCGGCATCAGTTCCGGATCGGACGTTCGGTCTATATTGGAGACCGCAGCCTAAACATAGACTGCTCGGGCTCCGGGAGTCCTACGGTCATCCTGGAGTCGGGGGCGGTGGTTATGGGGGCTATGGCTGGCGGGTAGTCCAGTCAGAGGTCTCAGAGTTTACCAGAGTTTGTTGGTATGACCGCGGTGGGGAGGGTTGGAGCGACCCCGCACCAACCGTGCGAAACAGCGCAACCATCGTTCACGATCTGCATGAACTGCTTCAGCGTGCTCCCGTAGCCGGCCCCTATGTACTCGTTGGCCACTCAATAGGGGACGAATACGTCCGAATAATTACCGCCACGTTCCCATCTGAAGTGGCAGGCATTGTGCTGGTGGACTCGACTCATCCCGATCAACACGAGCCAGCCAGCATGCTCTCGCCGATCAACCGCATGCCTGTCTCGGCTTCTGTGTTTTGCCTTGCCGGTGATGGGGAGGTTTGGAGTCATACGCCTCCTCCTGGGCAATGCGCCTGTCACTGTCCCGCCGCAGCATGATTCCGAACAAAGTGCCGCAGCGCGCGCCGTGCGCAATCAGCGAGTCAAGGCATTTGAGACCGAGGCTGCTCAAGGATGTGCGGCAACAGAAGATGGCGCCATCCGATCTGACAAGGGCAGTGGGGACCCGGAGGTTGATGAGGCTGCGAGCAGCGCTGGGAACCTAGGTGATCGTCCGCTCGTTGTTCTCACGGCCGGACAATACTGGAGGCCCAAGGATCCCGCCCTCGCCCAAGAAGCAGCCGAGTTTCAGGAAACCTGGGTACATCAACTGCAGCCCGAACTCGCTCGCCTGTCTACGGATGGGAAACAGGTCATGGTTGAGAATGCCGATCATGGTATTCCGGAGGAGCGCCAGGAGCCGTCGCGGCAGCCGTGCGTGAGGTCGTCATGCAGGTACGGAAGAGACAGGAGCAATAGTGGAACCTGGACCACAACATCACCTTTTCCAACGGCTCGTGTTGGGCGTTTGTGGGTTCTTTCTCTCAAGGGGACCGCTACGGAGCCTCGAAATCGAGGGCGTATACTTCTTGGCTGCCTGTGTCGCGCATAAGCAGGGGCGAACCATCAGGCGTCAAGCCCATCCAGGAAAGCCAAGCCTCCACCACGCGGCGGAAGTTTTGCAGGTCGACAACTCGTTCAGTTTTGCCACCGGCAACTCCGGCACGGTATACAGCCTGTTCTCTGCTAAACCCGGTATCGAAATAGACGTATTTGCTGTCGGCCGACCATTGCAGGAAGCCCACGTTCTGACTGGCAAGGTCAGACCATCTCCCCGTGGCGAACTCATAGAGTCGGAGTTTCTGCCCATCCCGAGTAACTGCTGCAAGATAGCGCCCGTCCGGCGAACACTGTGCCCGAAACAGGCCTTTGGACGACGGAATAACTGTGGTCTTGGATGTCTCTACATCAACGAGATTGACTGCAGAGCTTATGACGCTTATGGAATTGCCCTCACCACACCACTCCACCGCTCCGGCTTCGATGCCAAGGTTGCGCGGGCTGCCCCCGTCGGTGGGAATGACGTAGACCCGCAGACCTTTGCCCGGCTCCCACCCAACGTAAGCAATCTGTTTTCCGTCGGACGATAACGTGGGAGAACCCGCCCCCAGTGAGGACTGCGTGAGTTGCAGTTTTTCACTGCCGTCAACCCGGCTGCGCCAGATCTCCCCTTCCGGATAGGAAGCGTACACCAACCACTGACCGTCCCTGGAAAAGCTGACCTGGCTCGCAGAGATGCCCCCCAGGTAAGACACGAATTGACGGGACTTCAGGTCATAGCGCACCAGTTCGGCGCGGGGTTGCACGCCGATGACGAAAATTCTCTTTCCGTCTACGCTGGGTTGGGGCACGAGGTAGCTTAGGGGTCCCGCGGTCAGTTGCATCGGCTGACGATTGACTTTGTGAAAAAAATCACCCTTCTCTCGAATCGCCCAGATGTCCGAGCGGCTGCCGTGATTAGCTTGAAAAACATAGTACTTGCCATCTGGCGTCCAAGTGCCTTGCAAGGGATTGATCGCTTCCTGCCAGCCCGGAAGCACATCGTGGACACCACTTCCGTCCGCAGCTACCTCGAAGATTGCATTCCATGAGTAGTTTCCGACGCTTAGACGAAGCGTGCGTGCGTCAGGCGACCACCGCAGCCACCATGAAGTGAGATAGGAATCCGGCATGTCCGCGAAGTTACGGGATTGTCCGCTCTGGGTCACCTCTATCAGGTGGTTTTGGTGCGCCACTAGCAGGTTGCCATTTTGCATCCATACCCCATCCTCACCCGGAATCTGCGCCAATCGTCTTGGACTACCGCCGACCACCGGAAGCGCCCAAAGCGGCTGCTCCAGTTCGACGCCCGTAAAACTGCCCACCACCAGTTCGGTTTTGTCGGGAGAGATATTGTTCAGGGAAACATTGGAAAAAGGCGTGTTCATGACTGCCGTGTCGCCACCCGAGACCGCGACCTGAGCGATGGCGTAGCGCCCATTCACCACCTCCTCGATGTAGAGTCTGGCGCCGTCGGTAAGAACAATGGGCGAGACTGGTCCGAACACGCTTTTCACCTGCCCATCATGGGTGATTTGGGTGAATCCGGTCACCCGAGGCGGGGGCAGCGCGGGCCGGAAGACATAGGCTAGGGCAAGGATCCCAGCCAGCGCTACGAGGGCAAGCGCTGCCTTGGGCATCCATGAACCCCGTCGGACAGCTCTGCCTGCTGGGGCCCGCGTAATGAGCGAATGCGAACTCGAGTGCCCTGACTCGATGGCGCGTTTCAGCCGCTTGAGGTCGACGGCCATTTCCGAAGCGCTCTGGTAGCGGAGCTTGCGGTTCTTTTCCAGCGCCTTGCTGATGATGGGCTCAAGGTGCTCGGGCAACTGGGGGTTCACCCGTACCGCCGAAACCGGATCCTTGTGCAGGATACCGTCAAATACGATGGCCGAAGTGTTCCCCGAGAAGGCGGGGCGCGCGGTGGCCATTTCGTACAGCACCGCCCCGAAGGAAAACAGATCGGTGCGCATGTCGAGGTCTTCCCCCGAAGCCTGCTCCGGCGACATATAGGCGACCGTCCCCATGGTGGTCCCCGGACTGGTCAAATGGACCTCATTCATCACCGTAGGCGCCACGCCCAGAGACGCGGGCGAGTGCTGCTGCGGGGTCAGCTTTGCCAGTCCGAAGTCCAGAATCTTGGCGCTTCCGCGTTTGGTGATGAAGACGTTGGCCGGTTTGATGTCGCGATGAATGATGCCCTGCCCGTGAGCCGCCTCCAGGCCTTCGGCGATCCCCACAGCCACTTCCAGCAGCTCGTCAATCGCCAGCGGCTTGCCCGCGACGCGCTCCCGCAGCGTGACACCTTCCAACAGCTCCATCACAATGAAGTAAAGTTCATCTTGCCGCCCGATTTCGTGAATGGTGCAGATGTTGGGATGATTGAGCGCCGAAGCAGCGCGCGCCTCGCGCTGAAAGCGCTCCAAAGCCGCTTCGTCGGAACTGAACTCCCGAGGGAGGAATTTTAGGGCCACTCGACGGCCCAAGTTGACATCTTCCGCCTCATAGACCACACCCATACCGCCGCTGCCTAGCCTCTTTAGCACGCGGTAATGCGAGATGGTTTGGCCGATCAATGGCGCGAATCCTACGAGCAAGACGGATCCAGTCAATGAAAGCAAGGGCAATGGAGGCAGCACTGTCGCCACCCTTCCATCCGCAATCTTAGGTGGGCGATCTTCGCTTGGTGCATGTTGGGTGTTCTCGTTACTGCCGGTGCTGTCACCTGATTTCGGGCCTCGCCTTCCGAGAATAGCAGTCGGGCCGGACGATAGATGCCGTTAGCGAACTCCGCTAGACTTCGTGTTTCCGGTGCTCGGAACTTACGCCGCTCTTTTACCAGCTGTTGCGCAACGGTTCGTAAGCCTCCCGTTCACCAGAGCCGATGCAGCAAGATCGCTAGGTTACTCGGTCGCACATCCTGCGCTCATGGCATGGTCTCGCCACCCCAAGAAAAGTCAAGCAAGAGCCTATTCGAGCAGATCAGGCTGCTCACGTGTGATACGCGCCCAAAGCGGCTGAAATTGAAACCATCCCGCCTCGTGGGTCCCCAGCAATTGCATCGTGGCCTCGGCATGGCCAGGATCGATTTTCACCGGGGCCCCTGCGGCTTCAGCCAGAAGCTGAGCCTGGCAGCTTCGCTCCATTGTGATAAACCACCAGGCCGCCTCATCGACTGTGTGACCGACCGTGAGTAGACCGTGGTTGCGGAGTATGACGGCTTTGTAGTTGCCAAGCGCCTTGGCTATTCGTTCCCCTTCCGACGTTTGGTACACGATTCCCGTGAAGTCCGCAAACAACCCGTGATCTCCATAGAACGCGCAGGAATCTTGGGTGATAGGATCGAGGAGGCGACCAAGCGAGGACCAGGACTTCCCATACAGAGAATGCGCATGTGCGGCCGCCACCACGTCGGGACGGGCGGAGTGCACTTGTGAGTGAATGGCAAATGCAGCCACGTTCACTGGATGGTTACCTTCTACCACCTCGCCATGTTGATTTACCAAAATCAGGTCAGATGCGCGAATCTGTCCGAAGTGCATTCCGAAAGGATTTACCCAGAAATGGTCGAGTCGCTCCGGATCGCGAGCGGTGATGTGGCCAGCCACTCCCTCGTCGAATCCAAGAACCGAGAAGATACGAAAAGCGGCGGCCAGCCGCTGTTTGCGGTGCCGGCGCTCTTCTTCTGCCGTGGCAAAGGTTGGACGCTTCCGCAGGTGAAAAACGTCAGCTGCTGCTGTTGCCATGGATGCCCCCCATGAGGCAAAGAATATAGCCCCGCCGAGAGGGTGCCTGCAACCGTCACCGGATGCCCCGATATCGAACACCGTGCGGCCAGCAGTCGACAAAATCCTCGTCGAGCCTTCCATCCTTAACACCACTCGCTCGCAGACGACCCGATAGAACACTTGCAGCAAGCGGCCCAGGCGTAGGCCAGGAGGATGCCCATCACCCTCCCCGAGAGTCAACGTCAGGCAGTCAGTGCTGGCCGCTCAATGGATCCAAGTGGTGAGCACGCGATGCCGGGCCTATCGCCATTGATGGCGGTGTTCAGGAATACCCTGTTTCCCCTCAGCAATCTGCAATGCCCGAGTTGCGGTCAGTTGTTTCGAAGGCTTGTATAGTCTCTACGGTATGCCCGTGGCTGCTATTTACGACATTCATGCCAACGTCTCCGCGCTTGAGGCGGTACTTCTGGAAGTTCATGAGGCACAGGCAGACTGCGTCATCGTCGGGGGCGACGTCGTTCCCGGCCCCTTACCGTGTGAGACCATCCAATGTCTGCTCGACCTCGACGTTCCCGTGCAGTTCATTCACGGCAATGGGGACCGTGAGGTGCTTGCACAGATGTCCGGCATCGAGTCCGAGTGGTACCGGACAGCACCCCAGCAATTTCGTGAGCCGGTGCGCTGGACGGCGGAGCAACTGCAGCCCGAACATCAGCGACTGTTAGCACGCTGGCCGCCCACATGCCGCCTGGACATTCCAGGCCTTGGAGACGTGGTTTTCTGCCATGCTACACCGTGCAACGACACCGACATCTTCACCCGCCTCACACCAGAAGACCGCCTTTTGTCGCTGTTCGCGGGACTCGGCGGGGACACGGTCGTCTGCGGTCACACCCACATGCAGTTTGACCGGATGATCGGCGCAACTCGCGTTGTGAACGCTGGCAGTGTCGGAATGCCATTCGGTAAACCGGGCGCCGATTGGCTCCTCCTCGGCCCTGATGTTCAGTTCCGGCACACACACTACGATCTCAGCCGAGCCGCTGATCGCGTTCGCCGAACCACCTACCCGCAGGCCGAGGATTTCGCGGCACGCAGCATCTTGCGTCCCCCCTCGGAGGAAGAAACACTGGCAGCGTTCCAGCGTGCCGAGTTGAAGTAATGCAAGGAAACAGCCCGGGATCCCTCGCCAACAATGCCGGACGGGCCACGGGTCAGCAGCCTCAGGTAACTTGGCGCATTGACGAAATGCTTCGAGGGACGATCCCCCGTAGTCCTGAAAACAGGAGTCCGGATGAAAGCCATTGTTTATCACCGCTATGGTTCACCCGATGTTCTCAAGAAGAAGTTGAGAAGCCGACGCCCGAGGACAATGAAGTCTTGATAAAAGTTCACGCGGCTTCCGTCAATCCAGCTGACTGGCATCTCATGGAAGGCAAGCCGTCTTTCGCTCGCTGGCTGTTTGGGTTTGGGCTGCTCAAACCAAAGGACACACGGCTGGGCCGAGACGTGGCCGGCCAGGTTGAAACGGTTGGCAAGGAGGTAACTCAGTTCACACCAGGCGACGCGGTGTTTGGAGTGTGCCGTGGAGCGTTTGCTGAGTATGCGTGTGCCTCCACCTCGCAATTGGCCAGGAAGCCGAATAACGTGACGTTTGAACAAGCAGCTTCGGTAGCGATTGCGGCACTCACCGCATTGCAGGGTCTTCGCGACAAGGGGCAGATTCAGCCCGGCCAGAAGGTCTTGATTAACGGCGCGGCCGGAGGCGTGGGTACGTTCGCTGTGCAGATCGCCAAGTCGTTCGGCGCCGAGGTCACCGGCGTATGCAGTACGAGGAATGTGGACATGGTGCTATCGATCGGTGCGGATCGCGTCATTGATTACACGCAACAGGATTTCACCCAAAGCCAGCAACGGTACGACCTGATTTTCGATCTCGTGGCGAACCATTCGTAACCCCGGTCATCGAAAAGCATTACAGGTTCAGTGAGGTCCCGGAGGCTATCCGGTATCTGGCCACAGGACACGCCCGCGCAAAACTAGTAATCACTCTGGAATAAACGATACACAACGCGCTACCTGAAAGAGACCGGCGCCGGTTGGGGCAGGGGTAAGAGCTCTCCTGGGGGCACGGCCAGGAGAGCTTTCGATCCTCGCGACTTAATTGTGCGGGGTTAGCGCCGAAACCACAGCGCGGGCACTGTCCGTAGGTTCATCCAGGGTCGATGACGCTCGTGCGTAGTAGCCTTTGCGTGCCCGAACCTGTAACTTCTTGCCTGCTTTGTGCGCCTCGATGGTAATCTTCCGATAGCGGCCATCGTTGCTGAAATCTGCAGGCCGGTAAGAAATTGCGTACCGGTTGCGCAACTCCTCAGAGATCTTCTCGAAAGCTTTCCCAATATCCCTCGGACTCTCGGGGAAAAGCACCCGCCCGCCCGTCTGCTCCGCCAGCTTGCGAAGATTTCGGTTTCCCTCCTCGCCGTCATCCCTATAGCCGATCATAGGGGGGTGAGTGCTGATGGCATAGATGGTGACTCCGGCTCTTTGGGCTACGTCGATGGCGTCATCGAGGTGCAGGGTGCCCGCATTGTTCTGGCCATCGGACAAGACGACCAGTACACGTGCGACCACGTCTTCCTCAGGGTGCCGGAACAGCTTCTGACAACTGCCACGAACTGCATCGTACAGCGCGGTTCCGCCGCCGATCTTCAATTGACGCACCGCTTGGGCGAGAAGATCCGAGTCATGGGTGAAGTCCTGCATCAATTTCTCCTGATCACTGAATCCCATGACAAATCCCTGATCGCTGACCTGGCTCAGTGATTGTCGAAGAAATACGCCGGCTGCCGCCTGCTCAAATCGGAAACGCAAGGTCAATGAATCGCTGGTATCGATCAACAAAGCTACCCGCAGTGGTAATTCCTTCTCAGTGCGAAAATTCAGGATGGCCGCAGGCGCCTTGTTGTTGTCCCGCACCGTGATGTCGCTGCCCGAGAGGTCTCGAACGAACCGTCTCCCCTGAGCCGCAACAAAGAGCACATTCACTTCGTTGACCTGCTTCTTAATGGAAAATTCGGAGCCCAGTTCGGCATTTTCCGCGGCGTTCAACACACATCCGGCACAATCCTGGGCGTCTGCCCGGGTGGAGATGCCGAGCGAAACAGCGGCAATGGCAACCAGCAAGCGGGAAATCCGGCTGAACCCTTCGATGTGACCAGGTACGGCAAAGGCTGGGTGTTTCTTCATGGCAGCACCTCAAGAATGTGTCATTCAGGGGCCCTCACCACACCAGGACTCACGCAATCGAGGGACCATTCCTCCAGCTAGGGATAAGCCCTGGTTCTTTACTTGTAAGCTATAGAAAACAAAGAGGTGCTATGGTCAGAAACACGGATAGTCAATCCGCAGCCAGGCGGCTGACTAACCGCTCAGTTAGCAACCTAACCGTTGTGTTAAAGATGACGGTAAGGAGCAGGTACCCATCAAGACGCGCCCGCGGGTAACGAACCCAGTCCCTCTTCCGCAGAGAGGATCGCCCACCGAAGCCAAAATAGGCTTCCCGCAGGATTCCCCGGCGACGACAATCGCTTCCCGTCCTCGACTTGGAGGTAAGGGCGTCATCCCATCTGGCCAGCCCTTTTCGTCTTCGGCCCTCACCGAACGCACTACCATCGGGTCGTCTGAGCCGGTGTCAACAGTCTTGCCAGATCCCCGTGAGCCCCAGGGCCGTCAGCATGCAGAATCTGAAAACCGCGCCTTGTCGGGCGCCTGTGGAGGCGGGATATCTGCTAGGCGGCACGTGAGTTCGAGCGTGGGGTGGGGCTAGCTGCTGCTACTCTTTCGGTGCATCCGCAGATGGGACAGGCCGTAAGTTCGGCTTCGTAATATGTCCTGCAGTGAGAACAGGGCAGCCCGAGGAGGGATGGTTTGGCGCGAGCGCCGACCGCGGGCAATACAGAATTGGGAGCATCGTCGCACCAGTCGACTGCTTCCGTTGTTCGTCGGGCTGTCATACCTCTCTCTGCAGTCCGACCTAGCGATGCCCGGCGTCGCCGGCCCGCTGGTCTGCTAAGGTTGAGTGTTGTCTTTCGGACGGCCTGATTTTTCTTGTAACGCACTTGAGGTTGGGATTTCAGTGATATCCAGCGACACACCCCCCTGGCTCCTTGGTGTTGGACCGTCCAAATAGGATGTCGGCGGCGACAACGTAAACTGGCGTAGACTTTTGATATGGCGGTGACGGTCGAGATGCACAACACGGGCGATGCGAGATTGCAGCGCGATGTGACAGCGATGATCGAGCATGTGCTCTCGGGCCGGCTCGGGGATTGGCGGGTTGTGATCGTCGGCTCGCAGGGGAGTGACCGGTGGGACATGAGGGTTACGGGTCCGCATGGGTTCGAGCGCTCGTATCCCCTTGAGGGCGCACTCGGGCAGCATGAGCCGAGCGCTGTCGCGGCGATGGTTGCGCGCATGGTGCCAGCCAAATCGTAACCGGTAAATGTCGGCCTCGACTTGGGCAGCGGAACCCTCACATCCCTGAAGCAGGCGCACATGACTGGCGGCAGAAACTGTAGTTTCAACGCGGCTTCCGCAAGCCCTGGCCGAAGTTCGTGATGCCGCCCTCGGCCTTAGTCGCCTTCGAAGGCGCGCGCGATTTCGTCTCGCACAGGGAGAGTGAGCGGCTCTACTCCGCCATTCGTCACGATCGTGGTACCCTCCCCTGCCGGAAGCACCTGACCAATCACCGCGACCGGGACGCCTGTGCCCTCCATGGCTGTCAGGACCGAGTCCACTCCGTCTGGCGCGACGGCGATCAGCAGCGCACCCGACGCGATCAGTTTCAGCGGATCAAGCGCGAGCGCACGGCAAATCGCATCGGTCTCGGGAAACACGGGAATGTGCTCCCGAATGACACGAAGCCCGAGACCAGCGGGCGCTACCAGCTCGAAGAGCCCAGTCGCCAGACCGCCTTCCGTCGGATCGTGCATCCCGTGCACCACCTCGCCAACCTTGGTAGCCGCAAGCGCCGCACTCACGACACTGATGCCGGGCCGAATCAGGAAACGAGCGGCCCGCCTCAGAAGATCGGCATCGACCCGTCCCCGCAACCGTGCAGACTTCTCTCGTGCGAGAATCGCGGTGCCCTCGATCGCCACACCGTGCGTCAACAGGATCCGATCACCGATGGCGATGCGAGTCTTCCGCACAAGGCGAGTTGGAGCGACTTCGCCGAGCATCTGACCGATTAGAATCGGGCGGTCGAGGCCCTGGGTGATTTCTGTGTGCCCACCGGCGACCACGACTCCCAGTTCCTCGCACGTCGTCCGCACGTCGGCCATGATCGTCTCGGCCAGTTCGGGCGTCGTGCGGCTCTCGGGAAGAAGCATGACGACAAAGAACCACCACGGTCGCGCGCCCAAGACCGCAATGTCGTTCGCGTTGACGTGAACCGCATAATGCCCGATGTCATCGGAGGCAAAGGTGATGGGATCTGTCGTGACGACAAGATAGCGATCGCCTGCTTCGATGACGGCCGCGTCCTCGCCAATCTGAGGTCCAACGATCAGGCGTGGATCATGCTTTGGCAGATGTCCGAGCAGCGATCGCAAATGCTCAGGCGGCAGTTTGCCGACGGGCAGTACTTTCTTCGGTTGGTCGCGTTTCATATGCTCATGCCTGGCGAGCCAAACAGTATTGCAGCAGTCTATGAGTGCGGCAGACCTGATACCTTCAGCAGAAGATAAGCCATTATGATCGCAAGCAGGAGGATTCCCAGTCCCAATCTCCGCCGCGAGCATTGGTGGGTGGTACAAATGTTGGGATGATGCAGGGCGGAGTACGAGCCTCCCCGTCGAATGCGTCGTCGGGAAAGAACTGCGACGAGTGGCCGAGAGGACCATCCGATGGCATGTAATTATGCAGCCATCCTCTGGGGCAGAGCCTTCCACGTCGCAACCCACTCGGCGCGACGCCCAGAGATGTACGCCGCCATGCAGAAGTCGAAGGCTGCACAAAAGACTCCGTAGGCGAGCGGGATCGCGGTCAGCCGGCCGGGCGCGAACCAGGGTGATCCATGCGCCTGAAGTTCGTGCAGCAGGTCCCACAGCCCGTGCAGCGAATATCCGACGATCAGGGCGAACGGCATACGCGTGCCCAGCAAGCCGGCAGCGATGAACCCCACCACGATAGCCGCTTCCCTCCGCCACGCCGTCGCCACCCCGAAGTAGGCCGCAAAGGCCAGGTAGAACAAGGCGATCAGGATGAGGAACATCGCGTAGAAGATTTGCTCTGCTTTGGAGCTGAGGAATCTGCGGGCGATGAGGATGGTACCCGCCGCCGCCATGAGCCCGATCACGGCGTAAGGGATCACGATCACGACAAATCCCAGCATGCTGTGGTCCATCGGTCTGCCCTCCGTTTCATGGGGTCGCGTGTGTTCGCTGGGTGAGCGTTTGTATCCGCGGGGAGGGCGTAACGGGATTGGCCTTCAAAAACGCGCGCACCACCGCAAAGACGCCTTTCTGCGGAATCCGGAAATCCCGGAGGTGTGCCTGCTCCACGAGTGGTCCCACCGTACCGAGGTCCACACCGCGAATGATCGCGCGCCTGCACTTGACCAGCCACAGCTGCCGCGGATTCGCGACGAACTCGTGTCCGTTGGGAGTATATCCGGACAGATTGATCCTGCCTGTACCTAAGGCGAATCGGGCCGCCACGCCCATAACCCTCAGCACGAACCGCTTTCGCCACCAGCCTTCAGGCAGCAAGCGAGCTGCCGTGTTCATGGCGCGCGAGGTCCGAGATTCGGCCAGGGTAACTTCCCAGGTGAGCACGCTCCCGGCTACTACGAGAAATTGGGCTGGCCCCAACCACTCGATCCGTATCGGGACAACCACGTTCTTCTCAATCTCGCTGCCGAAGTACCGCGGGCATCCCTGTTCCGGAGCTACTGTCGAGTAAAAGGTCCAGCGTCCTCCGCGATCTCGATGCCACACCGATGTGTATCCCGGTCCCACGGAGGACACTGGAAACCGCCTCAGCGAGAGCACGTGCCCGGAAGCAAAAGGCAAACCGATGACCGCGTAGCCGGCGAATCGGTCCCCTGTCCCCGCGGGCAGCAATCCATCTTGCTCGCTGCCCTGGATGATTGTCCTGGGATCCATTGTGGACTCCCTCCCTCGTGGGTTTGCTTCGTTTTCGAAGGCGGCGCCCTTACGTCGACGGGCCCGGTCCGGGCCAGACCCGCCCACCGCTGGTGTTCAGTTTTGCGGCAGCCCAGAAATGCCCTTTTCATCCCTGAAACCGTACCCAAAGCCTTCTCTCTAGCTGAGTAGGACGACCGCACCGGTGGCTACCAGGGCTCCGGCCCAGAGCCAGTCGAGGTTGAACCAAGCGGTTCGCAACAGGGCCAGTCCGAGCTTCCGGTACACGATCCAGGCTACGAAAACCAACACCAGAAGATAAGCCGCAGTGTGTAGACTGAGGGCCAAGGCCCCCACCCACGGAACCCGGGCACTGCTTGCGGCCGCGTGATGGCTATGGCTTCCGCCTGCCGCCAATACTCGGTCCGACATGGCCATCACAAACGGCAGGACCATCAAACCTGCGCCATGAGCCGACGCCATCAAGAACGACCAGACCGTGAGATCGCGGAAACCGACTCGCATTCCTCCAAATCGCGGGTGGCGGTGGCGCCACATGCGATAGAGACCAAACGCAACCAGCACTGACGCGACGACCACCTTCATCACCGAAAGCGGCACTACCATTTGTGCCAGCCCCGCCGCCAGCAGTACCGCGCCCACCGCTGCCATGTGCCCCAGTGCGATTGGAGGCAGCGCCCGCCACACCCCGCGGGCACTGCCGTGCTGCATCCCCAATGCCACCGCAAAAAGCCAGCCCATTCCCGGGTTAATACCGTGGTAAGCCCCCAGAAATAGCACTGCATTCCATTCCATGATGTCCTCTTGGTTCGAGCTTGCCCGCCTCAGGCATAGCAGTAGGAATCCGACGAGGCGTCACCGCCCTGCAGTCGCAGCTGGTGAGTGCGCATACCGTCTGTCTCGACGAAGAAGTTGGGATCGAGTGTCATCTTGCCGTTTACGTTGACCTTGGCGATCCAGCCCTTCACACCATCCGGGTAAAACTGGTCATCCCAAGGCGTGTATAGGCCGTTGCTGAAGTATATGCGCTTGCCGTCGCGGCTGATTTCAACCATCTGCGGCCCGCCGGTCAGCGGCTGTCCCGGCTTGCTGGGATGCGCCGCCCGGTTGACAATTCCTCCCAACCGAACCGAGCCGACCTTCTTCGGATGGAACGGGTCGGTGACGTCGTAGTGGAGGAATTCGCCCGTGCCCCAGCAGGACACGTAGAGATGACGATCATCCAGCGAGAGATTGATATCGGTGACCAGGGGAGCAACCGCCTTAAAGCCCTGTAGAATCGGCGGCAGGGTTGCCGGATCTGCCGCTTCTGCCGGAATCTCGATCACCTTCTTGATGGCCCACTTCCCATCGGAGCCATTCCGGCTGCTCTCGCGGTACCAGAGCCAGATGGAGGAAGACAAATCCTTGAGTGACAAGACCACACTCAAGAATCCGTAGGCTTTGGTGGGATCGTGCGCGGGGCGCAGCTCAAGGGCCATCTGCTGTTCTGCGCCGAGCTCCAGTTCCTGGACGTGGCGCCGCCGCCGCAGGTCCCAGACGTGCAATTTGTTTCCGTACTTGCCGGCCAGCAGCAACTCCGGATTCACCCCCTCCTTCACCATATTGGGCGTTCCCCAGGTGCTGGTAACCATCGTGTCCAGCCCCAGATGCCACCACATGTCGTAAGCCAATTGCTGCGGGCCCCGCTCGATTTCCCACCTTCCGCGAATATCGAAGGTCTCCGGATCCATGATGAAGGTTCCGCCCGGACCGTTCCCATCCGGCGCCCCCAGCGCGGTCAAGTAAATCCCTTCAGGTCCGCAGTGCACGGTATGCGGCGCCGCGTAGCCAGTGCGGTTGGCCACAACTTCCGGCTCAATTACCTTTACCAGTTTGGGCTGGCGCGGGTCGGGCTTAACGTCAAGAATGTGAATACGAGAGGAGTTAATTCCCGGTACAACCAGATACCGCCGTTCCATGTGCGGATGCGGCGCGTAAGGACACAAGCATGCGCTGCACGCGTTCCAGCCAAAGTGATGCAGCTCATCGCCAGTCTGCGGCATGTCCGTCTGCCCGACCAGGCGGCCGTAGCTCTTGGAATCAGGATCGACATCCACTACCCCAATCGCATCCGGCTGCCGCTGGTGTGTCGGATTAATGAGGGCGACGTATGCCAACTGCTCCGGTGGCCCTTGCATGGCCATCTTAGGTGAAGGGTAAAACGTCGGATCAGGTCTCATCAGCGCCATGGTTCGCTCCTTGTGTGCCTGCCACTGAACCGAAAGTGAGTTTCGCTGAATTGACACCAGCCGTCCATGCCCGGGGCTCCATTCCTCTTGCTCAAAGCGCCAAGTTGACTTGACAGCTTGACTAAAGCTCTGCAATTCTTGGCCAAGACTCTGGGGTCTGTGCATCCTTGCGATTGGGGCGGACAACTCAATGGACATACTGTCAGACGTCCTGCGTATCGTGCGTCTGTCGGGGGCGGTGTTTTTTACCGCGGAATTTTCCTCTCCCTGGGGGCTCGATTCCCCCAATCCCGAGCTCCTCGCCTCCATCGTCTTGCCTAATGCGGAATGCGTAGTGCTGTTTCACATCCTCACCGAGGGTGAATGTTTCATCCTGTGCCAGGCGTGTCCACCCGTAAAGATGCAAGCGGGGGACGTCATCATTTTTCCCCACGGCGAACCCCATACCATGTGCAGCCATCCCGGGGAGAAGACGACCCCCATGGGGGCGGTTTTTTCGCAAAGCTCACCCGATGCCACAACGCAGGTGGCCTTCGGCGGTGGTGGCAGAAAGTCCCGGTTCATTTGTGGCTACCTGAACTGCGATCAGCGGTTTAATCCGCTGGTCAGTGCTCTGCCTACGATGTTGGTGGTGCGCAGCCGCAACGATTACGCTGCCGTGGAAGCTATCGACCACACTGGCACTCGCCCCGCTCAAGTTCCCCAGGGCTCAGGAACCTGGCTGAGCACGACGCTCAAGTTCACCATCAACGAGGCCAGGGTAGCGCGCCCGGGAAACGCCGCCATGCTAGGTCGGCTCACAGAGCTGATGTTCGTGGAAATTCTGCGTCAGTACATGCAGCAGCTGCCGCCCGGTCAGCGCGGCTGGCTGGCAGGACTGAACGATGTCCATGTCGGCAAGGCGCTGCGCCTGATGCATGCCAATCCCGCCCACAATTGGACGGTATCGGAACTGGCGCACGAGGCTGCCCTTTCTCGCTCGGCGCTGGCAGAGCGTTTTACCCAACTGATCGGCGAATCCCCCATGCGGTATCTGGCGGGATGGCGGGTGCAACTGGCAAAGCAGATGTTGCGCGATGGTGATTCCAACATCGCCGAGATTGCGTCCCGGGTTGGCTACGAATCGGAAGCCGCATTCAATCGCGCTTTCAAGCGTAGCGCCGGCTTTCCCCCCGCGGCCTGGCGCAAGGGCGTGGCGAGCGCGCTCGTCTCCGCCGCCGCTCTGCTTCTCAGCACCGATCCGTGGACTGCTCTGCGGCTGGGAGGGTTATCAAGCTAGGAAGTTTTGCCTGTGGATTCGAACCTGGATCAATCGATTCCCGACCCCTGGAACATTTCTCCACCCGCTTCCGTATCCTCTTTCCGCCGGGTGAGGAGGGGAGGTCACCATGAATTGGCCAAAGCTGATCGTCGAATACGGGCAAGCTGCCGCGTGGACGACTATTTTGCTGAGCGCGCTCGCCATCCTCTTTCTCTCCACGCGCACCCAACGCACACGGTCGCGCAAACTCCTTAGCCTGGCTGCCTGCCTGGTTGCCGTCTTTGTCGCCTACCAATCGATCGGATTTCTCCGCTGGGCAACCACCAAAGTGAATCCTTTGAAGCCGGTCTTCCGCAATGCCAACAAAATCGCGCCGGAGTTCGAATTCAAGCTGGTGGCTGACGAATCTCCCCGGTCCCTCGCCGACTATCGTGGCAAGCTTGTGGTCCTCAATCTTTGGGCTACTTGGTGCCCGCCCTGCCGCCAGGAAATGCCCGCGCTTGAGCGCCTCCAGCAGCGCTACGCCAAAGACGGCCTTGTCGTCATCGCCATCTCCGACGAGCCCAACGAGCAGCAGGCCAAGTTCCCGGAATTCGCCCGCATGCCTTTCGTCAAAGGCCGCATCGATCCAGGCTCCCGCATTGCCGGCCTCTACATCCAGCCCCAGGTCGCCCGCCCCGTCACCCACATCATCGACCGCGACGGCATCCTCCGCAACACTCTCATTGCCGGCCAATCCTATGAATCCTTCGAGCGCAGTATTAAACCATACCTATAAGGTCGGGAGAGCACAGACGATGGGAGCGCGGATGACAAAGGAAAACGAAATGCTCATGAATGTGCCTGTTGCGCAGCGCAATCCAGGGACACGGATATTCCTGGGACCACACGGGCTCCGTGGCGGCTGGAGAGTGCTGATTTTCTTCACTCTGCTCGTCGCCATAGTCCTGGGGTGCATTCGGCTGGTTCACCTTCTCGGAGTCCGTCAGCCGTCCGGAGTCATTCTGCCGGGCATTTCGCTAGTCGGGGAGATCCTATTGCTGCTTTCGGTCATGATCGCCACGGCTATCATGGGACGATTCGAACGGCGCAGTTTCGCGGCCTATGGGCTGCCCCTGGGGAAGGGTTTCCTGCGAAGGTTTCTTCACGGAGCGATCTGGGGCGTAGTGCCACTGGCGTTGCTGCTGCTGGCCTTGTACAGCCTTGGTGTCTCAGACTTCGGCAGCCCGGAATTACCCGCCGGTGCCTTGCTGAAGTTCGGGTTTCTGTGGGCGCTGGTGTTCATGCTCACAGGCATCTGCGAGGAATTCGCGGTTCGCGGATGCCCACAGTTTACGTTGACACGTTCGGTTGGTTTTTGGCCGGCGGCAGTCCTCACCTCGCTCATTTTGGGACTCGCTCATGCGGGAAACTCGGGCGAGGCGATGCTCGGTCTGATCGGGGTGTTTGCGGCCGGACTGGTGGCGTGCCTGATGCTACGCAGGACCGGCGATTTGTGGTTTCCCATCGGCTTTCATTTTTCATGGGACTACGCTGAGAGTTTCATCTTTGGTGTGCCTGACAGCGGGAGTATCGCCGCCGGGCACCTGCTCAGCACCCACATGCACGGTTCCAAGTGGCTGAGCGGTGGTTCGGTTGGGCCTGAAGGCAGCGTGCTCGCGTTCGTCATGCTCGGGCTTACCACTCTCGCTTTTGATCGCGCATACCCAAGTGTTGGTGCATCACAGACCTCCGGTTGAAAACCGGCCAGCTTTTGCCGTCTTCCTCTCTGTGAAGTGCTTTTCCCGCTGATTTTGCGGACTAGTCTTCACCAGCATTGGATTGCAAGCCGGAATTTCACGCAAGCCGGTAGCAGTTATTATTTCGTCGATTGAAACTGAGGCAGGCCGAATTGCCACAGAAGGAAGCTCCATTCATCGGCAATCTGCTTGTTGGCTTGCTCCCTGGTCGCACCTAGCTGGCCATGGCCTCCCGCGTAATCCACGCGCAGCAACACTGGCTTGCCGCTCCTCGTAGCCGCCTGCAGGCGGGCCGTCATCTTTGCCATTTGCCAGGGGTCCACTCGGGGATCGTTCATGCCGGTCTCGAGCAGGACCGCTGGATAAGAGGTTCCGTCCGTAACGTGGTCATAAGCGCTCATCTCGTAAAGCACCCTGAAACCCTCTTCCGTCTTCACGCTGCCAAGCTCAGGTATGTTGGTCTCGCCATTCTGCGTCTGTTCGAATCGCAACGTATCCGATAAACCGACTTTGTCGATGGCAGCGGCAAACAGCTCCGGTTGGGTGGTAATCGCCCGGCCGATAAGAATGCCTCCAGCGCTCACCCCTTCGCCGGCCAGACGCGCGGGCGTAGTGTACTTTTCCTCGATCAGATACTGCGCACAGGCGATGAAGTCACGCCAAGTATTTGGTTTCGTCACGCCTTTACCCGCCAGGTGCCACTCCTCGCCGTACTCGCCGCCGCCGCGCACGTGACAAACCGCGTAAATCCCGCCCTTTTCGTGCCACGCTAGCCGCGTCGGCTCAAAGTAGGGATCAAATGAAATGCCGTATCCTCCATAGCCTTCCAGCAGCGTCGGATTCGAACCATCGCGCTCGATGTTTCTCGGGTAGACAATCGAGAGAGGCACCAAGGTTCCATCATAGCTGCGAACTTTCACCTCGATGGACTCGAGATTGGCAGGTGCGTCGAAAGGACCCATCGGCCGCAACTGAGTGTCAGTCACCTGCTTCGTCGCGGGATCGTAGGCATAAATCGTGACCGCCTTGGTCCACGAGGCGAGGTAGAGCAATGTGCCGGGCAGGCGGCTATCCACGGCGAGGAACGCAGATCCGGAAAAGGGCAGGTCGACTGGTTGAACTTGCGGATGCGGGCCGTATGGAACGCGGAGCACACGGCTGATGCCGCCATCCCGCGTTTCCAGATACAGGGCATCTTGCGCGGAATGGATTCCGGTGATGACCGGCTGCCCCTGCGGCACAACAACTTCCGCAGAAGCCAGGTCGGGCCGACGGGCACTGGTCCGGACCACCTTGTAACGTGGCGCATTCTTATACGTCAACAAGTAAAGATCATCGTTATGGATAGCAATGTCGGTCACGCCATCCGGGAAATCTGCCACCTTGCGCCACGCAATATTACTTTTCCCAATGTCGGCCGCGGGCGCGATGTAGTAGGCGCTGTTGGCTGTAACGCTGCCGTTGAGCAGGCCCAGTGCCCAAGGCGAATCCGGCTGAGTATGAACGGATGCGATCAGACTGGGGTCGACAGCGATGGACGAGACTATGCCATAACCAAAAACCGGCGGGTCTTTCTGGGCATCAGTCCCTAGCACATGCAGGTACGAACGGAACTTTTGCCTCACCTCCGCCGCAGGCGCATCCGGCGGATGTTTTTGAACTCTCCCATAGACAAACGAGCGATCGTCGGGCAACCAGTAGGGGTCCCATGCTTCCGCACCGACTTGCGTAAGCACGTCGCCCGTCTCCCGCCCCGTGGCGAGGTCAAGGACATGCACTTCTCCGTGAAGCTCGTCTCCACCAGGTTCGATGCCCACTGCGATGTATTTGCCGTTATTTGAAACCGCGAGGCCAAAGATGACATTCGTTCCTTTGCCTTGGTCTGCCGGGGCGAGCCCGACCTTCTCGGGATCGACCAGAAGCTTGTCCTGCCCGCGGAGCCCACCACGCAAATAAAGTTTCGATGTATTCTCGCCCGGCAGCCTTTTGAGAACGATGTACATGTCACCGGGCAGCCGCCTCGCTTCCACCTCGGGCACCGATTGATCGAGTTGCCGGATGCGCGCCAACATTTGCTCCCGACCAGAGATCCGGGCCAATATGCCTTGGGTGTAGTCGTTTTGGGCCCTCATCCACGATTGCACCTCGGGGTCCTGCAGATTCTCCATGTAGCGGTACGGGTCCGCGACCTTACTCCCGAAGTAGACGTCCATCACCGGCCTCATTGGTGCTGGCGGCGGAGCCGACGCAATTCCAGTCGCGGACACCGATTGAGAGCTGGCTGACTGTGAGACAACTTCCAGAGAACCTGCGCTTACCAGGGCCGCAAACAAAACGAATACAGACTTTAGAAGGCTTTTTCTCATGTCTATTTCCTCCCGCAGGTTCGAGCACAGTATGGCGCATCCCTGGGCAAGTCAACTCTTCGTCCCGTGAGATGATTCGGTCAAACTTCCCTCGCCGGCTCGATACTGATGTTCCTCCCACTGGTTGGACGGACTTGCAATCTTGGACGCTCGCCAGGACCCTGGGCTGGGAAGCTCAAGTAGCCTTTTTGCTACCCTACCCCAATGTTCCGCACCCGCTTCAAGAAGGAAATCGTAGCCGAGTTCCTCCCGCCTTCACGTCCGCGTACTCAGCACAACGTCATCATTCTCTGCGACGGCATGCCCTCCATCCCCCACAAGCAGCCGCTCGCCGCCTTCTTATCACAAAAAGGCTACTGGGTTTTCTATCCCCGCTATCGCGGAGCCTGGGAGAGTGACGGGATCTTCCTCAAGAAATCCCCGCACGAGGACATCCTCGACGTGATTGACGAACTACCCAATGGCGTGCGCGACTACGCCTTTGGTCAAAGGTTCTCGCTTACACCCCATCACATTTTTGTCATCGGAGGCAGTTTTGGCGGACCCGCGGCGATCCTGGCCTCGCTCGATCCGCGAGTCACCCGGGTGATCGCAAACTGCCCTGCTGTCGACTGGTCGATTCTGCGCAGAAGCGAGAAAGCTGAAACCTCAAACCCGAGCTATGCTGCTTACATCCGCGAAGCCTTCGGCCGCGGCTATCGGCTATCCGACCAGAACTGGAAAAAGCTCTACTCTGGGCACTTCTACAACCCCGTTCATCACGTCCGTCAGATCCTCCCCTCCAAAATCCTGATGTTCCACGCTAAGGACGACCCTTACATCCCCTGGCGGTCCGTTGAACGATTCGCCCGAAGCACAGGAGTCCGACTTAAACTCCTTTCCCGGGGTGGCCACCTTAGCACCGACTGGGTGGTTCGAAAGTACTGGCCGCAGGTGAGAAGATTCTTTTGCGGTGCTGTCTGAGGCCGGAGGGTGAATTTTCCCGGTCCCCATTACCTACGCCCCAATCTTTTTGAACTATCTTTCGGACAAGTTCGGCTATCCACCAGCCAGGGGCGGCGTAGGGTTGAGTTGAGCCCGCGAAGCGGGGACAGGGAATTCCTTAACTTTGCCGCTCCCACCTGAAAACACAACTTTGCCTGCGCCGGGGCCACACCGCCGGCTGGTGTTAGCCGCGCGAAGGCCGGGTTATTTCAGAGAGTCGCCGTGCAATTGTTCGGACCAAAGCGGGGCGTGGGCCGGCGCTTGAGGCGTGCAAATGTCGGTTTTGCGTTGTGCCGGGGATATTCGGGCGGGACGAGCACAATTCGGGGAAAAGCTGTACAAAAAGTTCACTTCATGCGCTTCCAAAAGCTCGACTCAGCACGACTGAGTGATGAAAAAATGGCTCCCTCGGTGCCGGTGCTCTCAGACGAAAGGCCCTGGTCATCTTGCGTTTGGGGAGTGAGATGTTCTTCGAGCAACGAAATCACCAGTTTAAGTGCCTCGACTTCCCTCTCCGCACGCACGAGATCGGTTTCCTTTTGCCGCAAAACATCGTAGAAATCCTTCACAAGTCCTCCCTGGCCGCTTTGCATTGCACCTGCTGTGCCACGCGCTAAGTCATTGCAGCGCAAGCGCAGCAAGCAGGTTCTGCGTGTAATTCTTGCCGCGATCTGCCCATTCGCTGGGCTTCTCGCTTCGATGCGTACACGACATTCGATGGTAGCAACCGGTGAGAAGTCGGAAACGCGTCGAGGGGAAGTCACCGCTGACATCGGAGCGCGGGAGCGCGGAGTGAACTGCACTAGCAGCTGATTGTCAGGACTGATGCCGTCGAACCTTTCACTCGCCCAGCAAAGGTAGTATGAACGGCAACAGAAGTAAGGAATTGCTCCCTCAAGTGTGTATCAACTCCTCCAACTCCTCTTGCTTCATCAACTTGCGGTGGCTCAACACCTAGCATCTCAGCTTCTTATGATCGGCTGGAGAGCCAGAGGCTGCGGCATCGGATCGCGCCGAAGAACCTTCCGAGTTTGCCCGTTATCAATCACGCCGCAACAGGCTGATCAAGGAACGGGAGAAACCGACAATGAACTTCTCAGCCACCTGCGCCGTACCCACTTGAGAGCTTAATGCCGAACAGCAGCTTCCGAATTCGTGTGGGCAATCCCGCCCGGGCTGCTGAACACAAGCCAGGTCCTCGAATTCGCCCAGTTCTTCTTGAGCCCCACCTGGCGCTGGCAAAGGCAGTCGAAAGCGAGGCACGCGATCCTGCAGCACGGCGTGGCGCCTCGCAAAACGCCCACTACTTCCCTTTTGACTCGTTCTTGGGTGATTTCTCTGTAAGGACCGCAAGCAGTTCCTTAGCCGAGTCGGGAGCTGGTCCAGCATTGCCGCTAATGATCTCCGTGGCAGTCACTTTCTTACCATAGATTTTTTCATTCGCGCCGTCATCAGGTCCGAGCGATGTTCCCGACAGGGAGACGCCGGCAAACACCCCCTGCGCTCTGGAATAGGAGAGCATTTGGGCGCTCATCGCCGCATTCGTGGAGGCTTCCGCATCCCGCCCGACCGGACCGGCGGCGACACTGGCATCGGCACCGAGCTTAGCTTTGCCGTTCATCAGGGCACGTGCCCCCTTGTCATTCATTACCAGAACCACGAAGTCGGTGGCCTGGCCGCCAGCCTGAAGACCAAAACTTCCGCCACTCGATTGCATCATCGTCGGGGCGCTCCACGGCCCATCAAAATTTTCTCCACGCCGGCACGTCATCACACCTCGTCCATATTGGGCTGCCACAATGAAGCCACCCTTCTTTACGGACGGGAGAACAATAACGCACTCGGCCTTATTCAGCACACTGCTGGAAATGCCTTCGGGTGAGTTAACGAGTTCCTTTATGACATTGCCGGACTCCTTGATTCGTTCCTGCTCCTTCTCGTTGTCCGCGGCAGCCGCAAGGCTAGGAATGATTAGGCACAGGATGGCAATCGTCAGCAAGGCCATCCCCTTCTGGCTCAAACGTCGACGTTGATTCAACATGGCCTCCTCCTCCGCTTCCGCCCGCTCAGATCTCTCAGAAGAATTTTAAGAATAGACAAAATCATCGGTGCCTGGCAACTGGCACTTTTGACAGGCGCTTAGATAGCAACTCCACCCCCTGTCAATTACCTTTCTCTACACCACTGATGCATTCATGAAAGACCGCCATTTCGATCACTGAAAAGGTTGCCATACCAGCCCCGGCTCGCTCGTGGCCGTACACGAGCCGCCTCTAGGCCGTGGCGAACCTTTTGATAGTCTCCACCGTATCTGGGGTTAGACTCGCGCAGGGAAGACACATGAGCATCACCCAAAACCATCGAGGTAGCTTGCTATGTACTCGATAGAGGAACTGGCGAATGACTTCCGCAAGCTGGGCATCAGGGCTGCCGACACAGTAATGCTGCATGCTTCGGTGCGAGCGGTTGGAGAAGTTGCCGGTGGCCCCGATCAGATACATCTTGCCCTCAAATCGGTGCTAACCTCGGAAGGCACTCTTATGATGTACGCCAGTTGCCCTCGTTACTACGACGAGGTGGGACGCGGGAACCTGACACTGGAGCAAGAGCGAGAGATTCGGGAAAAGTTGCCGGTGTTCGATCCTCTCACGGCAAGATCGGCTCGCGACAATGGAATACTCGTCGAATTTCTGAGGACATATCCGGACTCTCGAGTGAATCGCCACGTTGCCCGTTTCGTGTTCTGGGGAAAGCAGACTGAACACCTCATGTCCAGCCAACCGTGGAGTTATGCTCTCGGCTCAGATTCTCCGCTGGAACGATTCTTGATGCTCGACGGGAAGATCGTATTACTGGGCTCCGATCACGATGCCGTGACCTTCCTCCACTACGTTGAACATGTCGCCGACATTCCAGGCAAGCAAATCACGCGTTATCAGGTGCCCATAATGGAGAATGGCTGCCAGGTATGGCGCGCGATGGAGGAATTTGATACCTCCGGCGATGGCGTTCATGCGAACTGGCCGGATCGCTTTTTCGCAAAGATCGTCGACAGTTTACTCACCAAGACGAGGAACCACGGTGCCCGAGTAGGGAAAGCCACGGCTTACATACTTAGGGCCCGTGAATTGCACGCTTTCGCTCTGCCCGTAATGAAAGCTGTCGCAGCCGATCCTCTCGCGGCCGAGTCCTTAAAAGAACAGAGCTAGCATGCATAGCGAGCGGTTGGTCGCCATTCAGAGACTGCGAACCAGCCTCGTGGTCGGCGAAAAGGGCATCCGCAAGCATCTGCCGTTGCGTCCTCAGCAGGAGTTCTTGGGGCCCTTCAACGCTTCTTCAGGGTCACACCCAGCCCGCCGCCCTCCATGTAGAAGATCGTTTCCAGGTCTGCTCTAGACGTCACTGCCTTGACGTAATCTGGAACCATCTCCACATTATGTGCAAGGATCAAGCCACCCGGCTGCAGGAGCGGCAAGAGTTTGGTCAGATAATCGACGTAGCCGCTCTTGTCAGCGTCGATGAACGCGACATCGATTGGTCCTTTCAGCTTTGCCACTTGTTCATGAGCATCGCCTTCGATAATAGTCACCACCTTCTCCACACCCGCTTCTTTGAAGTGCTGTCGAGCCATGGATGCCCTTTGCTGATCGATCTCGAACGTCGTCAAGTGGCCGGCCGTCCGCTGTAGAGCCAGACAAAGCCACAGGCCCGAATACCCCGTCGACGTGCCGATCTCGACCACATTCTTTGCATCCGTTGCCTCCGTGAGCAGCCGGAGCGCTTTCCCATCTTGAATGGGAACGCTTAGATATGTCTCATGCGACTTGACCATCCTGTCGAGGACCGCAAGGATTCTTTTCTCCTCGTCCCTTTCATCAAGCGGCGGATTCGACGGATAAAGTCCGGCTACTCGGCGCTGCTGGGCAAGGGCAATGAAGCACATCGGCAAGAGGCTGCCCGCGATGACAATGGCTAGGTTCCGTCTCATTGATCTCGGATCCTCCACGTTCGTTAACGTCGTGTGACTCAATCTCGTCGGTGCTTGTGCTGCCGAGCCACGCCTGCATTGGGTTATTGGTAGCCGTCGTGGTTGAGTTAGCCTCAGAAGCGGCTCACGGAACCCAAAATTCTGAGGCTGATGGTTTCATTCGCTTGCGCGGGGCCTTTTTTGAAAAGGCGTACAAGCGAATGCCGGTGTGAGCAGCTGCTCCTTGAAACCTCACGACCCTCGCGTCGAGCAGCTATACGTGGTGGCTGAGTCGAGAAGGTTTCATTCATGAGACGCCCCTGTTTGCTGGTTGCATCGGTCGCAATTCGGAAGGCGGAGTGAGATCGAGGACTTTCACATCGAGGCCAAGTCACACCCTTTGGCGTCCTTCATCAGACGGCAGACGCTCGTCCACGAGTTGCCATGGTTCTTGCTCGGCCCCCTGGGCTCGTGAATCGGAACCAGCTATATCCGCACCCTCACGGGCTGCGCCTGTTACTCTGCCTTAACGGCGAGGTCCTCGAGACGAGCTCCCTTCTTGGCGATGTAGAAGGCCAGGGCCTTCGCGGGCGCGCTGCTGCTGGCATTTTTCACGTTGTGCACTTCGCTAGCCACGGTGCTGAACGCTTAGCCTGCCTCCAAAGTCTGAGCAGCCTTGCCCTCAACCTCAAGGATCGCCGAGCCTTCCTGGATATAAATGAGTTCATTACCCGATTGCGTGTGCTTGCCGCCTCCCAGGCGGTCTCACCCTGGTCTAGTGCGACCGCCGCGATGCAGACTGAGCCTCTCCGGCGGAACTTGTATCCCCCTGGAACCGTCAGCCCACCTCCCATGTGCGAGAGCACAAGACACAACTTTAGTGATAGTTGGTTGTTATTCGGCTCGCCGCCTACTTTGCCTTTGGAGGCGGGGGAGGATAATTCTTCAAGAGTTTGGCTACGGCCTTTGCCAGATTCTTCTGCTGCTTGTCAGGCTTGGCCTTGGGGTCGATGGTCTTGCTGGCGACGCCACGCCAGACCAGATCGTGGTTCTTGGAATCGTTCATGTCGACCGCCAACTGACCGACGTAGATGGTAGAAGTTTGCCCAGTGGTCATGCCGCCGCCACCCCCGTACCACCCCCCCCCGTACCAACCCGGACCGTATCCCCAGCTCGTATCGTAGGAGGTGAATTGTTTCTCTGTGCCTATTCCCACCTGATAGCCAAGGTAGAGATCGGCGGTGTCGGCATCGGTCTTGGTGAGGCCTTTCTTGGCGAGTTCGGCGTCAATAGCGTCCTTGATCTGCTTGTCGAGAAGGTCGTCGACTTTGGGAGCATCCTTCATAGGCACCCATTTGTAGGTCTTGAATTTCGAAAAATCCGTGTCCTTGTCAAAGTTGTACCGTACGTCCTGGGCGACGGCAGTGCCGGCAACCAGCAAGAACAGAGCTATCGAGACAAGCGCAACTTTCTTCATGGCGAGATTTCGTCCCTCCTGTTCCAGAGTCATCGCCCTAAACTCTACGCCAAATGGGGCGGAGTTTCCATAATGGTTGAATCCCTTGAATCACCTTGAGACCCCGGCCGCACAAGGCGGATAAGACGTAACCCGGACCGACAAGGTGATGGGCAATGTGGCGAGCGCCCACTACCGACCCCCAGCTCCGTTGTCCGCCGCTATGGCGCACAGCGGCTGCATGACATCCTCGCAAACTCTGCCCCCTTCACCGCGCTCCGTCCACGTCCGACTCCATCCTGTTCTGCACAAGCACGAATGAGGCAGGGGGTCTGCCGCCGGAAAAGTAGATTCCACCAAGAGAGTGTTCGCCGGCCCGAAGGACGCGCGCGGCTATCCGGTCTGTGTTTCCCGCACGACGATCATCGGAATGCTGCGGCATTCTCAATCAGCCACTGATCGAACGCAATTGGTTTCCTGCCTAGGACAGCTTCGACGTTGTCAGTAATCGTCGCAAGACGACCTTCGCGAATGGCACGCCATAGCGAAACGTGAGCCTCCGTCTCCTCAACTGACCCGCTGATACGCGAGTACTCTTGCCGAGCTTCCTCATCGGAAATTTCTCGAAACGTGAGTGGCCTGCCAATGGCGGCTCCGATCCTCGCCGTCACCTCGGCGAAGGTCAGCGCTTCTGGGCCGGTGATCGGCAGCGACCGTCCGTGATACGTACGCGTGGTCAATGCCTTTACTACGACAGCCGCAATATCGTCGGAGTGAATGAAGGCCCTCCTGCCGTCCCCTGTGGATGCGCGAACTACACCTTCGGCTTTAATGGACGGCACCCATGCCAGGATATTCGACATGAAACCTGTCGGCTGCACAAATGTGAAAGGAACTCCGCTCGCCCGGACCGCTGCCTCGCCGCGCTCATGCCATGCACCGATGGCCAGGCCTCGTGGCACATCCATAGACGATAGTTTGACGACATGCTTGATCCCCGCCGATTTGGCAGCTTTTGCTGCCATTTCATCTCTCTCGGGAATCTGAGGGCCGGTATTGACGAGAAATAGCTCGTCGAGACCTTGAAGTGCGGCCCTCAGCGACTCAGGGTCGGCAAGATCGCCCACGGACACGTCCACCCGGTCGTTGAATCGCAATCTCGCCTTCTGCTCATCACGCACGTATACTCGAGGCCGTTCACCGCTACGGATTAAGTGTTCGACGACCTTGGAGCCCACATCTCCTGTTGCCCCAGTTATCAGATATTTCATCGCAGTCTTATACACAATATGTGCACTTGCTCATGTACAAGCCGAAGCCTATAATGCTTCCATATCCTTGTCTACTCGCTTAAGGCAAGCCAGCTATCTCGTGAACAGCCATAGGGCTGCAACAGAATATAAATAATTGCTCATATTTCATCGAAGCAGCGAATTATGTCCTCGCGATCAACCAAGAGATCCCATCGACGCCGGCCGAAGCAGCGGCGCGCGCATCAGACGGTCGCTGCCGTACTCGATGCCGTGGTAAGAGTATTGAAGCGGGAGGGGCTCGGCGCCGTCACCACGAACCGGATTGCCGAGGTTGCCGGCGTAAGCATCGGCTCTGTCTACCAATATTTTCCAAACAAGCAAGCGATCTTTGTCGCGTTACACCAGCGCCACATGGATCAAATTGATCGGATGATCGAGACCAAGCTCATCGATCATGCGGCATCCCCTCTTGATGACCTCATTCGGGCGATGATTGAGGGAATGATTGATGCTCACGGCACCGATCCGGAACTTTATGAGTTGTTGGCGACTGAGGTCCCGCACAGGGCGAACGGAACACGCGACTTTGCACTACGACTGCATGGCGCTTTCCGGCTTGCACTATCGTCGAGAACCCATCAGTTGCAGAAAGGCCACGACCTCGACAACTTGGTATTTGTCGTCACAAACATGGTCGAGTCACTTTCTCATGCAACATTGTTCCGACGGCCTCCCCACCTGTCGCTCGCAGCTGCGAAAGCTGAGGCTGTACGAGCGGTCCTGGCCTACCTACACTCATGAACGGATCGCTCTCGGGCACCTAGTGTCCCGCCGCCAACGAGGAAGCTAGGCCCCAGACGTTCCGTGCACGGAGCTCTCTCCTTGGTTGCGAACGCTTACTTGGTTTCCAGCACAACCCGGTCGTATAACGGCTGGGTCGGCCGTGCGTCGTGACGGTACAGCTTCGAGAACTGCTGGATCTCTGCGGCTGAAACCGTCACCGGATGTTTAAGCACGAACCACGTTACATTTTCACTGCACGGCGGAGTGGTAAGGGATCCAGGAAAGGTGTAGTAGCCGCGATCAGCGGGCAGCATCTTAGCCACATCGATCTGGACACTGTCCAAGAGTTCTTCCTTTTCTTTTTCCTTGGGCAAGTCGTTCCACAATTCGTGCACCAGGGGATTATCTTCGCCTCTTTGGAGAAGAACTGCCACTACAGCAAGCTTTCCTTCCTCGTCTTGGTGAACCAGATGCACCACCATCTCATACGCCTTCCCGTTGATCTTTTCCTCGCTGGGCCTATGAAAGTGAAATTGTTTGAGTTCATACTTCTTCTCGCCCACTGATATAAAGCTTCCGGGCAGGTAATTGATCATGACCGTGTGGCCATTGTCGATGATGTGTAGAGGCGAGGGCTTGTAATCGAACTGGATTGGCGGCAGATCAGCCTTTTGAGGACTGCGGATGTCGATGGGTGATTGCTGGTGCCCGTTCTTGCACGGAGCAAACTCCGGTTTGAGATCACCCCAATGGCTCGGTCCTTGACCTTCACCGTAATCCCAGGTGTGCTCAGGAGGACGCTCCTGTGCACCACTGGCTGCCAAAACAAGGGTGCAACCGAGGATCGCCGGGAGAAAATGGTTCGGAATCTGCATAGGATCTCCAACAAACACGTATTCTATATCGTGCGCGAGCTGGCGAAATACAGCCCGTGATATGGTTGATTCTGGCTCGTATGCTCAAAATGCATGCTCAATCAAGGACGGCAACTCAGCAACACTAGGAAGAAGGTGAGTGTGGGGTTCGCGCTGCAGACGGTCCTCGCCGTGTGATCCGGTCAATACTCCAACCACTCCGAGAACTCCGGCGTTGGTTCCTGCTTGCAAATCAAGCGGCGTATCTCCGACGTTTACAACCTGCCGCACATCTTCGATTCCCGCTCTTTCCATAGCGTGAAAAATCATGAAGGGGGCGGGGCGTCCGCGCTTGACGTCGCTGCTGGTAACGTTGGCGGCAAACAAATATCGCCAGCCTGTCCCATCCAGGACCAAATCAGAGATTTCAGGGCAGAATCCAGTGGTGGTGGCAAGTTGAATGCCACGTTCGCGGCACCAGGCAAGGGTGGCTGCGGCTCCTGGGATTGGGTGAATGCGCCCCCGATAAAGATCCTCCAGTTCCGAGCGGAAAAGTTTGTAGATTCGTTCGACTTCATCCGCGCTCAGCTTTCTGCTGTTCTCGCGCTCCACAAAGTGGCGGATTACTTCAAGCTTCGACGCCCCTTTCCATTCTTTCAACTCATCTACAGTAAAGGGGATGCCACTGTTCTGCAGGGCGCTGCCGAAGGCAGTGATCACTTCTCCCCGGTCTTCAATGATGGTCCCTGCGATGTCGAAAACTACCAGCTTGATGTTCGGCATTCTGGAGGATCATTTTACTTCTTCAAGGAAGGGGACTAGCAGAAGCCTTCCCGCTTGCATACCGAAACTCAGCCTTCTCGGGTACTTGGCGTTACGCTCATGGCAGGGGAATGCAAAGGTGGCGACAGTCTGAGTATTTACCTGCCCAAGCAGGAATAGGCGCGCCGTACATCGCTGGCAAAAAGGACGATGGGCCGATGCCTTAGCGCGGTGACGCCGAAAAATGGCTCAGGTCAGCTGCTACCCAAGGGAATGCAGGTTGCACTGCGTATCAGCGGGGCTGGTTTGGAGCATTTGACGATCGAGAGGCACTCAAGTGGGTGAGGAAGGCCGCTGCACAAGGACTGCCAAAGGCACAGTTCTGCTCGCGCGATGTAGGAGGATGGAGAGGGAGTTCTCCCGAGCGACTCGTAAGCGTCCCGCCGAGATAGTAATTTCTGAAACTGGCAAGAAGTCGGGGTGCCGTTTCGCTGCAAGACCACCCTTAAGTCAGACCGTGGACCAATGATAGCGAACTTGTCCATCTTCGTGGCAGGCAAGGATGTAGCATCAGGAGTGGCGGCGTCGAATCTTGACTCCGGGGCAAAACGGTAGAAATTCCGATGGACTCAGCCGACGTAATTCCAGTTGTCAACAATATGCTGCGGCACTTTTCCGGCCGATTGCAAGAGAGGAGAGATGAAGCCGTGCAGCTTGTGGCTCTGGCCACGCTCCTTCTGTCGGCAATCCTCGGCGCGGGCCAGGAACCGATGCGCGTCCACGTCAAGCTCGTAAACGTCGCCTTCTCCGCCTACGATTCGCACAGCACTCCGGTAGAGAACCTGACCAAGAAGGACGTCGAAGTCTTCGAGGACGCTGTGCCTCAACAAATCTCCTTTTTTGCCCACAGTGTGGATGTTCCCCTCACTCTGGGGCTGATCGTGGACTTCAGCGGAAGCCAGGATCAATTCTCGAAGCAGCATGAGCACGATCTGCAAGTCTTCCTGAATGACGTCCTGGGCCCAAAGGATCGAGTATTTCTAGTCTGTTTCGCCAATCACATCCGACTGGTCAGTGACTTCTCACCGTCTGGTACCCAAATCATGCAACAGCTCGACGCGTACCGCCACGATACTCGACATTTCCCGGAATTGGGTCCAAGAGAAAGTCGCGATCTTGGCACAGCGTTTTATGACTCAATTTTCTACTCGGTCACGGAAAAACTTGCCGATCAAAGCGGCCGTCGGGCTCTGCTGCTTTTCAGCGATGGAGAAGACAACTCCAGTTCTCATGACATGATGACAACCATCGAGGCGGCCCAGAGCGCAAACGTTCTCATTTTCACCATCCGCTATACCGAGAAAAAGCATGGCCAGCTTACGGCCCGCAACAAATACGGAATCCGCGTGATGGATCGTGTTGCAAGAGAGACGGGCGGCCGACACGTCGATGCAGAGACCACCGACCCCAAGACATACTTTCGTCAGATCGCCGAAGAGCTCCGCTCGTCGTACGAGCTGGCGTACTACCCCTCAAACCCAATGAAGGACGATACGTTTCGAAAAATTGCGATCCGGGCAAAGCTGCCAGGCGTGACCGTGCGCTCGCGGACGGGATACTTCGCACGGGCCACGGATTGATGCCGTACAGCAGGGGGCGCGGCCATCAGTAGCTTAGGCGGCCGGGACCAACCACAATGGGTTCTTGTAGCGACTTTGTCTCGCTACCCAAGACGCCACGATGAAAAGAACCCTTCGGCCGAACCTAGCATCGAAGAGTACGACTTCAACCTGCAGAGAGATCAGCGCACTTTTGCCGAGAATCTTCTGCACGTGGCCGCAGTCAGCTATGATCTGATGCGATCGGCGGCCGAATCATCGGGGGGGCGAAGGCTGCCAGAGACTCGCCACAATCACAAAAGGTGGCACCAAAGCCTAAGCCATGGCAGATGTCAAAACAGATTATGCTTGACCCGGTGAGACGGACCCAGCGAGCGTAGAAGATGACGTTTAGAGACTCTATGGACGGATAGGAGAGGGACCAAGGCGAGTGCGGTTTGGGATCCTCACTTGGGAGTTCTCCGTGCACGGTGCCACAGGGAAGGCCGTTCGTGGTTGTAACATCGCTCATCGACCGGGTTCTACGGGCTATCGTGTTTTCGCCGATGGCGTCGATGTTGTATCCTGCCTTCCGTCCTGGACGCATGAAGAAGTCGTCGATACTGCGGCAGACCCGTTAGGGTGTGTCTAGCGGGGGAGGCTCATAGGAACGAGATGCGGACACGTTCAGCACGGTTGGCACTGCTTGTGCTGGGATGTGTCGGCACGGACCGAGCGCAAGCTCTGCCGCAGAACGCTGTCAGCGACCTGGGCGGCACGTCCTGGCAGCTCGTAAAGTTCGAGGGCAGTGATGACAAAACGCTGACCCCTGACGACTCGACGAGGTACACCACTGAGTTCGAGAGTAGTGGTGGGGTAAGCGTGCGCATCGACTGCAACCGTGGTCACGGAACCTGGAAGTCTCCCGGACCGAATCAACTTGAATTCGGTCCTCTGGCGCTGACGCGTGCCATGTGCCCGCCCGCACCGCTTAATGAGCGTATCGGCAAAGACTGGGCGTACGTCCGTTCGTACACCCTGAAGGACGGTCACCTCTTTCTGTCTCTGATGGCCGATGGAGGCGTCTACGAGTTCGAGCCGATGGGCCAGAAGGCCAAGGCAGGAGGATCGGTGAAAGGAACAGCGCTTTACCGGGAGCGTGTGGCATTGCCGCCCGATGCGGTTTTCGAAGCCACCCTAGAAGATGTCTCAAAGGCAGACGCCCCGGCCGAACTGATTGGCCTGGTCCACGTCGATAGGCCTGGCAACCCTCCGATCCATTTCGAGATCCCCTACGATACTTCGCAGATTGAGCCCAGTCACCAGTACATGGTGCGGGGCCGCATCCTGGTTGGTGACAAGCCATTCTTTACTACGGTCGAGGGCTACCCCGTCCTGACCGCCGGCCACGGCAACGACGTGGAGTTACTGCTACATCGGGCGAGTGAAAGTTCCGCTTCCTCCCAGCCCCTGGAAGATACCTACTGGAAGTTGACCAGCCTCGGTAATGCAATGGTCTCCATCGCTTCCCAACAAAAAGAACCCTATTTCATCCTCAACTCGGAGACGCGGCGCGTAAGTGGATCGGGCGGCTGCAACCGGCTCATGGGCAGCTACGAACTGAGTGGTGATCATCTGAAGTTCAGGCAGATGGCCGGTACCCTGATGGCCTGCTCGGAAGGTATGGAGACTGAGAAAGCGTTCCTGCAGGCGCTGGGACAGGTGAACACGTGGAAGATCACGGGCCAAAAGCTCAAGCTGTTTGACGCCACCGCCAATCTCATCGCTTGCTTTGAGGCCCGTCCCATGAAGTAGCAGGTAAAGCAATCGCACCAGACAGAATCTCGTGAATAATGCTCCCCGACATTTGTGGCGACCTGCCAGAGTTCAGCGCGTGCGAAATTCACTTGCGAGTGTCTCCGCGACCGGACGGTGCCTCCCATTCGAGACGACCGCCTTTGGTACAAGTTCTGAGACGAGTGCCATCTTCCCACGCTTGGATCACGACACTGGGGGCCGCGACTTTGGCTTCACCGACCTCTGGTTTGATAACAGTGTCTTGGGGTCTTCGACTACGCCGGACTGAGCCGCCTCACGCTGTCGCTTCGCAGGACTCTTCCATCTCTAGCTCGTGCCGGTTGATCCTGGCGCACTGTAAACGTCTGTTTTCAACACCTAGCGTATCAGCGCATAATTGCTGTCCAAGGTGTCGCTTGAGTCGGTCGAGAAGATTCCAAACTAGCCCTCGGGGAGCGACGTCGAGGCGTGGAAGAGAGTCATCTAAGAATGACCGCTGAGGCCACGTTCTATCGAGACCTAGCGTTTGTCTTCGGCGCTGCGGTCATAGGCGGCACAGTGGCCCGCGTCCTGCGACAACCTCTCATTTTAGGCTACGTTCTGGGTGGCATTTTGATCGGTCCGTTTACTCCGGGACCGACCATTTCTGATATTCACCAGTTTGAGGTGCTCGCCGAAATTGGGGTGATCTTGTTGATGTACTCGATCGGTCTGGAGTTTTCATTTCGCGATTTGCTAAAAGTGAAATGGGTCGCGGTTATCGGCGGGCCACTGGGAATTGTACTCTCTAGTGCGCTCGGTAGTGGCCTCGCGTGGCTTTTGCATTGGAATTGGCAGCAAGGAGTCGCCGTGGGCGCGATTGTGTCCGTCGCCAGCACGATGGTCCTGTCGCGTTTCCTGATGGAGCGAGGACTACTGCTCGCCGAGCAAGGGCAGATCATGATCGGCATCACACTGGTCGAGGACCTGGCTGTGGTGGTGCTCACGATCTTGCTGCCGTCGCTCGGTGATATTAGCGGGGGGCGTTTATTGGCTCTCGGGCTGAGCATTGGCAAGGCATTGTTAATCCTGGCGCCAATAATGTTTGCGGCCTACCGCTTAATTCCGCCCCTCATGCGGCGCGTGATTGCCGCGGACAATCCGGAGTTTTTTGTGCTCGTGGCTCTTGCCCTCGGTTTTGTGACAGCAGCTATCACCGAGGCCGTGGGGTTGTCGTTGGCTCTGGGGGCATTTCTGGCAGGCCTGCTCGTGAGCGAATCGAATGCGGGAGAACAGACTCTGAAGCACGTGCTGCCATTGCGCGACGCGTTCGTGGCGCTCTTCTTCGTAACAATGGGAGTGCTGGTGAACCCTCGGGTCCTGGTTTCGAACCCATCCTTGCTCCTATCAATTGTGGGGCTGACGGTCGTCGGGAAACTCGCGATCTGGACCCTCGTCGTCCGATTGTTTCGCTACCCATGGAAAACGGCTCTGATGGTGGGGGTGGGGCTTACCCAGATCGGCGAGTTTTCGTATGTGCTGGTGCAGGTTGCCCGTGATGCCCGCCTTGTTGGCGATGATATCTACAACGCCACCCTGGCCGCTTCAGTGATCACCATTCTGCTCAACGGACTTCTGATGCGGTTCGTGCCCGGCCCCTAACGGTGCTCTGTTCGAACATTTGGGGCCTCGCCCAGCTACGCTCTTCATCCCTTCACGTAAGCGAACTTCGCAGCCACTTTTCCATCGCGTACGGTAAAAACGTCAACGCCGCGCAAGTGCCACGGCTGGCCGTTGCGCATCTTGTGATAAACCCATAGCACTGTGGCTCGACGTCCGCTGACGATCACCTCCTCGGGCTCGAAGCTTGCGTCGAGATTACGTGAGAACCATTCGCGCCAGAATTCGACTACTGCGGCCTTCCCCTGGATGCGCCGGCCGTCCGGTGGGGGCGACGTGTCCTCGAACACTGTATCGTCGGTCAGGAGTGCTGCGAGCCCGTCGGCATCGTGGCGATTGAACACATCGTTGAAGCGCTCAATGGTCGTGCGCGTCGCTCGCTCCTGTAACTGCGCATTCTGCTCCTGCCTCATGGGAGCCTCCCCTGGGCAGCACAGGCTGCCAAAAAAGAACACCGAACAAGTTACTACGCAGGCACGGCGATTCAGCACACGCATGAGCATTGGATCCTCCTGTACGTCCAAGTTCTTACCACCTCAAAGACCTTCCTCTCCTCGCCAAAGTCATTCTCGTAAGCGGCGTCTTCTCAGAAAGACTACATCGCACCCCAAGGCTCCCGAGACAGGTCAGGGATTCCCTTTGACCAGCATGCCTCGACCGCCCCTGCCGACCTGTAAGCAACAATTGCGCAGGGTTTTGTCCATCACTCGCCCGAACAGCGAACAGGCATTCAGGTCTCGCACGGAAGAATGCACTCACTCACGGCAGCTAAACTTGCACTTTGCCGCCCGTAGATTGGTGTGCCGAGATCAGCTTCTTTCCAGAGATGGAGGAATTGTCTGTATGCAGCCGCACGCGGGGCGCATCGGAATCGGCGCCCTTGGTGTTTTTCGACCGCAACGCATGGGGACTGGCGAGACCAAGACGGGCCAAAGCAAAGCCTGAACCTGACGTCTTCAAGGACTGCGCGTTCTTGTTGCGGGCAGGGGAACACAGGGGCAGCCAACTGAGAACCGACTATGACATTCAACCCGCAAACCCACCATCTGCAGCGTGGTTCACTTACATTTTTAGGGGCGATTGGTGGCTGGCTACGCATTGCCACTTGCCATTCGGCATTTTGGTCCATGTGTCGGTGAAGCGTTCATTGGCATCGAGGGGCTTGCCAGATGGATCCGTGCCCTTGCCTCGAAAGTTTCCGATAGCGATCGCAGTGTCACCGAAGACCATCACCTTTAGGTCGATGTAGTCGACGCTAGTGTATTTGGTCGCTCTGGCCTCAGCTATCGCTTCGGCTCTATTGTTCACTTTGCCGTCGGACGAGGTGTTAGTGAAGCCATCAGCCAGAAGCGGTTCGACCAGTTCCACATTGTTTGTCCGCTGGGACTTAAGCCATTGTTGCTCCAGATCTGCGACAGCTTTTTCGGTCGCGGCATTTTCCTGGGCCTGTGACCATGTCGCAGTTACCAACACAACGACAGCCAGCACACACCACGGAACGATTCTCGTCATAGAGTCTCCTTGTTTTTTTTCCTTTCTGTGGCAAATCCGCCTGAGCGCCGGGCCATTTGATATCGAATGCATGATTGTGTCAAGCGACGGTGAATGTCCCAAAATCCCGATGGCGCACATCGACCGGGGTTTAGGCAACGGCCTTCCTGTTCATTGCGTTGGCCACCTGCTCATCGCTACGATTCGACGGGGAAGTGGCCTGCGCATCTTCAATCTGTCTGGGAATCTGGAGCGGGATGTACTGCGCCATGCATCTGTCGCCGGCTATGGTGTCAGTCTTACCCCGCTGGCCCGGCAGCGCGGATTATGTGCGCACCCGTTGGATTGCTCTGACTGGCTTTCTCATTCCATCTGACTACATCAACTATTCAGTCGAGGCATTTTGAGGGTCGCTTGGAGAAGGTTCCACTCCGGAAGGGTCGGATTACTTTGGGGATTCCAAGCTGGTCTGGATGGTTAACTTTCGCGTCCGGGATCTTGATGCCACGGTGGCCCAACTTCGGCTCGCAGACATCGCGGTTGATCTAGATCCGCAGATCTATCCCAATGGCCGTTTTGCCCGTTTGCGCGATCCGGAAGGTAATCCGATTGAATTGTGGCAACCAGCGGGACGTGATGCGCCATAGAAGTTACTCGCGTATGCGAAGCAGACTCTAGGCTTGCATATCACCTGTCGCCATTTCACCCTTAACCAAGACCGCTACAAGCAGAAGCGCCCCTTTCGTTAACCGATTGCGGGCTATTTAGAACCACCCCCCAAGATGCGGCATCTGATGGGGAGGAGGAAACAACCATGACCAGAGTTTCCATTTGGGCCCAACTCGAAGCCAAACCAGGCAAGGAAAAGGAAGTCGAAGAGTTCTTGAGATCTGCGCAACCGCTTGCCGAGCATGAGCGCGAGACGATTAGCTGGTACGCCATCAAGATGGGCCCAGGCAAGTATGGCATTTTTGATACCTTTGCTGACGAAAAGGGACGCAACGCTCATCTAAATGGAGACATCGCCAAGGCTCTGTTTGCAAGGGCGAAAGATCTGCTCGCCAAACCGCCGGAGATCTCCAAGCCTGAGATTCTTGCCTTCAAATCCTGAGATCATCCAGTTTTGTCGGCAAGACTAAGCAGTGGTTGATTCAGTATGCGCGACCACCACAATTTCCAGAAGACTATCGGGCTAGGGCCGCCCGCCCCTGTGCCCGAAATGTCCGGTATGCAATGTACGGGCCACAGATCGTTCGGCTGTCACTTTTGACAGTTTCAGGGCGTCACCACAGTGCGGATAATGAGCTTACGCCTGTGTCTTCAAGAGGAATTCTCGCTCGATGAAAAAGCTTAGCGAGTTCGTCGTGAGCCGGTTGGTGGGAGGGCTGTTGGTGGTGGCGCCGATTTATCTTTCGGCCCTGCTGCTGCTGAAGGGCATGAAGTCGGTAGCGGGGCTGGTGAAGCCATTCGTGCACCTGCTGCCGGCGTGGCTGCCCGCGGATCAGATTCTCTCTTTATTACTGGTGCTGGCCATCTGCTTCGGAATCGGGGCGGCGGTGCGCACTCGGGCGGGGCGGGGGCTATGGAACGGGATGGAGAAATCATTCTTTGAGCGGGTGCCCGGCTATGCGCTCGTGCGGAGCCTGACGCAGCGGCTGGCGGGGGACAATCTGGAGACGGCGTGGAAGCCCGCGCTGGCCGAGGTGGAGGATGCGCTGGTCCCGGCATTCGTGATTGAGGAACTGGAGGATGGGCGGATCACGGTCTTCGTGCCGTCAATTCCGACGCCGCTGGCTGGAGCGGTGTACATTCTGACCCCGGAACGGGTGCATCCGCTGAACGTGCCCTTCACGGAAGCTGTCAAAACGATTTCGCGGTGGGGGTCGGGCTCGAAGGACTTGGTGGCAGCGATGGAGGCGGGAGGAAGGGTGCTGGGCTCGAAGGACGCAGCATGAGAGCCGTCCGGACAATGACGGCGGATGAATGCCTGTTTGCGTCTGCATTGTTCCGATCATCGCAGCCAGTGGCGGCATCGGCTTGGCGCACGGCTCATCTCCTTTAGCTTGATTCGTGCAGAGATGAGGCACACCGGTCGCGGACCTGTTCGTAAGGTAGGCGACGGCCAACATTTTCCAATCCAGTCAGAGCAGGCCATGTTTGTTGGGCATTACGGCATCGGTCTCGCAGCTAAACGATTCGCACCACAAACGTCGCTCGGTACCCTGATCCTGGCTGCGCTTCTCGCCGACCTGCTGGCGTGGACACTCGTGGTCGCCGGCACTGAGCACTTTGCCATCCAACCCGGCATCACGGCTACGAATTCGCTTGATCTCTACGACTACCCCATCAGCCATAGCCTGGCTACAGATGCAGTCTGGGGTGCTCTGCTCGCCGCAGGTTATTACTTCGTTCGCCGGTACTGGATCGGAAGCCTGCTCATTTTCTTGGTGGTTCTGAGCCATTGGTTTCTCGATCTCATCGCGCATCGCGCTGACATGCCACTGTTACCAGGCCTTCCTAGGTACTATGGCCTCGGCCTCTACAATTCGCGTATTGGGATGATTGCGGTTGAAGGACTGATCTGGCTCGGTGGAGTGGTGATTTACCTACGCGCAACAACCTCGAAGAAGCGACTCGGAACGGCCGTGTTGTGGATAGGAGTAGCTGCGCTGACATGGGTTTGGCTATTTAGCCTTAGAGGGCTACCTCCTCCAGGGACAATCGTACAAGTCGCGACTTGGAGTTTGGCATTCATGTCGGTGACCGTAGTCTGGGCATACTGGATCGATGACATGCGCGTGGTCAAGGACGAGTAGTACTATCGATAGCAGAGTACACGTTTGAGGGCCAGGGGGCGCCACGTTCAAGGTGGATAGGGCGATAAGGCTAAGAGCCGCGAACTGAGAGCACTTCCCCTTCTTTGGCCTGTTGCTCCATCAGGTATTCCCGCGTGTTCCTCTCCGGGTACCACGCATAAGTTGTGGGAGATGGGCCGTCAGGATACTCGAAAACGAGCGATCCGTCGCGGCCCCAGAGTCTCCGAATAACGCGCTCCAAACACATCCACCAGATGGAGCACAAATCGCTGGCTGACTGGGTCGTCCAGGAACCAAATTCGTACTGTTGTTCCGCACCTGGCGCATCCGGGAGCCGTCTTCCCGTGCATGCGCAGGAACTGGTGATTGAGCAGCCACTCGGCTTGTACTACATGGTGAGCATCGCGGCCCATCACCTGATCCCCTTATCCTCCAAGTTCCGGCCCTTTGTTTAACACGTCTTGATGCCGCTCGGTGTGGTGTCCGTGCGATGGCTAAGGATGGGAGCAGGACTATGGCAGTCACCAGCAAGTAGGATTTCACGTGCTCACCTTCCTTGCGATTCAGGAGCGGAATGGATCCTCTGCTTTGTAGGCGACCTTAGTCCAGATCGACGATGCGGTTGTGAGGGAGGGTGCGGACCATCATCGGGTTGAGACGTTAGGTCTAGAAGCAGGGTAAGTCAATGAAGGCTGGAAGTTAGCAATATCCCAACACGGTGATTCATGGATTGTCGAGGATTCAGGTTGTACAATCAGGGCGCAAGCTAGCGGAAGGTGACTATGGCCGGCCGTTTGACGATCGTTTGCCTCGCGCTTCTCCTAGCAGTTCCCCAGTCTGGTGCAAAAAACAAGAAAAAGCCGACCCTTCCCGACTACGTACTGAAGGCGCAGACCGTTGCGGTCGTGATTCGTCCTGACGCAGGGGAGCCTCTGACGAATCCGCTGGCAAATCGAACCGCCCAGGACAACGTGAAGGATGCCATGACGAAATGGGGCAGATTTCAGCTGGTGACCGATGCACAGTTCGCGGACTTGATCGTCGCAGTACGGAAGGGACATACGAGTGGTCCGACGATCGGCAATTCCCCAGCGGACGACCAGCCAGTCCTCTATCCGCCGAGTGGTGGAGAGGTCCCCGGTGCTGGCCAGCAGGGCCGTTCGCCTAATCCCGGCCTGGGCAGACCGGGCGATAGAGGGCCGCATATCGGCAACGAGATGGGGCCGTCGGAAGATAGCTTTGAAGTCTATATGGGGGGAGTCGATGATCCGCTGGATGCGCCACCGATCTGGCGGTACGTAGCGAAGGACGCGTTGAACAGCCCTCAGGTTACCGCAGTCGAACAGTTCAGGAACGCCATCAATGAATCCGAGCAACGCCGCCAACAGAAGCCTTGAGCGGTGCAGAAGCGTGGTGAAATAGGAACGGACAGTAGATGCGCCGAATCTGAGCGACTGCGTTACGAAGTATCGAAATTAACATCTCACCCCTTACCATGCGCTTGTCGACCACTACCGCATTCGAAACCGCCGTGCTCCGGAGGAAACCGGTCAGCGGACCTGCCGGCTTAGGTATTCCATAACTTGCGCTGTATCCAGCAGTTGCACAATGTCTTTCTCCGGCAGGTCCTGAACTGCGGCGGCAAGCGCTGCCACTCGCCGTCTACGGCCTTCCTGCAGCACGCGAATACCCTTCTTGGTCGCCTGAATCACGACTGCGCGACGATCCTGCCTATCGGTTCTTCTTTGCACAAGCTTAGCCTGCAGCAAGCCGCCCACAATCCGGCTCATGGTAGGTGCCTTGACTTGCTCCGCTGCGGCCAATGCAGCCAAAGATTTCGGCCCTCCGAATACAAGCACCGATAAGGCCGATAACTGCGCCGGGCCGATTCCCAGCTCACGATCACGAATCCGCAACCGTCGCAGCAGATGAATCGCTGCCGAGTGCAGACGGTCCGCAGCCTCCACAGCTTCGTCGCTCAGAAATTTGCGTTCGAGAGGGGCTTGCATTATAATAGTTAGCTATGCTAATTAAATAATACTTCGGATTTGAGTTGAGGGAAAGCCATGACAACCACAACTACCGCTTTCGGCGAAAAGGCCATCACGCAAATCGGCCAAATCGCTATCAACGTACACGACACCAGCCGTGCGGTTGAGTTCTACCGTGACACGCTTGGACTCAAGCTGCTCTTTACGGCGGGACAGCTCGCGTTCTTCGACTGCGGCGGCGTTCGCCTCATGTTGTCGCCGCCTGAACGATCGGAGTTGGATCACCGGGCCTCGATCCTCTACTTCAAGGTGACCGATATCCAATCTGCCTATGCACGCTTGGTGCAACGTAAGGTGAAGACCGAAAATCAACCGCACATCGTCGCCAGGATGCCCGACCATGACCTGTGGCTGGCCGAGTTCCGCGACTCTGAAGGCAACATCATGGCTTTCATGGCTGAAGTGCGGCATTAGGTCGGCAACGTCTCTCCCACAGGTCACCCTGAGCCGACGCCCGGGACGGGTAAGGTCGTGCGAATCGATGGAAAAAACAAGGCGACCGAAATCGCGACGGGGCTGGTATTGCCCACCGCAATGACCTTTGGTCCAGATGGAAACATCTATGTCTCGAACGTTGGCTTCGGCCCTCCTCCTGTCGGACTCGGGCAGGTAGTGAAGATCACCGTACCGGAAGACTGAAAATCCGTCGTATTACTGGGGGGGCACCTTCTGCTTGGGGTGCCCGCTTTTTCTGTTTTGCGCACAACGGGGCTTTGATCGGCGGGGCCTTCTAACGGTCAACGGACTCCCAATGCGGAATCGGCACCTTCCCCTTTCCCATTCCGGGAAACCCTGCCCTGTGTCCCCCTCCTCATTGGCCCCTCTGTGCTAATTTTTTCGGTCCCTCGGGGCTACACTGGTTCCGAAATTTCCGAAATCTCGAATCGGTCATTCCGTGCAATCCCGACCCGCTCCCCCAAACGGGTCGCGGCTCGGCTTTGTGAGCGCTTAGAATTTTTCCATCTAAGGCTTCATTACAACGCCTGAAAGGAGTCCATCATGTTTGCTCGCATGCTTGAGTTCGTTCCCAAGATGGAGAAGAAAGAGGAGTTCCTCAAGGCAGTCAAAAACGAAGTGGTGCCGATCCTGAAGAAGCAGACCGGCTTCGTTGAGATCCTACCGTTCTTCCCCGAGGTCAAGACCGAGAAAGCTCGCTTCGTCAGCCTATGGACGGAGAGGAATCATTTCGAGCGGTACGAGAGGGAGTGGTTCCCGAGGGTTGAGGAGATCATGAAGCCGTATCTGACCACCCCAATCACCTATCAGTTCTACACGCTGGAGACCGCGCTTTGTGAGCACTTTGAGAAGGCCGTAGCTGCATAAACGACATGCGGCGAAGAGCAATCTGGTCGAAGCGGCAGCCTGCTGCTTCGACCTTCTTATTCGGCGGCTGTACAGCACAATGACCTTCAGCTCGGATGCCGTCGAGCGAAAGAGCGCGGCTGGTTCATTGTCTCGCACTCTCCATCGCTCGGCTGCGGGTCCGGTACCAGAGAGTGGCAAGAATGCCGACGGCGACGAGGACCCGCGGCACAGATTGGTGCAGGCGGTTGACACCGATCACGGTAAGGGCGAGGAACACGATATCGTAACCGTGCGCCAACGACTTCTGGCTCAGTTGCACCTAGCGAGGACGAGCCCGACAGCGGCCGCCCAGGGGTCGGTCGCCTCGGACATGGTAAGCGATGGCAACCGCGTACATCAGCAGCCCCCCCGGGCAAGCAAATGCCACAAATCGCCGCCATCGCTCCCGCTACACCGCGCAGGCGACCTCCCACAAGAATGGCCATGTTGGTGGCATTCAAGCCGGGCAGCGTCTGGCTGATGGAGAGCAACTCCACAAATTCCTTGTCGTTACGCCAGCGTTGCTTCGCTAGGATGCCACTCCTGAGATAGGCGACCACGCCACCGCCAAAGCTGGTGGCCCCGATCAGCAGGAACTCCAGGAATATCTCGAGAACAGACACGCCGATCTTGACCGGACCCTGAAGGGGCAGGGCTTCCGGGGAGTCATTGGCGTTACTCATGAGTTTGCAGCATATAGGCGGTGCACGATGCAGGTTTTGGTTGTGCCCAGGGAAAGCCAGTCTTTCACTTTCTCCTCTGGACGCTTGTTTTTCTTATCCTTGTGCGTCATCAAGCTTTCTCTGCCGCGCGTGATGCCTATGGACGCATCGGGACCGCCTGCGGTGCGTCTCAAGCCCCAGCCAGATATAACTGAAGCGTTGTGTCAACAGCTGTCAAAACTAACAGTCCCGCCGGCCGGGCTCTCGCGTTAACCTCGTAATGCCGCAGGATTCGTCGGTTCGAGGATCGTTATGGCAGAAATCAAATTCCGCTACGAGTTTCGCATCTGGGCAGAAACGCTGGCACCCCTTCGAAAAAGGCTTGAGGGCCTGGCCCATGCTAAACAGACGGTCAGCCAGGAGACCTACCTCGTCTCCGCCAGGACAGACCGGTGCAATGCCAAGATCCGCTCTGATCTCATGGATATCAAGGTACTCATCGCGGAGGATCGGGGACTCGAGCAATGGAAGCCAGTCCTGAAAGCCGGGTTTCCTTTACAGAGGTCCGTGATCGCCAGCCACGTTTTTGCAAGCCTGGAGCTCCCGCCGCCCGTTCTGTCCAGGACCGAATATGCACGGGGGGAATTTCTCGGGGAAGTCATCGCCTCTGAGCCTCAAATTGCGATCGTCCATGTCTCCAAAAACCGGTATCAGTTCAGTCTGGAAACATGCCAGGCTGAGTTTGCCGCGGTCACCCTTAACCATTTGGGACGAGACACAGTAGCTGTCGAATCGGCCGATCCCGATGCGGTGCTGCAACTGATTCGGGATCTAGGCGTCGCCGGCGAAGCCAACACCAGTTATATTCGAGAGATTAAGCGGGTTCTGAGCTTGGTGGCCGTGTGATATTAGTAGCCTGTCGCGCCTGGAGCATCATATGGCGAAAGAAATTGAGCGCAAATTCCTGGTCAAAGAGGACACTTGGCGCGGTCAGGACGTTGGCAAACGCTACCGCCAGGGATACCTCAGCACAGTCAAAGAGCGAACGGTTCGAGTGCGAACTGTAGGCGATAAGGGTTTCATCACGATAAAGGGGATCACTGTCGGTGCAACCAGGTCCGAATATGAGTACGAAATCCCAGTGGCGGACGCGAACGAGATCCTCGATAAACTGTGTGAGCGGCCGCTGATTGAGAAAACCCGTTATCGCATTCCGCAGGGCGGTCTGTTATGGGAGATCGATGAGTTCGAAGGCGAAAACCGTGGCCTGGTTATGGCGGAAGTCGAACTGAAGGACGAGAACCAGTTTGTCACGTTGCCTAGCTGGACAGGTCAAGAAGTAACGCGTGATCCACGATACTTCAACGCAAACCTGGTTGCCCACCCGTTCTCCAGATGGTGAAGAACCAGTCCTTGGGTTCGTTACTCACCGCAGCAACCTTCTTTTGTCAGTCTCGCCCGGCCAGACGCATTGGACTGACGACGGAAAGCACTACTTTGACTTGCTGATAGCCATCGGTTCTACTTCGCATCTCGAGTACCAGGGCTTGATGTGTTGTGGTGTTATGTCTCGCAAATTTCAAGAACTGGGAAATGTTCCGGTTTCGCCTTGCTATCCAAATGTCACCCTTCGCGTCTAGCAACACCGGAGGAGATCTCCTATGTGCCTAGCATACCGGAAGCGATTGGTAGGGCCGGCAGTGTTGTTGGCCGCTGTGACTGTGTTGGTCGCATGTAACAGGATAGGCAGCGGACAGCCGGTGGCGTCGGCGTCGGATGGGAAGATTCCCATCACGACCAAGTCCAATGAGGCAAGAAGAGAATTTCTGCAGGGCCGCGATCTGGCCGACCGGTTGCTTGGCCAAGAGTCGCTTCGGCATTTTGATCGAGCGCTTGTCCTCGACCCAGACTTCGCCTCGGCGGAACTCGCCCGCGCCAACAACTCGCCCACTGCCAAGGAATTTTTCGTGCACCAGCTGAAAGCATCAGTGCTGGTCGACAAGGTTTCGAAAGGTGAAAAACTGCTCATCCTGGCCAATGAGGCCGGCGCCAACGGCGAGGTTGTAAAGCAGAAAGACTATCTCGACGAGTTAATTGCGGCTTATCCCAACGACGAGCGGGCGCAATTCGCCGTGGCCAACTACTACTTCGGACAACAGCAATTCAAGGAAGCGGTCGCGCATTACCAGAAGGCCACGGAACTGGCGCCGAACTTCACGCCTGCCTATAACGTACTCGGCTATGCCTACCGCCAGCAGGGCGACTACGCCGACGCGGAGCAGGCTTTCAAGAAATATGTGGAGCTTCTTCCGAACGATCCCAATCCCTACGATTCGTACGCAGAGCTGCTGATGAAGATGGGGCGCTTCGACGACTCGATCGCGCAATACCACAAGGCGCTCTCCATCGATCCGCATTTTGCTGCCTCGCGCTTCGGGTTGTCCGGCGACCTCATGTACAAAGGCCAACGCAACCAGGCGATGGCCGAACTGCAAAGCATGCTGGACCAGGCGCGCAACGACGGCGAAGTGCGGACAGCCTACTTCGGCATGGCAGTGGTTGCGTCCGATGCGGGTCAGTTCGACGAGGCCCTGCAGGCCATCGACAAAGAGTTTGCGGTGGCAGAAGAGAAGAGCGACGTAGCCTCCATGGCCGCCGATTTGCAGGCGAAAGGCAACATTCTGGTCGCCGCCGAGAGGTACGACGATGCCGCCAAACAGTTCGAACGTTCGCTAAAGCTCACGGAAGACTCTACGCTCTCGCAGGAGATCAAAGACAACGCCAAGCTGCAGCATCAATTCAACCTCACCGTGCTGGCGATCGCCAAGAAGGACTATGCCGGCGCCAAGGCGCATGCCGAGACCTACCGGCAAGGCGCAGAGGCGTCAAAGGGGGCCGCCCGCATCAAGCAGGCACACGAATTGGCGGGACGCATTGCCCTTGCGCGGAAAGACTACGCAACGGCCATCGAGGAATTGCAGCAGGCCAACCAGCAAGATCCGTACAACCTTTATCGCCTGAGCCAGGCGTATCAGGCGAAAGGCGATGCCACCAAGGCGCACGACTTGGCGAAGAAAGCCGCGGAATTCAACTCGCTGCCGCAGCTGAACTATGCCTTCATTCGAGTGAAGGCGGAGAAAGCGTAGCAACCACAAGTTGCCACCTCCCCAGTTGCTCGACGTGCGTACTCCAGTCGCGCACCAGCCAGGCGACCAACTCTCGTCCCGTGCGAAAGGCGGCCGGTTCCCGATGGCCGAGACCGCCCTGGCCGTCAGGGACCCACTCCAGAGATCCGCCACAGGCGGCGTCACTGCTGCAGGCCCCGAAAGGACTCCAGTCGATCGCGTTGTTCCTCCACCGTGTTGTCACAACCAGGACGTGATCGGCGACGACCGCGCCGCTACCCGGATCACTGCCTCTCGAAAGCTGCGTCACCGCTTTGCGAATGCAACAGCTCTAATGTGGCCAAGGTGTTGCAGCCTGAGGTGGGAAAGCCGCTGGATGGTTTGCCTCACTGGGAATAAACAGCTGAATGTTCTGCACAGACTTTCTCGAACATGCGGCTGCCAATCCCGCCCTGCAAGCTGGCCAGGGGATACCCGCGGAGAACCTCCAGGTCGTAGAATTCGGCTATTTGGCCCCAGAGATTCTCGAGCTGGATCCCGCTTCTGCCTTGCCTTTCGCCCACAAAAGAGGCGGACATTCTGCGCAAGCTACAACGCGGGCATGCTCCCCCTTAACCGACTTGGCCGCCGTTATGACAAGATCACCTGCGATTTTCAGGAATTGAGCCGGATCGGGCAGATCGTTGATCATGAACGTCGAGAGTCTCTCGGCAGCATCAAGCGAGATGTACCTCTCATGCTCCATCGCAGCGGCAATATCCACCCGTGCGCCTGTAATCTCGGAAGCAGGCTCTCCCGGTGTGACTGGGTAGCGACGGCAATCACCGCACTTCCGGCGCTGAGAGCGGCCGCGATGAAGTGAGCAAAGTTCTCTAGAAAGCATGTGTCGTCGGAGTAGAACCCAACCTCGTGGCGGCGAATGCTCTCTCCTGCCTGCCGTCGCCGGAGCGGAAAAGCCTAGTTGCACCGAAGATTCTCCTGGTCTCGGGCAAGCGAAACCCCGAAAAAATCGAGTCCGGCAAATCTGCCGCCGATGAACCTTTCACCCCGAAGAACGGCGTTTACAGCGGTCAGCAGCTCGCTTCCCGCATCTGCCTTGACCACGTAGCCGCCCGCCCCCAAGCGGAGGGCTTCTTGTACCACATCGGCGGAACCTTCTTGGCTAACGAAGAGTATTTTCGAGGCGGGGCAGAGCGTGCGTATTCGCCGGGCGGTTTCGATTCCATTCAGCTTCGGAAGTCCGATGTCCAGCAAAACCAAGTCAGGTTGCAGTTCTTGTGCCTTCTGAACCGCTTCGAGTCCGTCCGAGACCTCACATACGATCTGCAATCCTGGCTGTCGCTGAAATATCTGCGCGACAAAACGCCGCAACGGTGCGAAATCGTCTACCACGAGAACCCGGATTGAGGACGTATCCAAGCCGCCTCACTTAAGAAAAACCTGGAATTCGCCGACCGGTTGTGAAAACCACTTAAGGGGATCGCATCGCGGAGCAGTCGGTTGCACTAGGGCAGCGTCGCGCCTGCTCTGACGCAAGGAGCGCGTGTGGAGGAAAGGGTAGAAGACAACGCCCAAAATTTCTCAGCGGGCCGCGAAGCGATCATGTTTCCAGCGTGTTGAGCCACGTCGCCGCACTCCTCCTCCAACCGCCCAAGGTCAACTTAATTGTTTTAATATTGCGTGCGAATGGCTCGAATGGGCTACTTCGGAGAAGGGTAACGGGACTCGGTAAACTGAGCACCGATTGGGGCGGCCGCAGATTATTCAAAGCGAAAACCGCACCACCTCCCGAAGTGAGATTCAAAGAATTGATTAGCCTCATTGAATAGGCACAACACATGGGATTCGCTCTTCTACATTCTTGCTGTTTTCATATACTTAGGGAAATCCATCCGCGTTCATGGGACCAATCAATTGTTTCAATTTCCATTTCCGCGTCCGATTGGCTATCAATAGGGTCAGTTTCAGGGCTTCGAATTAATTGCTGTCTTTGCTAAGGTCAAAACCTTGGAACAGGGTCATGAAGGTGAGCCATCATCTGCAGAATGGGAGGCGGATAACAGAGTGAAGCGAATGATCCGGCAAGACGAGAGGAAGCTGCGTAAATTGCGCGATCGTCTCAGCGGTGAGAGTGACCCCAACACGTTGGTCGAAATTCTTCTTGCACTAGATCGAATAGTGGTGGAACTGGCCATGCGAACCCACAACCTCCCGCGACGGACCAGGGTCATCATGAGAGAGGAAAACCGACGCCTCCACGATATGCTCAGAGAACACCTACCTCGATTCCTAGAACTTGGACGCCCCTTGTAGCTTACGGACGCTAGACGCTCAGCGTTAGGTCGTCTGCTTGCTCACCACGACTGAGGTTTTGTACACCCCCCAGCACAGCGGCGAGAATTGAACGAACCCCGAGGGCACGACGTACAAGATCGATCATCCGATCTTCGCCAAATTCCTCCCCCAGAGTGGCCCGTCGCTCCTTTCTGATGCGCTCCGCCATCCTGGCAAGTCGTATGTTTTCCAGGACCACTGCTGCTTGAGTCGCGACTCGGCCAGGAGTCGCCGGTCTTCCACGGAATACGATTCCTCGGAAAGCCTTGGACCCAATAAGATTACGCCGGTAAGCCGGTCATCAGCGCCCAGAGTGGGCACAAGACACTCAGGCTCAATCCGTCCAAATACCGATGGTTCGGTGTCGTTTCCCGTCCTCTCGCCAACCTCTCGAGGCTCACCGCGGCGCACCAATTGCTGGAGGAGTGGCGCGTTAGGCAGTACGCAGGGCGCCAGACCGAAGCTGGCATTATTGTCTTGTAGGGTAAGCTGCCCGTCGCTTTCTAGACAGCAAGGGATGTTGGGTAAAGAGCCTGGTTGATCTCGCTTCCAGCAGTTCGGCCAACTTGTCACAACTGCTCGCTTCTCGGGTCTTCTGTTCGAGGTTCTCCAAAACCTGGCCTGCATCATATGCGCTGCTAAAGAAGGCTCGGTCAATGCGTTCGGTTCCGCGCTTCACCACCGGCGCCGAGGCCCATACGAGTATCCCAAACACTACACTCAGCCCCATGCCGGTGTTCGAACCCTGCTGGAAGAATCGCGCGAAAATATGCGTGAACAGAATGATGGCCCCAGCTGCGCCCATAAAGAGCAGAATGACGAAGCCGCGCCGGACCAGCACCTATCTCACGCTCCGTTTCAGTAGAACCGGGATTTCGAGAACAACAGGCGACCAACCCCCAGCCCGTCGTTCCTCACCCGCACTCGTGATGAACCTCACGGTACTGGTCTGCGGCCCGGTTTATTGTAAGAACGACTAGGTTTGTCCAGAAACATTTGCGGATGTGTGTGCTGCCGCTACAGCAGGCGGGAGGTGTGCGATGCTGGTTTTTTACTGGATTCTCCTCGTTCTCGTCGGGACCTGCGTCTTCTTGCTCGCTCCCTCAATCATCGGCTGGAGCATCTACTACCGGTACCTCGGTCCGCGTGTGGTGAGTTGTCCCCAGACGCATGGCAGCGCCAGCGTGCGGCTCGACGCTATGCACGCCGCCACGACCGGCTTGATGGGCGCGGCCCGTTTGCGGCTCGCTTCCTGCAGCTTGTGGCCGGAGCGCGCCGGCTGCGCGCAGGAGTGCATTGGGCAGGCCGCCGCCGTGAGCGGTGTGCCACCCTTCCCGTGGGCTCGGACCGTTTCCAAGACCTGGTTCGGCATTTATCCCCCCGCGGTGCTCGCCGCAACGGCGGCCTACTGGCTGATAGCTGCCACCTGGTACTCCCACTTCCTGTTCCGCGCCCGTTGGATGGATCTGATGGGATACAGCGACCCGCAGGTCCGAGCCATGGTGCAAGCGTCGCAGCCTCAACTGGCGACTCTCGTCGGGGGCTTCTTCTTCAACCTTTTGCTTGCCGTGCTTGTTGACCGCACCGGCCGCTACGGCGCGTGGAAGGGGATGACCACCGGTCTCATGCTGTGGGCGCCGGTCTGGGTGGGATTGATTGCGGTTACGGTCTACCAGGGATGGCCGATCGGACTGCTGGAGCTGCATGCGGGTTGCACCCTGATCGCAGGTCTGGCCGCGGGCGCCATTCTCGGTGCCTGGACCCCGGGTCGCATCCTCCGAGTGCTGGATCGAGAGTAGCCGACGGCTGCGTCGAGAACAAGCCACAAGGTGCTAACTTTTTGTCGCAGTTATTCTGGCTCGACTTGCCACAGGTTGTTCTTTGGTTGACAGCAGAGCCCGCGAGGATTACACGTAGGATGCGTTGAAACAGGCCATCCATGGTTGGCAGGCCAACTCTGCGTGTTCTTACGCTCCTCCCCGCTAGGGAGGTTAGGGCTAGGCACAGAGCAACGCAACCAACTCAGGAGGACAGCAATGGCGAACTTTTCGGGATCCTTTTCCGGGAGAGCGACCTCCCAAACCGTGGTTTCGCTGGAAGACGTTTCCAATCACGAGATACATCTGGCAACGATCTCCGGTCACCAAAAATCAAGCGATGCGAATTGGGAAGGCAGCCATATCACGTATTGGGGCGTCAGCGACCTCGTTGGCGGAAACGGTTCACAGCGAGGGTATTTCATCAACGTGCATCCCAACGGAGACCGGGACGTGGGGACCTTTGAAGGAAGGGTAACCACCACCGGCACGCAGGTGACGATCGAGGGTACTTGGAAGTATTCGGACGGAACTGGAATGTTCAAGGGCATTACCGGTGAGGGAACTTACAAAGGCCACATGGCGTCGCCCACCGAGGTCGAGAACACGTGGGAAGGGAGATACCAGCTTGCCGCACAAGCCCGGGTCGCTTAGGGGCCGGGCCTGGGTTGCGGGGCATTTTGCGATAGAAAGGGGCTCACTCTGCAAGACTGGAGTGAGCCCTTTTTTTTTTCGGCACAAATGGCAAGACGACGCGATGCGGACAACCGATTCCCGGCTTGGCTATTCTTTTGACTGCGATGCTCACTCCACCCTGTGATCGAGAGCACGGCGGAATGTGGGCGACCCCAAGAGAATGGTCGCACCGCCTTCCGGGGGGAGTGCGATGAGTCCAGCAGTCACCGCCAGCAGCGTTTCCCTTCAAAACATCCTGTTTGCCACGGATTTCTCTCCTTGCTCGGAGACTGCCCTGCCCTTTGCCGCAGGCCTAGCCCGGCGTTACGGCGCCACGCTTTACACGGTGAATGTGATCCGCGAGGAGCGTGGCGACGTTCACCCGCTAGATTCCTTCTACCTTAGGCATACTGCTGAAAAGAACATGGCGCGCCTTGTGAAGACTGAGACAGTCGCGGGCATCAAGCACCGAGAACTACTCAGGGAGGGTAAGCTTTCGCAGGTATTGACCGCGTTGATCCGGACACTTGCAGTCGATGTCGTGGTGATGGGGACGCATGGACGCGGGGGCGTCGCAAAATTGCTGCTCGGTTCGGTAGCAGAAAGGATTGTTGGCTCCGCGCCTTGTCCGGTGCTCACGATCGGGCCGCATGTCTCCGGCAGAAGCGAACCGGAGCTAAAGCTACAAAGAATTCTGTTTGCCACCGATCTCGCGCCCGGACCGGAAAAAGCACTCTCGTATGCGCTATGGCTGGCAGAGCACGAGCAAGCCCATTTGACCGTGCTCCAGGTTCAAAACGTTTCCTCGGGGTCCGGGCGGGACATCGTCCTGAAGCGGCTCGTGCAACCGCTCCCTGCGGAAATGCCCGAAACAGACTTCGTCGTCGAGATCGGTGGAGTAGCGGAACACATCCTCAGAGCGGCTGAAGCCCGCGGAGTGGACCTGATCGTGATGGGGCTGCACCACACTCCCTACGTACGTCTCTCGGCGCACCTACCTTGGGTTACGACCCACCAAGTACTGTCTCGCGCCAGTTGCCCAGTTCTAACGGCGCCGTGCCCCGCCGCGCTGTGACCCCCTGCCCAATAGGGGCAAAAAGCTGGGATGTCGATGCACCCCAAGAGAATCGGGGCGCCGAACCCAGACAGTCTCTGTCTGCCTTCCGAGCATGATTGGCGGCGTGAACTTCCCTCAGCCTGCTATGGTGGCGAAATAGCGCTTTCCCACAAGCTCACTGCGGAGGGTTCTGCGAAATCTCGCGTGCCTAGGAAAGCTCACTTTCCTTGCTCGGGGCGTGGGGTGGCGAACAGGAGAGCACTGGTCAGAATTTGAAACCGTAGAAGCAACATGTTACAGCTACTGCTGGTCGCAGGGGCATCCCGCCAATCCACACGCTACCAATTAACTCGGCCGACACTAGTAGTTTTGCCAGTTGTCACTGCCCGGGTTCGGATGCTAGAAATCCGTGTCGCATAAACTCCTCGTTAACTGTTCAACTTTCCAAAAGCACTTTCATCCCTATAAGGAGGTAGCAATGCCGGCAAAGACCCCAAAAGAAGTGTTTGTGTGGCTCCTTAGCGACGTACGGCAAGGAACAGAAAAAGCCGCGAAGATCTACCAGGAAATTGGCCAGATGGCGCAAGACCCGCAGATCAAGGAGGCTGTAGAAGCGCGGGCTTTCATTTCCGAAAAAACTCTGGAAAAACTAGATCAATGCTTCAAGCTCATCGGTGAGCAGCCCGTGAAGCTCACGGGTCGTCTTCAAGAGATCTTTGTGGAGGACTTCCGCAAGGAACTGAATGAAATCCAATCTCCTGTTGCCAGACACCTCTTCATCCTGGCAAAGCTAGCCCATCTCACGCACCTTCGCATCGGGGAGTATGTGGCCCTCACTGCGGCGGCTGACCTGACTGGCCACCACGGAGTTGGCGTGCTGCTGGAAAGCTGCCTTGCGGACAAACTCGCCTTCGTGGAGCGCACGCGGCGTGTGATCCGTAATCTGGTTGAGACTAAGGTGGCCGAGCGCAAGGGCGCAGAGCGCGCCGCTTGAGCGAGAGCGGTTCGGCTAATTTGACACGCACCGGTCGGCAAGGCTTTGCGACCGGTGCGCGCAATTGGTTGTCTTTCTCAACACACAGAGCTAAGAAAGACCTTCCTCTGGCACTGCTCGTCAACACCCGCCCCACGTCACTCAAGCTAACCTGAATGACCATGCTTGGATCGAACATATCTGTATGATGAGGTTCCTTGAGGCGGAACGTTGAAGGGTCAACCATTGTCGCTGAAGGGACGTGTCCTGGCGATGTGCTCTCAAACTGCTTTGCTGATGCACGCGTCCGTATCGTTGGCTGGGTGACCCACCGTCGTTGCCGAAGGGTTTGCGCAGAGAGTGCGCGGTAGCGAGCGTTCCTTCTCCGCGAACCCCGCCTCTCCTACATATAAGGGCCCGCGCAGATGGGTCAGGATTGGGAAATTGCGGGAAAAGCCACCACAGACTCCAAAAGATCGTGTAGTCCGGTTCTAATCTCCCGAGGGCAGCAGTTCGTCATCCCAGCAATTGCCTCGCAGCGACGGATAGTACAGAGCCGCAGCGTTGCTAACACCGTGGTTGTCTCCCGCCTCAAGGATCGTGTCGTCGGTGTTGCTGGTGTTCCGGTTGGCCGTTGAAGTCGTCATATTTATCCCTACTCAAGAAGTCGCGTCCGGAGTTTCCCTCCGAAATGCAGTAGACTCCCGATTGCGTATCTAGGCAAACCCTGCAGTCCGTCTGTACCCACTGGTCCGAAGTAACCTAGTGTGTGGTTTTTGATACATCGCTGCCATGTCTTGCCTTGCGGGCAACAGTGCAAGCCGACTCCGCCACATGAAAGGGTTGGGGCGTGTGGTTGCGCGGCGGACATAGGTAGCGGATGGCACGGCCCAACGCTGACGCTGAAGGCTCCCCGACGGATACGCTTGTTGGCGATTTCCGCGGTACAGGCTTCATCAGCCTGGACAAACACTAGCGCGTGGTCTGAGACGAGACCAGAGACTTGTAGGTCGCTATGAACTCTGCCGGGCCTTGTTTTACCAGAGCGACGAAAACAACATGCCCTTTCGATGCTTCGATTCGTTGTGCCATGTACGCTCCGACCCGATACCAGAGTCGTTCGCCGGAAGACATGCGTTCTATGATCGCCCAGGCATCTGCGTCGGCAGCCTGGGAACCACGATGCGTCAAGTAATCGTAATCGCTGAAATAGCTCGCAAGATCGACCTGCATCCGTCTCGCATCGCTTAGCACGATGTAGTCGGGATCATCCCCCAGCGCATGATCCGACTGACGCCGATGGTAGGCCGCTAGCACGGCCATCCCCTCCAGTTGAGTGGAATACTCGACTAGGTTTAGCAAATCCGAACAGCGCTTGATGTTGGCTATTTTCGGCGGGTTTTGATAATCCATGAAGCCAACATGATGCAATTCGTGAATTGCGTAATAGAGCATTCTCGAGGACGCGTGTCAAAATGCGGATGAGTGCAATTCAGAGATGCGTTCGGGGCAAGGGCCACACTGATGTCATACCCGAAGGTCAAGAACAGGGTTCCGCGAAATCGAAAGTCGCTGGCTGCGCCGAGGAAGGATGCGGGTGGACAGCGCAGTGCAATTCACAGACACCGTTGCAACACTCACCCTGGTCGACACAACCTATACTCAGGCTGCTTTGGTTTGGTCAGGGCGGTCAACTCGTCCGAAACAGTTGGCTTCTCTTCGGCGAGATCGCAGGCCATTCAGGGCGGTGTTCAGCTCTTCGAGCTCGCCATCAGTAAGTGTCTCCTCGATCTGATCGAGCACCGCATTGATTGCCTCCTCGATCAGCGGTGGCAACTTAGTCCAGTCAGACTCCAGCATAGCAACATGATAGAGTTCCTTCCACCTGGGCGGTCGCGAAATGCCTTCGCTATTCATGGTATTCTCCGCACTTGGAATGGCCCGTGTGCTGCAACTTGGTCATGGCTCAACGGCTATCCAGCTGGCGTGTTTGAACCCTGCTAACCTTGGCTCCGTGACCAAGACTGCGGTCCTCCGTCCAATACCGAACAGACCATGTCATCGCCCCAGTCCTTGGCCGGCGCCTTGTGACACATACATAAGAGCAGATTCCTGGGGTGCCAATCGCATTTCATTACCTGGGGTCGTTCTTGGCTGATTCTCCCTCCGAGAAGGCTCGAGATCAAGCCTGAGAGCCAACCATCTGAAAGCGGAGCAGTGCCTCGAACCCAGACAGATGCTCTTTCCCTTCGGATTCCCACTCGAGCGCCGCGCAGATCGTTGTATTTTCGGCATTTTGGGTCATGGGGCGGGGTTCGTGACCATCCGTCTCGCCACTCCTCGAGCAATGATTGGTTTGCGCTGAGTGCTGTTACGTAAGCGCTCGTAGGAAATCTGGGCCGACGCTATTCAGTGATGATCCGGTCCGCCCACTCGACCAGCGAGACGAAGATTGCCGGATCGCCGAATTTTGCTCCCCAATCCTTCAGGTCTGTTTCCGTGACCCCACGGGCCCGGGAACAAGCACCTCAGGAGAAGATCGGAATGTGCTTTCTTGCGACTTTGTCAAGCGTTTCACTCAGGGGCGGCCATCCGACCGGGAAGATGGTTGCCACTGTTGCCTTGCGCATGAGGTAGGTTGCTTCGCCAGTGAGAAAAATCTGCACCTCGTGACCGGCGTCAGCTAATGCCAAACCATGCATGAACACAAAAGATGCCCGAGTCGGATCATCCGATCCCCAGGCACTCTTCATCATGATCTTTAATGGTTTACGGGCCACTGTTTCCTGCGCATTGACGGCGCCCAATCCCAGCAGGCCCAAGCCAAACAACTTCGGGAACTTCGAGAGAAGCTGTCGTCGAATCATGATCTCCTCCGCGAGACTCACGGGGCAAACTGCGGGGCGAATGTACACCCTAGACGATGCTGAGTTGACACCCCCACGCCTAAAGGTTGGGATTCTTGCTTCAATCGAGAAGGCTTGCGTTCGGTTCCAGAAACTCCGGTTCCTGTCATTTAGGCCGCCGCAGCAGCCTTGCCGATTTGCAACCCCAGCTGGGCGGCTTTACGCTTGATATAGGTGACCCGGTGCCTCGTAGAACGCAGCTCCTTGATCAACGTATTTTATCCTGTAGCAGAGCATGCGGTAGATCAAACGGGCCAGCTCGGCCGCCATCGCCTTGGTCGCTACCGGAGGGCCCAGCCGGGGTCGGAATCGGCGGAACTGCGCGGAAATCGCTCTCGAGGGGGTTTGAGTCCAATCTGTTCTCGACAGTCGACATTGGCAACCTGCAGTTTGCCGTCGTCCCACCCACAATTGATTTGAGCTTCCGCGATGAAGTACTCTCTGTCACCAGCGTCTCGATTGTCCGGGCGGGTGGGGCAGAAATGAGCACTAGTCTGAGCCTGATCGAGGTGATCGGTGCTGGGATCTATAACCTGCGACCCCACTGTCCGGAGCATCGCTTGGTGTTAAGATAGTGCTCCTCGATCGCACGGTAGGTCCGATAACCACGCCCAACCTACAACAAGCTAACGCGCGCGGGTTGCCTCGGAGCATCGGTGCCTTGCTTGCGGGCCTACTCGTCGGCGTAATTCTCTCCGTTGGCACTGACGTCCTGATGCGGGCCACTGGAGCACTCCCGCGATTAGGGCAGCCCGCAGGCAATATGCCCTTGCTGCTCGCGACATTGTACCGGACTCTGTATGGCGTTGCGGGCAGCTACATGGCTGCGCGGCTCGCGCCCAATCGGCCGATGCGCCACGCGCTGGTGCTTGGCGTGTTCGGTCTTGTTGTGAGCACTGCGGGCGCCGTGGCGACATGGAACCGGCAGCCGTCGTTAGGTCCGCACTGGTATCCTGTCGCGCTGATCGTGCTCGCCATCCCCACTGCTTGGGTGGGTGGCAATCTTCGGTTATGCAGTTGGATTCAGGCCGCTACTGAACTGTGAGCGGCGATGCGCATCTCTCTTCAAGCGGAAGCTGGTGCAAACGCCTACGCGTGCAACGCGAAAAGCTGATGCGTAGTCGTTGTAACACTCCATTTCACCAGCTACAGCCCGGATCGGGGTTCTGCAGGTAATCGGCTGGTGGCCAGCCTCGCTGGTAGATATACTCATTCGCGACTGCTCTCAATACTTGGAGGCGGAATGCGCTCTCTGTCTGCGGACAACGGCATCAGCCGCCGCACGGTTCTGACTCGTTTGGGCGCATCGGCCCTGGGGTTGGTGTTTATGAACTCTTCGCTGTTTGCTCACGAAACCACGGATGCGGCTCTCCGCTCGCGGCTGCCGAAGTTCAGCGAGCGCTCTCGCGCTCTGCTCAGCCGAGTCCTGGAAGATCCCAAGTTCAGCGGCCGGGTTCCTGCCAGCACAGTCGAAGCCCTTGCGAAAAGCGAAAACGCCAGCGTCGACGACCTGATGTCTGGCTTGCTGCCGCTGGCACAAAGCTATTCGCGTGCGCCGATTTCGAACTTCTTCGTTGGGGTCGTCGCGCGTGGGGCCAGCGGAAGTCTCTATCTAGGAGCCAACATCGAGATTCCCGGCCAGTGTCTGGGATTCGCCGTGCATGCCGAACAATCGGCCCTCTCGAACGCTTACATGAATTCCGAGCAGTCCGTCACCTCGCTGGCCGTGGTGGGGGGCGCGCCCTGCGGCCACTGCCGACAGTTCATGGAAGAAATATCGCCTGCGGGAGAAATTCTGATTCTGATTCCGAATCACCCGCCGGCCAAGCTGTCCTCGATTTTGCCCGCGGCTTTCGGCCCTGCAGCCCTGGGAGCAACTCAGGGAGCTCTGCCAATCCGGAAAGCGAATCTTGTCCTCCCCAGCGCAGCTTCCGATGCTCTGACCGCTTCGGCCCTAGAGGCAGCGTGCAGGTCCTATGCGCCGTACAGCAGATCGCCGGCAGGCGTCGCCATTCGCACGACAGGCGGGCGCATTTTTCAAGGTTGCTACATTGAGAATGTTGCCTTCAATCCCAGCCTCTCACCGCTGCAGACGGCGCTGGTGCAACTGATTGCGGCGAGCGAAGCGTACTCGGCGATCTCCGCAGTAACGCTTGTAGAGGTCGAGGGAGCAAAGATCAGCCAGCGAGCGGTGACGGAGACGGTCCTCGCTGCGCTAGCCCCGCAACTCAAGCTGCAAGTCGTTCTGGCAAGAGCATGAGGTCGAGACACAAACTGCCGCAGCGAGATCAGTTGAGATTGGGAGCTTTAGGAGAACGAGCTCCGGAAACAAAGCAACAATGACAAAGCGGAATCAGGGCAGGCGGGCGGCGCAGTAATTCAGGACTTGCTTGCAAGCCCACACACTCAAATGGAATCAGTCGATCGCGGTCACTGGCCCACGGCGACGACACGAAGGATTCAGGCCTTCTGCCGTGTTGCCAATCGCCCTTCCCCGGCTACGTTGCACGTACGCCGGTCGCAACAACGAAGAATCCCGTACAGGCATGTGCACGTTTTCTTGGAAAACCGCAGCGTCGACGTTAGACGGGGATACCCGGCTAGCGCGTTCTGCAGCGGCGGTCAGCTGGCCATAAGTTTCGCCAAGTACGCTCAACCCCGCGGTTGGGCCCGCTGCAGTGGAGTGACCGTGTTTCTTCTAGGTCATGGGACCCAGGACTCTTGTTTTCGAATCCTACCCGGCTCGCCCTGCATCCCTTCCCCGGTACATGCGAACCGCAGGCATGATCGGCGGGCTTGGGCCTGAGTCTACCATTGACTACTACCGCTCCATCGTCGCGCGCTATCGCGTGCGGAAGCCTGATGGAGGATATCCGCACGTGGTCATCAACAGCCTCGACGTCGAGAAGGGCATCTCCATGCTCGACGCCGGGCGGCTCGATGACTTGGCCGATTACCTTTCGGCCGGTGTGGAACCATTGGTGCGTGCAGGCGCGGACTTCGGCTTTATGGCCGCAAACACCCCACACCTCGTGTTCAACGAGGTCCAGCTCCGGTCGGCTATCCCCCTTCTCAGCATCGTGCGCGCCACCTCGGACCATGCCAAAGCGATGGGGCTGAAGAATGTGGGGCTACTGGGGACCGGATTCACCATGCGGGCGAGCTTCTACCCGGAAGAGTTTCAGCGGGCGGGGATCGCCCTGGTTCTGCCGAAAGAGTCCGAGCGGGAGTTCATTCACAGGAAGTACATCGGGGAACTACTTAAGAACCAATTCCTGCCGGAAACTCGGACGGAAATTCTGCGCATCGTGCAGCGCATGATGGCCGAAGACAGCGTGGAGGCCACCGTGCTCGCCGGCACCGAGCTTCCGCTGTTGTTGCGCAACCTCGACGTCACGGGCATCGAGTTTCTTGACACCACTGTAATTCACGTCGAAGCCGTCGTTGACGAGCTGCTGCGTTGAATCATAGTTGGCGTTGCTGTCTCGCAGTCCACGGCGGTGGCACAGCCGAGGATTGCCAATTCCAGAAGAAAGCAACTGCGGGGCTAGGTGAAACCCGATAATTAGCGACGCATCCCCATCTCCGCACCCCTTCGGAGTTAATCGAGGCGTGTTTTCGTCAACGCCGGCCGCGGAAGGACCGACCTTGCGGTTGGCAAGTATGCCCTTCATGCCGCGGTTGACAAGGAGCACTGGTCAGCGCAAAATGCCGACCCAGTTAGCATTCGCAAACATTGGCGGCCCTCAAGCCAGGCTTGGGATTCCGCCCGGATCACGTGTCCGAAGTCTCTCAGGAGGTTTTCGATGATCCCCCAGCCGATGCGTATTCTCTTCGTTCCAATTCTGCTGACATGCACGTTCGCAGCCGCGCAAAAAGACCATTCCGGTCCAAGCAAATTCAATGAGGCGACCATTGCTCAACTGCAGGAGGACATGGCCTCTGGCAAACTCACTTCCGTGGAGCTGACGCAGTTCTACATCACGCGCATTTTCCTGCTGGATCAGAAAGGCCCGGGAGTGAATTCTGTCATTCAGCTCAACCCAGATGCACTGTTTCTGGCGCGCAAAGCCGACGCCATGCGCAGGCACGGCGCCACCGGCCCCCTTCTCGGCATACCGGTACTGCTGAAAGACAATATTGATACCGGCGACAAGATGCAGACCACTGCGGGCTCATTCGCGCTCTTCGGGACGCCCGCGCTGCAAGATTCAACGGTGGCAGCGAACCTTCGAAGAGCCGGTGCCGTGATCCTTGGCAAGACCAATCTCTCCGAGTGGGCAAACTGGCGTTCCACGTTTTCCACCAGCGGCTGGTCAGGACGTGGTGGCCTAGTTCACAACCCCTACTCTCTCGATCGCAATGCCTGTGGGTCCAGTTCGGGATCGGCAGCGGCTACGTCAGCAAACTTCACCGCGGTCTCGCTGGGCAGTGAAACCGATGGCAGCATTGTTTGTCCGGCAAATGTCAACGGAGTTGTAGGGCTTAAACCCACGGTGGGACTGGTCAGCCGAGGCGGCGTAGTCCCAATCTCCCACACGCAAGATACCGTCGGGCCGCATGCACGCACCGTGGCCGACGCAGCCACGGCTCTCAGTTTCATCGTCAGCCGTACTCCCGATCCCCGCGATCCCGCAACCAGCGGTGTGCCCCTGGGTTGGCAGGCTTGTAATCCCGTTTGTTCGCCGGCGGTGCCACTTCCGGGCAAGAGTCGGCCGCCCATTCCAGCCGACTACACGGCATTCCTGAATCCGGCTGGTCTCAACGGCGCACGGCTGGGCGTAACGCGGCAGGGCATTGATAGCGCACCGCCTCAGGTGATAGCGGCATTCGATGCCGCCCTCGAGGCAATCAGCAATGCCGGGGCCACCATCGTTGATCTGGATGATCCGGCGAACAATTTCAGCTTCTCGCCGGCCGATGGTGAGTTCATGGTGCTGCTCTATGATTTCAAGTTCGATGTGGCCAAATATTTCGGTACTCGCGTGGGCGTGCCGGTGGCAGGTGGAACCCTACAGACAGCCATTGATTTTAACAACGCCAATGCGGCCACAGAGATGCCGTACTTCGGACAGGAAATTTTTACCGAATCCGAGACCATGAATCCGGACCCAAATTTCTGTGATCCGCGCTTCACCTCGAGTGTCCTCTCCAGCACCGCCACCTGCATGTCGTATAACGACGGGCTGATCATCGATCACTTGGCGGGCGCCAGCCTGGATTCGGCTCTCAGCCGGTTCAACCTGGATGCGATCGTCGCGCCGACCGATAGCCCCGGCTGGACCACCGATTTGATCCTGTCCGATCACTTCATCTTCGCTAGCTCAGGGTTGGCTGGGCCTCCGGGATACCCGATCATTAATGTGCCGTCTGGAGACGTGCTCGGCATGCCGGTGGGCATCAGTTTCATCGGAACCGCTTTCAGCGAGCCGACGCTGATCACCCTGGCTTCGGGCTTTGAAGCGGCAACGCACGCGCGGTTCCAGCCCACCTTCACCGGAAATGTGACAACGGCGAATACGTCCGGAACGAAGCTGGTACATCCCCCCAAGGTGAATGCATCGATGCAGAGGCCGCCGCACCACATGTAACCTTTCGATTCTCCGACAGGGAACGGAAGTGCTGTTGAGAAGCGATTCAGCCGTTAGTGGAGGGGCGACGACCGGCCTCAAGTCTGAGCCTTTAGCAAGACATCAACTTGAGGCATCCCGGGACAACACGTCGGGTGGTATGGGGGCAGTGGACAGAGTGGGTTCAGCCCCGGCGCTGTTGTCCCCTGCGATCCATCGTCGTTCATCGATCCTCCCAGTGTTGGAGGTGGTCGAGCACGAAGGTCTCGCGCTTTTCACAGATCCACCAGGCTATATTCAAAGAAGAAGACCGAGGAAGTGGATGGAAGGGGGAGTTCGCCAGAGGAACTTACGCTTCGACCTGGACCAAAGGCCAAGAACCGGTGCCTGCGTCTGTCGGCTGGCCCACTTACGCGGAGGCGGCGGAGAAAGGCCGACGATCAGGTGGCAGCCTCGCTGAGCCGAACGCACCCGGCGGGTGGCGTGCTAGCGCCATGTCCTTCCAATTCCATCAACTTTGGCATCTGTGTTGGCCAATTCCGGATTTTCCCTTGCGCGCTAAGAAGAGAGAGTCTTGCACTACATGCCCGGATACTTCCCGAGAAAGATCAAGACAAAGTCGAGGGAGTCAGCGATACCGTGCGCGATGATCGGTACAGCGAGGTTCCGTCCGGTTCGGAGATAAATCAATCCCAGTAAGAAGCCCATGAAGCCCTCATCGATTACACCGGTAATTCCCTGGTACGCGTGCGCGAGCCCAAATCCGATGGGGACGGCAAACAGGCTGACGACCCACGCTGTTCGTGTACGATTCAGCAGGTCGGCAATCCGGTTCATCAGGTAGCCGCGGTACACCATTTCCTCGCCGAAAGCCGCCAGCGTCCAAGCCCCAGCCAGCGCAATCAGAGTCCATTCAAGATTTCCATGCAGCGCACGAAAAACCTCGAGGTCCGGCTGCTTGTTGAGCCACTTCACCAGCAGGGGTTGAGTCACAAAGAGCTCGAGCGCTTCGAGAAATGCTCCTGCCGCAATCCCCAACGCGATCGATCTCTTCCAGTTCCGATAAAGCTTCAGCCCGACACCGCGCCACCCAATCCTGCGGACCCAGAGCGAGCTCCAACCAAACACGAACAGAAACGGTGTCTTGCTGAAAGGAATGAGATGACGTTCATCGGCCACGAAGATTAGCGCCACCACAACCAGTTCGCCGATGGCCAGCCCCTTGCCATTTCGCCAGTCGCCGGGGCTCGACGATGAACCCCTGACTTCCTGCACGGCGGTTGTCGTCTTTTCGGACGTATTCATGAATTTCTCCTGATTGTTTCTCAATTCATCCTCAATGCGCTTCGACTCGCCGTGGTAGGTGCATTCGGCGGTATTCACGGGCGCACCAGAGTGCAAAACGCGTAGTCAGCAGCACAAGCCCCCAGCCCACCAGCAGCCCAATGGGCACAACCCACCACCCGAGCACGTCTCTGCCGACGGCTGGCACACTCCCGAACCCGAGCCGGAGGGAAAGCGTCAGTTCGCCGGTGCTGTCCCGCGAAACCCACAATCCAGCGGTCCGCGGATGCAATGGTTTCAACGCCGCCCAAAGGATGAAAATCGCGCCCAGCACGTATCCCAGGATTGAGCCCACAAGCACAAAGAATCCGGCAACGCTCAAGCTTGCCCAACGAAACAAACTGTCGAGAACTCGCAGAGGCGATCGACTGACCGCAGCACGCGTCAGCAGGTTATCGGCTACGTATTCGCTGGCCAGCCCTTCCGGACTACCCATTGCCGCCAGGGCGCCATCGACTCCGGCGGCAGTCACCTCTCCGCCCGCCGCCGCCTTGTCTAGGATATGGCTGCGCAGCTCTTCCAGGATCTCGTGGACGTCCTCGCGGTTCAGGCCGCGTAATCGCTTTTGCAGTCTGCTCAGATAAGCTTCAATCCGCTGCTGCGCTTCGTCACACATGACTTCGGCTTCCTTTCGTGAGCGGCCCCAGCAACGTGCTCATGCTTGACGAGAACTGTGCCCAGATTGCTGCCATCGCCGCTGCTCGCTGCTTCCCCGCCGGAGTGAGCGCATAGTATTTACGCGGATGTCCGGCGTCGGATTCCACCCACTCGCTTCGTAGCAGCCCCAGTGCCTTCAGTCGGCTCAACAGCGGGTAGACCGTTCCTTCCGAAACGATCAAATCGGAATCGCTTTCGAGCCGCCGCAAAATTTCTAGCCCGTAACGCCTTTCGTCCCACAACGCCGCTAAGATGGCCAGCTCAAGGCATCCCTTTCGCAGTTGGACTTCCCACTTGTCTCCGCTCTCCTGCTCGCGTGACCGATCCTGTTTCACCAACATACTATGTATAACAAGGTATGATGTTGTCAATAGGTTCTTCCTACGCTTCCGTCCCAGCCTGTTTGGCGCGAGAAACGTCTGTTTTTCGTGGGGCCGTCGTTGGCTCGACCGCCTCCCAAACCGCTCATGCAGCAGGACAAGAAGCTCGTGCCCAACCCGAAAGTTTTTGGACGTGGTGAAGCGGTTCGTCAAGCGTTCTTCTGGGCCGGAGGGATAACAAACTCGCCGCTGGACTGAGGCTCGGAGTCAAGGAACATCCATCCGCTTCATTGCATCAGAGCAACGACTTCGACCCTACTAGAACGCTAATGTTGCTCTCGGCTCGGTCCATTGCTGCCGGCTGCTGAGGGAGTGCATGCTGCACGCACCCAGATCGGCACAGGGCCGAGCTATTTTCCGGATTTCCAGATGTTCTATTGATCTCTGCATAAATAATGCAATAATGTAGGTGTTCCGGAGCAGAACACCTATGCCCAGACTTAAGGGGAGCGCCGATCTGCTCGAAGATCGGCGGAAGCGAGCCTTGGCATTGCTGGATTCTGGTCACTTTCTCA